>CANQOY010000037.1 GCA_947625605.1 uncultured Clostridia bacterium | reverse complement strand
TCTCGCTCGACGGCGTGGGCGGTGCGATCCTTGCGGACTACAACACCTATGAGGCGTACTACGGCCTGTACGACATTCGCATGAATTTCGGCGAGGGCATGCTTGAAATCCATGCCGAGTTCGACGGCCACGACGACCTCGATTTCCTCACCATTCCCCTCCAAAGCGGGCAGACCGTGTACGTGGAGCAGGACGACTATGCGGGCTCCTATAACGCCGCGGACGGTTCGGGCGCACTGCTCGAACTCTACGGCTACACCCTGTTCAGCGACAGCGCCGTCCTCACCGTAGACGGCGAGGAGACGACGGGCAGCTATTGGGTGCGCGAGAGCGAGGTGTTCGGCACGATCGTGGACTTCTATGAGGACGGCGGCGATACCGTGACGCAGTCCTTCCTCCTCGGCGAGAGCCAAGACGGCAAGCCCACTTTCGAGCCCTTCGATGAAGACTTCACCGAATACCTGTGGCTCATGGCGGACGAAGAGGGCAGACCTGCCTTGTACTCCGTGATCATTGTCCTCTATGACGACGCCGTGACGGGCGACGCGATCCCCGAGGACGCGCGCCGTGCGGAGATCTATGCTCCCGTTTCCGGAGTTGTAAAACACGCGGCGACGGGCTACTACACCGTGGAAGCGCTCAGCGATGAGCTCAACCTCTACACCTTTGTACAGACGGAGCTTGCCGAAGGCTACACGGGCAATATCTTTCAGTCTGTCACCTTCCTCACGAGCGCCGTTACTACGGGGAGCGGCTTCCTCGACGTCTACTATGTGTATACGATCGACGAGGGCGAGGGCGAAGAGCTCAACTACACCCTCATGACCGAAGAGACCGAGGGAGACGCGGAAGGCGGCGAGATTTGGTACAGCGACGTTGGGATCACGGGCATGGGTGGCCTGTACTTTGCCGCGGACGGCGAAGTTTACGAGGGCAGCTTCACGATCCTGGATGAAGATGGGGACGTGGCATATTTCGATTTCGAGACCTATCTCGGCAGGGATTACGCCCACTTCTACTTCGAGGTCCATATCACGGCGAACGACGACGAAACGTACACCTTTACCTTTATCGTCATTGATGACGCGCCGCGCACCTATACTTACAGCGATCCTTACGACGGCGAAGGCGACGGCGAGACGCTCTTCCTCAACGGAAACGGCTCCGCAGTCTTTACCGATGGGACGGGGACGGAGATCCCGGGCACCTATGCCAAGACGGGCGACGTGACCGCGTTCGGCGACGCCATCTATCTCTTCACCCCGGCAGAGGATGCCGTGGATGCGACGGAATTCCGCTTCACGCTCTACTATGAAGTTGTTGACTTCGGATTTGTGTTTGAGGAAGCATACTTCTATCTGTTCGACGAGGATCTGAACGGCACGCTCAACGCGGATGACGGCTCCACGCTCGAACTCGACGGCTTCTACCATCAGGCGCGCTACACCGATGCGGACGAGAACGTCTATGTGGGCGTGTATTGGCTCGAAGAAGAGGGCGTGATCTACTTCATGGATATGGAAGAGGGGAACGGGTTCCTCTTCACCGTGGGTGAGGAAAAAACTTTCGCTCTCATGGATCAGGGCGGCGTCTTTGCGGACTACTACGACATCGTGGACGACAGCTATCTTCCCGTCGAAGGCTTTGAGGACTTCACCATCATCTTTGCGGCGGACGGCAACACCGTCGAGCTGCATGACGCGGATGACGCCGTCGTAGGCAATGGCACGTGGGTCCTTTTGGACGACGGCAACTACGAGGTCACGCTTCAAATGAATGAGGCCGAGGCCGAGATCGTCTGGACGGTCAAACTCATCGCCAATGATTACTATGGAAAATACCTCTGCGTCCTCTTCAACGAGGACATGGAAGGCGTTTATGTCGGGGCAGACCTCACCGTGCTCCACATGGACGGCTGGGGCTACGGCTACTATATCGACACGCTTGGCTTCTACCATGATATCTACACCACGGTCGTGAGCGACGGGTATCTCATCCTCACCGATTATAACGACGACTTTGAGTTCCTGATCTCCTTCGACGCCGCGGCCAAGACGTTCCGCCGCGTGGACAATTCGGCGTATGCCATGACGTTCTACTCGTCTGACTTCATGAACTCCGTCGTGTTTGCAGACGGCCTCTGGGTGGACGGCGAGCTCCTCGGCTACTACATCGTTGACGACGAGCGCATGGCGACCGTCTTTGTGCAAGACTACGATACCGGCGCCGTCACAGAAGAGCAGGTCCGGCTTCCCGAGGAAACGGCTCAAACCTATCTTTGGGACGAGAGCGACGTCACCCTCTATCGCTGGGACGGCGAGACGATCGAAATCAACGGGCATGCCCTCTTCAACAGCGGGAAAACCAGCCTTGATATCACGCTCTCCTTCACGCCGGACGGGACTGCGGCTCTCAACGCGCCCGCGACGATCACCTACACGGATGAGGACGGCGAGCCCGTTTCCGTCGGCGGCCTTGAGCTTGTGGTCGAGCAGGATGATTACTACGATCTCGTGCTCATCCTCTATGATGCACACGAGATCGGCTACTCCATCACCCTCAACTGGGATCCCAACGATGCGGAAGCGAGCACCGTCTCCATCAACGGCAAGTTCCTCTACACCGACCTCATCGAAGATCTGCTTGGCAGCGCGAGCGGCATCTACTTCGGCCACTTCGCGATCGGCGATCTCGTCGTCGGCGGGGATACGTATTGGATCGTGCTCGATGCGGTGGATAGCGAAGGCGAGGAACTCAATGTCTTTGTGGACGATCTCTCCTCCATCGCGACGGAAGTCGAAAATATCCATTACGGCACGCTGTATGAGGTCGGTTTCAAAGGGACGGACGGGAAAGATTACGCATTTGACTTCTTCCTCATCACGGAAGATATGGATCCTTGGGAGGGCAACGGCACGGCTTACCTCCTCATCTATTCGATCACGTTGGAAGAGTTGTTCGAGGCAAACGACGGCTATGGGAATGACCTCGTCCTTCTCGTGAGCACCTATGTCGGTGAAGACGCGTTCGGCCATACGCTCGGAAATATGTCCGTCGGTCTGTACATCGTATTGGATGGCAACCTCGGCTACCTTACCCCTGCGGATGATCCCATCTTCTCGGAAGACGGCGAGTGGGCGATCTGGACCACGCCGTATGACGATAACAGCACCCTTGATTGGTACCTCGATTTCACGTTAGACGAGACGAGCGGCGCCATCACAGGCTTTACCGCCACGCAGGGAGCCAGCGGCTACCGCGTCGATACCACGAGCGCTTATGCGGTTGGATTCTTCTATACGTTCGACGAACAGGAAGAACTCCAAGTGATCGTGGTCTATGGCTTGGGTACCTATGAAGCCGGGGTCGGCGTCCATGTCATCGACGCAACCTTTGCGAAGAACGACGACGGCAGCTGGACGGCGACGACGGAGGATGCGGTCTACACCATTACGATCGCTTTGAACGACGCTAAGACCGGGTTTGTCATCACGGTTGCGTCGGACGCCGATCAGATCGAAGCGGGCACTTATACGGACTACAATGAAGAACAGGCTTCGATCATCGTTGCGACGGATGAAGAGGGGAACACCACCTTCCACTTCGATTTCGACTACACGGACGCCGTGTTCGATTTCACCGTTCCGTACAGTGACCTCACCCGCGTCAAGGACGTTCTCTTCGATTACTACGGGTATCTCTACATGGTCTCCTATGAGAACGGCGGCCATACCTATGCGATCAGCTTCTATCTCTTGCAGGATGAGGGGCATTCCTCCTCGATATCATCACCGTCTATACGGAGGTAGAGGATGAAGCGGAGAGCGTTGTGCTGGGGATCTACCAGTACGTCTATGCGAACAACTTCTACCCCTACAACAATGCGGGCGGGGATGTTGAAAGCCTTGGGATCATTGCCTTCGATTACTACTACAATGATACTCCCATGAATCCTCCTTTCAGCTTTATCGCGGACGACAACTCCTATGTGATCGCGGTTATGCGTTACACCCTCCAGTCTGGCAGCTATGTTTATGCCGGGGAAGTGTATGAGCTTACCTTCGACGAAGACGGCTATGTGACGGATGCAACGAAGATTGGCGACCTCCCGTACTTTGCCTACGCCACCGCGACCACGGATGAAGGCGAGATCGACATCTTTTTCCTGTATTCGTACTCGACCACAACAGGACTGACCGTAGATTATATCCTTGAGTTCGACGCCTATGATCCGGATGCAGATACCGATGAGAAACTCCCTGCAACATGGGAGAAGAACGAGGACGGCACTTGGAATGTCACGTTTACCGACGGCGGCACGTCATATACCCTTACGTTGGGTTTAGACGACGAGGGATATTTCGAAGCGACCCTCACACCCGTGGCGGCGGAATAACGCACTGCTTGAACAAAAAAAGGCAGGTCTCTTCGGAGGCCTGTCTTTTTTTGCCGCCCAACCGGGCTCCGCCGTTTACGGCGGTGGTGGGGGTTGGTGCTTGTCCCACGTTGTCATTCCGAACAGCGCAGCCGTGAGAGAATCCCCTTAAACGAAGTCCGTCAACGACCAAGGGGATACACTCGCCCGCTTCGTAGGCGGTGAGGGGGTGTCATTCCGAAAAAGAGCGCCACCCCTTCCGTCACTCGCGATGCTCGTGCCACCCACCCCTCAAGGGGTGGGCAAGGGAAGGCCGCCTCCGCCCCTCATCGACCAAGGGGAACCGCTCGCCCGCTCCGTTGGCGGCGCGCGAGAAAAAACGGCAAAACACTTTACAACCCACGAAAATTGTTATATAATAGAGGAAACTATGCGTACTGCATTCGGACACTGGAAGTACATCTTCAAAAATATCTGGTTCGTGTTGCCGTTTGCGATCCTGCCGGCCGTCTTTCTCGCGCTGTCCCTCGACCATTCGGGGATCGGCGCGGTCGTGCATGCCTTCTTTACGGGCGATCCGCGCATGGATTTCCTCGGTTTCTTCAAGGCTTTCAGCTTTATCCGCGTGGACTCCGTGCTCGGCGGGATTTACAGCGTGTTTGCCTATCTCTCGGTCGCGGGGTGCACGGCCTTTCTGCTCACGTTTGCGGAAAAGCACATGCGCATCGGCAAGCGTTCCATGAGCGGCGTGGGGAGGGGATTTTTGCAGATCCTGCCCTCCGCCTTTCTGATCTCGCTCTGGTACGTTGCGATCTATGAGCTATGGGCGGTCATCCTTTCGGCCATGGCCTTCGCGATCTCCGCCATTCGGACGACGGGGCTCGTCTATTTCCTCTTCATCGTCGCCTTTCTCGTGCTCTCTTACGCGCTCGTCTATGTTGCGACGATCGCCTATCTCTGGCTTCCCTGCCGCCAGCTTACGGGGTTCGGCCCGTATATCGCCTTTGTCTACTCCTATCGCCTCATGATGGGGGTGCGCTGGCCGCTGATTTTGAGCTATACCGTCTCGCTGTGCGCGGCCTTTGTCGTCATCGGCGGGATGTCCGTCCTTCCCGCGGCGCTCTTCCGCATCGTGGGAGCCATTCTCTTCGCCTTCCTCTTTTTGAGCTTTACCCTGCGCATGGAGACCGTCTATTTCTCCGCGGACAGGTTGGTTCGGGAGGACGAGGTGAAGAGTTACAGGGGGTATTAAATGCGATTCCGCCACAGCGTCAGCCTCACCGTCGGGCAGTTTTCAAGCGTATTCAAGCTGCTGTTGTACCGTCTTATCACGGGGGCGGTCTTTTTCAGCCTCTCCTTCGTCATTCTGCGTTACGGGCTCGTCCATATCATCGAGAGCGCGGAACTTACCGCTCTGAAAACGCTTGCAAAGGACTTCATGCGCGCGCTCTTTTCGGCGGATTCCGCCGTTTTGAGCGGGATGCCCGAGGCCTTCCGCACGGGCCTCTCCGACTTCATCGCCCTGCTCGGCGCCAACATCGGCTCCATTGCGGGCTCGGTGATCGGCGTTGCCGTCATGTACATTCTCGCGCGCTTCTTTAACGGCCTCGCGCTGTATGCGCTCGGCGGGACGGTGAACGACCGCATGAGCACGTTCTCCCGCACCAGCTTCGCGGATTCCTATTTCAGAAGTTTGGGGAAGGCCTCGCTCTACCAGCTCGTATATGTGCCGATCGCCTTCGTCTACGATGTTCTCTCGTTGGCTCTGGGCGTTGCGGTCACGTTTTGGCTTCCCACGCTCATGGGCGTGGAGTGGAATTTCCTCTCCGTTCTCCTCGCCCTCTCCATCTTCCTTACGCTCTGCATCTGTCTGCAAGCCTTGAAGCTCGCCGTGATCTCGGGCTGGATGCCCGCCATGATCGCGGAGAAGAAGTCCGTCCGTCAGGCCATCCGCGAGACGGGACGGTACAACAAGACCTTCCTCAGGCGGTTTGCGAACTTTCTCGTGGCGGCGTATGTGATCGTCATCGTCAACGTCGTCTGCGCCTTTGCGACCTTGGGCAGCGCCCTTTTTCTCACCCTGCCCATGAGCTATCTGTTTTTGAT
>CANQOY010000036.1 GCA_947625605.1 uncultured Clostridia bacterium | reverse complement strand
TTCGTTTCAGGGGATTCTCTCCTCCCTCGCAGGCTCGGTCGTACTTCGCCCTTACGGGCTCGTGCCGCCCTTGGACAACGATAAGAACGTGCGGGCGGGGCGGAATGACAGGAAAAGACAAGCACCGACCCCCACCTGACGCGGCTGCGCCGCGCCACCCGCCCCCGTAAACAGGGGCAGGTTCAAGGAGGCGGGAATAGAAAAACTGCCGCGCAGTTTCTGCGCGGCAGCCTTTTTTGTTCTTGTGTCTTACGACGCGTTGGTAATGGTAATGATGAGTATGTGGCGATCCCACATTTCCTTAACGCTAAGTTTGTAGGATTTCCCATCTGCGACAACCGCTTCACCGCCAAATGTCGTGCTTGCTTCGGCGAGTTGCATATCATTCGTCACGCCTTTGACATTGAGATGAATGACATACTCTTTTTCGTAAACTTCCGCCTTGCTGATGTCGATCTTCAACGTGAAGGTGCCGTCCTCTAACGTCACATCTGTGGGAAGCTCTCTGACATATCCCCAATCATCGTTCTTCTGCAAATCGACTTCGAAATCGCTCTCGGTCAGCGTTCCCCTGTAGGTGCCGGTGATGGTGAGCGTCGGCTTGCCATTCACAAGCGTCAACGTCGTTTGGTCGTACGAAATCGTAATATCGGGCGCAGCCTTCAAAAGTAAGTTATGCCACTGGCTATACTGAATAGAGTAGAAGACGCCATTTAATTCGACTCCGTCAACGGCAGTGTGCGCATCATTCTTGAGCTCGGTAAATCTCGTCGCATCGTTAGCTCCGCCGATATAAAGGTTCAAATAGAGCTCGTTGGTGCGTGCAGCGGTGACGTCGAACTTCAGAACGGCGGTACCGTCTTCGCTAATCGTCGCGTCCACGCAGTCGAATATGATGTGTGTGTTACCGTCGTGGTTACCCAACTTGAGAAGTTTCAACTGGTCAACCGTCACTTCGCCGTTCACTTTAATCGTCAAGCCGATGAGGACCTTATCCGCCGTCTTCTCGAAAGCAGTAGCTTTCGCAGCTCCACCGGTTTGGTCGGCAGTCACGCCTTCGGGGAACGTAGGCGTATCGGGCCCGGGCCCGGGAACGGGGGTGACTTCCGGCCAATTATCGGGATCGGCGGTTTCGGGATTCCGGCTGCCTGCCTCGTGTTCGGCGTCGGGAACTACGCAAGCGCCCGCATATTCCACCTTGATGGTGAACGCTTTCTCGCCGGTGACGGCATAGAGAGAAGTAAGATCATCCGTAGCGCCTCTGATCTCCATGAACTTGGAATCATCCGCATTGTAGAGGTTGGGCCAAAGCTGGCCGCCTTCGTAAGCGGTGATATCGAACCAGAGACGGTAGACGCCCGTGGTGACTTCCTCGACCTCGGTGCATTCATAGACGTCACGAGAGCTATCAATGTTGCCGAAGAGGAGCGCGCCGAGCTCTTCCTCCGTCCAGCCTTCGACGGTGACGGTGACGACGTAGAAGATCTTGGTGGGATTCTCCATATCATCGACTTTGAGCGCGATGGCGGGATCGTAATTGAAGCTTCTGCCGATCTCGCGGCCGTAGTAGACGATGGCGCCCCAAGTGCCCTTTCCGAAGAAGTACTCAGCCGTGTTATCGCTGTTTGCGATGCGGAGCGCGCCGTTCGTGATGAGGCCGATGCCGTTGTACTGCTTATCGAGCGCGGGGCCGTTGTAGAGGGCATTATGCAAGTTGCTGTTGCCTTGCCCGTCATCATCCGCCCAGACCACCGTGGAATCCTCTTCGGACTCGATAATGTTGAAGTGCGCGTAACCGCTCGTGGTGAACGCCCAGCCGTTCGCCTGCGTGAGCACGAACGTGATGCTCCACGTACCGTCGTCTCCGATCACGTCGTAGCCGTCTACATTGGAGGATATCCACCAATTGATGTGGGCGGTCTTGCCGTAGTACTCTTCGTTATAGACGGTACCCGAGATGGTAAGGGTGGGAGCCCCGGTTTCCTCATCGGTGCCGGCGGTCATCGTGTAGTTGTAGACGTCGGGCGTGTAGCTCTCGAACACGACTTTGAGGTTCTTCTGCGTGGTGTTATCGGGCGTATGCGTCTTGAAGGAATACACATAGGTCCCGTCGTTGATCCTCTCATCGAGATCGACGAAATCTTCCGCATAGCGTTCGAGGTTGATATCCATATCCTCTGTTCTGCCGCCGATCTCGGCGCGGAAGCGGATATCCATCCACTTGCCCATGTAGCTGTTTGCCGTCTTATCGGTTGCGGAGAGTTCGCGGAGATCGAACTTCAGGGTGAAGGCCTTATCGCGCACGCCGCCATCGATCGTGGGACCTGTGAGCTCGACAGGGGGCGGATTCCCTTCATAGAGGAAGAGATAGACGGATTCGGCCGCCTGGAAGGTACCCTCGATGACGAGATAGGGAACGGTGACCGTCGCGCCGTCTTCGGATTTCTGCTCTGTTTCGAGATGCACGCCGGTGAGCTCAACGAGCTTCGCGCTGAAATGCGCCTTGATGTTGGCACTGTAAACCTGATCGGGCGAGATTTCGAGAACGGGCGTGTTCTCATCTGCCTCATTGTACCAATAGAGGAAGGCGAAGTCGCCGGGGTTGCCCTTGGAGACTGTGGGCAAGATCACGGAAGTCGTGAGCTTCTCGCCGTACACAAGGGTGATGACGTCGCCGCCGTTCTCCTGCGTTACCGTGGCGCTTTCGAAGTCATCATTGTTTTGAT
>CANQOY010000035.1 GCA_947625605.1 uncultured Clostridia bacterium | reverse complement strand
GATCGCATCCCCCCTCGATGAGGCGCATGGCGTAATAGAGCGCGGCGTTGGCGTCGCTCCCGCGGAGAGATTTGCAGAACGCGGAGAGAATGTCGTAATACAGGTCCTCGTTATAGGAGAGCGCCTTGTGCTGGATGGACTGCTCGGCGTCTGCAAGCGTGACGTGGATCTTGCCGTCTGCGGACGGCCGCGTCGTGAGCACGGCGAGTTCGAGGGCGTTGTACGCCGTGCGAAGGTCCCCTCCCGCCGTGACGGCGAGATGGGTGAGCGCGTCCTCGTCCACCTCGGTCTCGTATTCGCCCAGCCCCTTGCGCTTGTCGTGCAGGGCCCGCACGAGCGCGCCCCGAATATCCTCCGAGGTGAGCGCCTCGAAGTGGAACACGCGGCAGCGGGAGACGATGGCGGGCGTCATCGAGGCATAGGGATTCTCCGTCGTGGAGCCGATGAAGAGGATGGTGCCCTGTTCGATCGCGGGGAGGAGGGAATCCGACTGCGTCTTGTTGAAGCGGTGGCATTCGTCGAGCATCAGGTAGGTGCGGCGGTTGTACATTTTGAGGTTGTCCCGCGCCCTTTCCACCGCTTTCTTGACGTCTGCCACGCCCGCGTTGACCGCGTTCAGTTTGATGAAATCCCCGTTCGTCTGCGCCGCGATGATGTTCGCGAGCGTCGTCTTTCCGCAGCCGGGAGGGCCCCAGAAGATGCAGCTTCCGAGGCGGTCCAGAGAAATCGCGCGGCGGAGCAGAGAGCCCTCCGCAATGAGATGTCTCTGCCCGACGAAATCCTGTAAGGTGGAGGCGCGCATGCGCTCCGCAAGCGGTTTTGCCCGCTCTTCGTTGTCGTTAAAATCAAACAAGTCCATAAGTCATCCGGGTGTGAAAGGTCACGCTCCGAGGAGCTTTTTGATGGTTTGTACGTTCTCCGACCCCAGCTCGTAGCCCTTTTCATACGCGACGTCGAGGTCTTTCACCTTGTATTGGTCGAGATCGCCGAGATCAGGTTCGAGCCAGAGGTCGATATACTTCCTCTCGCTGCGCGTGCGGGCGGTGAGATGGGTATCCATGATATCAATGTAGCGGAGCACGGTGCCGAGGAGATTTTCGGGCATTTGCCGCGCCAGAAGATCTCCGAGAACGTCCACGGCCACGACGACGTCCGCGCCCATCTCCTTGACCTGCGCGGCGGGAACGCGCTCCAAAATGCCGCCGTCCGAGAGCATGTCGTACTTCTCGGTGCGGGCGGGGGTGAAAACGCCGGGGATGGAGCCCGAGGCGAGCACGGCGTCGATCAGGTTCCCCTCGCCGAGGACGACGGTCTCTCCCCGTTTGAGATCGGTCGCCACGCAGGTAAACGGGATCTTCAAATCCGCGAACGTCGCGCCGCCGATGAGGGTTTCGAGCAGTTCGCGCGCACGCGTGAGCTGCATGAGCCCCTTGCTGTGGTAGGGAGCGAGATTGAACGCGGCGATCTTGCCGAGTTTGAGGCCGAGCGCGCGCTCCTTCATCTTTTGGGGCGTGATCCCTGCCGCATAGCATCCGCCGACGACGGCGCCCATCGAGCTGCCGCAGATATAGTCGGGGACGATCTCCGCCTCCTCCAAAGCCTGTAAAAAACCGATATGCGCGATGCCGCGCGAACCGCCTGCACCGAGCGCAAGCCCCAATTTCTTTTTCCTCATATTTCCTGCTTGTCCGGCATATTTATCTTGTATGGATTTTGTGAAAAAATTCCGCAGAGCGGCGCTGACCGTTGCAACGCTCGCGGCGATGGCGCTCTTTCTCGCCTTCCCCGCGCGGTATGCCAAGGCGGTCTCGGAGGGGATCTCGCTCTGGGCGGTGAGCGTTCTGCCCGCGACCCTCCCCTTTCTCGTTCTGACGGCGGTCTTCACAAAGCTCGGGCTCTTCGGCCGCGTCTCGGCGAGGATCGCCCCTGCGGCGGGAAGGCTGTTCGGCGTTTCGGGTGCGGGCGGCTCGGCGGCCATCCTCTCCGCCCTTTCGGGATACCCCATCGGGGCGCGGACCGTGCTCGACCTCTCCGAAGCGAAGCTGATCGCGCCCGAGGAGGCGCAGCGCGTTGCGGCGGTCGCTACGACGTCGGGCCCCGCATTCCTCGTGGGAGCTGTGGGCGGCGGAATGTTTCACAGTGCGGCGGCGGGCTGGATCCTGTTTGCCTCGCACTTGGCCGGGATCTATCTCGTCGCCCTTTTTCTGCGGCTCTTCCGTAAGCCGCAACCGGCGAAAAGTCCCCTCCTTCCGAGCGCTCCGCTCTCCCTCTCAGACATCCTCTTAAACTCCGTTTTATCCGTTTTGAGCGTCGGCGCAGCGATCGCCGTTTTTTACGCTTTTGGAGCCATGCTCTCGGACATGGGTGCCTTTCTTGACCTCTCGCCGTCCGCGGAAGGCGTCTTGCGCGGGCTCTTCGAAATGACCTCGGGGTGCATGCTTCTCTCGCGCTCCCCCTCCGCGCTTTCGCTTGCGCTCTGCTGTTTTCTCGTCACGTTCGGCGGGCTGTGCGTGCTCGTGCAGCAGCTCGCCTTTCTCTCCAAGGCGAACGTCAGGGCGCTCCCCTTTGCCGCCGTCAAGCTCGCGCAGGGAGCCGTCTCGGCGGGCGTGTGCTATCTTCTGGCTCTCGCCCTCTTTTAGAGGCGTTCGGCGAGGCGGAGAAGGAGGCGCTCCGTATCGGGCCAGCCGAGGCAGGGATCGGTCACGGACTTGCCGAACTCCCCGCCGCAGGGCTGGTGCCCCTCCTCCAAAAAGCTCTCGATCATGAACCCTTTCACGAAGCGGCGGATCTCCCCGTCGCGCGCGGCAAGGCCTGTGACCTCCATGCAAATTTCCTCCTGCCTGCGGAAATCCTTGCCCGAGTTGGAGTGATTGCAGTCCACGATCACGGCGGGATTTTTCAGCCCGCGCATCTCGCGGTACAAGCTGCGGAGCGATTCCTGCCCGTAGTTGGGGAGATCTCTCCCGCATGTGTCCACATATCCGCGCAGGACAGCGTGCGCATAGGCATCCCCCTGCGTGCGCACCTGCCTGGCCGCCGGGGCCCAAACGCGGAACATGACGCCCGTCTCACCGTCGCGCTGGCACAGGTGCGCGCCCATGCACTGATAAGCGAACGCATGGGTGCCTTCCAGAAAGTGATACCGCTGCATTTCGTCCAATTCAAGATGTTCCATCGTTTCACCTATAATATACTCTATCCTATCGTATTTGCGCGCCGCAGCCGAAGGCAAAGCAAA
>CANQOY010000034.1 GCA_947625605.1 uncultured Clostridia bacterium | reverse complement strand
AGGCTGGTTGCGACCGACTGGACGAGCAGTTTGCCCGCCGTCAGCTTCCTGCGGGCGGAGAGGCGCGCGAGCGGCCGCTTCTTCCCCTCCATGACGCTGTCGAAGATCATCTTGCCTCCGATGAAGGAGAGCAGCGCAAAGGAGAGCCACGGGGCGATCTTGCCGACCGTCTCGGAGAAGGCGTATCCGCAGTAGTACCCCGCAATGGGCATGGCGAACTGAAAGAAGGCAAAGGAGAGCGCGATGGCCAAGGACTTTGCGGCCCCCATCCGCGGCTCTGCCATGCCGTCCGTCATGCCCACGGCGACGGCGTCCATTGAGAGCGCCACGCCGATCAGCAGGATGTCCCAAACCTCCATATTTCCTCCGCGCACGGGGCGAATTCGTGAAAAAAAACTTACGCACGGAAAAAGCCGTGCATAAGTCTCACCGTTTCATGCAGAACCCGCGGCAAAGAGCCGCAATGTGTGGACGCTGCCGCCCGCTCGCGCGGGCCGATTACTCCCCTATGTCCCCTCCATCATAGCATGTTCCGCACCCGCTGTCAAGGATTTTCCGCCTTCTTTTCCAACTCTTCGGCGCGGTTTACAGGAATGGGCGCCGTCTGGCGGGTGCAGACCTCCACTTTGAGGACGGTCCCCTCCTCCGTGCCCGCCGAAGAGGGTGCGAGGACCCTTTCCCCCACGCTGACGGGAAAGGGAGAGAGGAACCAGCGCGGCCCCGCGCGCAGCTCCACTTTGGCAAAGGTATACAGACCGCCGTCGGCGAGGACGCCTCCGGAAAGCGAATGGATCATATCAGTACGCGTCCTTGCCGTAGAGTGCGTTCAGAGTGTCGGAATACTTCTTCGACTTGTCGAACTGCCTGAGATCGACGGACTCCATGGCGTCCGCGAGCGCCTTTTTCTGCTCCCTCGTGAGGCGGGCGGGCACCTCGACCACGGCGCGGAGATAGAGGTTCCCCGTTCCGCTTCTCGTCCTCAGGCCCTTGCCGCGCAGCGTGAACGTCTGCCCGGACTGCGTGCCCTCGGGGATGTCAAAGGGGATCGCGTCGTCCAGCCCCGGGACCATCACCTTTCCGCCGAGCGCCGCCGTGCGGAAGGGAATGGGAACGTCTACGTAGAGGTCGTTGTTCTTGCGGGAGAAGAGTTTGTGCGGCTCGACGCGGAACACGACGATGAGATCGCCGGGCTCGCCGCCCTCCGTGCTCGCCTGCCCGTAGCCGCGCTTGCGGATGTACGAATTGGTGTCCGCCCCCGCGGGGATATCGAGCGTGAGCTTGGTCTCCCTGCGGATAAAGCCCTTGCCCTTGCAATCGGGGCATTTCTCCGTGATGAGCTTTCCCGTGCCGCCGCAGTCCGGACATGCCCCCACCCGAACCGTTCTGCCGAACACCGTTTCCTGCGTGTAGCGGACCTGTCCGCGGCCGCTGCACTTGGGGCAGGTCTTGTAGGCGGAGCCGTTCTTCGCGCCCGTCCCGCCGCATACGGGGCAGGGCTCGTTGCGCGTGTAGGAGACCTCCCTGCGGCAGCCCTTGGCGGCGTCCATGAAGGAGAGCGTCATGTTGATCTGGATATCCTCTCCCGTGGTGTCGCGCTGGACGGAGGCGCCGCCGCCGAAGCCCTGAAAGATGGAATCGAAGATATCCGAGAAGCCGCCGAAACCGCCTCCGCCGAAGCCGCCCGCCCCGTTCATGCCACCCATGCCCGGATGTGCCTGCTCATAATCGTAGGCCGCGCGTTTTTGCTTATCGGAGAGGACCTCGTTGGCCTCGTTGATCTCCTTGAATTTTTCGGCCGCGAGTTTGTCGTTCGGATGGAGGTCGGGGTGATACTGCTTGACGAGCTTTTTGTACGCCGCCCTGATCTCTTCCTCCGAAGCGTCTTTGCTCACGCCGAGCACTTCGTAATAGTTCTTTTTGTCCGCCATGATTTCCTCTATGAACACGGAAAGAGGACATGGGCTCACGCCCCGTTGTCCTCTCCGCTCTTACTTTTTTTGTTTGCCGAAAGCCGCCTTTACTGATGGAACTCTTCGTCGGGAGCGCCGCCCTGCGTGCCGCCCTGCGACTGCTGGTACATCTTCGCGATGACGGGCTGGATCTTGTTGGAGAGTTCCTCGAAGGCCGCATTGTACTTGGCCTCGTCGTCCGCTTCGAGCTCCTTCTTCGCCTCGTCCACGGCGGATTGCAGCGTCGCCTTGTCCTCTTCGGAGAGCTTGCCCTCCCCCTCTTTGATGGTCTGCTCCACCGAGAAGATGAGGCCGTCGAGCTTGTTGCGGGCGTCCACCTTTGCCTTGCGCTTCTTGTCCTCTTCGGCGTACTGCTCAGCGTCCTTGACCGCCTTGTTGATCTCGTCCTCGGAGAGGTTGGTGGACGACGTGATCGTGATATCCGTGCTCTTGCCCGTGCCGAGGTCTTTCGCCTCGACATGCACGATGCCGTTTGCGTCTACGTCGAATGTGACTTCGATCTGCGGGATCCCGCGGGGCGCGGGAGCGATCCCCGTGAGCATGAACCTGCCCATCGTCTTGTTGTCGCGGCAGAACTCGCGTTCGCCCTGTAAGATGTGGATCTCGACGCTCGTCTGGTTATCCGCCGCCGTGGAGAACACCTGCGACTTCTTGACGGGAATGGTGGTATTTCTGTCGATGAGACGGGTGAACACGCCGCCCAACGTCTCGATGCCGAGGGAGAGGGGCATGACGTCGAGGAGGAGCACGTCCTTCACTTCTCCCGTCAGAACGCCGCCCTGGATGGCCGCGCCGACCGCGACGCATTCATCGGGGTTGATGCCCTTGAAGGGCTCCTTCCCGGTGAGCTCCTTGACCTTTGCGATGACGGCGGGAACGCGGGTGGAACCGCCGACGAGGATGACCTTGTCGATGTCGTTGTAGGAGAGGCCCGCGTCCTTCATGGCGAGGCGCATGGGTTCCGCCGTCTTTTCCACGAGGTCGGCGATGAGCGTCTCGAACTTCTGGCGGCTGATCTCCATTTCGAGATGGGCGGGACCCGCCTCCGTCATGGAGATGAAGGGCAGGGACACGGTGGTGGAGTTCATGCCGGAGAGCTCGATCTTGGCCTTCTCCGCAGCCTCTTTGAGGCGCTGCATGGCCATCTTGTCCTTGGAGAGGTCCACACCGTGCGACTTCTTGAATTCGTCCACCATGTAGTCCATGAGGCGCTTATCGAAGTCGTCGCCGCCGAGCATGTTGTTGCCGTTCGTGGCGAGCACCTCGAACACGCCGTCCGAGATTTCGAGGATGGAGACGTCAAACGTGCCGCCGCCGAGGTCGTAGATCATGACCTTGCTGTTCTCCTTCTCCTTGTCGAGCCCGTAGGAGAGGGCCGCCGCCGTGGGCTCGTTGATGATGCGCAGAACGTTGAGCCCCGCGATCTTGCCCGCGTCCTTGGTGGCCTGACGCTGTGCGTCGGTGAAGTATGCAGGGCAGGTGATGACGGCGTCCGTCACCTTTCCGCCGAGATAGGCCTCCGCGTCCGCTTTGAGCTTGGAGAGGATCATGGCGGAGATCTCCTGCGGGGAGTACAACTTGTCGTCGATCTTCACCTTATAGTCGGAACCCATCTTCCGCTTGATGGAAATGACCGTCTTATCGGGGTTGGCCACCGCCTGACGCTTTGCGACCTGCCCGACCACGCGGGAGCCGTCCTTCTGGAATGCGACGACGGAGGGAGTGGTCCTGCTGCCCTCTGCGTTCGCGATCACGACGGGCTCGCCGCCCTCCATTACTGCAACGCACGAATTCGTCGTGCCCAAATCAATACCGATTACCTTTGCCATAATATATTTGCTCCTTTATCTTTTTCACAAAATTCTTTCTTATTTTAGCCCCCTGCGGGGAGCATATTGCGGGCAAAGAATTTTCGTGAGGGGTCTGCTTCCGACATTTCCCCGCTCTTTCGCCCGCCGACCTTTTTGTCCTCACAGGCATGAAGCCTGCGGTGGCGTTGCAAATTGGGTCGCGCAGCGCAAAAGCATGGTTTTGCTCGCGCACATTCTCTTCACAAAATTCTTTCTTATTTTAGCCCCCTGCGGGGAGCATGTTGCGGGCAAAGAATTTTCGTGAGGGGTTCGCTATCATCATCTCCCCACTCTTTCGCCCGCTGACCTTGTTGTCCTCACAGACATGAAGCCTGCGGTGGCGTTGCAAATTGGGTCGCGCAGCGCAAAAGCATGGTTTTGCTCGCGCACATTCTCTTCAC
>CANQOY010000033.1 GCA_947625605.1 uncultured Clostridia bacterium | reverse complement strand
GGGCTCCACGATGGGCAGGATCTCCTGCAAATTGGAGATCTTCTTGTCCGTGATGAGGATGTAGGGGGAGTCGAGCACCGCCTCCATCTTGTCCGTATTCGTGACCATATAGGCGGAGGCGTAGCCGCGGTCGAACTGCATGCCCTCGACGGTGGTGAGTTCCGTCGTCATGGACTTGCCCTCTTCGACGGTGATCACGCCGTCTTTGCCCACGATCTCCATCGCCCGTGCGATGAGTTCGCCGACGTTTTCGTCGCCCGCGGAGATGGAGGCGACCTGCGAGATGGCCTTTTTCCCGTCCACCGTCTTGGAGATGGACTTGATGTGCTCAACGGCTGTGTCGACCGCCTTGTCGATTCCCTTTTTGAGAATGATGGGGTTCGCGCCTGCCGCGAGGTTCTTCAATCCTTCGCGGATGATGGCCTGCGCCAGAAGGACCGCCGTCGTGGTCCCGTCTCCCGCGACATCATTCGTCTTGGTGGAGACCTCTTTCACGAGCTGTGCGCCCATGTTTTCGAAAGGATCGGGAAGTTCGATCTCTTTCGCAATCGTTACGCCGTCGTTGGTGATGAGGGGCGCGCCGAATTTCTTGTCGAGCACGACGTTGCGTCCCTTGGGGCCGAGCGTGATTTTTACCGTATCCGCGAGGGTGTTGACGCCCGTTTCCAGCGCCTTTCTCGCTTCATCGCCGTATTTGATCTGTTTCGCCATATCATTCACTCCTTGATAATTTCAAATTATTTTTTTGCGTCCGATCTTATTCCACGATCGCCAAAATGTCGCTCTGTTTGATGATGGTAAATTCCTTGCCGTCCACCTTGAAGTCGGTGCCCGCATACTTGGCGCAGAGGACTTTATCGCCCACTTTCACCTGCATTGCAATCTCTTTGCCGTCCACATTTCCGCCGGGGCCGACGGCGACCACGATGCACGTCTGGGGTTTTTCCTGCGCGGAAGAGGGAAGATAAAATCCGCCCTTCGTCTTTTCTTCGACGGTGACGCTCTCCACGACCACCTTATCGAACAACGGTTTGATGTTCATAATAACCTCCATGGGATGATTTCCTTTATAATTATAACCTTGCACATCGGGGTGTCAAACAAAAAAAGAAAAATTTTCCGAGATTTTCTGAAAATGCCGCGGAGGGCTTCCGAAGCGCCGCCGTCCCATTGCGAAAACCCTTGCTATTTTTTCCATTTTATGGTATAATGCCATCAAGGAGGCGGGTTTATGGATAAGTGGGATATCAGATTTATGGAACTCACCGAACAAGTGGGAACGTGGGCAAGCTGTATCCGCCGCAAGGTGGGCGCCGTGATCGTGCGGGACAAGCGGGTCATGACGACGGGATACAACGGCGCGCCCACGGGGATCCTCTCCTGCATCGAGCGGGGGAAGTGCCTGCGGATCGAGAACAACATCCAAAGCGGCACGCATGCGGAACTGTGCTATGCCGCCCATGCCGAACAGAACGCGATCATTCAGGCGGCGAAGTACGGCGTGAATATAGACGGTTCCACCCTCTACTGCACGCATCAGCCCTGCGTGATCTGCGCAAAGATGATCATCAATGCGGGTATCCGGCGCGTCGTGTATAAAGAGGGGTATCCCGATGAATTCTCCATGCAGCTGTTCAGGGAAGCGGGAACGCAGATCGAAAAATTCGAGGAGTGAAAAAAGATGTATCCGATCGTGACATTTGAAATGGAAAACGGAAAGACGTTCCGCGCGGAGCTCTATCCCGAGACCGCGCCGAATACCGTGCGCAATTTCATCGCGCTTGCGGGGAGGGGCTTTTATGACGGCCTTCTCTTCCATCGCGTGATCAAGGGCTTTATGATTCAGGGCGGCGATCCGTTGGGACGGGGAACGGGCGGCCCGGGATACCGCATCCGGGGCGAGTTCGCGGGCAACGGATTTCCGAACGGCTTGAAGCATACGCGCGGCGTGCTCTCCATGGCGCGCGCGCAGGATCCGAACAGCGCGGGTTCGCAGTTCTTTGTCATGCACGCGGACGCGCCCTATCTCGACGGGCAGTACGCGGCGTTCGGGAAGGTCACGGAGGGGATGGAGGTCGTGGACGAGATCGCCTCGGCGCGCACCGACTATGGCGACAGACCCCTTGCCCCGCAGAGGATGAAACGCGTGACGGTAGAGACGTTTGGCGTGGAATATCCTGCGCCGGAGAGGGTTTAGGAGAGTACTATGTCAGACAGAATACTCTACACAGACCCCCTTATTACGCGTTATGCGGGCCGTGAGATGCAGGAAAACTTCGGCGACGAGAAGCGTTTCCGCCTGTGGCGCAAACTTTGGATCGCCCTTGCCGAGAGCGAAATGGAGCTGGGGCTCCCGATCACGCAGGCGCAGGTGGACGCGCTCAAAGCGCATGAGACGGATATCGACTATGCCCGCGCGGAGGAGATCGAGCGGGAGGTCAGGCATGACGTCATGGCGCACGTCCGCGCGTATGGCGAGGTTGCGCCCGAGGCCGCGGGGATCATCCACTTGGGCGCCACGAGCTGCTTTGTGGATTGCAATTCCGAGCTCATCGTCATGCGCGACGGGTTGGAGATCCTCCGCAAAAAGCTCGTCAACGTGATGGAGCGGCTGCGGAATTTTGCCCTTTCCCACAAGGATCTGCCCACGCTCGGCTTCACGCACATGCAGCCCGCCCAACTCACGACGGTGGGGAAGCGCGCCGCGCTGTGGTTGCAGGACCTCCTCTTCGACTATCAGGCTCTTGACGACCTTCTCCGCTCTTTCCGCCTGCGGGGCGTAAAGGGAACGACGGGCACGCAGGCGAGCTTTCTGCAACTCTTCGGCGGCGACGGGAAGAAGGTTGCGGAGCTGGAAAGGCGCGTGTGCGCCAAACTCGGCTTTGATCGCGTATTCGGCGTAACGGGGCAGACGTACCCGAGAAAATTCGACTATCGCGTTCTCGGCGTGCTCTCGCAGATCGCCCAGAGCGCATATAAATTCAGCAACGACATCCGCCTGCTTCAAAGCATGAAGGAGATGGAAGAGCCCTTTGGGCGCAGCCAGATCGGCTCCTCGGCAATGGCGTACAAGCGCAATCCGATGCGCTGCGAGCGGATGGGCGGGCTCTGCCGCTATCTGATCTCGCTGCCCGTCAACGCCGCCATGACGGCGGGCACGCAGTGGTTTGAGCGGACGCTGGACGACTCATCCAACCGCCGCATCGTGCTCGCGCACGCGTTTCTGGCGGCAGACGCTGTTCTCGAACTCTATTTGAGCGTTGCGGAGGGGCTCGTCGTCTACGAAAAGGTCATCGCAAAGCACGTCGGCGCCGAACTTCCCTTTATGGCGACGGAGAACATTCTGATGGAGTGCGTGAAGGCGGGCGGCGACAGGCAGCAACTGCACGAGCGGCTCCGCGTGCTCTCCATGGAGGCGGGCAGGAGCGTCAAGGAGAGAGGGGGAGAGAACGATCTCCTCGCGCGCATTGAGGCGGATCCGCTCTTTTCCGCCGTGCACGGCAGGATGGGGGAACTGCTCGATCCGCGCAAGTTCGTGGGGAGAGCGCCCGAACAGACGGAGGAATTCATTGCTGCCGAGATCGACCCCGTTCTCGCCGAAAACCGCAGCTTCCTCGGCGCAGGGAGCGACGTGCGCGTGTAAAACGCAGCCCAACGCAAAAGACGGCCGTCGGCGGAACATGCTCCGCCGACGGCCTTTCTCGAAAAACAGAGGGGCATTTTCGCGCCGAAGCCGCATATGTTGATTGTAATTCACGAAAATCGAAAAATCTTCTCAAAAAGTATTGCCAAACGACGGATTTTGATGTATAATAAAATACTTTCCTGAAATCGAAAGGGGTGAAAATTATGATAAAAGTAAACTTTAACGACCGCGAAGTCTCCGTAGCGGAGGGCACGAGAGTTCTCGATCTCGTAGAGAAAAAGGAGAGAAAGAACCTCGTCGTCTGCCAGGTCGGCGCGCAGGTCAAGGAACTCAACTATATCCTGTCCGAAAAGAACAACGGCATGACGATCCGCCTGCTCAATCTCAGCAACGCCGAGGCGGGGCGGGCGTACCGCGCGAGCCTGAGCTATATCGTCGCGATGGCGTTTTACAGGATCTATCCCGACGTGAAGATCAGGTTTTCGTATACGGTCTCGCGCTCCATTTCCTGTCAGGCGATCACCAAGAGCTTCAACATGTCGAGGGCGGTCGACGCGATCTCGGCGGAGGTACAGCGCATCATCGAGGCAGATCTGCCCATCGAGAGGGTGACCGTCACCATCGAGGAGGCCACGGAGATCTACAAGCGGTTCCACCTCGACGATAAGATCGAGATCCTCAAATACCGCCCCGAGAACACGGTGCATCTCTACAAGTGCGGGGAGTATTATAACTATTTGCACAGCTATATGGTGCCCTCGACGGGCTGCATCCACAATTATACGATCACGCCTTACAGCCCGGGCATCATCATCCAGTATCCCCGCCACGATCTCGACGCGACCATTCCCGAGTTCAAGGAGGAGGCGACGTTCTGCAAGACCTTGCAGAGGGCGTTCCAATGGGCGGAAAAGGCAAAAGTGCAGACGATCAACGACATCAACCGCAAGATCGAGAGGGGGGAGGCGCTCGAATTCGTGCAGATGTGCGAGGCGCATCACAATAAGCAGTTGGCGGAGCTGGGGGATCTGATCGAAAAGGAGATCGAGGAAGTGCGCCTCGTCGCGATCGCGGGGCCGAGTTCGAGCGGCAAGACCACCTTCTGCAACCGTCTGCGCATCGAGCTCCTGTCGCGCGGGATCGATCCCGTGACCATCTCGCTCGACGATTACTACTTCGAGAAGCAAAAGATCTGCGAGTTGCAGGGCAAGCCCCGCGAACAGCTCGATCTCGAACATGTGGATTGCCTCGACATCGAGCAGTTCAACAAGGACCTCTTCGATCTGATCAACGGAGAGGAGGTGACGCTTCCCCGCTTCAACTTCAAGATGGATCGGCGCGAAAAGGGCAAGACGATCAGGGTGAGCCCGAACGTCCCCATCATCATCGAGGGGATCCATGCCCTCAACGAAAAGCTCACCAAGTCCATTCCCAAGCACCAGAAGTTCAAGATCTATATCGCGCCGCAGGCCCAGATGAACATCGACAACCATTCGCCGCTCTCCGTGACGAACGTGAGGCTGATCCGGCGGATCGTCCGCGACATGAAGTTCAGGAACTGCTCCGCGGCGAACACGATCGACATGTGGCAATCGGTGCGGAACGGCGAATTCCTCTGGATCTATCCCAACCAGGAAAACGCGGACTACGTGTTCAATTCCAGCTTGGGGTACGAGCTCTGCGTGCTCAAAAAGCAGGCGATGGACGCGCTCACGAAGATCGCGCCCTCGGATCCGCAATACCTCGTCGCGAACAGGCTGATCAAGACCTTGAAGTACTTCCGCGCCATCGAGGACGATTCGATGATCCCCTGCAATTCCCTGCTTCGCGAGTTTATCGGCGGGAGCTGCTTCAACGTGTAAGCGCCGCACGGGCAAACCGACGGACGCAAAGTATCCCCGCAGCCGCGGGGATATTTTCAGCTATGGCCGAAGAGGGTCCGAAAGGGGAAAAATTTTGCGGAAATTTTCTCCCGCCGCTTGACAAATACGAAAAAGTTTGTATTATATAGTAATGAAAGGAACTCGGCGTTTCGGCAGGCGGTCGGAGCGCCGAGGGCCTGAGAGAATATTTTATAAGGAGAATGGTATGAGAAAACGCTTTGCACTAATTGCAGCGGTGTGTATCGCGGTTCTCGCATGCGTGCTGTTCGGCGCATGTACGCGGCCGAAAGATCCCACCACCTGCAAACACCCGAACGCAGAGTCTACCGTAACACAGGATGCCACGTGTACGGAACCCGGCGTGCGGACCTTTACGTGTCCCGACTGCGACAAGACATGGACCGAGACGATCAGCGCAGGCCATCACTACGTCGTGGACGAGGATGCGTCTGTGGCCGCCACCTGCGAGCATGCAGGCAAGACGGTCTACGTCTGCGACCGCTGTCAGGATTCGTACGAAACGACGCTCACGCAGCTCGCGCACGTCTATGAGGAGGACGCGGATGAGCACGTTGACGCGACCTGCACGACCGCGGGCATGAATGTGCGCATCTGTAAGCTCTGCGGCGACCGGCAGGAGGAGCCCATCGCGGCGCTCGGCCACGAATGGGAGGGCTTCGCGTGCGAGGAACAGCATTGCGCACACTGCGAAGAGACCCGTCCCGCCACCGTTTCGCACCACTATGTCGCGGTCGGCGACGAACATGCGTCTGAGGATGACG
>CANQOY010000032.1 GCA_947625605.1 uncultured Clostridia bacterium | reverse complement strand
CTGTCATACCGCCCCGCCCGCACGTTCTTATCGTTGTCCAAGGGCGGCACGAGCCCGCAAGGGCGAAGTATTCCGCGGAGCGGGCGAGTGTATCCCCTTGGTCGTTGACGGACTTCGTATATGGGGATTCTCTCCTCCCTCGCAAGCTCGGTCGTCGGAATGACAGCGTGGGACAGGGGCATGGTTTCCTGTCATACCGAGGCCGCGGAGCGGGCGAGTGTATCCCCTTGGTCGTTGACGGACTTCGTATACGGGGATTCTCTCGGGGCGTTGCCCCTCGGAATGACAGGAAGAGACGGGGCGGTATGACAGCGTGGGACAAAATCCCTTGCCCACCCCTTGAGGGGTGGGTGGCACGAGCATCGCGAGTGACGGAAGGGGTGGCGCTCTTCATTCGGAATGACACCCCCTCAGTCTCGGCTTCGCCTCGACAGCTCCCCCTCGAGGGTGCGCCAAGAAGAGGTTTTACCCCCACCTGTCGCGGCAAAGCCGCGCTACCCGCCCCCTTCAAAGGGGGCAGGTTCAAAAGACGAACCCCGCGCAGATCGCGCGGGGTTCGTATCGTTTATGGCTTGCGAAAAGCCGATCTTTCATTTGTCCATGCGGGCGCGGTTCTTACGGTGCGCGCCGCGCAATCCTTAAACCCAAAGCCGTGGCGTGCCTGTCATCGGCGCGCCGCGGTTTGGTTAAAATCTTAAAAATCCGAAAACGGATTGTCGTCGCCCGGGGGCGGAGGAGGCGGATCGCCGCCGTCGCCGTGACTGCCTCCGAAATCCGAAAAGGGCTCGTCTCTGGGGGGCATGCCCGCCTGCGGACCGTACGTGGGACCGTATGTGGGGCCGTAAGGGCCGTATTGACGGCGGCGCATTTCCTCCGCGCGGCGCCGCAGATATGCGTCGTAATCAAACGGCTCGCGGTTCCTCAACAGGAAGAATGCGAGGTCGCTGACGGGGAAGAGCGCGCAGAGCACCGTCATGAGAATGGGGTTGCGGGGATAATACTTCTTAAAGAGCGCAACGAGCAGGACGAAGAACAGCACGATGAACACGAGCATGAGGAGGGTGTGGATGATGGAGAGCCACCCGAAGCCGATCGCGTTCCCGCCGTAGACGGCGCGGTACAGCCAGCGAAGATTGATCGGGATCGCGGAGGAGTCGATGCCGAGCTGCGTGATCTCCTGCCCCGTCCATACGTCCACGCCGGGTTGCAGGGCGACATAGGGCAAAAACAGGAACTGCGTGACGAGCATGACGACGCCGATCGCGCAATACAGCGCCTCGACGATGGCGGCGTACAGCCCCGCCCGCTTCATCTTCTGGCCGAAAAATCGCGCTTCCCCTGCGACATGCCCCGCATAAAACGTGTTGAAGAAGGGAATGAAGGCGAGAAAGCGGTTTCGCTTCCCCTCCTTTTTCGCCATCTTCGAAAGCCCGATCCCGCCGAGGATGAGAAGGGCGATCCAGATCGCCCCGCCGACCGAAACGCCGACGATGAGCTCGGTGAGCAGATACCGCTGCTGCGCCTCGTTCGTGTTCGCAACGCCGTACGAGAACATATCCATGATGTACTGAATGAAATCCGACCACTCGAAAAATTCCATCTACTTCTCCTCCGGGATCCCGAAGAGCGGGAAGCCATAGTCTACCTGCGCCAGAGTCAGCCCTTCGGCGGAGGCGGTTTTTGCGATCAGGCTGCGCTCGCCCGTCTCGAACGCTTTCCCGATGAACTGCGTACTTTTTCCGCATCCCACGGCGAAGATCTCCCCCGCAAGGATGCGCACCATGTTGTAGAGAAAGCCGTTTCCCGTGACCGAGATCTCGTACATGGTATACCCGTCTTGCTTCCTCTCCGCAATTTCGACGGCATAGACGGTGCGGACGCTCGTCTTGGCGGAGGAGCCGACGGAGGAGAACGCCTTAAAGTCGTGTTCGCCGCACAGGAGCCTCGCCGCCTCGCGCATTTTGTCCGCAGACGGCCGCTCCCGCAGGCGAGCGGCATAGCGGGAGAGCAGGGGCATCTCGCAGGGGGCATAGTACGCGGAATAGACGTACGTCTTTCTCTTCACCGCTCTCGTGCAGTCGAATCCCGCAGGCGCCTCGGCGCTCGAAAGGACCTTGCAGTCGGGCGGGAGCAGGCGGTTGAAGCACTCCCGCAGCTTCACGGCGGGGATGGACGTCTCGCCGTCGAGTTGGCAGACCTGCCCCCGCGCATGGACGCCCGCGTCCGTCCTCCCGCTCGCGGAGACGGAGACGGGAACGCCGAACACCTCCGCCGCGGCCGTTTCGAGGACGCCCTGCACGGTGCGCTCCCCCCGCTTCTGCTTTTGAAACCCCGAAAAACAGGTTCCGTCGTATTCAACCAAAAGGACAAATCTCACAGCGTCGCCCCCACATAGATCCGAAGGAGCACGACGCCCGCCACGAGCGCGCATGCCACTACCATGCCCAAGAGATCCCTCCACGAAAAGCAAAGTTTCTTGTATTTTGTGCGCTTTTTTCCGCCCACATAACAGCGCGATTCCATGGCGTCTCCGAGGTCCTCCGCGATGCGGAACGCCGAGAGGAGCAGAGGAATGAGGATGGGAACGAACGCCTTGACGCGCTTGAATAAATTTCCGCTCTCGAAATCCGCTCCCCGCGCCTTCTGGGCGTTCTTCACGCGCTCCGTCTCCTCCATGAGGGAGGGGATCATCCTGAGCGCAATGCTCATGATGCGCGCGATGACATGCACATGGAAGATCGCCTCGATCCCGTCCGTCAGGGCGACGGGCGTCGTCGTATAGGTGAGCATCGAGGAGCAGACCACGAGCAGCGCAAGGCGCAGGATGAGGAATGCGGAGGAGATGAGGCCTTCGCGGGAGATACAGATGATCCCGTAGCTCCAATACACCGTCTCCCCCGCGTAAAAGAACACGTGGATCAGGGTGGCGAAGAGCGCCAGAAAGAGGACGCCGCGGACGGCGCGGAGCACTTTCCCCGCGGGAATGCGGGAGAAGAGGATGACGAAAACCAATACGCCCGCACAGACGAGGAGCCCGTAAAAGTTGGTTGCGACAAAGATCGCGGCGATGAAGGCCACGAGGAAAAACAGCTTGAAGCGCGGATCCAGCCGATGCACGAAAGAATCCACGGGGTAATACTGCCCGAATGCGACCTCTTTCATGCGTTCCCTCCCTTGAAGGCGAGCGTCTTTCGGATGAAGTCCTCGGTGGTATAATCGCAATCGATCTCGATCCCGCGCCGCTTCAACGCGAGGACGAGTTTGGCCGTAAGAGGGATATCGAGGCCGAGGCCGACGAGCTCCTCCGCATTCCGAAAGAGCTCCTTCGGAGGCATATAGTCGCGGACATGCCCCCCACTGAACACGGCAACGCGCGAACAATTCTCCGCGATCTCATCCATGTCGTGCGAGACGATGACGACCGTCTTGCACCATGTGCTGTGCAGCTCATGCAGAAGCTGCATGATCTCCCGCTTGCCCAAGGGATCGAGCCCCGCGGCGGGTTCGTCGAGCACGAGCACCTCCGGCTTTGTGACGATGACGCCCGCGATCGCGACGCGGCGCTTCTGGCCGCCCGATAGGTCGAACGGGGATTTCTCCGCATATTCGCGGTAGTCGAGCCCCACTGCTTCGAGCGCGTCCCGCACGGCAGCGTCCAGCGCCTCTTTCCCCGGCTTCTGCCCCTTTTCGGCAAAGTTTTTGAGCCCGAAGGCGACGTCCGCCGCCACCGTTTCCGCAAAGAGCTGATACTCGGGATATTGGAACACCATGCCCACATGCCTGCGCAGGGCGCGGAAATCCGTCTTTTTTTCGGTGAGGTCGAAGTCGCCCACGCGCAAGACGGGCGCGGGCGGAAGGACTTCCCCTTTTTTCGGCTTTTTGGCGCGATGCCGTTTGAGCGAGGACGGCACGCGGATGAGGCCGTTCAAGTGCTGTACGAAGGTGGACTTGCCGCTGCCCGTGTGGCCGATGATGCCGAAAAACTCCCCCTCTTCAATGGTGAGCGACACATCGTCGAGCGCCTTCACGGCGAAGGGCGATCCCGCATTGTAGGTGTAAGAGAGATGCTCGGCTACGATACGCATGCGGCGATCTCCTCGGCAAGTTTTTCGATATCGAGGGTATCACTCACGGACATGCCCCCCTCGCGGAGCCTCTGAGAGATCTCGCCGATGCGCGGAAGGGCAAGGTTGTAGGTGAGCAGCTCCTCGTGCCGCGAGAAGATCTCGGAGGGCGTGCCCTCCATGACGATCTCCCCTCTGTTCATGACGACGGCGCGGTCCGCAAGCAGCGCCTCCTCCATGAAGTGGGTGATGAGGATGACGGTGATCTTCTCCTCGCGGTTGAGGCGATCGACGACGTCGCAGATCTCCTTTCTTCCGCGCGGATCGAGCATGGCCGTCGATTCGTCGAGGATCATGATGTCGGGTTTGAGGGCGAGCACGCCCGCGATGGCGACGCGCTGTTTTTGCCCTCCCGAGAGGCGGGAGATCATGGCATGGCGGTACTCGCTCATGTCCACGGCGGCGAGCGCGAAATCAATGCGGCGGCCGATCTCTTCGCGGGGAAGCCCCACGTTTTCGGCACCGAAGGCGACGTCGTCCTCCACGATGGAGGCGACCGTCTGATTGTCGGGATTCTGAAAGACCACCCCGACCCGCCGCCTGACGTCGTACACATTTTTCTCGTCTAAAACGGTATCGAACACGCGGATCTCGCCGCTGTCCGGTTCGAGAAGGCGGTTGGCAAGGCGGGCAAGCGTGCTCTTGCCGCTGCCGTTATGGCCGAGAATGGCGACAAACTCGCCCTCTTCCGCCGAAAAATTCAGTTTGGGGATGCGGAACCCGCCCTCGCCGTAGGAAAAGGCGACGTCCCGAAACTCGATCGCACGCATGTTCTCTCCGTATTTTCTGCGTATCCCGAATATTATACCAAACTTCGGCGCGATTTACAATGAAAACAATGTGAATTTCGCGAAAAAATTTGTTGCGGAAGCGCCGCCTCAGCGCGTCTCTCCCTCGCGGCGCGCCCTTTTCTTCCTGTGCGCACGGACGCCGAAAAAGATGGCCAGCGTCACTCCGATGATGAGCATTTCCGCGGCGGGGAACACGACGAGGAAGAGCAGCGAGAGGCCGCCCGCGGAGACCCCTCCGCCGATCTCCCCGCTTCCGCTCCGGATCTCGAATTCGAGCTCGCCGAGCGGAAGCCCCTCCCGCGTGTGGAAATATTCGCCCTCCGCGCCCTCTTCAAGAGCCAGCGAGCACCCGTATACGGAATAGGGCGTGCGGATCTCGACGCGGAGCGTTCCGAACCGCGCCCAGCCCTGCGCGGGAGAGAGGAGATAGCGGTAGCGGTAGACGCCGCCGGAAATGTCTGGGTAGAGGGGCGCCGTCACCGTGTTGACGACGCTCCCGCCCGCGGGGATCGCGGCCGAATAGCAAAACCAGCGCATGAGCCACCTCTCCGAGAAGAAGGCGGGCACGCCGTGCACCAAGCCTAAGTCGGCATTTTCGACCTCTTCGAGATAGGCGAAAACGGCGTTGTACCAATCCGTCTCCCCCACGCCTGCGATGCGGCTCTCCTCCACCCATGCGCCGAACGTGGTGCTCCGCTCGCTTGCCGCGATGCGCGCGTCCTCCACATAGGTGCGGCTGTCGCCGTAGAGCCGTTCGCCCTCCACGACCTTGGCGTACTCGATCTGCGGCTTCTCTCCCGCGGCAAAAAAGCGCGCGGGCTCCTCCGCATCGAGATAGAGGAAGAGCACGAGGTTGCCGTTCTCCACCCGATAATCCCAGCAATTTTCGCGCAGGATCCGCGTGCGGGCGGGGCTGTACGAAAGGCAGACTTCGAGGAAGCGATCCCCACGCCTCCCGACCGTCCCCGCGTCCGCCGTGTAAGAGAAGGCATACAGGTCTGCGTCTGCCTGCAAGACCTTCCCCGCCGCCCGTTCCGCCGCTGGGAAGATGAGGTCGCCGTATCCCGCGCAATAGGTGTAGCGGAGCTGCGTTTCCGCCGCTTCGCCGTCCACCGTCACCGCATAGCGGGAGGAATCGTCGGGCATGCCCGCCCCGGGATCGCCCGCGAGATATTCGGGGATCGTCCCGAACGGGAAGGCGAGCCCCACCGTGAGGTCCTCGTCCGTCGGGTTACAGAACGTATATTCCGCCGTGACGCGCGCATCGTAGCTTGCGAACTCCTCCTGCGACGCGTAGGCGCTGTGCGGGAGGGTGTTGATCTCCAACGTGAGCGTTTCCCGCTCCGCCTCGACGGGGCAATTCCCCTCCGTCGGGAGGACGCCCATCCCCTCCGTCCCGCGCCAATAGGCGGGCGCGGAGTTTGCCGAAGCGGAGACGCTTTCCCCGCCAAAGCAGGCTGCGCCGAGCGCGCAGACAAAGGCCAGACATACCGCGGCAACGGGTGCCGCCCTCTTCACAGATCTCTTCATACCGCCTCCGAATGCCCTCATTATAACACACCCGCGCGGCATTGGGGGCTGTTTTGCAAAAAAATGTGCTTTCCGCGCGTTTTTCTGCGCGATTGAAGTTGACTTTACCGAATAAAATCATTATAATGGGGAAAGTGCGGAGCGCTCTTTCCGCAACACATCAATCAGAAAACATATTATTTTGGAGGTTTGTAGATGACCAAGATGACAATCGACGGCAATACCGCCGCCTCGCATGTCGCATACGCGTTCAGTGAAGTGGCTGCGATCTACCCCATCACCCCTTCCTCCCCCATGGCCGAATCGGCCGACGAGTGGGCGACGCAGGGGCGGCTCAACATGTGGGGGCAGAAGCTCCGCATCACCGAGATGCAGTCCGAGGGCGGCGCCGCCGGCGCCGTACACGGCGCCCTTTCCGCAGGCGCGCTCACCACGACGTACACCGCCTCGCAGGGGCTTCTCCTCATGATCCCCAATATGTATAAGATCTCGGGTGAATTGCTCCCCATGGTCATGCATGTCTCCGCGCGCGCCCTCGCCGCGCATTCGCTGAACATCTTCGGCGACCATGCGGACGTCATGGCCTGCCGCCAGACGGGCTTTGCCATGCTCGCTTCCTGCTCCGTGCAGGAGGTCATGGACCTCGCGACCGTCGCGCACCTCTCCACGCTGCGTTCCCGCGTGCCCTTCATCAGCTTCTTCGACGGATTCCGCACCTCCCACGAGGTCTCCAAGATCGACGTCATCGACTATGACGAACTCAGAGCCCTCTTCGACAAGAAGGGCCTCGCCAAGGACGTTGCCGAATTCAAGGCGCGCGCGCTCAACCCCGAGCACCCCGTCCAGCGCGGCACCGCGCAGAACGGCGACACCTACTTCCAGAACAGGGAGACCGCCAACTGCTACTACAATGCGACGCCCGCCATCGTGCAGGAGATGATGGACGAAGTTTCCGCCCTCACGGGGAGAAGCTATCACCTCTTCGACTATGTCGGCGCACCCGACGCGGAGGAAGTCATCGTCATCATGGGCTCGGGCGCAGAGACCGTCGAGGAGTCCATCAACAAGCTCAACGCCATGGGCAAGAAGTACGGACTCGTCAAAGTCCGTCTCTACCGTCCTTTCGTTGCGGACGCATTCGTTGCCGCGCTCCCCAAGACGGCGAAGAAGGTCGCCGTGCTCGACAGGACGAAGGAACCCGGCTCGCTCGGCGAACCGCTCTACCTCGATGTGTGCACCGCCCTCCTCGAAAAGGGCGTGAACGGGGTGAAGGTCGTCGGCGGACGCTACGGCCTCGGCTCCAAGGAGTTCAACCCCTCCATGGTGCTCTCCGTCTACAAGAACCTCGAACAGGAAGAACCCAAGAACCACTTCACCGTCGGCATCTATGAGGACGTGACGGGCACCTCCCTCGATTTCAGCGAGAAGTTCGACGCGGCGCCCGCAGGTTCCACCTCCGCAAAGTTCTACGGTCTCGGCTCGGACGGCACCGTCGGCGCGAACAAGAACTCCATCAAGATCATCGGCGACCATACCGACATGTACGCACAGGCCTACTTCTTCTATGACAGCAAAAAGTCGGGCGGCATCACCGTCTCCCACCTCAGATTCGGCAAGACGCCCATCCAGAGCGAATACCTCATCGATGCGGCGGACTTCATCGCCTGCCACAATCCCTCTTACGTCATCCGCTACGACATGACGACCGACCTCAAAGAGGGCGGCTCCTTCCTGCTCAACGCGCCGTGGACGACGGTGGAGGAACTCGACAGAAACCTCCCCGCCAAGATGAAGAACGCGCTCGCGCGCAAGCATGCGCACCTCTATGTCATCGACGCCATCTCCATCGCCCGCGGCCTCGGCCTCGGCGGCAGGACGAACACCATTCTGCAATCCGCATTCTTCTACATCAACGAGCAGATCATGCCCTACACCGACGCCGTTGACTACATGAAGAAGATGGCCTATAAGTCCTTTGCGAGAAAGGGCGACGCCATCGTCCAGATGAACTACAACGCCATCGACTCCGCGAAGGAACACCTCGTGAAGATCGACATTCCCGAAAGCTGGGCCACCACGACGGAGGGTGCCGAGATGGTGAAGCTCGCGGACAACGAGTACTTCCGCAGCGTCATCGCGCCCATCCTTGCCCTCGAAGGAGACAAACTGCCCTCCTCCGCCTTCAATGCGGACGGCTCCGTCCCCACGGGCACGACGAAGTTCGAGAAGCGCGGCGTAGCCGTCACCGTTCCCGAATGGAATCTCAACAAGTGTATCCAATGCAACCAGTGCTCCTTCGTCTGCCCGCACGCGTGCATCCGCCCCTATCTCGTTGCGGAAGGCACAGAGGTTCCCGCAGAGTTCGAGACCAAGCCCGCATTGCAGGCAAAGGGCTATACGTTCCGCGTGCAGGTCTCCCCGCTTGACTGTATGGGATGCGGCGTATGCGCCGAAGTCTGCCCCGTCAACAAGAAGGCGCGCGCCGATGCGGAGAAGAACGGCGAAAAGGCGGATCCCGCCGCATGCGCGCTCAACATGAAG
>CANQOY010000031.1 GCA_947625605.1 uncultured Clostridia bacterium | reverse complement strand
GCCGTTCGCGCAGGTCGAGGAAGTGCAGGCGAGGAATTGGGAGTTCGCGCAGACGCTTCCGGACGCGCCCGCAGAGGCCGTTGCGAAGATGGCCGACGTGAAGAAGTCGCAGTTCACCCATTCCCTCTTCGAGTTCTCGGGCGCATGCGCGGGCTGCGGCGAGACGCCTTACGTCAAGGTCGTCACGCAGCTCTTCGGCGACAGGATGATCGTCGCCAACGCCACGGGCTGCTCCTCCATCTACGGCGGCTCCTCCCCCACCTGCCCCTACACGACGAACAAGCAGGGCCGCGGCCCCGCGTGGGCAAACTCCCTCTTTGAGGACAACGCCGAGTTCGGCTTCGGCATGAACCTCGCGTACAAGGCGCGCCGCGCGGCGCTCGCAGAAAAGATCGGCAAACTTGCGGACATGTGGGCAGAATATCCCGAATGCCGCAAGGTCCTCACCGATTGGCTGGAAAACTGCGACGACGCGGAGGGCAGCAAGACGGCTTCGGCCGCGCTCATCTCCGATCTCGAAAACTGCAAGGCGGAATGCGAGGGCGAAGAGCTTCGTCTCGTGGAAGAGATCCTTGCGGAGAGAGACTGCCTCATCAAGAAGTCCTTCTGGATCATCGGCGGCGACGGCTGGGCGTACGATATCGGCTACGGCGGTCTCGACCATGTTCTGGCCTCGGGCGAGGACGTCAACGTGCTCGTGCTCGACACAGAAGTCTACTCCAACACGGGCGGTCAGGCGAGCAAGTCCACCCCCATCGGCGCGGTCGCGAAGTTCGCTTCGGGCGGCAAACGCATCAAGAAGAAGGACCTCGGCATGATCGCGGCCTCCTACGGGTATGTCTACGTCGCCCAGTGCGCGATGGGAGCCGATCAGGCGCAGCTCGTCAAGGCCCTCAAAGAAGCAGAGGCATACCATGGCCCGTCCCTCGTCATCTGCTACGCGCCCTGCATCAACCACGGCATCAACATGATGAAGTCGCAGAATGAGGAGAAGAACGCGGTGGAATGCGGCTATTGGCAGCTCTACCGCTACAACCCGATGCTTGCGGCGGAGGGTAAGAACCCCTTCACGCTCGATTCCAAGGATCCCACGGGCGACTATCAGGCCTTCATCCTCGGCGAGACGCGCTACGCCTCCCTCAAAAAGACGCAGCCCGCCGTGGCCGAAGAGCTCTTCAAGAAGACGGAGGAGAGCTCGATGGAACGCCTCGCAGGCTACAAAAAGATGGCGGGCAAGGAATAATTTTCCGCAAGACAGGGGCGGCTTCTCCGGAAGCCGCCCTTTTTTTCTTCAAAGAGTTGATTTTTGCGCGTCTTTATGATATGATATCATTATCCATATTATACGGGAGGAGGATCTATGAAGCGCGTCCAACGGATCGCGGCGATGCTCGTATGCTCGGCACTCGCCTTTTCCTTTGTTGCGTGCGCCCACGATGCGCCGCACGACCATTCCTATACGCAGTGGGAACATGATGAAGAGCAGCACTGGCTCGTCTGCCCCGACGACGGCGCGATCGACCCTGCGGGGAAGTCCGCCCACGACTTCACGGAAGGCGACTGCGTCTGCGGCCAGCCCGCGCCGCACGTCCATTCCTATACGAAGTGGGAGCACGACGAAGAACAGCACTGGCTCGTCTGCCCCGACGACGGCGCGATCGACCCTGCGGGGAAGTCCGCCCACGACTTCACGGAAGGCGACTGCGTCTGCGGCGAGGAGGCGCCCGTCGATGCGCGCGCCGAGGCCTATGCCTTCCGCCCCGTCATCAGCAAGGATATGCCCGCCGTATACATCGAAACGGACGACGGCAGTTTTGACTTCGTCACAAAGCCCAACCTCGACATGAAGCATCAGGATCAGGTGAATTACGTCGGGGCGACGGTCTCCGTCTACGGCTATGGCGAGGAGCAGTCCTATTCCCTCACCGCGAAGGCGCAGGTGAAGGCGCGCGGGAACTACACGATCAACTACGAAAAGAAGCCCATCCGCATCAAGTTCGAGAAAAAGCAGTCCGTGCTCGGGCTCAACGGCGGGGCCAAATACAAGAGCTGGGTGCTCCTCGCCGATTGGAAAGACCTCTCCATGTCCAACAACACGATGGCGTTCTACTTCGGCAAGACCATCCTCGGCTCGGACGGCTACTATTCGAGCGATTACCGCAACGTGGAGGTGTACATCAACAACCAGTATTGGGGCATGTACCTCCTCGTGGAGCAGCAGGAGGCCAAGGGCGGCGAAAACGGCAGGTCGAGCGTGCCCGAGGTCGAAGACGACTACACGGGCACGGATATCGGCTACTTCGTCGAATACGACGGCTACTACACCGACGAGCGGAACATGCCCAACAATGCGGGTGACCCCACCTTCGAGCTCAACTACAACAACTATGCCCGCCTCACCCGTCTGAACAATACCACGTTCGACCCTCGGGAGGGAACGATCGGCTATACCATCAAGAACGATATCTATCCCGAAGGGTACAGCGCGAACCATCCGCAGATCAAGTTCATCCAATCCTACCTCAATAACGCCTACAAGATCGCCTACGAGGCGGTGTATAACAGACGGATGTACAAGTTCAACGACGACTATACCGGCATCCAATCGACGAGCGGAAGCCCGAAAGACGTCGTCTCCGCCGTCATCGACGTGCAGTCGCTCGTGGACACCTACATTCTCAACGAGATCGCCTGCGACGCCGATATCAGCTGGTCCAGCTTCTATCTCTCCGTGGACATGACGGCGGGCGGGAGCAAGAAAGTCATCTTCGAAGCGCCGTGGGACTTCGATTCCGCCTTCGGCATCAAGAACGGAGTCGCGAACAACGCGCAGGGCATGTTTGCCGCAAACAGCTCGAATCCATGGCTCGTGCTCCTCGTCCGTGAGAGCTGGTTCCGCGACATGGTTACGGCAAAATGGGCGGAACTCGTGCAATACGGCGTGCTCCGCACCGCGCTCGAACTCGTCGAAGAGCAGAAGGCGACGTTCGCGGACCAATATCGCGCCAACCTCCAACGCTGGCCCAATCGCCTCAACGGCGACGTCGAACTTCTCCCCGAGATCAACAGCTACCGCACGCAGGGCGAAGCGGCCGATTACCTCGAACGCTGGCTGCACAACCGCCTCAATTACCTCAACACGCAGTGGGGAGACGGCACCGACGTTCTGGCACAGCCCGCAGGCGAGGCGGCCGCGGCGGTCTCCCTCTGCGAGGCGGAAGTCTGCTTGGTCGGCGAGGAGCGGAAGATCGTGAGATGATCTCTCCCCACCCCTTTCATTCCGATCAACTTTACTATCTGCATAAAAGAGAACCTCCCGATTCGCGGGAGGTTCTCTTTTTTCTGTCCTCTTTACTCCAACTCAAACGCACCCGTGTAGAGCTGGTAGTACTTGCCTTTCATGTCGATGAGCTGGTCATGGGTGCCGCGTTCGATGATGCGGCCCTGTTCGAGCACCATGATCACGTTGGAATTCTTGACGGTGGAGAGCCTGTGCGCGATGACGAACACCGTTCTGCCCTCCATCAGCTTATCCATGCCCCGCTGGACGATCGCCTCGGTGCGGGTATCAATGGAGCTCGTCGCCTCGTCGAGGATCATGACGGGCGGATCGGCGACGGCGGCGCGCGCAATGGAGAGGAGCTGCCTCTGCCCCTGCGAGAGGTTCGCGCCGTTCTGGTGGAGCATCGTGTTGTACCCCTCGGGCAGACGGGTGATGAAGTCGTCCGCGCCCGCAAGTTTGGCCGCGGCGACGCACTCTTCGTCCGTCGCGTCGAGCTTGCCGTAGCGGATATTCTCCATCACGGTGCCCGTGAAGAGGTTGGTATCCTGCAAGACCATGCCGATCGCGCGGCGCAGCTCGCCCTTTTTGATCTTGTTGACGTTGATCCCGTCATAGCGGATCTTGCCGTCCGCAATATCATAGAAACGGGTCAGGAGGTTGGTGATCGTCGTCTTGCCCGCGCCCGTGGCGCCCACGAACGCGACTTTTTCACCCGGCCGTGCGTAGAGCGAGATGTCATGCAGGACGATCTTCTCGGGCGTGTAGCCGAAGTCCACGTCGTACATGCGGATATCGCCTTCGAGCTTGGTATAGGTGACGGTGCCGTCCGCCGCATGCGGATGCCGCCATGCCCACACGCCCGTGCGTTCGTCGCACTCGGTGAGCGTGCCGTCCGCACCCTCCCGCACGTTGACCAAAGTGACATAGCCCTCGTCCTTTTCGGGCTCTTCGTCGATGAGGGCCATGATGCGCGCCGCGCCCGCAAGGCCCATGACGACGGAGTTGACCTGGTTGGAGACCTGGTTGACGTTGTTGGAGAACTGCCGCGTCATTTGCAGGAAGGCGACGATGTTCGCAACGGCGAAAGTGCTTCCCTCCACGCCGAGCAGGGTGATGAAGCCGATGTTGTGCACGCTTTCGAGGACGAAAACGCAGCCGACGACGGCGATGATGACGTAGAGAACGTGCCCGAAGTTGCCGAGAATGGGCATGAGCATGTTCGCGTAGCGGTTCGCGCGGTTGGACTGGTCGTAGAGCGCATCGTTGACCTTGTCGAAGTCGGCCTTTGCCTCTTCCTCATGGCAGAACACCTTGACGACTTTCTGCCCGTTCATCATCTCTTCGACGAAGCCCTCCGTCTTGGCGACCGCGCGCTGCTGGCCGAGGAAGTACTTCCCCGCGCCGCCGCCCACGATCTTGGTGACGAGCAGGATGACGCCCACGCCGCCGAGCACGATGAGCGCGAGCCAGAAGCTGTAATAGAGCATGATACAGAACAGCGTGATGACCATCACGCCCGACGTGATGAGCTGCGGGACGCTCTGCGCGATCATCTGCCGCAGGGAGTCGATATCATTGGTGTAGTAACTCATGATATCGCCATGATTGTGCGTATCGAAATATTTGATGGGCAGCTCCTGCATGCCGTCGAACATCTGCCCGCGCATCTTCTTCAAGAAGCCCTGCGTGATGATGGCGAGCAGCTGGTGATAGATCCCCGTCGCGATGAGCGAGAGGACATAGAGCCCGATGAGGGTGAGCATGTAGCGGGTGATCGCGCCGCCCACGGAGATCATGGCGCCCTCGAACAGGACGGTCTCGCCCCAGCCGGCGCCCGCCTCCACGGCTGCACCCACGACGGAAAAGACGCGCTCCATGAAGATGGAGGGAAGCGCGGAGACGATCGCGTTGAAGATGATGCACGCAAGCGTGACGGGCATCATGCGGGGATAGTAACGGAAGAGCGCCTTGACGATGCGGCGGAACGTCCCCTTCTTGCGCACGGGCCGCTCCCCCGTGCCGCCGCGCGGACGGGAAGGCATATTAGGCATTGTCCTCACCTCCTTCTTGTGCGTCTCCCATCTCGCCGAGAGAGGAAATGGCCTTGCCGCCCTTGTTCTGGGTGGTGTACACCTCGGTGTAGATGGCGTTCGTGCCGAGCAGTTCCTCGTGCGTGCCGACGGCGTCGATCCTGCCGTTTTCCATGATGACGATGCGGTCGGCGTCCTCCACCGAGGAGGTGCGCTGGGCGATGATGATCTTCGTCGTCGAGGGAATGTATTCGCGGAACGCCTTGCGGATGAGCGCGTCCGTGTGCGTATCGACGGCGGAGGTCGAATCGTCGAGGATGAGGATCTTCGGCTTTTTCAGCAGGGCGCGGGCGATGCAGAGGCGCTGTTTCTGCCCTCCCGAGACGTTCGTGCCGCCCTGTTCGATGTATGTATCGTATTTCTTGGGGAAAGTCTGAATGAACTCATCCGCCTGCGCGAGACGGCAGGCCTCTTCGAGTTCCTCGTCCGTCGCGTCGGGGTTGCCCCAGCGGAGATTTTCCTTGATCGTGCCCGAAAAGAGCACATTCTTTTGGAGGACGACGGCGACCTGATTGCGGAGGCATTCGAGGTCGTACTCCTTCACGTCCCTGCCGCCGACCTTCACGCTCCCCTCCGTCACGTCATAGAGACGGGAGATGAGGTTGACGAGGGAGGTCTTGGAGGAACCCGTGCCGCCGATGATGCCGATCGTCTCGCCCGATCTTATGTGCAGGTCGATCCCTTCGAGCACGTTCTTCTCGGCAGAGGCCGCATACTTGAAGGAGACGCCGTCAAAGTCGATCGAGCCGTCCGCCACTTCGCGCAGGGCGTTTTCGGGGCTGTGCAGGGTGGACTCTTCGTCGAGCACTTCGCAAATTCTGCGCGCGCTCTCGATGGACATCGTGATCATGGCAAAGACCATGGAGAACATCATGAGGGACATGAGGATCTGCATGCCGTACACGACGAGCTGGGAGATGCTCCATACCGTGAGCCCCGTGGTCTTGAAGATGAGGTAGGAGCCGAGGAAGAGCACGGACGAGAGCACGCCGTAGAAAAAGACCTGCATGACGGGCTGGTTCCACGCGAGGATGCGCTCCGCCTTCGTGAAGTCGATCTGGACTTCGGTCGCCGCCTTGTCGAACTTCTGCTTCTCGAAGTCCTCGCGCACATACGACTTGACGACGCGGATGCCGTTCACGTTCTCCTGAATGGACTCGTTGAGGTCGTCGTACTTTCTGAACACGCGGTGGAAGAGCGGCATCGCCTTGCGCATGAGCAGAAAGAGGATGACCGCAAGGGGCGGGATGACGCCCACGAAGATCCACGCGAGATTGCCCCCCATCACGAACGCCATCGCGACGGAGAAGATCATCATGAGCGGGCAGCGGATGGCCGTCCGCACGATCATCATGTAAGACATCTGCACGTTGGTGACGTCCGTCGTCATTCTCGTGACGAGGGAGGGCGTCGAGAACTTGTCGATATTCTCGAACGAGAAATCCTGTACCTTATAGTAGAGGTCCTTGCGCAAATTTCTCGCGAATCCCGCCGAAGCCTTCGCGCAGAATGCCCCCGCGAGCGCGCCGCAGAGCAGGGACGCCATCGCCATGGCGACGAGTATGAGCCCGTACTGCCCCACGCCGAGCGTATCCCAACTCGTGCCGGGCCCCCATAGCCCGATATTCTTTTCGATCGCCGTGCCGAGCCGCGCGATCATAAACGGGATCAGGCATTCGAGCACGACTTCGAGGGAGACGAAGATGGGCGACAGGATCGACACCATCTTGAACTCCCTGATACTCCTTGCAAGTTTTCTTAACAAACGATCTCACCTCCACTCTGCAAATATCCCTGAAAACATGAAAGAAACGTAAACCGTATGGGCTTTACGCTTCAATACCGATCCAAAGTATATTAACATTATATGGCGGAAAAGTCAAATATATCGCGCGCGTTTTCTCTTTATTTCACAAAAAAGACACGCACGCCGCCGCGGCGGAAAATCGCGCCGCCGCAGAAATGCGGCAAACCCGCAAGCGGGCCGAAGAAGGCGGAGCAGATTTCCCGTTCGCCCTCGGATCATAATTTTCCACCGAGCGATTATCCCCATACCATGTCCGAGGTTTTGACCCCGTTTTCAATTTTTGAGCAAACAAAAGGGCCTCCACGGTGAGGCCCCTATCCGCGCAGTTCGTTTCGGAACTGCTCCATGATCCTGCTCTCGATGCGCGAGATCTGCACCTGCGATACGCCGATCGCCTTCGCCACCTCGCTCTGCGTCATGTCGCGGAAATAGCGCAGAACGACGATCTTCTTCTCCCGCTCGGGGAGCTTTTCGATGGCTTCTTTGAGCACCAGCCGGTCCAGCATTTCCTCCTGCCCGTCTTTGGCGGGGAGCTTTTCGGCAAGCGTGGCGGACTTTTCGTCCTTATAATCCGTCTGTTCGTAGATGGAGACGGGCATGCGCGAGGAGCCGAGCGTGAGGGAGACGTCGCCCTCCTCCATGGAGAACGCCTTCGCCAGCGTCTTGATGGAGGGCTGCTCGCCGTACGCCAGCGTATATTGCTCGATATAGCGGTTCATGTCCCGCGCCGTCTTTTTCATGGCGCGCGAGACCTTCACGCTCCCGTCGTCCCGCAGGAAGCGCTTGATCTCCCCCGCGATCATGGGGACCGCATAGGTGGAAAACCGCACGCCGAAGCTCTCGTCGAACCCCGCGATCGCCTTCAAAAACCCGAGGGAGGCGAGCTGGTAGAGATCGTCATACTCTACGCCCTTCCCCAAGTAGCGCTTCAAGATGCTCTTCAAAAGGGAGGTATTGTGCGTTAAAAGGCGCTCCTTCGCGTTCCCGTCCCCCGCCTTCGCCAAACGGAGCAGGGAAAGCGTCTCTTCCTCATCCAGCATTCATTCTCCTCGCAGAGAAGTCCTTGCTCATCCGCACCTTCGTGCCCTTTCCCGCCGCCGATTCGACGGAGAACTCCGTCATAAACGTCTGCATGATGGTAAAGCCCATGCCCGAACGCTCCTCCCCGGGGAGCGTGGTGAAGAAGGGCGTGAGCGCGCGGGGCACATCCTCGATCCCCCTCCCCTCGTCCGAGATCTCCACTTCGAGGCGGGGCCCCTCCGTGCGGCAGACCACGGTCACCCAGCCCTCGGCGTCCCGATACCCGTGCACGATGCAGTTGGTTACCGCCTCCGATACGGCAGTCTTGACGTCCGAAAGGTCGGAAAGCGAGGGATTGAGAGGCAGAACGAATGCCGCGACCGCGTTGCGCGCAAAGACCTCGTTCTCCGATTTCGCCGGAAACTTCAAAATCATCTCGTTCATATGCCTCTCCTAAATTTTCGGCATCAGCGAATAGAGGCCGCTGAGCGAAAGTATTTTGTCCGCGCTCTCCTCGGGGTTTTCCAGATACATGGACATGCCGTACTTTTTGAGCCGCTTGTACCGCCCGATGAGAAACCCGATGCCCGTCGAATCCATGAACCGAAGCCCGGCAAGGTTGAATACGGCGCGCGAAACCCCCGCATTCTCGTCTATGAGCCGATCCGCACTCTCACGGAGACTCGTGACGGAGTGCTCGTCGAGCTCGCCGGAAAGATAGATGTAGAGGTTGTCCCCTCTGCGACTGCCCTGTATTTTCATACGTTTCTCCTTGGGTCCCACTCTTTCTGCATTGTAACACAGGGCGATCGGCGGGTTTTCGCGAACTTACGGGAAACACGCAGAAGTATGTCGAAAAAAAATTCCGAAAATGAGCAGAAAAACACTTGACAATTCGCCGCGTTTATAATATGATATACAGGTATTGCGGTTGCCGCTTTATCATGCGGGCCTTTAGCTCAGTTGGTCAGAGCAGTCGGCTCATAACCGATCGGTCCGCGGTTCAAGTCCGTGAAGGCCCACCAGACGGTACCTCCAATGCAAACTCCATGGCCCAATAGCTCAGTTGGTTAGAGCGCCAGCCTGTCACGCTGGAGGTCGACGGTTCGAGCCCGTTTTGGGTCGCCACAA
>CANQOY010000030.1 GCA_947625605.1 uncultured Clostridia bacterium | reverse complement strand
ATCTCGAGCTTCAGAATGTCCTTCAAGGACTGCAAGATACGTTCGTACTTTGCCGCCTTGAGCTTCTCCTCGAAATCTACTTCCGTCATCTGCTTCTTCTTTTTCCAAAACACCTCCGCTATACCTCGCTTTGCTTGATTTTCCGCTTCACTTCCTCAAAGCTCTCCTGCACAAGGACGCCCGAAGAGGTTGTGTCGCCGTTCGTTCCCATTTCGATGTAAACGTCACTCTTACTGTCGCGCACGATCCCCGTGATCCTCCCCACGGGAATCAGGATCGTCATTTCGCCGTCATACTCCGTCACCTCGATAAAACCCTTCATGACCGTTACCTCTCGATAGCCGAAAAGGGCGGTTTTCCCCGCCCTGTTCATTTATGCCGCCGCTTGGGGCTTGTCCGTACCCGCCTGTCTCATGAGTTTCTTCAAGAAATAGGCGAGGATCGATTTGTCACTGTCACGGGCGGGCTTGATACGGCAGGAAATGACGTCGCCGTCCTCATCCACATTGCTGACGGTATAGATCATATACTTGCGCACTTCACCTGTGTCGGAATCGACCATGGATTCCTCGTACATTTCAAGCTCGGCAAAAGGTCTGATATCAAAGACCATATCGAGGACCTCGTAGCCGCCTTGGTCGTATGCGACAAAGTCTACCTTTGCTTCCCGACCGCGGACGTTGCCATGTACGGCATAACCCCACATTTCACGTCCGTCCTTCGCCGTGAACTTTTCACGCTCGACAATGAGACATGTCTTTGTCTCTGCCACCGCTTCCGCTACAACTGCGCTTTCCGTCACGTTTCCGTTCTTTTCGTTTGCCATTTTGATACATTCTCCTTTACGTTTATTGACCGTCGTCATATTTATGGGGCGGGTCTTTATACCGAACTGTTCACTCGGCACGGCGCCCGCTATGCCGTATTTAAGGAGGATATCCGTCGCTCAATAAATGAAATCCGTTGTAACCTTTTGAGTACCTTTCATGGAACGACCATTGCCAAAAATATCGCTATGTTTCAAGCAATCATATCTCTTAGTGCTATGGTCGTAACAAGCATTTGTATATGTCTCCTTACTTACTTTGCCGCTTTTATCGATAGTCCGAAAGTAGGAGCCTTTCGGGAGTTGACGCAATTCACAAATCCCGTCAAAGTTTCTCCCCACTTTTAACTGCTTTCACTTTCTGCACTTTTCGCTTCATACACTTCTCCTTTACATAAGAAAATACTTCTGAAAATCAGATCGACTGCAAAATCCCGCCGCGGCATAGAAAAGCTCCTTTGCAAGCTCGTCCTGCTCCTCGTCATCAATCTCAATTTCAGCTCGCGCAAGCCCATGAAAATGAACTTCGTTATCAAGAATTGCCGCGAACTTTGCCCTTGCATCTTTTTTCAGTTTGAGGGGGCCGATAAATGCAATACACCAATCGTCCGTAAGACTACCTTCGACATCTACATCGAATCCTTCATTCAAAAAGTCTTTGAGTTTCATTTTCGTTGTCTCCTTGCGTAACGCCGCCGCCGTTTTCATAAAAAATGGTACCGAACCCTCAAAGAAAAGGTTCGATACCATTGTAAAACTTTGCGACGCAACCCATGCTCCAAAAATTTCCCGAAAATGCTTGACAGAAATCCGAAGTCGTATTATAATTAAAATACGAAATAGAATTTTTGAGGAAACCTATGGATGAGCGCAGCTTTTTTTACAGGCTCGGGAAGCTCGTGTATCAAATCGACGGCGTGTATGAGGAGTACGGGAAGCGCTGCCGTGTGAGTTCGCTCAACCTTCTCTGGATCTTGTACGCCTTGAACGACGGCGAGCGGCACAGTCAAAAGCAGATCTGCGAGGATTGGGCGATCCCGCGGAGCACGGCAAACACGATCATCAAGGATCTCGAAGGCAAAGACTACATTGCGCTCTCCCAGATCAAGGGGGAGCGGCGGGAACTGCTCGTGTCCCTCACCCCGCGCGGAAAGGAATTTGCGGACAACATCTTATCTGACCTCTATCAGAGGGAGAGGGAAATTTATTCGGAGCTCGAAGCCCCCGAAGAGCTTCTCATTTCGTTGCAAAAATTGGCGGCGAAAATGCAGAAAATCGCCGCAAAAGGAGATAAAATATGAGTAAGAAAATTTTGGTGGCGTATTTTTCGGCGAGCGGCACGACGAAGAGGGCGGCGACGCTCCTCGCGAGAGCCGCAAGCGCAGACCTCTTTGAGATCGAGCCCGAAGAGCCCTATACGCGCGCCGATCTCGATTGGACGAACAAGCGCAGCCGCTCCACTTTGGAGATGAACGATCCCGCTTCCCGCCCCAAAATCAGAGGCCGCGTCTCGGACATGGGTGCCTTCGACGTCGTGTTCCTCGGCTTTCCCGTCTGGTGGTACACCGCGCCCACGATCATCAAGACGTTCCTCGAAAGCTACGATTTTTCGGGCAAGGCCATCGTCCTCTTCGCGACGAGCGGCGGCAGCGGCCTCGGGAAAACGGAGAGCGCATTGAAGCCTTGCGCCCCGAACGCCGTCTGGAAGGGCGGCAAGCTCATAAACGGCGCGACCGAAGCCTCGCTCAGATCCTGGGTGGAGAGCTTGAATCTGTGAATTTCAAAATATTCGCAAAAATTTGAAAACCAATCAAGGAGGATCAATATGAAAAAGATCACGCAGGATGCAGGGAGAAAGGCGCTTGGGGAGTTCGCTCCCGACTTTGCCCACTTCAACGACGACGTTCTCTTCGGTGAAAATTGGAACAACCCCGATCTCGATCACAAGACGCGGTGCATCGTCACGGTGGTCGCGCTCATGGCCTCGGGCGTGACCGATTCCTCGCTCAAATATCATCTCGAAAACGCCAAAAATGCGGGCGTCACGAAGAAAGAGATCGCCGCGGTCGTCACGCACGTCGCGTTCTATGCGGGCTGGCCCAAGGCATGGGCGGTCTTTCGCATGGCGAAGGAGGTCTGGGCGGAAGAGCGCGCGCAAGACGCCATGGCGGCGCACGCGAACGAGATGGTGTTTCCCATCGGCGCGCCCAACGACGCCTTCGCGCAGTATTTCAGCGGGAAGAGCTACCTCGCTCCGATCTCCAAAGAGCAGGTCGGCGTATTCAACGTCACGTTCGAGCCCTCCTGCCGCAACAATTGGCACATTCATCATGCTGAAAAGGGCGGCGGGCAGATCCTCATCTGCGTTGCGGGGCGCGGGTGGTATCAGGAGTGGGGGAAGCAGGCTTTGGAGCTCCACCCGGGCGATTGCGTCAACATTCCCGCGGGGGTCAAGCATTGGCATGGTGCGGCCAAAGACGCTTGGTTCTCCCATCTTGCGGTCGAAGTTCCCGGTGAAAACGCTTCCAACGAATGGCTGGAACCCGTCGCGGACGAAGCGTACAACGAGCTTTTGTGAGGTGCGATATGGCCTTGACCGTCAACATCTATTACACGGGGACGGGCGGCAATGCCCGCAAGTTTGCGGAAGAGATGAAGGCGCGCGGCCTTGTGGAGAGGATCCGCGCCGAAGAGGGCAATCTTCGCTATGAGTACTTTTTGCCGATGGACGATCCCGAGACCGTGCTGCTCATCGACGCGTGGGAAAACGAGGAAGCGCTCGACTTTCACCACAAGAGCCCGCAGATGGCCGAGATCGCCGCGCTCCGCGAGAAGTATCATCTCAAAATGCGGGTGCAACAGTTCGCCGAGATAGGGGCGGAGTGACGGGAAGAGAGGGGGGCCCGTCCCACACTGTCATTCCGCCCCGCCCGCACGTTCTTAACGTTGTCCAAGGGCGGCACGAGCCCGCAAGGGCGAAGTAAGGGCAACGCCCCGAGAGAATCCCCTGAAACGAAGTCCGTCCCTACCCCCTCCTTGGGGAGGGGGACTAAGGGGGTGGGGGATACGCTTTTCCCCACCTCAGTCTCGCTCCGCTCGCCAGCTCCTCCCAAGGGAGGCGCTCTTCATTTCTGCCCCCCTCATCGACCAAGGGGATACACTCGCCCGCTCCGTACTTACCTGCCCCCTTTGAAGGGTGGAGCGGCGCAATTCTTGCTCAATAGTGCAGTACACTATGAGCTGCGCCGCGACAGGAGGCGTGGCCTCGCCGACGGCATTACGGCGGTCCCTGCCGCCGTAATCGGGCTCCGCCGTTTACAGCGGTGGTGGGGGTGTCATTTCCAACTTCTTGGCGCCCCCTTGAGGGGGAGCTGTCGAGGCAAAGCCGAGACTGAGGGGGTGTCATTCCAAATGAAGAGCACCACCCCTCTCGTCACTCGCGTTGCTCGTGCCACCCACCCCTCGAGGGGTGGGCAAGGAAAAGCCCCCTTCCACACTGAAATGAAAAAAAGGACTGACTTCACGTCAGTCCTTTTTTGGTGGGGACAACAGGACTTGAACCTGTGACCTCGCGCATGTGAAGCGCGCGCTCTAACCAACTGAGACTATGCCCCCGCTTCTTGTAATTATTGTACACGCTTCCGACCTCTTTGTCAACCTTTTTTTGCGCAGAAGCGAGAAAAATTTCATACGAAAAAAAGCAAGAAGAAATTTTTTTCAAAACAGGATAAATCGCTTGCTTTTTTCTGTAATTATGGTATAATCAAGCCGTAGTCTGATGGGGATATAGCTCAGCTGGTAGAGCGATGCGTTCGCAACGCATAGGTCACGTGTTCGAGTCACGCTATCTCCACCAACCGGGGTTATGGCGCAGTTGGTAGCGCGCTTGAATGGCATTCAAGAGGTCACGAGTTCGAATCTCGTTAGCTCCACCAAAAAAGGGCGGCGCATACCGCCCTTTTTTGGTGGAGCTAAAAGACGAACTTGTCGAGTTCGCCCCGCCCGCACGTTCTTAACGTTGTCCAAGGGCGGCACGAGGAGCGCAAGCTCCGAAGTAATCTCGTTGGCTCCGCGCGTCAGCCTTTTGCGTAGTGGAGCTAAAAGACGAACTTGTCGAGTTCGCCCCGCCCGCACGTTCTTAACGTTGTCCAAAGGCGGCACGAGTTAAATCATAGTTAAATCATAAATCAAGGCGGCATGGCTGCAAACGGGGGCATAAATATGGTTATTTCGGCAATCGCAACGGCGGAGGGGAGAGGCGGCGTCGCCATTGTCCGCATGAGCGGCGAGGGCGCGCTCGGGATCGCGAGGCAGATGTTTTCCCGCAAGGGGGAATTTGTGCCCAACCGCATGTATCCCGGGGAGATCGACTGCGGCTCTTTCCGCGACTTCGGCCTGTGCGTGTATTTCCGCGCGCCGAAATCGTTTACGGGGGAAGACGTGGTGGAATTCCACTGCCACGGCGGCCGCGAGATCGCCCGCGGCGTCCTCAGGCGCACGCTCTCGCTCGGGGCGCGCATTGCCGAGCGCGGCGAATTCACGAAGCGCGCCTATCTCAACGGGAAACTTTCCCTCTCCGCCGCGGAGGGGATGGTAGACATGATCAACGCCGAGTCCGAGGCGCAGGTGCGCGCGGGATACCTCCTGCTCGGGGAAACGCTCACGAGGGAGGGCAAGCGGCTGCAAGGGCTCCTCACCCAATGTCTCGCGAGCATCGAGGCCGACGTCGATTACCCCGAGGAGGACCTCAATCTGCAATCGCGGACGAAAATAGAGGCTACCATGTCTGAGGTTGAGGCTTCGCTTTCCTCCCTCGTCTCGCAATATTCCGCAGGTCGGAAGATCAAGAACGGCGTCAACGTTGCGATCTGCGGCAGGCCGAACGCGGGGAAGAGCACGCTCTTCAACGCGCTCCTCGGCTATGAGCGCGCCATCGTCTCCGCGACGCCCGGCACCACGCGCGACACCGTGGACGGCGCCATCGAGATCGGCGGCGTGCTCTTTCGCCTCACCGATACGGCGGGCCTCAGGGAGGGCGCGGACGACATCGAGCGGGAGGGGATCCGCCGCGCCGAGCAGGCCATCCGCGCCGCGGACGTGATCGTCTGGCTCAAAGAGGACGGCGACGAAATGCAGTTTGATTCCGCCGCGCCCGTCATCACCGTCGCGGCGAAGTGCGACCTCGTGCGGCGCGATGGGTGCGACGTTGCGCTCTCCTCCGTCACGGGGGAGGGGATGCAGGCGCTGCGGGATCTGCTCTATGAGCGCGGCTACGGGCGGGAGAACGAGGGGGCGTTTCTCCTCGAAGAACGCCATTTCCGCGCCGCCGAACGCGCCCTGACTGCGGTGCGCGAGGCGCTCTCCGCGGTGCGCGGCGGCCTCTACGCCGAGCTGTATGCGGAGGACGTGCGCCGCGCTTGGTCCGCTCTCGGCGAGCTCACGGGCGAGACGGCCTCTGAGACGATCATCCGGGAGATCTTCGATAAATTCTGCGTCGGAAAGTGACGCGTCCCGAGGGGGATTGTCGAGAAAAAAATTTTTACTTTGACAGAAGGCGATGATACCATGTCCGTAACATATCCTTTCGATCCAACGCAGGGAGGCGAATTCAAGCGGGATTTCGAGAACCTCTACTATCGCCTTTGCCGCCTCTCCGATCGGCTCTTTGCCTGCTACTGCGGTGCGCCCGACAGCGCGCGGCCCGTCTTTGGTGCGCCGCGGATCGCGGAAGTGACCTTTGAGGAGCCCGCGTCGAAACGGTATGAGGAGCGGGCGGAGCGCTACTTTTCCCGCCCTCTGCGCCACCATCACGAGGTGCCCAAGCCCTCCTTTGCCGTCACGGTGAAGATCGACTTCGACTACGGCCCGCCCGAACTCCGCACCTTTGACTTTCGGAACTATTCCCTCGAAGCCGCGGACCGCTTCTGCATCGAGATCATGGAGCGCGCCCGCTATCTCTTCAAGTGCAATCATTCCGTCTACTGATCGCTTTCCAAAAGATTTTTTGCGAAACGCACAAATTTTCGCCCAAAACGGTTGCTTTTTTCGGGAAATTCGTGTAAAATAAATCGTGTTTTATGCAGAGATGGCGGAGCGGCTGAACGCGCACGATTCGAAATCGTGTTATGCAGGAATGTATACAAGGGTTCAAATCCCTTTCTCTGCGCCAGAAAAGCATTCGGACGGGCCGTCCTGCGGCAGGCGTTCGGATGCTTTTTCCGTAAAATAAGGAGAAAAAAATGAAAGAATATTGCATGAACGACGGGAGAAAGATCCCCGCCGTGGGGTTGGGGACGTTCCGCGTGCAGCCGTCCGATTGCGAGCGGACGGTCGCGAGCGCCTTGCGGGATGGGTACCGCCTCGTGGACACCGCCAACGTCTATCTGAACGAGAGGGCGGTGGGCCGCGGGATCGCCGCTTCCGGCATTGCGCGCGAGGAGATCGTCGTCACCTCCAAGATCTGGCCGACGGAGTACCATAAGAAGGCGCGGGCGGCGATCGACGCAACGCTCTCCCGCCTCGGCCTCGACTATCTCGACGTGCTCCTTTTGCATCAGCCGTTCGGCGATGTGGAGAGCGCGTGGGCGGCGCTCGAAGAGGCCGTCGAGGCGGGCAAGGTAAAGACGATCGGCGTCTCCAACTTCAACGAGGCGGACTTAAAGCGCCTCCTCTCCCACTGCAAGGTGAAGCCCGCCCTCGATCAGGTGGAGTGCCATCCCTACTTCCAGCAGAGAGAACTCCGCGCATTTTTGAAGCAACACGGCATCTTGCTCGAATCATGGTACCCTCTCGGCAGCGGGGATTCGGGACTTTTGGGGGAGCCGTCCGTCGTGCGCCTCGCGGAAAAATATGCAAAGACGCCCGTGCAGATCGTCCTCAAATGGCATGTGGAAGAGGGGTTCGTCGTGATCCCCGGGACCAAGGATCCCGCGCATGCGCATGAGAACAGGGATCTCTTCGACTTTACGCTTTCGGAGGAGGAGATGGACTCCCTCCGCGCGCTCGACCGCGGAACGCGCTTCTTCACGATGAAGCGGGGGATCCAGCGCTACGCCGTGTTCTTCCAGCGCATGAATTACGACCGCCAACCTTAGGCGCGCCGCAAAGGGGGACATATGCAGCATCGGTATGACGTCGCGATCGTGGGCGGCGGGATCGCGGGGTACACCGCCGCACTCACTGCCAAAACGCTCTTGCTCGACTATGTCTGGCTGGGCGAAGAGGGATTCGGGGAGAAACTTCGGTCTGCGGAGAAGATCTCCAACTTCCCCGCGCTGACGGGCACGGGCGCCGACTTTGCCGCCGCGCTCGAAGCGCAGAGGGCGCGCGAAGCGATTCGCCTTACGCCCGCCCGCGTGGACGGCGTCTATGGCGGAGAGGAGGGGTTTCTGCTCACCGCGGGAGACGCGGAATACGCCGCGCGCGCCGTGATCCTGGCGACGGGCGTGGAGACGAAGGGAACGCTCAAAGGGGAGAGAGACTTCCTCGGACGGGGCGTGAGCTACTGCGCCGTTTGCGACGGCGCACTGTACAGAGGCAAGAAGATCGCCGCCGTCGTCTCCTCCGAAAAATATGCGGAGGAAGTGGAATATCTCGCCCGCTTCGCGGACATGGTATGGTGCTTTTGCCTCTACAAGGGTCGCTTGCCGCACGGAGACAACATCGCGGTGCGCACGGAGCGGCCGCTCGCCGTCGAGGGCGAAGGCCGTGTGGAGCGCATCGTGTGCGAGGGGGAAACTCTCCCCGTGGACGGCGTGTTCTTCCTGAAAGATTGCCTTCCGCCGCGCGCGCTGTGCGGAGGGTTGGAGGCGGACGGCGCGCATGTGAGGGTAAACCGCGATCTCTCGACCAATCTGCCCGGGCTCTTTGCCGCGGGCGACCTCACGGGGAGGCCGTATCAATACGCCAAGGCGGCGGGGGAAGGGTGCGTTGCGGCGCATTCCGTGAGGGCATTTCTCGCAAAAACACAAAAATGAGGGCATGAACTTTTGCAAAACCCCTTGTAAAACGCCCTGCTTTTTCGTATAATAGAATCATAAAATCTTTTTTCTCTCGGAGGTATTCTTTTTTTATGGACGGTGGCGACATAGGCCTATTGATCGCGCTCATTGTGCTCGTGATCCTTTCCGCCTTTTTCTCCGCTACGGAGACGGCGTACACCAGCTTTTCGACGGTGCGGATGCGCCGCTTTGCCCAAAAGCGCAAGACGGCGAGAGTCGCTCTCAAACTGAACGAGGACTACAACAAAGTCCTCACGACTCTGCTCATCGGCAACAATATCGTCAACATTGCGGCGGCCACGATCTCCACGCTTCTCTTTTCCAAATGGATCGCGGGGGATCTCGGTCCCACCGTCTCGACGATCGTGCTCACGGTCGTCATTCTCATATTCGGGGAGGTCACGCCCAAGACCATCGCCAAAGAGGAGCCGGAGGCGTTCGCGTGCTTCATCGCCTATCCGCTTCTCGTCTGCACATGGCTCTGCTGGCCGCTCAACATCGTCTTCGGATGGTGGAAGAAACTGCTCTTCCTCATCTGCGGCTTCAATAAAAAGAAGAAGAAGTATACGGAGGAGGAGTTCAAGATGATCGTCTCCGACGTCCGCGAAGAAGGGGTGCTCAACGAGACCGAGCACGAGCTCATCACGCGCACGCTGCGCTACGACGATCTGCACGTCGGCTCCTGCATGATCCCCCTCGAACGCGTCGTCATGGCCGAGGCGCGCGACAATTCCCACTACGTCTATAAGATCTTCCGCGAGACGAATTTCTCGCGCATTCCCATCTACAAGGGGACCAAGCCCAACATCATCGGGATCCTGTACCGCGCGGATTTCTATGAAAATCTGCTCGCGGGCCGTCGGGACTTCGGGAATCTCATCCGTCCCGTCTCCTTCACTTCCACGGATGAAAAGGTCTCCGACCTCATGAAGCGCATGCAAGCGAGGCGGGAGAGCATGATTATCGTCGGAGCGGAGGGAAACGCGCTCGGGCTCATCACGCGCGAGGATATGCTCGAAGAGCTCCTCGGCGGGGACATCGACGACAAGTACGACCTCACGCCCGTCACCGCGCCGCTCCAACCCTTCATTCCCGAACCCGAACCGGCCGACCCCGAAACGGTGGACGAAACGGAGGAGTAAACGCGATCGTATGAAGTTGCAAATCCCCGCCGCTTACGGGATCGAGGCGGCGGTAAAACGTGAAATAGAGAGGCTCGGTTTCGGACATGCCCCCGCCATACGCGGTCGCGTCACCCTCGATGGGGAGTGGGCGGACGTCGCGCGCCTCAATGTGGAATTACGCGCCGGAGAGCGCGTACTTCTCGTTCTCGGGGAATTTCCCGCCGCGACTTTCGACGAGCTCTTCGAGGGCGTTTCGGCGATCCCGTGGGAGGAATACTTCACCGCGCACACGAACATCCTCATCGACGGGAAGAGTGTGGAGAGCAAGCTCGGCGCCGTCAAGGCCGCGGGCGGCGTTGCCAAAAAGGCGATCGTCACCCGCCTGAAAGAGAAGCTCCGCGCGGGCAGCCTCGATGAGCGCGGAGAGCGGGCGATCGTGGGCGTCTCCCTCTACCGCGACGTGGCCACCGTCACCCTCGACACGTCGGGGGAGGGGCTGCACAAGCGCGGATACCGCGTCCTCACCTACGACGCGCCCCTCAGAGAGACGACGGCGGCCGCCATCATCGAGGACTCGTTCTACCGCCGCGACAAGGCCTTCGCCGATCCTTTCTGCGGGAGCGGCACCCTCGCGATCGAGGCGGCGCTGTATGCCCGCGGCATTGCGCCCGGGAAGGCGCGCGCCTTTGACTTTACGGAGTGGAAGTGCACGCCCCGCGGCGTGCTCCAAAGGGCGCGGGAGGCCGCGCGAGAGCGGGAATTCCACGGGCAGATCGCACCCATTTACGCCTCCGACCTCTCCCCGAAGGCAATTTCCGTGGCACGGGAACATGCGCGGCGGGCAGGCGTATACGATGATATCGAGTTCAAAACTGCGGATATGCGGCAGTTCCGCGCGGCGGAGCGGTACGGCGTGCTGGTCTCCAACCCGCCCTACGGAGCGCGGATGGAGGGGGACCTCTTTCCGCTCTACCGCGACTTTGCCGCGATGCTGCGCGAACTTCCCGATTGGAGCGCGTACATCCTCACGGGGTATGCGGACGCGGAGCGCGCCCTTGGCAGGCCGCATAAGCGGAGGCTGCTCTACAACGCCAACATTCCGTGCAGCCTGCTCTGTTTTTTCGGGAGGAAGCCCTCCGCTCCGTGAAAGGGACGCGCGCCGCGTGATAATAATGTGAATTTCCGCGCGAGGTCCTTTCATTTAGTTGACTTTTTCGGGCGGCGGAGTATAATTTTTTCGGGATCGAAAGCAAAGGAGGCGAAGGATCGGATGCAACCGAACGAATATCTTTCCAAACTCTTTTCCGTCATGCAGAACTTAGAGGGTCTCGAACTCTTTTCGGGCGCGACCAAACTCTCGCAAACAGAGTTCCGGCTCTTGCGGGAGGTCTTTTTCGAAGGGCGGAAGGGGAAGAACATCATCTCCTCCGAGCTTGCGCGCAGGCTCGGCATTACGCGTTCGGCCGTCTCCCAGATCGTCTCAAAACTCGAACGGGAGGATATCGTCAGGCGCGTCGCCTCGCCCACCGATCGGAAGATCGCCTACATCTGCTTTTCCGACCGCGCGCAGGAGCTCTATGAGGAGCAGTGCCGTTCGGCGAATGCCTTCATCTGGCGCGTGGTGCGTGAATTCGGGGAGGGCAGGATGAACGAGTTCATCGCCCTGTGCGAAGATTTTTCCGCCGCCGTCAACAAAATCAAACAGCAGGATGGCGGACATGGTACCCCCGAAGAACCTCAGCCTGCGCCGAAGCGGAGAGCTTCCCGCGCCCTCGGCAAAGAGTGAGATTTCCCGATCACCCGACAAAATGACCTATTTTGGGGAGAGCATATGTTAAAACTGACCAACATCACAAAGGACTACAAGATCGCTTCGGGCGTGGTGCACGCCCTCAAAGGCGTGAGCCTCGAATTCCGGAAAAATGAGTTTGTCTGCATTCTCGGGCAGAGCGGCTGCGGCAAGACGACGCTGCTCAACATCATCGGCGGGCTCGACCACTACACCTCGGGTGACCTCGAAATCCAGGGGCGCTCCACCCGCAATTACAGAGACCGCGATTGGGACGTCTACCGCAACCATCGGATCGGCTTCGTATTCCAGACGTACAACCTCATCCCGCACCAAACGGTGCTTTCCAACGTCGAACTTGCACTCACGATCGCGGGCATGGGTAAGGCGGAGCGCCGCGAGCGCGCCAAGCGCGCCCTCGAACGCGTCGGGCTTGGAGAGGAGCTCAACAAGCGCCCCAACCAGCTCTCGGGCGGCCAGATGCAGCGCGTCGCCATCGCCCGCGCTCTCGTCAACGACCCGGATATTTTGCTTGCAGACGAGCCCACGGGCGCCTTGGATTCCAAGACGAGCGTGCAAATCATGGACCTCATCAAGGAGATCGCGGGCGAGCGCCTCGTCATCATGGTCACCCACAATCCCGAGCTCGCCGAGCAGTATGCCTCCCGCATCGTGCGCCTCAAAGACGGCCTCGTGGAGTCCGATTCCGATCCCTACCACGGCACGGAGGAGGAGCACGCCGCGGCCGCTTCCTTCAAGGAGACGGGAACGAAGGCGGATGGCAAGGGCAAGAAGCACCGCGCAAAGATGGGCCTGCTCACCTCTGTCGCGCTCAGCTTCCGCAACCTTCTCACCAAGAAAGGGCGCACCATCATCACCTCGGTCGCGGGCTCCATCGGCATCATCAGCGTCTGCCTCGTGCTCGCGCTCTCCAACGGCTTCGGGAACTACATGCGCCATACCGAGGAGGATATGCTCTCCGCCTATCCCATCGAGGTGACGGAGACGGCGCTCGACTATTCCGCCGTGATGGACGGCATCTCTTCACCCTCCAAGATGCCCGACCTCAAAGAGCTCGAAGCGGGCAACAAGCTGTACATCAATTCCTTTTTGACCAACCTCGCGCAGGGCGTCGCCATCGTCAACACGATCACGCCCGAATACATCGAGTACCTTGAAAAAGGTGTGCAGGAAAATCCCGAGGCCTTCGCTGCGGTGCAGTACAGCTACGGGTTCGGCATGACAGACGCGCTGTTTACCCACATGACGGTGGGGGGCGAGAAGGCGGGCAGAGAGGAGGAAGAGCGCATCTTCTCCGTCGAAGCGCTCAAAGAATTCCTCATCAAGGAGCTTATTGATGCGCCGGGCGGCGAGCAATATCAGGGCCTCTTGCGCTTCGTCAACCTGTTCACCGACGTGTTCAACAAGATGCCGGGGACGGCGGAGAGCAACAGGCAGGCGGGCAACTACGGCGAATACGTGCTCTCGCAGTACGACGTCATCGCGGGAGATTTCCCCGAGGACGAACACGGCGCCGTGCTCGTCGTGGGCCCCGACAACGACGTCATCGACCTCACGCTCGTGCAGCTCGGCTTTTTGACGGAAGAGGAATTTCTGACCCTCTTCGATATCGGCCTTCCCCCGGACGCAACGGAGGACCCCGTGGCGGCGCTCTCCTCGATGCGCTCCGCGATCTCCCTTGCCGAAGACGGCGGCGAAGCGGACGACCCGACGCTGCTGCCTTTCTCCAAAGTGTTCGATCAGCCGTACGTCCTCTACCACAGCGACGAACTGTACACCCCGAACGAGAACTATGTTGACGAGGATAATCTGCTCACCAACTCCTCTCTGTCGGGCGGGTATCCTTTCCAATACAGCGCGGATCGCAACGACCTCGAAGTCGGCGAAAACGGCGAAAAGGGCATCGATTTCAAGATCACGGGCATCCTGCGCCTCAAAAAGGGACTCACCTACGGCTGCCTCGAAGAGGGGCTCAACCTGCCCGAGGCCACGGTAAACAAGTATATCGAGCTCAACAAGGACTCCAAGATCGCCCAATGGACGCGCGAAAAGTCCGAGGTCCCCGAGGGGATCCGCAATTCGATGAAGAACCTGATGGGGAGCAGCAGCACCTTCGCCTCTCTCTTCACCGAGGGCACCAAGCTGTATTTCTCGCCCGCGGAACCGCTCAACGGCAACTACCAGACCCTTTCGCTCGGAGGGTTCGCCTGCCACATTTCGACCTCGGTCGAAGGGGCGCTGCGCGCGCTCGGTGCGGACGACACCCCCAACGCGATCTCCATCTACCCCGTCGATTTTGAGGCCAAGGATTCGGTCAAGGGGTACCTCAATGCGTGGAACGCCACCCACAGCGAGGAGGAACAGATCAAGTACACCGACCGCGTGGGGCTTCTCATGGGCATGATCCAGACGATCTTCAACCTCATCACCTATGTGCTCGTGGCGTTCACCGCGATCTCGCTCGTCGTCTCCTCCGTCATGATCGGCATCATCACCTATGTGTCCGTCGTGGAGCGGACGAAGGAGATCGGCGTGCTGCGAAGTTTGGGCGCGCGCAAACAGGATATCCGCAATCTGTTCAACGCGGAGACGTTCATCATCGGCCTTGCCGCCGGCCTGATCGGGGTCGTCGTGACCTATCTGCTGTCCGCGATCATCAGCGCCGTCATCTTCTCCCTGTCCGGCATCGCAGGGCTCGCCGCGCTGCCGCCGCTCACCGCCTTCATCATGGTGTGCGTCAGCGTCGTTCTCACCCTCATCTCCGGCCTCATTCCCGCGCAGGCCGCCGCCAAGAAGGACCCCGTCATCGCCCTGAGAGCGGAGTGACCGCGGTGCATAAATCGGCCCGAATTTGTCCATACTCATTGCAAATCCAACTGCGAGGCGAAGTATGGCAAAGAAGAAAGTCAAAAAGCTCACCGATGAAGAATACGAAGCGTATCTTCGCGAATTGCTGAAAAAATGAGAATCAACCGCTTCTTACGGAGCGGTTTTTTCATAATTTCCCGCTTCTCGACACAATGTTCCGCGTTTCTTGCCGACGGGCGTGCTACCATGGTCAAAAATGCGCGCGCGGGAGGAGCTATGGCAAGAAAAATCGTGGTCACTTCGGGCAAGGGCGGCGTGGGCAAGACGACGGTCTGCTGCAACCTCGCCGTCCAGCTCGCGAAGAGGGGGTATACGGTCGCGGTCTGCGATCTCGACTTCGGTCTCAATAACGTAGACGTCGTCCTCGGCGTGGAGAATTTGGCGGTGTACGACGTGGTGGACGCCGTAGAGGGCAGGTGCCGCGCGCGTCAGGCGCTCGTCAAACACCCGCGCTATCCCACGCTCTATTCCCTCGCGAGCAACCGCGTATCCGAGCGCTATGTCTCCCCGCAGGCCGTCCGCCTCGTCCTCGAAACGATCGCGCCC
>CANQOY010000029.1 GCA_947625605.1 uncultured Clostridia bacterium | reverse complement strand
GCGGGAATAGCTCAGTGGTAGAGCGCCACCTTGCCAAGGTGGATGTCGCGGGTTCGAATCTCGTTTCCCGCTCCAATCACAGCTCCGCACTGTTTTTTTTGGCGCCATAGCCAAGTGGTAAGGCAAGGGTCTGCAAAACCCTGACTCCCCGGTTCAAATCCGGGTGGCGCCTCCAAAACAAGGGTATCGCCGAAGCGGTGCCTTTTTTTGTAGACGCGTCGGATCGTTTTAAGTCCCTTGCTTTGAAAGTCAAGCAGGATGGGATTTATAGCTTAAATTGCATAATACGCCGGTGTGGTGGAATTGGCAGACGCTCGTCGCCGTAAACTCCGCTTTGAGCGCTTTCCGCGAAGCGAAAAGCGCAGGGGCGCTCCGTTACGGCTCCTCTTCCCAAAAAAATACTGCGTCTTTTTTCGGGAGCCCTATTATGTTAAGTCCCTTGCTTTGGATTTCAGGCAAAATGGGATAATCAACAAACAAATACAATATGCCGGTGTGGTGGAATTGGCAGACGCTCGTCGCCGTAAACTCCGCTTTGAGCGCTTTCCGCGAAGCGAAAAGCGCAGGAGCGCTCCGTTACGGCTCCTCTTCCCGAAAAAATACTGCGTCTTTTTTCGGGAGCCCTATCATTTTAAGTCCCTTGCTTTGAAAGCCAAGCAAAATGGGATTTATAGCTAAAATTGCATAGTATGCCGGTGTGGTGGAATTGGCAGACGCAAGGGACTTAAAATCCCTCGGGGTAAAACCCGTGTCGGTTCGAGCCCGACCACCGGCACCAGAAAGGCACCCTCATCGGGTGCCTTTCTGGTGCCAACGGGAGGGCGTAGCCCGCGCGCCCGACGCGCAATTTCTATTTGCAATCTAAGCGGCGCACGAGCCGCAGGCGAAGTAAGCGAAGCCGAAGCCATCGAGCCGCAGGCGAAGATACCACCGGCACCACGACCAACCTGATTCGAACCGAGTTTGGTTGGTTTTTTTTCTATGCAAAAGACAAGGACAAAGCCGCCCTCGCCTTCGTTGTATTCCGCTTAATTGATTTATAATTCTATATTTTTATAACTAATTATGATATGCCCTATCCCAAAAATAATGGAACACAGTATAAGAGGAATAGACAGCACCATAATACTGCTGAACAGAAAAATCAAAGTGGGTGTTATAGAGAGCCAAAGCATTTTTGTCCTGCCGCGCCCCTTTTGATAAAGTATCCACCCCAAAAGATACAGGGCAAGCATCGCTCCGTTGACGGATAGATAAACGATGAGGGCAGAATCGAACCAAAAATCGAAGTATGTATATGGGATATTGAAAATCATAAACGTCATACAGCCATAGCGCCCGATTTGCTCCAACACAAGAATGACCTTATTGTTAAATTGATTTTCCAACGTGCTTTTATCGACTACCGCGCTAATGATATTCGGTATCATGATGATTGCAACTGCAATCAACCCGTAATAATTAAACCAACCCATAATTCGCTAAATTGATATTTATGATATAAACTTTTCAAGCTTATACTGTTCTACGACTTCTTTTCCTACCAAAGCGATTGCCTGTTGGGGACACTCGCTGATACAGCGGTAGCACATGGTACATTTCCCGCGCGGCGCGGCGACTTGATTTTCGACCGTTAGATTTTTCATCGGGCAAATGCTTTCGCAAACACCGCACCCGACACAACGCACCTTGTCAATCTTTAATTTGTCGGAATAGCTTCTCGTCTTGCCGTAAAACCAAAGCCTTTGGCCCAACAAGCCAACAAGATGAGGAAAGAATCCCAAGCCGTTTTGCGGATATTTCCCGCTTCTGATTTGTAAAATCGAACGCTCGATTTTTTCTTCCGCACGGCGAATGATCTCAATTTTCTCTTCCTTGCTTTTTTTCAAAAGTTTACTGTCACAAACGCTGTCAGGCATTTTGAGGTGCAGACCGCCCAACACAAAAGCGCCGCACTTTTTCAAAAGTCGCGCCGAACAACCCACACCGTCGCCGCTAAACGCGCCCATTGTTGCAAGGCAAAAGACCTTTTTTCCTTTCCATAGCGCGGCGTTGCGGACAATATAATCCCGCAACATTTTTGGAGCGTTGGAATACTGCACGGGATAGCCGAGGACAACGTACTCATATTCTTTCAATGCGGAAAGGGCGGTTTCATCCTCGATTGCAAAGACAGGCGCATTTTCGTCCAACAATTTTACAAATTTTTCAACGCAAAACTTTGTATTGCCCGTGCCGCTCAGAAAAATTGCACAATATTTCTTTTCCATTTTCTCGCTAATTTCCCCATTTATTAAATTGTATCATAAACACAGGACAAAATCAAGCGGTCAGAAAGTCCATTTGGCATTCAGGCGTGAGCGTGTCTTGACGAGCGCCGCTACGCGGCGCATTTTGCAAGTCCTTGCCGAATAGCGGTCGCTCCTCTTCCCCCAAAATCTTGCCTTGCAATCGTTTTGGGAGGCTTGATCATGGTTCAAGTTATTCACTCAAAAAATATTGAGGAAATTGGCAAAACCGCATTTGCATACGGCGCTTTGCTGACCGATTTCCCTGTTGGAGCAATCGTAAAAACGTCGGGGTGGAACGTTTTTTATGGCCGTAAACATCTGAAAAATTAAGTTGTTTTTGCAATGTATTTCGTTTTTTCGTCATTCTTTTTGCAATGTACTTTGGTTTTTTGCCATGCTATAATCTGAATATATTTCGTTTTCATGTGTAGGTTTCGCGTGCCGTGCGGTGATATTTTTGGTGAATTGCCGAACGAAGCGCATCAGGGTCCGAGGGGCCAAAAACCCATGCGGAAGTTTCCGTATAACGGAAAAATTATATAAGGAGGGGTTATGAAAAGATTTGTTACTATCCTGACGGTGCTGCTGTCGGCAATCGTGCTGCTCTCCATGGCGGCATGTACGTCGGGAAAAGAGAAGACCCCCGAAGCGGGTTCGGGGGGTTCGGGATCCGGAGGCTGGGGCGGTGTCCCCGGGGTCGGAGACGGGGAATTCGTCCCCGACTATGACCTCGATTATAACCCCCATTACGACATTCCGGCGCCTTCGCCCAAGAAAGCGGAATTCACCATTGCGTCCGAGATCGACGCCGCTTTCGTCAAAGACGGGGAAGAGACGAAGTCGATCACCCTGAAAGTGGGGGACAAGCTCCCCGAGATCAGGAACCGCACGGGGATCGAGCCCGTCGGCTGGTACAACGCCGACGATCCCTACCAGTTCTGGAAGACGGAGGAGTTCTCCGCACCCGTGGGCGGCGCGACGCTGGCGCCCTACCTCACGATGCCGGGGACCGATCTCAATCTCGGGAAATGGAATGACGGGAGCACCGTGCTGGCGGAGACAAGATCGGCGAAGGGCACCTTTTCTCTTACTTATGGGCGCGCGATCGTCGGGAACTACGCGGGGTATCAGGCGTCGTTCAGTCTCTCGGAGAAGTCCACGAAGAACTTCCGGTTCGTGACTGCCTGCGAGATCGTCCCGCACGAGACGGAGACCTATCACTACTATTTCGTCAACTGCGGCGCAGAGGACCTCACGTTCACGCCGTGGCACATCAACTCGGGATTCGCTCCCGCCGCCGATTCTTCCTGCATTTCGGGGAAGACGGACGGCAAGGCCAACGAGGTCACGCTGCACGCGGGCGAAGGCATTGCCTTTACGGGGACGGCGACCTTTAACAATGAAAACCACAACACGATCGTTCTCATCGACTTCAACGGAAAGGCGGCGGAGGGCACGCTCGGCTTTGCGTTTTCGAGGGCAGATGACGCCGAAGAGGGATTCGAGCCCGTGGCGCCCCTCCTTCCCCTCGAAAAGTACGGCAAGAAGTACTCTCTGAAACTCCCGTCGGGCGCGACTTTTGAGGACGGAACTACCCAGAAGATGGTCAAACCGGGCACAAGGCCCAAGATCGTTTTCGAGCCGCCGCAGGGCAAGACGTTCGCCGCGTGGTACGAGAAAGGGAACGGGACGGCGCTCTATGCCGCGGACGGGTTCAAGATGCCCGACCGCGACGTGGAACTCGCTGCCGCTTTCCGCCGCTCAGAGGGAGAGATGTCTCTTCTTTCGGTCGGCGCGGCGGGCGGCGGAACGTTCAAGGGCTCCGACGGCTCCGTTTATCGCGGGAATGCCGAGGGGAGCGGGTTCCTCCGCGCCGACGATGGGGCGCTCTGGTATGCGCTCGACTATGATTTCTCCGAAGAGGAGATCGGCGCACCCGACCATCGTTTTGCCCTCTCGCTTCGCTCGGAGACGGACGCAAAGCGGGAATACACGTTCTGGTTGAAGAATTTCGGCGAACAGGAGACGACGTTCAACCTCTTCGCATGGAGCGCTTCCGCCGAACTCAGAGAGCTCGATCCCATGCAGGACGGGGCTGCCCGTGTCGGAAGCGGCAAGGCGGTCACGCTCGCGAAAGGGGAGCAGAAGGAGATCTCCTTTGTGTTCAAGCCCGGGGAAGGCGGAGCGCTGCGCTTGGTGTTCGAATTTTCGCAGGGGTCTAAGACGGGCAAGATCGGATTCGCCGCCTGCGATCTCGGCGAGACGGGGAAGGCGGAGACCGTCTATCCCGACGGTATTGCGATCGAGGAAAAATGGCAGGGCAGCTGGCTTGCAAGCGGCGCGGACACGCTCACGGTAGACGGCGGGGTGCGTCTCGGCGATCGCGGGCTCACCCTGCTCACGCAGACGGGAGACGTCTACACCGCCTTTGCGGGAGATACCGTCTATACCCTCCGCTTCGAAGAGACGGATGGGATCAAGCGTTTGGAGCTTGTCTCCGAGAACACTTCGGGGCAGACGGAGAGATTCTATCATCCCGAAGGGCAGGAGATCCTGCCCGCGGAATGGGACGGCGAATGGCTGACGTTCGATCCCGACGCCTCTTCCCACAGAGCGCTGAAAGTGGACGGCGGCGTCGTGACGTTCGACGGCGAACGGTTGGTGTTCTCGGGCGAAAAGTCGGGGGAGGGCTACCTCCTGTCCTCCGCAACCGAGGAATACACCCTTTCCTATCTTGACGCAAACGGTGCGGGCTTCGAACAGCTCACATTGCAGCCGTCTGGCGGCGAAGCGATCGAATTCGTCCGCGCGGAGAACGCGCACCACTTCGACGGTGCGTACGACGACCTCGGAAACGGGCTCCATGCCCGCAAATGTACGATCTGCGGGATCCATGAAGAGGGGAGCTCTCATACTTTTGACCAAAAGAATCTCGACGAAAAATATCTCGCCGCGGGCAAGACCTGTTCGACGCACGACGTCTATTATTACAGTTGCAGCAAGTGCGGCGCGTCCTCCGCGGGCTTCACGAACGAGATGTTCGAGGACGAGACGAGCGGCTACAAGGAGCATGTTCTCGTCTCCCGCGGGGCGCATGACATGCGCACCTATTCGGAAAACGGCGTCACAGTCGAGTACGACAACGGCATCGGGGTGCATCAGGTATGCGAAGTCTGCGGAAAGTACTTCACGGAAGGGGGCGATCCCACGACGCTTCGGGAGCTTGAAACGCAGCAGGCGACGGGTTCGGTGGACGGGCTCTACACCTACACGGGCGCACGCACCGTGGTGTTCGATCCCCAGAACAGCAATCAAGGCGGCGAAGACGGCGACAGCGTGCATTTTGAAGCGAGCTTCAAGGCATCGCAGTCGAGCAAGGGTTCGAAATGGCAGTCCTTTGCGCGGTGGGAGATGGATAAGCCCGAACACTATCTCATCTTCACGCTCGACTTCTCCGACCTCGCGGACAGGAGCAAGATCGCCTTCTCCGCGCCGATGATCGGCGACCGCAGAAACTGCGGCATCTGGGTCTCGGGCGACAGGATCGAATGGACGCTCATCGGCTATCCCGAAGAGGGGAACGGAAAGACCGCGCAGAGTTTGATGCACACTACCTATCGGCGTACGCCCGCCACCGTCCGCGGCAATTCTTACTCCAAAGACGCGAACTTCTACGAGTACTTCTACTCCCTTGCGGAGTATGCCGGCCTCATCGGCGAGAGCGGATGTCTCTATGTCCGGTTCGGCTATCAGACGGAGCATTTGGGCAGCGCGCTCTCGGAGAATCTTGGCGCGACCATCGTCGACCGCTTCACCTATTACGACAGGTTCGAAGAGGTCGGTGCGGCACAGGGGACTGCGGAAGCGCTTCCCGTCGCGGCATTGGCGCCGTCCGCGGAGAAAGGAAGGTTCTTATACGATCGGACAAAGAAAATGTTTAGGAGGGAAACAAAATGAAAAAGTCATGGAAAGGCATGGCACTGGCCGCGCTTGCAGGGACGTTGGTGTTCGCGCTTGCGGGATGTCGTTTCCTGCTCCCGGACGAGGACCCCGGAGAGGCTGTCGTCTCGATCCGCATCACCGAGGAGCCGAGAACGGCGTACTTTGTGGGCGAATCCTTCGATCCCGCGGGTATGGAGATCACGGCGATCTATGAGGACGGGCACAGAGCCGTGGTAGAAGAAGGATACACTTGGGAGCCCGACCGCCCCTTGCAGGCGACGGACACAGAGATCGTCGTGCGCTATCAGCACAATTCCGCAAAGCTCGGCATCACCGTGACGGAGACCGAAGTCAAGCTCGACTCCATTCGCTTGGAGCTCTCGAACGACCGCTATGTGGCGTGCGATCCTTTCAACGAGGACGATTTCACCGTCACGGCGGTCTACACCGACGACCATGAGAGGAAGCTCGAAAAGGGAGAATACACCTATCAATTGGAGCCCGAAGAGCTCACCTATGGGGAGAGAAATGTGCTCACCGTCACCTATTCGGAGTACGGCGTGGAAAAGAGCGCGAGCACGGAGATCACCGTCTCCACCCGTGAGACGAGCGTAGACCGCCTCGACCTCACCTATTCCGATACGTTCAAAAAGGTGTATTACAATGGCGATACGTTCGATCCCGCGGGGATGACGGTCACGGCGCACTACACGGACGGCCATACCCATGTTCTCGCCGAAGGGGACTATGAGATCAAGGCGAACGATCCGCTCAAAGCGGGGGATAAGATCGCCGTGACCTACACCGAAGCGGCAGGGATGCACGAGGCGGGCGCCGCGACGGCGGAAGCAGACGTCACCGTCATTGCGAAACAGCCTCAAATTAGATACGAGGGGGTTGAGGGTGAGTACCACACCGTAAGCGGACTTGAAAACGGTCAGTACACCGTCACATTGAGCGGCGCGCCCGTAAAGGAGGGCTACCGCTTCGATGGGTGGAACGTCACCGTCAATGGCGAGCCGGTCGAACTCGCAGAGGGCAACACCTTTACCGTAAAACTCGCCGATGACATGAACGTAGTGATCACGGCGAAGTGGGTACAGCAGTTCAAGGTCACCGTCGCGGCAAACGACGGCGGCAGCTATGAACTCAAAAACGGCGACGCGACCGTCGCTAACAACGAATTGGTTGACGTGAACACCTCTCTCACGCTCACCGTTACGGCGAACAGCGGGTACACGGTGAAGAGCGTCAAGGTGAACGGCGCGGATGCCAACGAAGAAAGCGGGCATTATACCGTCACGGTAAGTCAAGCGACCACGATTGAAATTACTTTTGCGGCGAAGCAGCCTCAAATCAGCTATGAGGGGCTTGAAAAGGAAGAAACTTTCCACGAAGTAAGCGGGCTTGAAAACGATCAGTACACCGTCACATTGAGCGGCACGCCTATAAAGGAGGGCTTCCGCTTCGACGGGTGGAGCGTCACCGTCAATGGCGAGCCGGTCGAACTCACCCAAGAAAACACCTTCACCGTGCAGCTCGGCGATGACATGAACGTAGTGATCACGGCAAAGTGGGTGGAGCAGTTTAAGGTCACCGTCGAGGCAAACGACGGCGGCAGGTATGAACTCAAAAACGGCGATGCGACCGTCACGAGCGGCAATTTGGTTGACGTAAACACTGTCCTCACGCTCACCGTTACGGCGAACAGCGGGTACACGGTGGATAGCGTCAAGGTGAACGGCGCGGATGCTCAAAAGCAAGGCGAAACGTACTCCGTCACGGTAAGCCAAGTGACGACGATTGAAATCACCTTTGCGGCGAAGCAACCTCAAATCAACTACGAGGGGCTTGAAGAGGAAGAAACTTTCCACACCGTAAGCGAACTTCAAGGCGATCACTACACCGTCACATTGAACGGCACGCCCGAAAAAGTGGGCTTCCGCTTCGATGGGTGGAGCGTCACCGTCAATGACAAGCCGGCCGAACTTACCGAGGGCAACACCTTTACCGTGCAGCTCGGCGATGAGATGAACGTTGTGATCACGGCGAAGTGGGTGGAGGTTGTGGTCACCGTCACGCAGGTCGTCGTGAAGAACGCGGAAGAGATCGTAAGCGGGAAAGAGTGCTGGCACAATGAGGCAGACTACGACTTCACGGGTCTCGAACTCGAACTCACCTATAACAATGGCAATACGGAGACGGTGATCTACACCAAGGGCGAGACGGAAGGCGTGTCGTTCGAATACGGCGAACCCGCGGAGGGCAAGCGGGATGTCACCGTCGTCTACGACGAGATCGCGGCGGAGCCTTTCGAGCTTCCCTATTCGCTCGTCTCCCGCGAAGGGCATGCAACGCGCACCTATCAGGAAAACGGCGCCACCGTCGAGTACGACAACGGCATCGAGGCGCATCTGGTATGCGAAGTCTGCGGAAAGTACTTCACGCAGGAGGGCGAGCCCACGACGCGCCGCGCGCTCGAAACGGCGGCGACGGGTTCGGCCGACGGACGGTATACCTATGAAGGCGCGCGCACCGTGGTGTTCGATATCAACAACAATCATCTCGCCCGCGAAGACGGCAACAGCGTGGAATTCGAGGCGAACTTCGCCCCCAAGGACGGAACGACCATGGGTACGACATGGCAGAGTAAATTTGCGAGATGGGAAACGGATCATGCCGACATGTACTTGATCTTCACGCTCGACTTCTCCGACCTCGCGGACAGGAGCAAGATCGCCTTCTCCGCGCCCATGATCGGCGACCGCAGAAACTGCGGCATCTGGGTCTCGGGCGACAAGAACGAGTGGACGCTCATCGGCTATCCCGACGGACAGGACGGCAATGAGCAAAAAATGCTGTGCAGCACCTATCGGCGTACGCCCGCTACCATTCTCGGCAATTCTTACAACAAAGACGGGAATTTCTTTGAGTACTTCTACTCGCTTGCGGAGTATGCCGACCTCATCGGCGAGAGCGGATGTCTGTATCTCAAATTCGGCTTCCAGTCGGAACACGTGGGCGCAGGGCTTTCTGCCGGTAACAGAGGCGCTACCATCATCAACCACTTTACCTATTACGATAAATTCGAGGCGGTCGAAGTTCCGTCCGGTGCTGCCGACGTGCGCCTTGCCGGCGGGCAGACGGCCGTGTTCGTAAAGCCGAAGGAGGAGACGGATGATTAAAAGACTGAAAGGGTTCTTCAAAGACAAAAGGCCCGCGTTCTTCGTCGCCCTCGGCGCCGCATTTCTGGCATTTGCGAGTGCAATCGTGTATATCGCGCTCTTTGCGGGAGAGAAACTTCTTTCCGTTCCGGTATTCCTGTTTGCACTACTTTCCTTCCTCCCCTTCCTCGTTCTCGCATTCTTCGGAATGCCGAGAACGGGGTCGGCGGTGATGGCGGGGATGGTATTCGCGGCGTTCGTGTTCTTTTTAAGCGGGTCTTTCCAGTACATTTACGACCAGATCAACTACTTCGTGATGAGTAAGAAGTTCGAACCGCAGTTCTGGTCCTGCGTGACGACTCTCGTCATGCTGCTTGTCACGGCGATCCTCGCCAATGTGTGCGCCTGGCTTCCCCAGAATAAGGGCGCAAAGGGGGAAAGTTATGTCGGATAAACTTTTGAAAAAGCTCGATCTTGCGTCCCGCATCCTCTTCAATCTCTTCGCCGTCTTGCTCGGGCTCATCCTCTGCGTTTCGGCGGCGGCGAAAGTGATGGAATCCTTCCTCACCGAAAACCTCTTCGGAGGATACAAGACGGACATCATCGCCGTGGAGCAGGACGCCGCCGACCTTTCCTACTTCTCTTCGAAGTGGGACAGCGTCAAGCAGGAGCGCGCCGCGAGCGGCAATATGGGCGTCGCCGCCGTCTCCGAGGGGTCTGTGCTCCTCGAAAACAACGGCGCACTTCCCCTCGAAAAGGGAGAAACGGTAAGTCTCTTCGGCGCATCCGCCTATGCGCCCGTCTACGGGATCGGCGGAGCGGGGCACATCGCGATGGCGGAGAAAGACCGCATCATGTTCCGCACGGCGCTCGAAGAGGCGGGGCTGAAAGTCAACGCGCACCTTGCGGATTGGTACAAAACGACGGTGGATGGGTACGACATCGCGAATTGGAGATACGATATCGGCAGGGGCGTCGATACCAACAAGAAGAACAACCCCTACATCAACGAGGAGAATTGGGATAAGGTCGCCCCGAACATCGGAAGCGACAAGGGCGACACCGCTCTCTTCGTGATCGGACGTCTCGGCTGCGAGGATATTTACGGCGACCTATCCTTTGCGAAAGGGAGCGTGAGTGACCATTCCACCTATGCGGAGGGCGACTATCTTCAACTCAACCAAAACGAAGTGAGTATGCTCCGCGGCCTGCGCACGCAGTTCGAAAACGTCGTGCTCATCGTCAATTCTCCGAGCCCCGTGGAGCTTCGGCTCCTCGAAACGGAGGACTACCGCGTCGACGCGGCGCTCTGGGTGGGCGCGCTCGGGTCCACGGGGATCTGGGCGGTCGGCGATCTCCTCGTCGGCACCGCCACCCCCTCGGGACGCCTTTCCGACCAATGGTATAAAGACAACGCCCAAAACCCCGTTCTCACCAACTGGGCGGCGGGATATTCCGTCGTCTATCAGGAGGGCGTCTATCTCGGCTACCGCTATGCGGAGACCCGCTATGAGGACTATGTCCTCGGGCGGGAAAAGACGGGCACATTCAACTACGGAGATGTCATAAAATATCCTTTCGGCTATGGGAGATCGTACACCGAATTTTCCTATCGGCTGAACGGCGTGACCTATCACGATGAAGTCTCCGCCGAAGCGTGGAAAGGGCATTCCGTGACCTACCGCGACGTCTATGAAGTGGACGTCACCGTGACCAACGAAGGCGATTTCGCGGGCAAGGAAGTCGTGCAGGTCTATGTCCAGCAGCCCTATACGCCCTACGATATCCAAAACGGCGTCGAGAAACCCTCGGTGGAGCTCGCCGGCTATGCCAAGACGAGCAAGCTGGACCCGAAGAAGAGCGAGCTCGTCAAGATCTACGTTCCCCGCGCCTATTTTGCCACGTTCGACCGCACCAAGCAGCACACCGTGGAGGGCGAGCAGCTCACGGGCACCTACCTGCTCGAAGAGGGCGACTACTATCTGACCGTCGCCAAGGACGCCCATGCCGCCGTCAACAACATTCTCGAAGCAAAGGGAGTCACCCAAGAACAGCGGGCGAGAATGACGGGGGCGGGAGACAAGTCCCTCGTCTGGTCGGAATTCGGCATTGACGAGACGGACGCGGAGACCTACGGCGTTTCGGTCAACACGGGATACAAGATCGAGTCCCTGTTCGACAGCGTGGACCCCCGCTATGTCGCAGACGGCAACAACGTGACGTTCATCTCCCGCAGCAACTGGGAGGGGACGGTAAAGCTCATGTACAGCTCCTCGTTCAACGAGAGCGCGGGGTATTTCGTCCGCACCCGCAATGAAGGCGTCAAAGCGGAAACGGAAAACATTGTAAACAAAGGCCCGGATACGGTCTCCGCGGACGAGGTCATCGAAAAGTACGGTCTGAATCAGACGGAATACCCGGCTTACGGGAAGAATCACGAGAGCACGGATGAGGGCCACCTCAACCTCATCGACCTGCGGGTCCGTATCGATCCCGAGAGCGGCGAGTATGTGGAAGTCCCTTACGACGATCCGCTTTGGGACCGTCTCCTCGACCAGCTCACATGGGAAGAGACCGTCAAATTGGTGGGAGAGGGACGCCGCATGACGACCGCTATCGCGAGCATCGCCAAGCCGCAGACCATCGACCAGAACGGCAGCAACGGGCTCTCACAGCGGTATCGGGACGGCGTCGCTTCGCAGAGCCTTGCCGTCAAGACCAACGATCCCGATGCGGACGAGTATATGACGGGATATCCCTGCGAGGGCATCATTGCGTCCTCTTTCAACAACCGTCTTGCCTACCTTGTGGGCGAGGCGATGGGAGAGGATTCCCTCTGGTCGGGCGAGGCGGGGATCTACGGATTCGGCCTCAACCTGCACCGCTCGCCGTACCACGGCAGATATGCCGAATATTACAGCGAGGATCCCGTTCTCACGGGCACGATGGCGGGGTATGAGACGATCGGTGCGTCGTCCATGGGCACCATGGTCTACAACAAACACCTTGCGCTCAACGAGCAGGAGACGGGGCGCAGCGCGGCGTATACCTGGGTCTATGAAACGGCCCTGCGCGAGCTCTATCTTCGGCCTTTTGAGATCGCCGCCGCCCTCTCGGACGGGCGCATGAACATCATGACTTCCTACAACCGTCTCGGCGCGATCTGGTCGGGGAACAACTACGCGCTCTGCACGACTTTCCTACGCCATGAGGCGGGCGTGGAGGGATTCGTCATCACTGACTGGTATAAATCCGCCGCGATGAACATGGTCCCCGGGATCCTCTGCGGACAAAATCTGCCCGACGGCACCGAACCCGCGGAGGAATTCGATGCGTACAAGCCCGGCGCGGGAAATAAGAACGGCGCAACCATCGCATGGGCGATGCGCGAATCGGCGCACAGGATCCTCTTTATGGTCGTCCACTCCAATGCGATGAACGGCATCGGCACGGGGACGAGGGTCATCGTCTACGAACCCGCATGGATCGGCGCCCTGCAAGCCGTGGTCATCACGATCGGCGTCGCCTTTGGGATCTCGGCAGGATTTATGATCGCGATGCGCGCTGTCCGGATCCGCCGCAATTCGCGAAAGGGCCATGGAGAAGAATAAAGACGTTTGACCGATCAAAAAACGGGGCTGCCATTACGGCAGTCCCGTTTTTGCAAATATGGGGAGCTTGTTCGAGGCGTCTTTTCATGACTTTTTCTTGCGAAAGAGCCGTGCGAAAAATCCTCTTTTTCTTTGCTTTTCAGCTTCTTTCGCCGCCATGATATCTCCCGCATGCGCAGCGTTTTGTTCGAGCTGCGATTCCACAACGTCGGCCCGATATTTCATCTGATTGCCTTGATTGCCCATGAAAGGGTCAAAATACACATTCTTCGCCATAAGCTCTTCCTCTCCTATCGAGATTTATCATCATTATAGCATACATCCGCAAGCAAATCAAGTGCAAAAGGGGAAGCTCTCAAACGGTGATTGGGCGGGGGTTCATTACGGGCATGGCGGCGGCGAAGAAGTCCGCACCGCGCTGCCGCAGGGCATGGTTTTAATGGAGGTTACGCAAAGCGCAGCCTCCTGTTTTTTTGCCGGCGCAGGCTCAGTAATCGGAGAGCCCCAAAAGATAGTCCGCAGAGACCTCAAACTGTCTGCACATCTCGATCACGTACTCCGTCGTCGGGAGCGCGCGGCCGTTCTCCCACAGCGAGACCGTATCCTGCGAAACGTGTAAAAGTTTTCCGAACGATTCCTGCGAAAGGCTCCGTTCCGTGCGGATCTCCTTGACCCGCTTTGCGATCAACTCCTTCATGTATCTAAATTTACGAAAAAAACTCGTAAAATACTTGACCTACGAGGAATTCTCGTGATATAATGTGGAAAATAAATAAAAACGGAGGCAAAACAAATGGCACAAACACTCATTCAGAAGTACGGGATCAACAAAAACGAGCAAAAGCAAAATATGATTTTGCTCATCGTCGGCGGGTTCGGCGCAGTTGTATCGATCATCCTGTTCATTGTGGGGCTTTCCTTGACGAACAACCTCAAAAACAATTTGGAATACCTCATCCGCCCGGAATGGTTCGAGGATGAAATGCGCATGTACTCGGCCATTTCCACGCTCGGGATCGTACTCTTTGTACTTTTTGCGCTGTATTTACTCATTGCGATCATTTCCTTCGTCATGTTGCGCAACGCGTCTCTCTCCGTCTATGACAATCACATCGAGGGCTACGCGGGCCTGCACTGGAACGGCTTATGCTTCAAGACAAAGAGCGTGACGCTCGCGTACAATGAGATCGCGTCCGTCGGCGCCCACAAGAACAAAGCGCTCCAAAACAGATACGTCATTGTAACCACGAAAGGCGGTGTGAAGCACACCTTCGCCGTCGAGAATGTGGAAGAGGCCATCGCGTTCATTCAAAACCGTCTCACGGAAGGAGTATGACGATGAAGAGGGCACCCATGTCCAAGGTCGGTAGGGCACTGACGGGGTTGATGCTCGCAGTTTTCCTGCTTCCCGCCATGGGCGGATGCGGGCTCTTCTCGCCGGAGGAGGATCCGGAAGGCGAGAGCCTGACCGTCTATACGGAGGGCACTGTAACCGAGCGCTCCGACGAAGAAAAGTATCATCCCGTCGATAGCTTCGAGCTCATGGACGGCAACTACTACTATATTTATTACCTCGGGATCATCGATTGGGTGCCGCTCGCTTCCGACGGTGCGAGCGGGTTCTATTACGACGGCAAGGTAAAATCCAAGCACACGTTCTCATTCAGTTCTTTCAGTTCGGAGGAAGTTGTAGACACTCTGCGCTCGGCAGTAGAGACGGGCGTATCGCTCACGACCAAGACGTATATCAAAGATTCCGTGGGCGCGACTGCGGGGATCTTCGAGGCAAAAGTGGAATCGGGCATCGAAAACTCCATGACGACGAGCGTAAAGGAGACGCTCGAACACTCCGTGAAGAACGCGAGCCTCTTTCAGCAGACGGTCGATGAGACGCACGACTATGAACTGACCCCCGGCGTGAATGCGGCAGGATATTACCTGTATACGACGGTGGCGAGCATGAAAGTGTATGAGAGCGTCGTCTATGACCCTGCTTCGGAGACCATTCTCTACATGAACTCATTCGGCGTGCTGGGGCAAGGGCTGTCCGGGCTCGTGTATTCCGAGACGAGCTTCTTCGAGCCCGATGACCTCTCTCTCACCTTTGAGGAAGAAAAATTGGATGCTTTCGAAAAGCCGAGAAAAAAATTGGAGAGCCAAACGGTAGCGCTCGATGCAAATGGCGGCAGCTGCGAGCTCACTTCCGTCGAGGTGGCGGTGGGGCGGCCCTATCCTGCGCTCCCCGTTCCCACCCGTAAGAATTACGTTTTCGACGGTTGGTATGTGGGCGACCGAAAGATCGAGGGAGGTACCGAGGCGGTATCTCTGCAAACGATCACAGCGCATTGGAAACCGCGCACGGAACAGACGATATTCTTACAGGGAGCAGTCACACTCGACACCTTAGCCTTTACGAATGTTCCTAATACGACGGTGAATTCGATTTTCAATTTGACCGATTACTTTGACTTTGCGGCATTGCGAGAAGAGAACTATCGTCTCTACATTACGATCGAATGCGATCTTAAAGCTGAAACAGGGATCTCGTCGTCTACCCGTGTCTGCCGTTTTCAGTTCACTTCGGGCGAGGATGAGCTTTTTGAGCTCGAAGCTGTACTCAGCAGTTCGCAAACCTCTTATAAACACGTGACCTTGTACTCGGAGGGGACCGCGGGTGGTCAGAACGGAATTCCTTTCTCCCGCTTGCAGGGCCAATTGAAAATGAAAATCTACACCAACAACGTTGCCGATATAACGGTAAAAGACGTTTCCGTAAAAATCAGATTTGAAAAGTAAAAACGGAAAACAAAGGGGGCATGTCTGAAAGGCATGCCCCGTTTTTGTATAAAAAGCCCAAAAAGTTTGCGCGGATTCGGGGAGGTTTTCCG
>CANQOY010000028.1 GCA_947625605.1 uncultured Clostridia bacterium | reverse complement strand
ATCTGCCTCTTTCAGGGGCGCATCGCCGAGATGAAGACGGGCGAAGGCAAGACGCTCGTCGCCACCCTTCCGTCCTATCTCGAAGCGCTCTCGGGGCGGGGCGTGCATATCGTGACCGTCAACGATTATCTTGCCCGCCGCGACGCGGAATGGATGGGCAAGGTCCACAAATTCATGGGGCTCACGGTGGGGGTCGTCGTTCCCGGCATGGACGACGAGCTCAAACGGGAAGCGTATGCGGCCGATATCACCTACGGCACCAACAACGAATTCGGCTTCGACTACCTGCGCGACAATTTGAAGTCCGATCTCAGCCTCATGGTGCAGCGCGAGCTCAACTTTGCCATCGTGGACGAGGTGGACTCCATTCTCATCGATGAGGCGAGGACGCCGCTCATCATCTCGGGCAAGGGGGAGCAGTCCTCCGATCTCTATCAGCGGGTGGACCGCTTCGTCCGCACGCTCACGGGCGGCTTTGACGATGAACTCAAAGAGGCGGAGGAGCGCGAATCCGGCCGCCGCAAGGAAAAGAACGTGGGCGAGCGCAAACTCGCTCTCGCCGAAGCGCAGATGTGGGACTACGTCATCGAGCGCAAGGAGAAGCAGGTGCACCTCACCGAGTACGGCGCGGAGAAGGCGGAGCGCTATTTCGGCATCGAAAACGTCGCCGATATCGCCAACGTTACCCTGAACCACCACATCCAGCAGGCGCTCAAAGCGCACATGCTCTTCCACCTCAATGAGGAGTATATCATCAACGACGGCGAGATCATCATCGTCGATGAATTCACGGGCCGTCTCATGATCGGCCGCCGCTATTCGGACGGTCTGCATCAGGCCATCGAGGCGAAGGAAGGGGTGAAGATCCGCGAAGAGAACAAGACCTATGCCACCATCACCTTCCAGAACTATTTCCGTCTCTACCGCAAGCTCTCGGGCATGACGGGTACCGCCAAGACGGAGGAGGGGGAATTCCGCACGATCTATTCCCTCGACGTCATCGAGATCCCCACGAACCGCCCTGTCGCGCGCGTCGATCTGCACGACAGGATCTACTCCACGGAGGAGGGGAAGAAGAAGGCCATCGTGCGGGAGATCGTCGAACGGCACGAAAAGGGCCAGCCCATCCTCGTCGGTACGGTCTCCGTCGAGAAGTCGGAGGAGATCTCGCGGCTTCTCCGCCGCAACGGCGTGCAGCACAACATCCTCAACGCAAAGAACCACGAGCGCGAGGCCGAGATCGTCGCACAGGCAGGCAGATACGGCGCCGTGACCATCGCCACCAACATGGCCGGCCGCGGAACGGATATCCTCCTCGGCGGCAACCCCGAATATCTCGCCAAGAAGCGTCTGCGCGAGGAGGGCGTCGAGCATGAGACCATCGAGCTCGCCACGAGCTATGCGGACGTGGACGAGGATACCATGGCCGTGCGCGAGCGGTATCATAAACTGTATCAGGACTTCAAGGCAAAGACGGACGAGGAAAAGCAGAAAGTCATCGAGGCGGGCGGCCTCTGCATCATCGGCACCGAGCGCCACGAGTCCCGCCGCATCGACAACCAGCTCCGCGGCCGTTCCGGCCGTCAGGGCGATATCGGCGCCTCCGTGTTCTTCCTCTCCCTTGAAGACGACCTCATGAAGCGCTTCGGCGGCGAGCGGATGAAGGGCATCTACGAGCGCACGAAGATGGAGGAAGAGGACTGCCTCGAAAGCAAACTTCTGACCCGCCTGATCGAGTATGCCCAGAAACAGATCGAGGGACAGAACTTTGCCATCCGTAAGAATGTCTTGCAGTACGACGACGTCATGAACACGCAGCGCACGATCATGTACGCGGAGCGCATGAAGGTCCTCAAAGGGGAGGACGTCCACCTTCAAGTCCTCAAATATATTCCCGATTACGTCGTCACCACCGTGCGCAGCGCGGTGAATGCGGACGAGATCCCCGAGAAGTGGAACGAGGGGGATCTGAATGCCGCCATCGAGCAGAAACTCATTCCCGAGGGGACGAATTTCATCACCCGCGAAAAGCTCGAAAAGTGGGACTACAATACCGCGATCGAGAAGATCTCGAAAAAGACGGAGGAGTGCTACGAGGAAAAGATCAAGCGCATCCGCGAGGAGACGAACATCGACTTCGGGCAGGCCGAGCGCAGGATCCTCCTCCGCGTCGTAGACAACAACTGGATCGACCATATCGACGCAATGGATCAGCTCCGCAAGGGCATCCGCCTGAGAGCCTATGCCCAGACGGACCCCGTCATCGCCTACAAACAGGAGGGCTTCGCCATGTTCGACGAGATGGTCGAACGCATTCAGGAACGCACGATCGCCCTGCTCCTCAAAGCGCAGGTCGAGGTGCGCCGTCCCACCGTTACGCGCATTCTTCCCAACGCGCCCGTAGTGGCGTCGGCTTCCCGCGAGACGGAAAACAAGGCACCCATGTCCGAGGATGCACCCTCCGAAACGCCTTCCGCACCCGCTCCCGCAAGCGGGGTCGGCAATGTGCTTTCCTCCGGCGGCGTCGTCCCCGGCGCGATCAACGTAGACGCGCTCAAAACGAGCGGGAACGAAAAGTTCAACCCCGCAACGATGAAGAAGGCAAAGAAGCCGGGGCCCAACGATCCCTGTCCCTGCGGCAGCGGCCTCAAATACAAGAAGTGCTGCGGGAAGCCGTTCTGATTCAGAAAGCCGCGCGGCCGCGCAAACAAGCAAAAAGGAATTTATGTTCAAAGCAGACGATTACAGATTAAAGATCAAATCCCTCGAAGAGACGCTCGGGGAGGCGAAGTACGCGCTCGACATCGATCGGCGCTACGAGAAGCTCAAAGAGCTGCGCGCCGAGCAGGAGGATCCCGAAGTATGGCAGGATTTGGAGCGCTCGGCCAAGATCGGGCGGGAGATCTCCGCCAACGAGGGCAAGATCGCCGCGTACGAGAAGTGCCGCAAGGCCCTCGACGACGCGGGCGAGATCATCGACCTCATCGAAGAGTCCGAAGAGGAAGAGCTCATCCCCGAGCTTGAAAAGATGATGGCCGTCGCCGAGGCGGACATCGAGGACGTGCGCGTCCGCGCCCTGCTCCGCGGAAAGTACGATAGCTCCAACGCGCTCCTCTCCATCCATGCGGGCGCCGGCGGCACGGAGGCCTGCGATTGGGTCTCCATGCTCTACCGCATGTATTGCCGCTATGCCGAAATGAACGGCTATAAGGTCACCGAGATCGACCGTCTCGCGGGCGACTCCGCGGGGCTCAAATCGGTGGATTTCCGCGTGGAGGGGGAGAACGCCTACGGCTATCTCAAAGCGGAGATCGGCGTGCACAGGCTGGTGCGCATTTCGCCTTTCGACGCAAATAAGCGCCGCCAGACTTCATTCGCCTCGCTCGAAGTCATGCCCGAGGTGGACGACGACGCCGAGGTGGAGATCAAGGATGAAGATATCCGCATCGACGTCTACCGCTCTTCGGGTGCGGGCGGGCAGAAAGTCAATAAGACGGAGACGGCCATCCGCATCACGCACTTCCCGACGGGCATCGTCGTGACCTGCCAGAACGAACGCAGCCAGCTCCAAAACAAGGAGATGGCGTTCAAGTACCTCCGTTCCAAACTTCTCGAAAAGCAGATCGAGGAACGCATGGCGCAGGAAGCCGCGCTCAAAGGCGAGACGAAGAAGATCGAATGGGGCTCGCAGATCCGCTCTTACGTGTTCTGTCCCTATACCATGGTCAAGGATCACCGCACGGGTTATGAGGTCGGCGACGTTCAGTCCGTCATGGACGGCAACATTCAGGGCTTTATCATCGACTACTTGAAGAAGTCATGACCGCGGCCGTCTGTGCCGTTGAGGCACGCGGCGATCCGCGATCTCGGCCGATCCGCGCTTTCGGCTCGGCATGCAAAATTCACTATGGAACCTCTGATTTTAGGCATTGAATCCTCCTGCGACGAAACGGCGGCGGCGGTCATCCGCGGCCGTACGCTTTTGTCGGACGAGATCATCTCCTCTGCGGCGCTTCAAGCCCAATACGGCGGCGTCGTGCCCGAGCTCGCCTCCCGCGCCCACACGGACGCCATCGGCGAGGTCGTAGGGCGCGCTCTTTGCTCCGCGAACGCGGACATGGGTAGGCTCGACGCGGTCGCTGTGACGTACGGTGCGGGGCTTTTGGGGGCTCTCCTCGTCGGCCTCTCCTTCGCAAAGGGGCTCGCGTACAGCCTCAACATTCCGCTCATCGGGGTCGATCACATCCGCGGCCATCTCGCCGCATGCTATCTTGAAGACGCCGACCTGAAACCGCCCTTCGTTACGCTGTTGGCGAGCGGCGGGCACACGGCCGTGCTGTACACGAAGACGGAGACGGAGTTCGAGATCCTCGGCGGAACGTTGGATGACGCCGCGGGCGAGGCGTTCGATAAAGTCGCGCGCGTTTTGGGTCTGCCGTACCCCGGCGGCCCGCATATCGAGGCCTTGGCGCGCGAGGGGAAAGACGTCGTCCCGATGCCCAAGATGCTCAAAGGCGCAGGCGGCTACGACTTCTCATACAGCGGATTAAAGACGCATGTGATCAATTATGCCCATACCATGTCTCAAAGAGGGGCCTCATGGAGCAAGGCAGATCTCGCCTGTTCCTTTCAACATGCCGCGCTCGATATCCTCGTCCGAAAGACGGTAGAGGGCGCGTTGGAGAAGGGGTGCGGCACGGTCACGGCGGGCGGCGGCGTCGTCGCCAACGGATACCTGAGGGAGACGCTCACCGCGGCCTGCCGGCGCGCAGGGCTCAGGGTCGTTCTCCCCGCCAAGAGGCGCTGTACGGACAACGCCGCCATGATCGCTGCGGAGGGGCTCATTCAATTTGAGGCGGGCAACTTCTCCCCGCTCACCCTCAACGCCTGCGCGAGCATCCCGCTCTCCCGCACGGCGAACCGTTAAAGGGCGCGCGGCTCCCGCATCGCTCCTCGTATGACGCATAACTTTTGCCCCGGATGCAGACACTGCATTCGGGCAATTTTTTATGGGGAATCAAACCGTTTATTTCAAGAATGAGCCGCGCATCATCGCCACAAGCACCGTGGCGGGCACCAAGGAGTGCAGGGGGATCATCGGCCGCTATGTCGAGACGGCGCTCTCCGACGACATGTACGGCGAGTCCACCTTCGAAAAAGCGGAGTGCAAGATGCTCTCCAAAGTCATTGACGGAGCCATTTCGAACGCCGGTCTCGACCGCGAGGAAGTGGACATGATCGTCTCGGGCGATCTGCTCAACCAGATCATCTCCGCAAGTTTCGCCGCGCGCGATTTCTCCATTCCCTTTCTCGGCGTGTACGGGGCGTGCTCGACGATGGCCGAGTCTCTCGCCGTAGCGGCCGCCTTTGTGGACGGCGGCTTTGCGAGGAGGGCGGTCGCGGCGACGGGCAGTCACTTCGCATCGGCCGAACGGCAGTACCGCTATCCTCTGGAACTCGGCTGCACCCGTCCGCCGCAGGCACAGTGGACGGTGACGGGCGCGGGCGGCGCGCTCGTGGCGGGGGAGGGGGACGGCGTCAAGATCACCTCCGCCACGCTGGGCAAAGTCGTGGATTACGGGGTGACAGACGTCAACAACATGGGCGCCGCAATGGCTCCTGCGGCGGCGGACACCATTCTCGCCCATTTCCGCGGCACGAGGGAGAACATCGAGGCCTACGACCTCATCGTCACGGGGGACCTCGGTGCGCTCGGAAGCCGCATTCTCAAAGATCTCACGTGGGAAAAGGGGCTCGACATCTCCAAAAACCATGTCGATTGCGGAGAGATCATCTACAACGTGATCGAGGACGAATTTCAGGGCGGAAGCGGCGCGGGATGTTCGGCGGTCGTTCTCAATTCCTATCTCTGGTCCAAGATGATGGCGGGTTCCTTTCGGCGCATCCTCTTCGTGGCGACGGGCGCACTGCTCTCCACGGTCTCCTCGGGGCAGGGCGAGAGCATCCCTTGCATCGCGCACGCCGTCACGTTGGAGCGATGAGTCGCGCTTTTTCCGTTTCGAAAACGCCTTTTGCGGCCGTCGCAAGGGGATACATATGGAAATCCTCGGGATCGTTCTCATGTTTGTCAAGGCCTTTGCGGTCGGAGGGCTGATCTGTGCCATCGCGCAGCTCGTCATCAACTTCACCGATCTGACGGCGGGCAAGATCCTCGTCATGTTCATGTTGATCGGCATCGCGCTCACCGCGCTTGGGCTGTATCAGCCGCTTGTGGACTTCGCGGGCGCAGGGGCGACGGTGCCCATTTCGGGCTTCGGCTATCTCCTTGCGAACGGTGCCATGCGTGGGGCGCAGGAGGGCCTGTTCGAAGCGGTCACGGGCCCTCTTGCGGCGGCAAGCGCGGGCGTTTCGGCGGCGGTCGTGTTCTCCTTTCTCATGGCGTTGATCTTCAAATCGCACACCAAATATAATTGAAGCATTGACAAATTCCGCAATCGGTGTTATAGTAGATATGCGGATCGTTTCGCGCGGCCGCTCCGTTCTCGGAGGGGCCGTCATCTTATTCTCGGAGGAATGTATGAAGGCGAAAAAAGTTGCTCTGTCGCTGCTCGGTTTTTGCATGCTTTCGGCGTTGTCCCTTGCCGTTGTCGCGTGCGGCGCGGAGGATGAGACCAAGAAGGGGAAGGTTTTGGAGAGCATCACGCTCAACACGGAAAACGTCCGTACGGAGTTCACCGTCGGAGATGAATTTACATATTCCGGGCTCATCGTGACGGCGCATTATGAGGATGAGACCTCGGCCATGGTTACGGGATACACCGTCACGGCGAATCATCTTCAAGAGGGAAAGCTTACGTTGGAATCGGATTCCGCCGTCGTGTCGTATACGGAAGAGGGGGTCACCAAAACCGCGGATTACGCCATTTCCGTCACGGACGGAACGGAGGAGCCGGAGCCCTCTGAGTCCGCGCTCTTGTCCATTCGGGTCCTGAGCGGGCCCGCGACCGTATCCTATTATGTCGGCGAGACGTTCAGCGCGGAGGGACTCACGATCGAGGCGACGTATGAGGACGAAACCGTCAAGACGGTGACCACGGGCTTCACCGCGAACGCCTCCACGGCCGCGGCGGGGCAGATCTCCGTCCCCGTCATCTACGAGGGCAAGAGGACCTCTTTCACCATTGACGTCTACGACAAACTCACATCCCTCGAACTTACGGGGAAGAGGAATTACAACCTCGGCGATTCCTTCGAGGGCGTTACGGTAAAGGCGTTCTATAACGGTACCATGTCCGAGGGTAAGGTGCTCGATCGGGAGGATTACACCCTCACGGTCGATCCCGCATTGAGCGGCGACGCGCTCGACGAAGCGGGAACATATACGGTGACGGTGACGTACGGCGAGGAGCTGATCGAGGGCCGTCCTCTCGAAGTGAGCGAGACCTTTGTCTTTGCCGTGAACGGTGCGGACGCGATCGCTTGGGGCGAAGAGGGGAGTTCGGAGGGCGAATGGAAATATTGGTCGGACGAGACCGCCGTCGAAATCGTGGAAGTGAGGCGCATTGGCGCGGACGGGAGCGTGGGCGTCCACGCGGAATTTACGGCCTCGGCCGCGCACGACTACGGCTTCCAGCTCTTCTATAACGATCTGACGGGCTACCATTTGGATTCCTATTACCGTCTCACCCTCACGGTGACGTCTGCGTCCGACTGCGCTGCGGTCATCAACGGCGAGGCCTTCGACCTGCATGCGGGCGTGCCCTGCCCCGTGGACGTCACATTCCGCTATACCTATAACGGAGAGTACACGGGCATGTCCCTGTTTGACATGCAGATGAGCGTGTCGGAGGGGGGCATGTACGACATCACCCTTTCAGATATCGCATGGGAAGAGACGACGGCGCCTGCGGCCGCTTCCGTCGCACTCGAATTTCTCGAAGTGTTCGACGGCGTGTGGATGCGCTTTAATGCGCGGACGGACGCCGCGATCGATTCCTATAACTACATTGCGGTGAACGGCGCGCAGAGGGCGAGCAACCAGACGTCCAACGGCGACGGGAGCTACTTGCTCGAAGTCAACGTGGGCGACGTCACGCTCACGCAATATACCTTTGAATGGTTCTTGGATGGCGCGGTGATCGCCACGGGCGTCTATACGCAGACGGGCGGGGGAACGGAGCCCACGCCCGATCCCGACCCCACCGAGCCGAGCGGCAAGACGCATTCCTTTGCGGGCTCCGTCATCCAGCTCTTCGGCGACAGCGGCGTGCGGCTCGGCCTGAACGTCATCACGAGCGGCTACTCCGCAGAGGAACTCGCAACGGCGCGCCTCGTGGTCGGAAGCAGAGAGATCGAGCCCATGGGTACGGACGTGGGTACCGTGTACGCGCCCGACGGGACCTCCGTGCTCTTCTTCCTCGTCAGCGATGTGGAGAACGGCGCCCACACCCTTCGGCTCAAACTTCTCGACGCGACATATGACGCTCCCTCCGCGGGGATCGGCGAAAACGACGCTACCGTGTCCGCGGGCGGCAGGCAATTTACCATTTCGCTTACCCAAGGGCAGCTCGTGCTCACCGTCACAGGAGAGGGTGGACCCGACCCCGATCCTGATCCCAAGCCCGACCCCAAGCCCGATCCCGTCGATCCGGGCGACGTTCCCCAAGTCGGGCTCGAATTGATGCAGATTTACGGCGGCGCGAACGAATACTTCTTCTTCAACGCCAACACGGAGGTCGATCTCTCCGCGACCGATCACGTCACGGTGAACGGCGTCCGCGCGCAGTGGGCGGAGTACACCCCGCAGGCAGGGGGATACGCCTTCCGCGTTCTCGTGGGCGACACTTCGCTTGCGGAGTATCTCTTTGTTTGGTACGACGCGGCGGGCGCGCCTGTTGCGCAGGCGACGTACCGTCAGGAGGGGACCGAACCCGACCCCGATCCTGACCCCGATCCCAAGCCCGAACCCCAGCCCGGGGAGGTCCGTTCCATCGAGATCACGGGCACGGAATTTTACAACGACATCTTCGTGAAGATAACCATGTCCGAGGAGGACCTGCAATTTTTGATCGACCATGCCGACCATGTCGTGACGAACGGCACGCAGCAGCCGCACGGCGCGGGCAAGGGATTTTTGGTGGACGGCACCTGCATTCAGATCCAATTCGCTCCCGGCGAGACGGAGTTCGTGTGCGAGTGGTACGACGCGGAGGGCAACCTCATCGCCACCTGCGTCTTTACAAAATGAGTTTACGGCGGTTGCATGCGGCGCCGCGCCCCCGATAAGGGAGCGCGGCGCCTTTACTTTTTTCAATTTTTTCACAAAAAACCCGCTCACGCTTCTGCGATATTGTCTCGCAATAACTTTTTTTGAAAAACAGTCAAACTTTTTTCCGAATGAATGTTGACAAAACGTGTGCAGAGTGATATCATTGATTACGCAGAATGTGTCGTATCATGCCCTTTGGGGCATACGGCGAAAATGCACGATCTTTGCAAAACTGAGCGGGGATCGGAATCAACTCATTGGAGGGTATCATGAAAGCAAGAAGAACGAAGCTGTTCGGCGTGATCGTTGCCATTGTTCTTGCGGTCGCAGCGCTCTTCTCCTTTGCCGCGTGTGATTTCGCGGTGAAGGCCAACAAAGAGCTCGATCACATTGAACTCAACACCGAACACGTCCAGAAGGAATTCTATGTCGGCGATCCGTTCAATTACGACGGCCTCATCGTCACCGCGTTCTATGACGACGGCAGCAGCCTCGAACTTGAAAGCGGCTACTATGTCCGTCCCATTTCCACAGAAGCGCCCGGCGGGAAGGATGTCCGTGTCATCTACGGCACGGTGGACGCCACGTACCAAGTACGCGTCATTCCGAATTCCGTCAACGCGATCCGCGTCGATTCGGACGAGGTGCAAAAGGATTACTACGTCGGCGATAGGTTCAGCGAAGCAAACCTCAAAGTCTTTGTTGAACTTGACAACGGAGACGAGATGCCTCTAACGAGCGACTATACAGTCTCCGTGAACAACCTCGACGAAGAAGGAAAGCTCACCCTGAACTCCAATGAGGTGACCGTATCCTATCACTACGATAACGAGCATACCTTCGAAGCGACCTTTGCCATCCGTGTCCAAGCGGTGGTTGTGGACCGTATCACGGTGGACGCTTCCGCGCTCAATGGCAAGACGTTCTACGCCGGGCAGGAAGAATACGACTTCACAGGCGTCGTCGTCGATGTACATTATAACAATGGCAATTCCGCCAAGCTCGCTTACGGTGCGGAAGGCCTTGTGTTCACGCACGATGAGCAAGGCAATACCCTCACCGTCACGGTGGAGTATGAGGGGCAGAGCGCCACGTTCACCCTCACCCTCACCCTCACTCCCGTCACCGTAGACCGCCTCGAAGTGACAACGCACGCCACGGAGGAATATGACGTCGGCACAGACCTCGATCTCTCCGCCCTCGTCGTCACGGCACATTATAACAATGGCGATACCGTCGAGCTTCCTTACGGCACGGACGGCCTCACCGTGGACACGTCCAAAGTGAATATCGGCAAGTCCGGGACATATTCCGTGACGGTCAGCTTCGGCGGCAAGGACATCAGCTTCTCTGTCACCTACGTTGATGTGTTCAAGGGCATTGAGATCACCGAGCCCACCACCAAGGATTACTACGTTGGCACCCCTTATTCGGATGAAGGCTTTACGGTCACCGCGATCTACAACGAGGGCGAATACGTTAAGAGAGAACCCGTGACCGAGAAGGCTACCGTCTCTGCGATATCTACCGACGTTGCAAATGACAATTTGGAAGTCACGGTTGAATTCAAGGGCGCGCAAAAGACCTTTACCATTCACGTTTACGATAAACTCACCAACCTCACGGTCGAGGTCAAGGGGGATTCGTTCACCGTCGGCGACGCGTTCGGCGCGGAGAACCTCACGGTGACGGCATTCTATAATAATGATAACGAACACGGCACGCAGCTTGACGCGGATGCCTACACCTTCGGAGTGAAGCCCGTGCTCCAAGAGGGCAAATTCGCCGCAGAGGGCCAGCACACCGTCACAGTCAAATACTCCGAAGAGCACATCGAGCTGATCGAAAAGACCGCCACGAAGACCGTCAACGTGGAAGAAAAGCAGCCCGAGAACGGGTACTTGATTGAGCGAGTGGTAGGTAGAAGAGAAGACGGCAAAGATATTGGCGCTTCGTGGATCGCCGCGAATGAACATATCGGCAAGTGGACTTACTTTGCAGACGGCAGCGCAAACCTTGAGGTCGGAACGCACGAAGTTAACGAAAACGGCGATGTGACGTTCACCATCAAGAGCACGACGACAAACACCGGCAACGGCGTAAGGCTCTTCTATCAGCCCGATCTTGAAGTCGGAACGCGCTATCAGCTCTCTTTCACGATCACCTTTACGGGGAAGGCGAGAGTTCAATTTACCAATGGTGCGAAAGGCAGAACGGTCTACGTCGGAATGCAGACCTCTGGTCAAACCAATAAGAATGTAAATGAGGCTTTCGAATTCCAGTGGCCGAACCCGAACGACAACGATCCTTGGGCAGTGGTTCTTGCCGATACGCCTTTCCGCATTCAGCTCAACGATTTCGCCATGACGGAAGGCCTCACAGTCACGATTTCCGATTTCAAGGTCACCGAGTACGTCGAGCCGAGCTATACGGCTACCGATGCGAGCATTGTGAATGACCAAGGCAAGGTTTACTTCGTCGTAAGCGGTACCTCCGTCGGCTACACGCAGCAAGCGTTGGAAGCTTTCTTGGGAGCTGTCAAGTTCGATTTCGAATCGAACGGAACCATCAACCCTGATGGCAAATGGGAGAAGATCAGCGACCTTGCGCACGACTCCACCGTGGAAGAGAACGGGAATTGGACATTCCGTGTCAACATTACAGACATGGAGCCGAAGGCATATCATTTCCACTTCAATGGCGGTAACCTTTTCGTTACGAATACCTCGATCGACGGGCGCAGCGAAGCTTTGGGCAACAAGCTGTATATCCTCCGCAACCCGCTCGGATATTTCAATGAGCAATCGGCCGAGCAGTTCTTTGGTCTGTTGGGTCTCGAAATCGTAGATCTCAGCGCAAAGGTCTATAAGCCCACGGGCGCGCACCTTGTGGAGACAGAAGGCGTTGCACACCTTGTTATCAACGGCACGTTTGAAAGATATACCAAGGCTGAGTTGGAAGGCATTCTCAACGAACTCTACATTGATTTGCAGCAAAAAGACGGGGATTGGAAAGAATATACGTTTGATGCTTCCCATAGAACCGTCTCTGTGAATGATGCAGACGGCACCTGGGAGTTGAAGCTCTCTTTGGAGGAGATTCCCGTAGACAAGAATCCCTATACGGTGCACTTTGGCGGAAAGACCGGCGACGATGGAGCGGCAAACTTGGCTCTCAGTGCGGAGCAGGCCACAAACGGTGAGAGAGTGACCGCGGGAGCAAATTCCTACACGCTCTTGAACATCAAGGATTATGTAAGCAACGAAGAAAACGAATGGGGCAAGGTTGCAAATTGGGGCGCCGTTTCGATAAAGATTTCGGCCACGGCGGAAGACAGCTTGTTCTATATCGGCGCACGCCTTGAATCGGATGAACAAAACGTATGGCTTGTTCTCACGGCGATTGTTGAGAACTATACGGAAGAGGCTCTCAAAACCATAACCTATTTCAATGGATCCAACTCTGTTACGATTGAACGCGTGGAGTTGCAGGATCATTTGGCAAAGCTCTACTTCAACTTCACAGACGCAGCAGGATCAGAAGGCGGAGTATGGTGGTGGGGCCATTGGACCATCAACGGTGCCGATCAAGGCGACGTGAAGTCCCCTGTCACGGCATCCGAGGAAATCAAGGTCGGCGATAAGACATTCGAACTAAAAACTCAGCATAGTATGCCGATCGTGGTCGTAAAGACGACTGCGCCTCAGCCGCAAGAAGCAGTCAAGATCGAGTTGAACATGGACGGCGCTAATCGGGGTTTCTACGCAGATGGCTGGTTTGGCGCATACATGTCAGAGGAAAATTACAAATTGGTGAGCGGGGACGACGTTGTACTGAAAGTGTTCTCCGAAGGCCAAGAAGTGTCTGTGTTGGAAACAGTGCCTCTCACCAATCTTGGATTCAATATTCACATTGATTCGAACTATCAGAATAAGAGCTTGACGTTCGAGTGGTACAGGAACGACGTAAAGATCGCTTATGCAGAGTACGTCGCTCCTGCCCCGACTTCCTTTAAGGTCGAAGTTACCGTCGAGCCGAGCGAGGGCGGCAGCTATGAGCTCAAAAACGGCGAAACAAAAGTTGAGAGCGGCACTGAGGTTGACGCGAACGCAGAGCTCAAACTCACCGTCACGGTGAATCCCGGATACACCTATGAAGTCAAGGTGAACGGTCAGTCTGTCTCCGGTACGGAAAATGTCTACACCATTACGGTAAGCCAAGAGACGACGATCACGATCACCTTCAAAAAGACGGATGAACCTCAGCCCGAAGCAACGATCACGCAAGTCTACAATCAGGCCATTGATCCGGGGATCCTCACAGTTTGGGTCAAGACGACTTATACCCAAGATCAGCTGCAGAACGCCGTGCTCGTGGTCGATACGGTAGCCTCCGAGATCAAACCCTATGAGGTAACAGCGGGCGGCGACGCATTTTGCCTGAAATTCTTTGTAAACACTTTGGCGGGTTCCGCCGAGGGAACAACTCACGTGCTCCGTCTCTCCGTCGAGGGCAAGGAATACGCGCTTGCCACAGGCGCCGTGAGCAGAAGTACAGATTTTGTCAATTATGTCTCTTATGCGATCGGCTATAATGGTGAGGATCTTACCCTTACGATTACGGTTAAGCAATCCTTTGGCAATGCGCACGGGCATGTGATCGAGGAGAAGAAAACCCTGCTGTTCTACGCCGATATCACGGGTTATTCTCTCAATGAATTGAATCAAGCGAACATCGTGATCGACGATAAGCCCACGGAGGATCATCCCGCGGTGCAGAATCATAACGTTGTCAATCGCTTCCAAATCAGGATCGCTTTGAGCGTTTTTGCAAACCTCGAAGGAACGCACACGATCAAACTTCAACTCGGCGAAAAAACATACGATCTCGCAAACATTACCGTGAACTGCGAATCCGGTCCCTACAAGTTCGGGAACGATGGCACGACCCTTACCGTTACAGTTCTCAATGCCTTCACCGCGGGTGTGGACTTCAACAGTCTTGAAGATCAGGCTGCCGTCACCGAGATCACGGCACGCGAAGCCACGATCAAATTTAACGATAACGGCGCCACCTATGACGAAGCTTCAAGCTCCGTTCAAATTCCCGTCGGGAACACCTTCACGGTCTCCGTTCCCGATGGCCGCTATCTCAGCAAGATCACGTTCATCGTTTCGGGCGGCGAGCTCTCTGCAAGCGTCGGCAAGATCGAGGGCAATGTTTGGACTGCGGATGGCGCAAATGTAAACACGGTCACCTTTACGGTGAAAGCTGCGGCTGCGGTGGCGGCCCGTGTGCGCCGCGCGGCGGCGGAAGGCTCTGCCAGCCTGTCGGATCTCAAAGTCGAATACAAGTCTCCCAAAGAACCGACCTACACCGTGACTGTCGAGGGCGACAATGTGACCGCCCAGTTTGACGAAGCGGGCCCCTACAAGAAGGACACCGAAGTCAAATTCACCCTCACGGTTGAAGGCGACAACGAGATCGTCTCTGTCAAGAATGGGGAAGTAGAGCTCCATGTGGGCGACGACGGCAAGTACACCGTCAAGGTCGAAGAGGCCGATATCGTGATTACGGTTGAAGTCAAAGCAAAGACCTACACCGTGACCGTCGAGGGTGCCGAGAATGCGACCGTTGAATTTGTCGACAAGAAGGACTATTATCCCACAAACACCACAGTCAAATTTACTGTCACGGCCAAAGATGGCTACACGGTTGTCTCCGTCAAGAACGGGGCAGAAGAGCTCCATGCAGACGGCGAGGGCAAGTATTCCGTCACCGTCGGCACGGAAGATATCGTAATCACCGTCGAGGTGAAGACGACCCACACCATCACCGTCAACGGTGCCGAGAATGCGGAGGTCAAATTTGACGCAGATGGCCCTTATGTGGAGGGCACCGAAGTCAAATTCACCGTCACGGCCAACGAGTATTACGTTGTCAACTCCGTCAAGAACGGGCAAGACGAGCTCCGTGCGGGCGACGACGGCAAGTATTCCGTCACCGTCGGCACGGAAGATATCGAAATCACCGTCGATGTAGGTTTTGATTACGGCACAAAGGAGAACCCCATCTCCATTCAAGCGGCTGTTAAGATCGCAGAAACGGAATGCGTGGATGAAAAGTCTTGGACGAAGCAGCCAATCTATGCGACAGGTAAGGTCGTGGAAGCTCCCACGGTTTCGGGGATAGAGTACCAACAGTTCCACCTTGCCGACGTCAACAATAGCGGCATTCGGATCCTCGTCTATAAGACGGAGCTTGCAGATGGCGTGGATGCGCCCGCACAGAACGATACAGTCGTCATCTACGGCTATATCGAATTTTATAAGAATGAACGCGAATTCACGGGTTATAGCAATGACGGCTACAATAATCCTCAAATCGTTGTGAACACCCGCGGTCAGTCGAAGATCAGCGTGACAAACGACGGCGGTGCGAACGAGGTTACGATCGCTTCGACTGCCGAAAACGGCACGACGGTGACTTTCACCGTGACGCCTGTCGAGGGGAAGAAGATCGTCTCCGTCAAGGCGTACGGCATTGCGCTTGAAGGCAAGGAAGGGGAATACAGCTTTGAAGTCCACGGCGACGTTACGATCGAAATCGTGACGAAAGACGCCACGGCCGTAGAGGCAGCGGAAATCTTCCATTTAAGTTTCGGCACAGAAGAGAAGGCAGGCGACAGGTCAGTTCAAAACTATACTACTACGTGGACTGCCACGAGAGGCAATCACACTTGGACGATTGCAAATTTCAGTAATAATCAAAAACAATGGGATTGCATTAAGACAGGAAGTAAGAGTAGTGCGGTAACGGGGACGATCACCACGGATAAAGTGACCGAGGAGATCGTCGAGGTCGTCGTGACACTTGTCTTGGGTGGGGATACGAAGCTCACCACGGTTAAGCAAGCAAGCCGCTTTGCCCTTGAAGCTTCAACAACCGCGGATTTCAAAACCATCGACGTCACGGTAGAGGGTAAGTCTGCTCTTGATGCCCTTACAGCCATTGACGCGGAGAAGGGCACTGATATCACGTTTGAGATCCCCGCAGAAAGCCGCGCGAGGGACATGTACTATCGGATCGTTGTAGTGTATACGGAAGCATCAAACAGCAATAAAAATGGAGCCTTTGCAATCAGCAAAGTTTCCTATAAGGGAATGGATACGCGCACACCGGAAGATAAGATTCAGGCGGCTCTCGGCAGTGTAACCGATCTTCCCGATGTGGATCAGCCGAAAAATGTAGAGCTCCCCGCGGCTCCCGCAGGGATCGAATTTGAGTGGGCGTCAGACAACAAGGCATATCCCGTCGTTGATATCGAGGGCAAGAAGTATCTCCAAGTAGAGGCGCTTCCCGAAGAGGATACCCAAGTTCATCTTACCGTTACGGCGAGCATAGGCGCGG
>CANQOY010000027.1 GCA_947625605.1 uncultured Clostridia bacterium | reverse complement strand
CATCTTGAGGAGCTCGAATCCCCAGCCTTCGGTTCCGTAGACCGACGCTCTATCCAATTGAGCTAAAGATGCATATGCTTTTTCAATGACCATGCAGGCTTCCAGCCTTACTTCGCCCTGCGGGCTCGTGCCGCGCTTAGTAGAGAATAGAGCGCGCGGGGCGGTTCCGTAGACCGACGCTCTATCCAATTGAGCTAAAGATGCATAGCATCTGTTATTATATCCTTTCGGAAGAACTTTGTCAAGAGAAAATCGGCGCAAAAAGACAATTCCACAGAAAATTTCGGATTGTGGAATTCTTTCTCCGATTTTTTGTTCGTTTTTGGAGAGAAAATGTCGAATTTTTTGTCAAGCAGGGGAAACAGAGGCAAAATTGTGGATAACTTTATACATTTCATGCGCATAAATCTATGAAAGAGAGGCGGATCTTATGTGTAGAACGGTGGATTATTAACACAGATCCTGTCATATGCTCTTGGGCGGCGTCTTTCGCGGAAAGGGGATTTTCATGCGTTCTGCAAGAATTTTGTAATTATTTCTCGAAAATTGGTGTAAATCGCGCGGGATATATGCTATAATAAAAAGAGGAAGAACTATGGGCGCAACACTCTACGTCACAGATTTGGACGGGACGCTGCTCTCCAAGGAGGAACGCGTCCCCGCATACAGCCGTGAAAAGCTCAACCGTCTCGTCGGTGAAGGGCTACTTTTCACGTTCGCAACGGCGCGTTCGCTTTTGAGCGCGCAGCGGGCGACGGACGGCTTGAATCTCAACCTTCCCTTCATCCTCTACAACGGCGGCCTCATCTACGACCCCGTGGCGCGGAAGGCGATCTTTCATGCCCTGCTCGAAGAGGAGTGGAAGCGCTATCTTCTCTCCGTTCTCCGGGAGTACGAGATCTCGCCCATGGTGTTCGGCGCAGTGGGGGAGAGGGAGCGTCTTGCATGGCATACGGGGCGGGAGAGCTACGGCATCCGCCGCTATTTGCAGCGCAGGGCGGGGGACGACAGGCTTTTCCCCACCCAGAGGGAGGACGTCCTGTTAGACGGCAACGTTTTCTACTTCAAGTGCATCGGTCCCGCCGAGCAGTTGGGCCGCGCGTGGGATCTCCTCAAATACGACCCCCGCTTTATCTGCATCTTTCATCCCGAAACCTATTCGAGCGATTATTGGTTGGAGATCTTCCCGCGTGCCGCCACGAAGGCAAACGGCGTCAAGTTTTTGAAGCAGTATCTCGGCGCGGAGCGCGCGGTCTGCTTCGGCGACACCTCCAACGATTCCGATATGTTCGATATCTGCGATGAAAAATATGCCGTCATGAATGCGGACGACTGGTTGAAGGCCAAGGCGACGGGAGTGATCGGCTACTGCGAGGAGGACGGCGTCGCAAAGTGGTTGGAGGAGCACTTCCGCAAGCCCGTGTGAGCGGTCACATGAACAGGTAGATGCCACGAAAGCCGAGGAAAAAGCAATAGATGTTCAAGACGGCGATAATGGGGAGGAGGATCATGAGCGTCATGCTCGTCGAGCGGTACCGCATGCCGAGCATGCTCACGAAGATGAGGGTCGCTCCCCCGAGAATGGCGCAGAGCAGAAGTTTTCCGTCGCTCGTGCGCTGTTCGCCCGTCTCGTCGCCGTCCCGAAGCGCCTTCACATAGCGGAATCCGTAAAAGTTGACGGATAGAATATATACGGAAAAGAGGATATACAGGAAGATCATACCGCCGTCAGTATGTGCGGTTTGCGGAAAATCAAGCGGAAAGGCCGTCTGCGGTTGAAAGGAAGCGAAAAAATACTCTATGGAATCGTTACGAGAACTCTATAAGATCGGAAAGGGGCCTTCGAGCTCCCACACGATGGCGCCCGTCCGCGCCGCGCGGGATTTTTGCGAAAAGTTTCCCGCGGCCGCGCGCGTCACCGCCGTGCTCTACGGCTCGCTCGCCCACACGGGAAGAGGGCACCTGACGGATGTGGCCCTCAAAGAAGCGTTTTCTCCCCGTCCCGTCGAGGTGATCTTCGACGGCGAAAAGACGGATCTTCCCCACCCCAACTGCTTTGAATTGAGGGGGTACGACGGCGCGGGGAAACTCCTCGGCGCGGTGACCTATCTCTCCGTGGGAGGGGGGACCATCCGCGTGCTCGGCGAGCCCGAACTCCGCCCCAAGGACGTCTATCCCTTTGCGGATTTCGGCGAGATCATGCGCCATTGCAAGGAAAAGGGCATCTCGTTGGAACAGGTGGCGTATGAATTTGAGGACGAGGGGATCTTCGACTTTCTCCTGCACGTCTGGCACACGATGTGCGAGACGATCCGCCGCGGCCTCGGCGCCTCGGGCACCCTTCCCGGGAGCCTGAAAGTGGAGCGCAAGGCAAAGACGCTCTTCGAGACGACGGATCCGGAGGAGGATCCCGTCTCGCGCGAACAGCGGCAGATCTGCGCCTTCGCCTTTGCGACTTCGGAGGAGAACGCCACGGGAGGGACGATCGTCACCGCGCCCACCTGCGGGGCGAGCGGCGTGCTGCCCGCGGTGCTCTACTTCCTCTCCATGAAGCACGGATTCTCGGAAAAGCGCATTGTGGAAGCGCTCGCGGTCGCGGGGCTCATCGGCGTCACCGTCAAGCAGAATGCCACCGTCAGCGGGGCCGAGGCGGGCTGTCAGGCGGAGGTCGGAACGGCGACGGCGATGGCGGCTGCGGCGATTTGCTCGCTCTTCCGCGCGGGCATGGGTGCCATAGAATACGCCGCAGAGATCGCGCTCGAACATCAACTCGGCCTCACGTGCGATCCCGTCGGGGGGTATGTGCAGATCCCCTGCATCGAGCGGAATGCCGTCGCCGCCCTGCGTGCACTCTCCGCGGCGGAGCTCTCCAAGGTGCTCGCGGGCACCCGAAAGATCTCCTTCGACACCGTCGTGGAGACCATGTATCAGACGGGGAAAGACCTCTCCGCCCGCTATCGGGAGACGTCGGAAGGGGGGCTCGCCGCGATCTACAAGGGTTGCAGCTGACGCTCGGAATACAAAAAAAGGCGCGCGGAGATCCGCGCGCTTTTCAAGTGCCGTAAAATCAGGTTTTATTTGCGCTCATGTAGGGCTCCAAGGCCTGCGCAAGCTGGTCGGGGCAGGAAGTGTTCATGCGGCAGCGGATGCCCTTCAAGAGGGGGACGATCTCATCCGGCGTTTTCCCTTCCACAAGCCTGCCGATCCCCTGCAAGTTTCCGCTGCATCCGCCGATGAATCTCACGTTGTGGATCCTGTTTTCCGCATCCAGATCGAACACGATCTGTTTGGAGCAGGTCCCTCTGGTCGAATAGGTCACCATAATCATTCTCCTTTGCTTTTAATCTACGAGCGTTTCATAGACGACGGAGTACAGCTCCGAGGCCTTGTCCTCCCACTTTTTATAGATGGTGTTCGCAGTCTTTTTGTCGGGTACGACGAATTTGAGTTCGAGCATGGGCTGGACGGGGGCAAGGATCTTCAAAAATACCGTGTAAGTGCCGTCTTTGTTCTGATAATAATCGGATTTGCAGTCCTGTCTCGTGCGGTACCGCGCGCTGTTGTTCTTGATGAAGCGGGAGATCTCTTCGCGCGTGGAGAGCGGGATGTGGATGTAAAAACTTGCGAGCGATTCCCTGCCCTCGGGCGTGATGATGAAGAGCGGGTCGTCCGCGCTCGGGATCTCGCAGATGAACCCGTCCGCGAGGAGCTTCTGGATGACCATCACGCAGTCCATATAATTGATCCAATCGTTGGAGGAGGAACACATATCGAGGAGGGTGCGTTCCGAAAGGGGGCTCTCCATCTTATCGAATACGAAGAGAAGTATTAACTTGTTGACCGAAGTCTCGCCCTTGATCATCTCGGTTTTCCTTCCTTCGTATCCGTCTCGGTATGCCGCTCAGCGATATGACCCGAATGATACACCATTATACCGAAAAACTCCGATAAAATCAAGATATTTCGGGAAAAAAGTCTTTAATAATTTTTGCGAGTATGCTATAATAGAGGGGAGATCGATCGGAGGAAAGACATGGAAGCAAGAATTGCGCAAATCGGGCGGTTTATCGATACCTGCACGGAGATCATCGAGGGGAAATACACGGCTGCGGACGAAAAGATATCCGAGGCGCTTGCGGCTATCGCGGCGAGCAGGGACCTCACACAGCTCTTTACCGCGGTCACGCAGGATTTCGACTATCCCGCCGCGAAACTTCGGTACCTGCGTCCCGCCGTGCGGGGCGCGCGCGGGGCGGCCTATCTCCCCGCCGACAGAAGCGAACTGCTCGCGTACGTGTTCTGCCTCTTTGCGGAGATCGACGCGGGAACCATCCTGCTCAATGACTTTCTGCTCCGCTATTTCTATGTGGACGGAAGCTATACGGCGGGCTTCACGCTGTTTGCGGAGCGCGTCGTGCGGCCGTTCCGCGACATCGTGCGCGATTGCTTCCCCGCCGTTTGCAGCGGAAGCGCGGAGGATCGGCGGCGGGCGCAGGAGGCATGTATCGGGCAGATCGCCGCGCTCCTTCCCGCAGAGCGGGAACGCCTCGCCCTCCTTCCCCTGAAAGAGGAGGAGCGGGCCGCGGCCGAACTCATCGGCGCAGGGCTCGCCGGCGCCGCGGCGAAGAAGGACGCCGTGGAACTCTCGGCGCTGCTCGCGGGCTATCGCTACTTTCTCCGCACCATCCGCGGGGAGTGCGATTCGAGCGCGCAGATCTTTCTGCTCGCGGCGCAGTTGTAGAGGGGAGGCGGTATGAAATTAAAGGAAACCACGGTCCGAAAGAATTACGTCTTTCGGGGCAAGATTATTCAGGTGCGGCAGGACGACGCCGCCCTCCCGGACGGGAGAGCGTGCACGCGCGAAGTCGTCGAGCACCCAGGCGGCGCGGCAATCCTCTGCGTCAAGGAGGGGAAGGTCGCCCTCGTGCGGCAGTTCCGCTACGCCTACGGCGAGGAACTGTGGGAGATCCCTGCGGGCAAGTTGGAGCGCGGGGAAGACCCCATGGCCGCCGCGCGCAGGGAACTCGAAGAGGAGACGGGCCTCGTTGCGGAAGCGCTCGTCCCGCTCTTCACCGTCTACCCCACGCCGGGGTATTGCGGCGAGAAAATTTATGTCTATGAATCCGTGGGGGTGCGGGAGGGCGCTTGCCGTCCCGATGACGACGAGTTCCTCGAAGCTGCGTTTCTCCCCCTCGCGGAGGCGTACCGCATGATCGACGCGGGCGAGATCCGTGACGCAAAGACCTTGATCGCCCTGCTCTCCCTGCGTTCTCGGAAGGGCGCGTAAGCTGCCGCATCTTCGGCCGATAAAAAGAATGATCCCCGCGCATGCGCGGGGATTTCTCTACGGAATCGGATTCAAAACTCAGCCGTTGCAACCGCAGCCGCCGTTGCCCCCGCCCAATTTCGAGCAGAGTTCCGAAAGCGTGCCGTTTCTCAACATGCAGAATGCGAGGGCGGCAAGGAGCGGCCAGCCGCAGCCCGTGAGCGCGCGCGAGTTGAGCACGTTGGTGCCACCGAGAAGGAGCAAGATGATGAGAATCCAAAGGCAGCTGTTGCCATTCGAGCAGCAATTCATAGTTTTTCCTCCTTGAATGTGCCGCAGAGTATGTATCGTTTTCTGTTCTGCGGTTTCATACCATATCTTATGAGTGCGGCGGGAAAAAAGTTCCCCTCATTCGGTTGCCAAATCCGAGCGGGTTTGGTATAATAGGATCAAGGGCGGCGAACGGCACGCAAGGCCGTATCGCGGATCGCCCTCGGTGAAACAAGTTTCTACGGATATCCTCGCCTAAGGAGGAATCCGATGGAGGAATTGAATATGAAAAAGAGCAACTTCTTTTCCGCGCGCAACATCGCTTACTTTTCGGTGCTTGTTGCACTCATCGTGCTGTTCCAGTGTCTTGCGGGCTTCGGCTTTTTGACTTTCGGCACCACGTCGCTGAGCTTCTCGCTCGTCCCCATCGTGCTGGGAGGGATTCTGCTCGGCTGGCAGGCAGGCGGGCTGCTCGGCCTTCTCTTCGGGTTCATCGTGCTCATGTTCGGCGTCGCGGGAACGGATGCCTTTACGGCAACGCTTCTTGCGGACGTTCCCGTAATGACCGTGCTCATCTGCATCGTGAAAGGGGTTGCGGCGGGCATCGTCCCCGCACTGTTATACCGCTTGATCGCACGCAAGAGCGCCTTTGCGGCAGTCATCGTGGCGTCGCTCTCCGCGCCCATCGTCAACACGGGCCTCTTCATCCTCGGGTGCCTCTGCATTCCGGGCACGCTCTTCGGGGTGCGTTCGGCGCTCGGCATGGATGAAATGAATTTCTTCAAATTCATTCTCGTCGGCATCGTCACCTACAACTTCTTCATTGAGTTTGCGATCAATCTCGTGCTCGCGCCCGCGCTGTACCGCGTGGTGACGGTGGTGGAGCGGCAGCTCGGGAAGAAGCGGAGCCAAAAACAGACCGCGCAGGCCGGATCGGAAAATTAGTATGATACTTTGCATTGACGTAGGCAATACCAACATAAAATATGCTGTGTTCGACGGAGAGGAGCTCAAACTCTCTTTCCGCGTGGCGACCGATCTCAAAAAGACGTCGGACGAATACGGTTCCCAGCTCGTCGGCATGCTCAAAAGCCGCGGCGTTGCGGCGGAGAGCGTCACGGGCGGGATCATCTCCTCCGTCGTGCCTTCGCTGGACTATACGGTGGCGCACATGCTCCGCCTCTACCTCAACATTGTGCCCATGCAGATCGCGCCGGGCTTAAAGACGGGGCTCAGAATGCGCGCGGACAACGCCAAAGAGGTGGGCGCGGACCGCATTGTCAACAACGTTGCCGCCATTCGGGAGTACGGCGACGGCAGACCCATGATCGTCATCGACTTCGGTACGGCGACGACTTTTAACGTGATAAACGCAAACGACGAGTTCATCGGCGGCGTGATCGCTCCCGGGATCAAGGGCTCGCTGGATAGTCTTGTGAACGGCACGGCCAAGCTGCCGCGCGTGGAGATCGAGGCGCCCAAGAGCGTCATCGCAACGAATACCGTCACCAACATGCAGGCGGGGATCGTGTTCGGCTTTGCGGGGCTCGTGGATTACATCGTCAAAAAGATCAAGAAGGAATTGAAGGCGTCCGACGTTCTCACGATCGCCACGGGAGGCTTTGCCGAAACGATGGCGCAGGAGACGAGATGTATTGACGTGATCGACAAGATGCTCACCTTGAAGGGCTTGAAATATCTGTACGATTTGAACTATTCGGAGGAAGAAAAATGAAGAAGATAGGCGTTGCGATCCTCGGTCTCGGCGCGGTCGGCGGGAGTACATATCAGATCCTCACACGGCGCCGCGAATTTTACGAGCGCACGCAGGGGATCGAGATCGAAGTGGAGAGCACGTTGGAACCCGTGCGAGAGCGCGCGGAGCGCCTCGGCGTCCCCGCAGAGAAGATCGCCGCGAACATTGCCGAGATCGTCTTGGATCCCGACGTAAATGCAGTGGTGGAGTGCATCGGCGGCGTCGATGTGGCGCGAAAATACGTCCTTGCCGCGCTCCATGCGGGCAAGACCGTCGTGACCTCCAACAAGGAGCTGATCGCAAAGTACTATCCCGAACTCGTGCGCACCGCGAAGATGAACAATGCGGGCCTCTACTTCGGGGCGAGCTGCGCGGGCGTTCCCATCGTCCGCACGCTGCTGGACGGCGTACAGTCCAACGAGATCTCCGCCCTCATCGGGATCGTCAACGGCACGGCCAATGACATTTTGACGAAGATGGAGGAGAGGGGCTGCTCCTACGAAGAGGCGGCCGCGGAGGCGGAAACGGATCGCGCGGCGGAGGAGATCTCCATAAATGTAGAGGGGATCGACGCGGCCTATCGGCTCTCCATTCTCGCCTCGGTCGCTTTCCACACCAAGGTGCCCGCGGCAAAGGTATTCCGCGAGGGCATCGCAAACGTCTCTCCCGCGGATCTTGCGGGAGGAAAGGAGCTGGGGTATCGCCTGAAACCGCTCGCCATCGCGAAGAGGACCAAAGACTCGATCGAGGTGCGCGTCCATCCCGCCTTTATCCGCCAAGACCACCCGCTTGCCTCCGTGAAGGCCGCAAACGCCGTGTTTTTGACGGGGGATCCCGTCGGAGACGTCATGCTCTGCGGCAATGGCACGGGAGATGAGCCTGCGGCGAGCGCCATCGTTTCCGATCTCATCTTTGCGGCCACCCACGGCGAACACCGCTATTCCGCCTTCGGGGATACGGCGGCGGGCGTGCGGAGCGCCGTCTTTGCCACGGACTTTACGAGCGCGTACTATCTTCGCCTCACCGTCTGCGACGAAGCGGGGGCGCTCGCGAAAGTCGCTTCCGTGCTCGGGAAATACAACATCTCCATCGCCGAAACCGTGCAGAAGAGGGCGGCGGACGGGAAGGCGACGCTGATTCTCGTCACGCATGAGACGCGCGAGTCCCTCGTCAAGAAAGCGGTCGCAAAGCTCAATGCGGCGCAGATCGCCCAAGTGGAGTCCGTGCTCCGCGTCGCACTCTGAGCCGCCTCCCCAAGGGGCGCAAAAAAATAAAAGAGAGCTTCCCGCAGAGGGGAAGCTCTTTTCATGTAGAGTAGATCGTATTTCCCGCTCCGTCGATCGCGACGACGAGGGGAAAATCTTCAATTTCAAGGCGGTAAATGGCTTCGGCGAGCAGTTCGGGGAATGCAATGAGCTCGCTTCGTTTGACCGCATTCCCATACAGCGCGCCCGCGCCGCCGATCGCCGCGAAGTACACCGCGCCATGTTGTGCGATCGCGCGCCGCACCTCCTCGCTCATTTCGCCCTTGCCGATCATGCCGCCAAGGCCGAGATCGAGCAGGCGGGGCGCATAGCCGTTCATGCGCGCCGAGGTCGTCGGACCGCAGCTTCCGCATGCCTTTCCCGCCCGCGCAGGGCACGGGCCCGCATAGTAGATGAAGGCGCCTTTGAGCGAAAACGGAAGTACCATGTCCGCGTCCAACAGCTCAAAAAGACGTTTATGCGCGCAGTCTCGTGCAGTATATACGATGCCCGAGAGTAAGACGGTATCCCCCGCATGGAGGGAGGCGACGTCGCGGGCGGAGAGGGGAAGAGAGAGCTTTCTCATCACAGCACCTCCGATCCGCAGCGCACGCAGTGGCATTGGAGATTCACGGCGACGGGCAGCCCCGCAATGTGGGTGGGTGCGAGTTCGCAGTGCACGGCGAGAGCGGTCACTTTGCCGCCGAAGCCCTGCGCTCCGATCCCGAGCCGATTGATGCGCGCGAGCGCCTCGCGCTCGATGGACGCAACGTCGCTCCGCGGATGCGCAAGGCCCGTTTCCCGCATGAGCGCCTTCTTGGCAAGCCATGCGCACGAATCGAAGCTCCCGCCGATCCCAACGCCCGCGACGACGGGCGGGCAAGGCCGCGACCCCGCGATCTTGACCGTCTCCACGATGGTTTCGAGGATGCCTTCCACTCCGTCCGCAGGGTCGAGCATGCGGATCCGCGACATATTTTCGCTTCCGAATCCCTTGGGCAAAAATGTGATCTTGACAGCGTCTCCCGGTACCATGTCCGTATGGATGCACGCAGGCGTGTTGTCTTTCGTGTTGACGCGGGTGAGCGGATCGCACAGGCTCATGCGGAAATTCCCGTCCGCATACGCGCGCCGCACGCCTTCGTTCACCGCCTCTGCAAGGGGCGCGCCTTCGAGGCGGACCTCCTGCCCGACTTCGAGGAACACGCAGGCCATTCCCGTATCCTGACAGATCGGCATCTCCTCCCTGCGGGCGATCCTCTCGTTTTCGAGGACGGCGTCCAGCGCAAATTTTGCCGCACCCGTCTCCTCTCTTGCCGCCGCTTGAAGGGCGGCGCGGCAGCCGTCCGTGAGTGTGAGCCCCGCTCTCCGCGCGAGCCGATAGACGCAAAGTTCGATTTCTTTCGTTTGCAAGACGCGCATCCCTACCTCCGTCCGTGCCGCATTTTCCGCGCGGCCGATCCTCCCTGCGGGAGATCGCTCTTATTATAAAAATATTTTTGGGGAAAAGCAAGAATTTCGGTTGGCGTTTTGCAAAAATTCCTGTATAATGTCGGTATGTCGAATCAAACGCAAACAACCGAAGCGCCGAACCGTCGGTCCGTCCTCTCGGAGTCGGGGCTGGCTTTCTCGCTTGCGGAGGTCATTTTACTCATCTTGTCCACCGTCGCCCTCCTCGTTACGGGCGCGATTTTGGGCGAAAATGCGGCGGAGAGCGACGTCTACAAGTATGTGGGGTACCTCGCTCCGCAGCTGGGGATCGCGGCGGCCTGCCTCATCTTTTTCCGGAGGGAAAAAATGCCCTTCAAAGAGGCCTATGCGCCCTGCAAGTGGTACTATTTTCCGATCGCGCTCTTGGTTGCCTTCGGGCTCTTTTCGCTCTCCGAGGTCAACGGCTACTGGATCGATTTTCTCATCGGATGCGGCTATCGGCCGTCCGACGCCACGCTGCCGAACGTGACGGGATGGGGGCTCCTGCCCGCGATTCTTGTGATCGCGCTCCTGCCCGCCGTCTTTGAAGAGACGCTCTTCCGCCGCATTCAATTACACGGCATGCAGAGGGGCGGATGGGGGACCGCTCCCGTCATTTTCATCTCGGGCGCGCTCTTCTCGCTCTTCCACGGAAGCCCCGAGCAGACGCTCTATCAATTCGCCTGCGGGTGCGTCTATGCGCTCCTCGCGATCCGCAGCGGCAGCGTTCTGCCCACCGTCCTCGCCCACTTTGCAAACAACGCCGTCATCCTCGCGCTGACCTCGGCGGGATATGAGGATATCCCCTCGTCCGCAAAGCTTCCTTTCTATCTTGTCGCGGGCATGGTATTGGCATCGGTGCTCATCTTCCTCATTTTCTTCCAAAAGAACGGCAACCGCCGCGGTGGCGTAAAGGGGGGAGGAAAGTACTTTGCGGCCGCCTTTGCGGGGATCGTTTTGTGCGCAGTGCAGTGGATCTTCGTGCTCGTGCAGGGGTTTTTGAAATGATGCGCGTCCGCATTGTCTGCGTCGGAAAACTCAAAGAGCGGTTTTGGCGGGAGGCCTGCGCGGAGTACGAAAAGCGGCTCTCGCGCTTTTGCAAGTTGGAGATCAAAGAACTCCCCGAACGGGCGTCCCCCGCGGAGGAGGCGGAGGCCATCCTCGCAAATCTCCGCGGGCAAACGGTTGCGCTTGCCGTCGAGGGGAAAGCATGCTCTTCGGAGGAGTTTGCATCAAAGATCGCCGCATGGCGGGACGCGGGCGCGGAACTGACTTTCGTCGTCGGCTCCTCATGCGGGCTGGACCGTTGCGTCAAGGAGAGGGCGGAGCTGATCTCCTTTTCCCGAATGACGTTCCCGCACCAGATGTTCCGCGTCATCCTTCTCGAACAGATCTACCGCGCCTTCATGATCGGCGCAGGCGCCGAGTATCACAAGTAATCATTCACGCGCTTTTGGCCGCCCGCATACAGTGGCAGGGTGAACGTCTATGACGAAGTTTCTGCATTCTATCGCGCCTACCGCGGGCAAAAGTGCGTCTACGGCAGGAGCGTGGAGGGCAGAGATCTCTATGCCATGTACATCGGAAGCTCGGAGGGCGCGCAGGGGATCTCCCAATACGCCATCCATGCGCGCGAATGGGTCACGGCGCTGCTCGCGCTCCGTCACATCCAAAGGGGCGTGGAGCGCGGCGGCTTTTGGATCTTGCCGCTTGCCAATCCCGACGGGGCGCTTCTCTCGGAGATCGGCGCGGCCGCGGTCTCTCCCGCGCGGCGGAAGTTCCTCATCTCCGTCAACGGCGGCGAGGACTTTTCCCTCTGGAAGGCGAATGCGAACGCGGTCGATCTCAATGTCAATTTCGATGCGCGCTGGGGGACGGGGGCCGAAAACGTGCGGGTGCCGTCACCCCAAGGCTATATCGGGCGCGCGCCCTTCTCCGAACCCGAGACGCGCTGCCTTTGCGCCTTCACCCTGCGCGTTTGCCCGAACTATACGGTGAGCTGGCACACCAAGGGCGAGGAGATCTATTGGGAATTTCACACGCCCCGCCGCGCGAGGTTGCGCGACCTCTCCCTTGCTCGCGCACTTTCCGCCAGCACGGGGTATCCGCTTGCGTCCGTGAAGCGCTCGGCGGGCGGATACAAAGATTGGTGCATCGAACGGCTCAAAATCCCCGCCTTCACGGTGGAGGCGGGCGCGGATTCCCATTCGCATCCGCTTCGTCGCGATGCGCTCGGCGAACTCTCGGCCGCCGCGCTCGACGCCCTTGCCGATCTCGCCAAAGCATTCTGACTATGCGAAGAGCTATCATTCTTATCAACGCCTATACTCGTTCCGAGGCGGAGCTCAATCAGCCGAGAAGGCTGAAAGAGGAGCTCGGCCGTCTCGGCGTGCAGGCGGAGATCGTGCGCAATTCTCCCGCCGCGCTCCGCGCGCAGGCGGACTTCTGCATTTTTCTCGACAAGGACAAGTATGCCGCAAAGGCGATCGAGCGGAGAATGCGCCTCTTCAACCGCGCGGAGGCGATCGAGATCTGCGACGACAAGATGCTCACCCATCTTGCGCTCGCGGGCGTTCCGATGCCCGAGACGGTCTCTTCCCTCCTCTGCTACACGCCCGAGCAGCCCGTATCCGCGGAGCTTCTGCGGGAAGTGGAGGGGCTCGGCTATCCGCTCGTCGTCAAGGAAAACCACGGCTCCCTCGGCAGGCAGGTCTATCTCGCGAGAAACAGGGAGGAGCTCGGGACGCTCGCCGAGCGGCTCAAACTCGTGCCGCACCTCTATCAAAAATTCATCGCGGAGAGCGCGGGGAGAGATCTCCGCGTGATCGTCGTGGGAGGGAGGGCGCTCGCCGCCATGAAGCGCACCTCCGAAACGGACTTCCGCTCCAACGCCGCGCTCGGCGGGACGTGCGAGCCGTTCACGCTCGATCGCAATGCGGCGGAACTGTGCGAGAGGGTGGCGGACAAGCTCGGCCTCGACTACTGCGGGATCGACTTGCTCTTCTCTTCCCGCGGGTGCGGCTATCTCGTCTGCGAAGTCAATTCAAACGCATTCTTTGCCGCCTTCGAACGGGTCACGCAAATCAACGTGGCGCGGGTCTATGCCGAGCATATTTTCCGAACGATTTATCAATAAAAGGCAAAATGCGAAGTATTATGCGTGACATAATACCTCAAAAATCCCCTGAATTGCGTAAGAAAGAGGGAAAAATGAACGCAAATGAGGAAGTGATCGCGGCGCTATGCAGCCGTCTGTGCGTTACGCCCGAGACTCCGCCGCTCACGGCGGGAGAGTGGAACAAACTTGCCTGTATCCTGCACGCCGCGGGGAGTGCCCCGCAGGATCTGGCCGCGCTTTCGCGCGAAGAGCTGCAAGGCCTCTTGCTTGGGGCGGTGGACGCAGAACGCATTCTCCGCCTGTTGGACAGGACGCAAGCGCTATGCGCCGAACTCGGGCGGTGGGCCTCGCGCGGCGTGTGCGTGCTGACGCCCGCCTCGGAGCATTACCCCGCCCGTCTTGGGCATAAGCTCGGCGCAGCGTGTCCGCCCGTTTTCTACTGTGCCGGGGATCCCGCCCTCCTCGCATGCAGGGCCGCGGGATTTGCAGGGACGCGGTCGGCCGTCGGGGACGATCTCGCCTTTGCCGAGAGGATGGCGGCGCGCGCGGTTGCAGCGGGGTTTGCCGTCGTGACGGGCGGTGCGAGAGGGGTGGATGCCGCAGCCTCCGAGGAAGCGCAGCGCGGGGGCGGGCACGCGATCGAATTTCTCGCGGCTCCCATGGAGCGCAAGCTCGTAAGGCCCGCCGTCCAAAGAAATCTGCGCGAGGGGAGGCTGCTCCTGCTGAGCGCCGCAAGCCCAAACGCCGAATTTCGTGCGGGGTTCGCCCTGCAAAGGAACAAATTCATCTATGCGCACGCGGAGGGCACGATCGTGGTGAGCGCGGAGCTCGGGCGGGGCGGTACGTGGACGGGCGCGACGGAAGCGCTCAAAGCGGGGTGGAATCCCGTGTACTGCCGCAGGCAGGAAGCGTCTCCCGGCAACATGGCGCTCATCCAAAAGGGCGCCGTTCCCATCGGCGAGGCGTTCGATTTCCGAAAGTTGGGGGAAAGGGGCGGCGCGCCGCACGCCCGCCAGATCTCCCTTTACGACTGAGTTGTCTGCACTTGGCTTGCCCGTCGTGCATTGATTTTATTGAGAAAAGAAGAAAGAATGGGCTCCGCAGAGGTGTGCGGAGCCCATTCTTTCTTTGAAAATATTACCGCGGGATTTAACCTACGATCAGATTGACCAGCCTTCCAGCGACGACGATGCACTTCTTCACCGTCTTTCCCTCCATCCTTTCGCGCACTGCGGGGAGGGCGAGCGCGGCCGCTTCGATCTCGCTGTCCGCGGCCGTTGCGGAGAACATCGCCTTGCACACGATCTTGCTGTTGACCTGTACGGCGTACTCCTTTTCGTCGAGGATGAGCGCGGCGGGATCCTCCACGGGATATTTCTGTTCGAACACAAATCCCTTGCCGCCGAGTTTTTCCCAGAGTTCCTCCGCCACATGGGGCGCGCACGGGGCGAGCAGAAGCACGAAGTCTTTCACGGTCGCTTTGAGCAGGGAAATGTTTTTCTGCGCGAGCCCGTCGTACTTGGAGATCGCGTTGAGCAGTTCCATGAGGCGCGCGATGGCGGTGTTAAAAGAGAACGCCTCCATATCCTTTGTCACCCTCTGAATGGCGAAGTTCCGCGCATAGTCGAGCGCTTTTTCCTCCTGCCCGTAGGGTTGCGCCTCGCGGGCGGCCCGATAGTCCGCGACTTTGAGGACGATCTTTTCCACGCGGTCGAGGAATTTTGCGATCGCCTTAATGCCGTCGTCGTTCCAAGGCCCGCCTTCCGTGTACGAGAACCCGAACATGAGGTAGAGGCGGAACGCGTCTGCGCCGTATTCGTTGACGTATTCGTCGGGGGAGACGATATTCCCGTGCGATTTGGACATGCGGTTCCCGTCGGGGCCCAAGATCACCCCTTGATGTACCAACCGCTTGAATGGCTCGTCGAAGTCGAGATAGCCCATGTCCCTGAGCGCCTTCGTGAAGAAGCGGGCGTAGAGGAGGTGCATGCAGGCATGCTCGGCGCCGCCCACATAGGTATCCACGGGCAAGAGCCTGTCCACCGCTTCACGGTCGAAAGGAGCCCGATCGTTATTTGCGTCCGCATAGCGGAGGTAGTACCAGCTCGAGCAGACGAACGTGTCGAGGGTGTCGGGATCGCGCAGGGCGGGCCCGCCGCATTGCGGGCAGAAGGTGTGCATGAATTTCTCATGCTTTGCGAGAGGGGACTTCCCGTCGGGGCGGAATTCCACGTCGTAGGGAAGGCGCACGGGCAGGTCTTTCTCGGGGACGGGCACCGCGCCGCAGCGCTCGCAATGGATGATGGGGATGGGCGCGCCCCAATAGCGTTGGCGGGAGACCAGCCAATCGCGGAGACGGTAGTTGACTTTCTTGCCGCCCTTGCCCTTTTTGGAGATATACGCGGCGATGGCGTCGCGCGCCTCCTCGCCGAAGAGGCCGTCGAATTCCAGAGAGCCCCGCACGATCCCGTCCTCCGTAAAGGGGAGCGTCGTCTCTCCGCCCCGCTTTTCGATGACCTTTTCGATCGGCAGGCCGTATTTGGTCGCGAAGGCGAAGTCGCGCTCGTCGTGGGCGGGAACGGCCATCACCGCGCCCGTACCGTACGAGGCGAGAACGTAGTCTGCGAGATAGATGGGGAGCCGCTTCCCTGTGAGGGGATGGATGGCATATGAACCCGTGAACACGCCCGTCTTTTCGCGGGCGGAGGAGAGCCGCTCGATCTCGTTGGCCTTGGAGGCAGATAGGATATACGCGTCCACTTCCGCCTCGCGGTCCGCCGTCGTGAGCTTGCGCGCGAGCGGGTGTTCGGGGGCGAGCACCACATAGGTGACGCCGAAGACCGTGTCGCAGCGGGTGGTGTAGACGCGGAATTTTTCGCCGCTCTCCGTCTCGAATTCGATCTCGCAGCCCGTGGATCTCCCGATCCAGTTCCGCTGCATGTTTTTCGTCTTTTCGGGCCAGTCGAGGCGGTCGAGGCCGGAGAGGAGCTCTTCGGCGTAGGCCGTGATGCGGAAGAACCACTGCGTGAGATCTCTTCTTACGACCTCGGAGGAGCAGCGCTCGCACCGTCCGTCCACGACCTGTTCGTTCGCAAGCACCGTCTGGCAGGAGGGGCACCAGTTTACGGGAGCCTCCTTGCGGTAGGCAAGGCCCTTTTTGTAGAGTTGGAGGAACATCCACTGCGTCCACTTGTAGTAGCTTTCCTCGCACGTCTTGATCTCCGCAGACCAATCGAACATGGCGCCCATGGCTTTGAGCTGGCCCTCCATCGTCTGAATGTTCTTTTCGGTGGAGTCCTTGGGGTGCACGCCCGTCTTGATGGCGTAGTTTTCCGCGGGCAGGCCGAATGCGTCGAAGCCCATGGGCTGGAACACGTTGTATCCCTGCATCTTTTTGAAGCGGGCGTAGCTGTCGGTCGGGCCGTAGTTATACCAATGCCCGATATGCAGTTTCGCGCCCGAGGGGTACGAAAACATTTCCAGAACATAGAGTTTGGGAGCGTCCGACTTCCTGTCGAAGCTGTTCAGCTTTGCCTTCTCCCAGAGCAGCTGCCACTTTTTCTCGATTTTCTTCATATCCATAATGCGTTCCTCGCTTTGCCGTACCCGACCATTTTACCCTCTTTTCCAAAAAATGTCAAGGAGAATGCGTATTATTTCAGCATTCTCCACGCCCTTCATTTTGATAAATAAAACGCCGACCTTCGCATACAATAAAGGTGTGGAAGAAATCGTCGTGTCGGACGGGAGCGCGCGCAGCTCCTTTATCACCTATCTATATAATGCGGTGCTCGGAGATATCGTCTGTACGGGAGGGAGCGGAGAACTTGTGTTCGGCGAGGAGAGGACGGCGGTCAGATTGAGGGTTTCCCAAGAGAATAAGATCCGCGTCAAGGAGCGGCTCGCCGAGATCGTCGGGATCGGGTACAAATATGCCTTTCTCAGGGAAAAACTTCGGGCCTGCCTCCCGAAGCGGGAGAAGAAGCTGCTCGCCGCCGCGCTGATCGCCGCCGACTACGAGGGGGATAAGGCGTACATCCGCAGTAAGATCGGGGAGTTTACGGAGTTTTCCGTGGACGGGTTCTATTCCTTCCGCCTCTCCGCCCTGCGCGACAAATGGACGCGCATCATCGAATACATCCCCGAGGGGTTCTCCTCCGAGGACCTCATGAAGTTCTGCGAGTTCCTCGTGGGGGAGAGCAAGAACAAGATCTACCTCAAAGGAAACGTCGTATTCGGGGAGAACTTCGCTCCCCTGCGGCGTAGCCGTCTCACGGGCGAGGAGGACGTCGAGACGGAGATCATGCTCTCCGACGCGGGCTTCGTGTACTGCCTCGGCGAGGTGGAGGAGGGCGTGGGAGATTTTCTTCAAAAATATTACGCCGAGCGGGCGATATTTTCTTGACAAGCTCCGCCGATCGGCGTAAAATAGGAAGCACTTAAAGACAAGTAGTCCCGCGCGTCTTTCCCAGAGAGCGGATCCTGAGGCTGAGAGATCCGTATGGATGCACGGAGTGCGAAACCGCTTTATTTCAGAAAACCGCATCAAAGAGCGGCCCCGCCGAGCGCGGGGCAATTAAGGTGGAACCGCGCCGAAAAGTGAAGGCGTCCTTAAACATCCCGGGAGGGAATTTAAGGGCGTTTTTTGATTTTTCGGCTGGGAACATAGTACTATGCCAGACATAATGGAGGATCATCTCATGAATATTACTTTGAAAAACGGCGATTTACTCAACCTTGCGGAGGGGGCGACCGCGTTCCAAGCGGCGCAGGCGATCTCCGAAGGGCTTGCGCGCGCGGCCGTCTGCGCCAAAGTGAACGGGAAGCTCGTAGACCTTTCCTGCGCGCTGCATGAGGGGGACGCACTCGAAATCGTCACCCTGAAAGACAAAGAGGGTCTCGATGTGTACCGCCACACCTGCGCCCATGTGCTCGCACAGGCGATCAAGACGATCTACCCCACCTGCAAGCTCGCCATCGGCCCCGTGATCGAAAACGGCTTCTATTACGACGTGGACTTCAAGACGCCCATCACGATGGAGGACTTCGGCAAGATCGAGGCGGAGATGAAGAACATCATCAAGCACAATCTGCCCATCGAGCGGTTCGTCCTTCCCGCGGAGGAAGCGGTTGCGCTCATGAGCAAGTATCATGAAAATTACAAGGTGGAGCTCATCCGCGATCTCCCCGAGGGTGCGGAGATCTCTTTCTACAAACAGGGCGCCTTTACCGACCTCTGCCGCGGCCCGCACCTTCCCTCCACGGGCAAGATCAAGGCCTTCAAACTCACCTCGCTCGCGGGCGCGTATTGGCGCGGGGATGAAAAGAAGAAGATGCTCACCCGCATCTACGGCACCGCCTTCGCCAAGAAAGAGGAACTCGACGCCTACCTCGTGCAGCTCGAAGAGGCGAAGAAGCGCGACCACAACAAGCTCGGGCGCGACCTCGGCATCTTCATGACGAGCGACGTCGTCGGGCAGGGGCTTCCCATCCTCATGCCGAAAGGGGCGAAGATGCTGCAAGTTCTCACCCGTTTTGTGGAGGACGAGGAGGCCAAGCGCGGGTTTATGGTCACCAAGACGCCCAACATGGCAAAGTCCGACCTCTATAAGATCTCGGGGCACTGGGCGCATTACCGCGACAAAATGTTCATTCTCGGAGAGATCGACGGCAAGGGCGAGGCGAAGAACAAGGGGGAGGAGATCATGGCGCTCCGCCCGATGACCTGTCCTTTCCAATATCAGATCTACAAGAACGGGCTCAAATCTTACCGCGATCTTCCCTGCCGCTATGCGGAGACGGCGACGGAGTTCCGCAAGGAGGCGT
>CANQOY010000026.1 GCA_947625605.1 uncultured Clostridia bacterium | reverse complement strand
CCAAAACGCGGCGAATACTTCCCATTCTCGGACAACTCTGTGAACCACTACTTCCGAAAGGTATGGGACAAATCGAAGGGGCATAAGCCGCACGATCTTCGTCACACCTATGGAACCATACAGTGTTGCGTGGAGAAGCTGGACATTAAGTCTGTTTCGCTACTCATGGGGCATTCGACGATAGACACGACAGTCAATGTTTACACGCACCCGGAGCAGTTGGACAGCGGCACGTTCCTACGAGGAGACATAAGTAACGATGAGAAAACCGCCGTTTATCGTGAGAAGTACGGCGGTATTTTAATGCTCATCGAGAGGTTTATCGGCGGCGAAAAGTAGGATTTTTACCAAGCATTTACCAAAAAATTGGCACGAAAAAAGCCAATTTCAACGCTATATCTTGTGGTGATATCCGTAAAATCGGCTAAATGTTGTATTTCTTATAAAATTTTAAGAACCTGAAACCTGCGCGTCTGCCAGTTTCGCCACATCCGCATGCTCCCGAATTTTTACCCGGCCGGGGACGCCGAGGCAGAGGCATTCTGCATACGCCTTTCAGAGCGCCGTCTTGCGGACGGCCGCGCCGTCGGATCCGTCAAGAAAGTACGCGTTTCCGCCCGCGGATATGCTTCGGACGAACTTTCCGTCCCGCAATTCGATGGCGGCGCGATTCTCGATCCCCACAGCGCGAGTTTTATTATACAGCACGATTTTGTCAAAGTCAAGCATTCTTTCGTCATAATGAGGAGAAATTTTTCCGTGAAGCCATCCGAGGCCCGCATACATGGCATAATCTCCCTCTACGACGGAATCGGAGTACATTTCTTCGAACCAACAGATCGCCCCCGCGGAGAGCCCGCAGAGCAGCACGTCCCTCTTATACGCCTCCTCGATCCACGCGAGCAGGCCGCTCTCCCTCCACGATTGAAGCATAAAGACGGTATTGCCGCCACCGATATAGAGAAAATCAGCCGCCTCGAATTTTTGGCGCATGCGCTCGGGATCAAAGCTTCGCCCGACGGTGAGCGCGACGTCCGTCTTGATGCCGAACACGCCCGTATAGATCTTATGGAACGTATTGTAATACGGCATACAGTCGTGGCTGGCCGTGGGGATAAAGAGGCCGCACGCGCGGCGATCTCCTGCGCGGCGTTTGGCCTCTGCGGAAATATATTCGTCGATCGGAAAGGTCTCGCGGTTTTTGAGTTCGCCGCCTCCGATGAGGATCATATGGCTCATGGTTCGTCTCCGTTTTGCCCTGCGGCGCAGAGTGCCGTCATGCAGAGCACAGCGCAAAGAAGTCGGCTCAATCGAGCCCCTCCCGCTTCATATATTTGCGTTCGGTCTCCGCGATCTTGCCGAGCCGCCTGCAATGGCGCTCCTCCTGCGAGAATGGCGTCTCCAAAAAGACTTTTGCCGTTTCGAGCGCCTCCTGCACGCCGATGGAGCTCGCGCCGAGCGCAAGAACGTTTGCGTCGTTGTGAAGGCGGGTCGCCTCCGCGGATGCGGCGTCGAAGCAGAGCGCGCAGCGGATGCCCGGGATCTTGTTCGCGGCAATGGACATGCCGATGCCCGTCTTGCAGATGACGATCCCCCTCTCACACTCCCCGCGCGCGACCGCCTCTGCGCATGCGACGCCGAAATCGGGATAGTCGCAGGACGCAAGCGAATGCGTGCCGAAGTCCACGACCGTATGGCCGCTCTCGCGCAGAAAGGGAATCATCTCACTCTTCAAGTCAAAGCCGCCGTGGTCGGACGCAATACCAATTTTCATCTTTCAATCCTCCTTTTTGCCCCCGAGCGGAGGGCAGCAAACTTCAAGAATGCGGGGCATACATTCGCGGATGAGGCGCAGCGTAACGCGGTAGGCTTCCACGCCCTTGCCGTACGGATCGGGGATCTCCCGCCCGCAGAGCGCGTAGAAGCTCGTCGCGTTGGGAAGATCGCCGAGGGCGCACCGCTGTTCCTCCGTCATGCAGATGACGGCGAACGCCTCCTCCAACATGGCGCGGGTGAGCTTTCTGGCGGCGAAAGCGGAAGTATACGGAATGTGAGCTTCGTTCATTACTTGCATACTGCTTTCAGACATGGTATTCCCGTCTGACGCCGAGATACCCGCCGAGGCCACGCGATACCAACGGATCCCGCGGCGCTTCATTTCCTGTTTTGCCACGGCCTCCGCCATGGGAGAACGGCAGGTATTGCCCGTGCAGACAAATAGAATTTTTCTGTGTTTCATTCTTCCACCCCGAAGGCGCGCCGCATGCGGTTCATGACGCCCGCCATCACGCCGCCCTGTCCTTTCGGTTCGACTGCGATGAGCAGAGTCGCCGTGTTTTCCGCCCTGCGGAGAAGCGCATACAGACGACGGGCCATCTGTTCTCCCGTTTCGCCGAGGTCGAGACATTCGCGCCCGCCGAGCGCCTCCGCCGCGGCGCTTTCGCACAGGATGCAGGGCGCGCCGCCCCGCTCCTTTTCGCGGTCGTAGACGGCCGCCGCTTCTTCCGCGCTGCGGCAATACGCCGTCGCACAGCGCGGCGAATAGTGTTTATACGCTATACCGGGGCTCTTGGGCCTCTCGCCCGCGCGCATGCGGTAGACGCCGCAATTTCCCGCCACGGCCGCGATCATCTCGCGCGTCACGAGCCCCTCGCGCAGGATCTGCGGGATCTCCCCCGTGCAGTCGAGCACGGTGCTCTCGATGCCGCCCGTGCACGCTCCCCCATCGAGAATGAGGGGGATCATGCCGTGGAAGTCGTCATAGACATGCTGTGCGGTGACGGGCGAGACGTGTTTGGAGCGGTTCGCGCTCGGCGCGGCGATCGGCAGATCCACCTCTCTCAAAAAGGCCTGCGCGGTCGGCGACGACGGGACGCGGATCGCGAGCGTGTTCAATCCGCAGGAGACAAATTTCGAGACTTTCCCCGAAGAGGGATATACCATGGTCAAGGGTCCGGGAAGAAAGGCGCGCCTGAGCGCTTCGGCATACGGGGGCTCTCCGTCGATGAGCGCGGCGATGTCGTACTCCCTGTGCACATGCACGATGAGGGGATTGTCCGCCGGCCTTCCTTTGAGCTCGAAGATCTTGCGGACGGCGCCATCCGAGCGCGCGTCGGCGCCCAGCCCGTAGACCGTCTCGGTGTGGAAGGCGACGACCTCTCCCGCCTCGATGAGCGCCTTTGCCGCGCGGAGCGCTTCCCGCTCCGTGCCGAGAATGCGCGTTTCCATCACTCGAACGGGATCCCCGTATCGTCTCCGCCCTGCGGCGGGAACACGTCCTCCGCGGAGGGCAGATCGTTTTTTGCCGCCCTGCGGGAATATACAGGCTCCTCGTCCGGACGGCCCTGATCTTCCATGTCGATGAAGCGGGTCGTCTCGCCGAGAAAGCGGAGCGGAATGCGCCCGAGCGCGCCGTTTCTGTGCTTCGCGATGACGAGCTCGGCCGCCCCTTTCACGATGCTCCCCTTGGCGAGCTCTTCCTGCGTAGCCGTGACGTCGGGGCGGTTGATGAACATGACGATATCGGCGTCCTGCTCGATGGCGCCCGACTCGCGGAGGTCGGAGAGCTGGGGCTCTTTCGTCTGGATCCGGCGGAGCTGGGAGAGCGCGATGACGGGCACATCCAGCTCTTTCGCCATGATTTTAAGGTCGCGTGTGATGGAGGCGATCTCCTGCTGGCGGTTGAAATCCCCGCTGCCGTACTTTTGCTCCCCTCCCATGAGCTGGATATAGTCGATCATGACGAGGTCCAGCCCGTTCTCGCCTGCGGCAAGCCGACGGCACTTGGAAAGGATCTCCGCGGGCGTGACGCGGGAAGAGTCGTCGATGAAGATGCGGCTCTTCTGCAATTTATCGCTCGCAATGACGAGGTTTTTCCACTCCTTGGTGGTGAGTTTCCCCGAAAGCGCGCGCTCCATGCTCGCCTCGGCGTGCGCGCAGAGCAGCCTCTGCACGATCTGCACGCGGGGCATTTCGAGGGAGAATACGGCCGCCGTCTTGCCCTGCCGCAGGCAGGCGTTCTCGACGATGTTCATGGCGAGCGACGTCTTTCCCATGCCCGGGCGGGCGGCTATGACGATGAGGTCTGACCGCTGCAAGCCGTTCGTGATGCGGTCGAGCCGCGTAAAGCCCGTTTCGAGACCGCGGAAGGAATTGGGATCCCGTGCGATATCTTCGAATTTTTTGATGACCTGCTGGATCACAGCGCCGTCGCCCAACCCCGCAAGCGCGGTCGAATCCCCCTGCTTGGAGATATCGTAGATCTGTTTTTCCGCGAAAGAGATGGAATCGCGCTCTTCGAGACCCTTCTGGCTGTTCTCGATGATATCGCGTGCGGCGCGGATGAGGGCGCGGTTGACGGCGTCCCGCTTGACGATGGAGAGATACTGCCTGTAATTGGCCGCGGAGGGCGTGCCGTTTGCGAGCTCGGTGACGGCTTGCAGGCCGCCCGCGCGCTCCAACGTGCCCTCGCGTTCCAGATCGTCTGTGAGGGTGACGAGATCCACCGTCTTGTGGCCGCCGAACACGCGCTTCATCGCGGCGAGAATGAGGCGGTGGGAATCCTGATAGAAATCCTCCTCGCGGAGAGATTCGAGGACCTCCGCCTGCACGCTTTCGTCGATGAGCAGGCACCCGAGGAGGGCCGCTTCGGCGTCGAGATTATGCGGCATCTGATTGTTTGGCATATGTGTGATTTCCTTTTCTCAAATACGTTTTGGGGGTCAATGCTCCCGGCAGAGCTGTTCGAAGGCTCCCAACACGTCCTCGAACTCCTTCATTGCCGCACGGAACGGCGAGGAAGAGGTGAGATCCGCCCCTGCGAGTTTGAGCAGGGAGACGGGGTCTGTGGAGCAGCCGCCCGAGAGGAAGCGGATATAGTCGCGCACGGCGGGCTCCCCCTCGCGCAGGATGCGGTTGGCGATGCAGATCGCCGCGGTGATGCCCGTCGCGTACTTATACACATAGAAAGAGGTGTAGAAGTGCGGGATGCGCGCCCACTCGATGGCGATGTTGTCGTCGTGGACGACGGCGGAGCCGTAGTAGGCCTCGTTGAGGCCGCGGTAGAGCGCGGAGAGGTTGTCCTTGTTGAGAGGTTCGCCCGCCTCCGCCATGGCATGCGCGCGCTCCTCGAATTCCGCGAATTGCGTCTGGCGGAAGAGCGTGGTGCGGATCATGTCGAGGAAGTAGTTCATGAGATACTTTTTGAGCTTTTCATCCTGCGTCGTTTTGAGGAGATATTTGAGGAGCAGGACCTCGTTGACCGTGCTTGCGACCTCTGCCACGAAGATCTTGTAGTCCGCCTTGGCAAAGGGCTGCGCGGCGTTGGAGAAGTAGGTGTGGAGGGAGTGCCCCATCTCGTGCGCGATCGTGAACACGTCGTGCGTGGTCTTTTGGTAATTGAGCAGCACGAATGGATGGATCCCGTAGACGCCGCTCGAATAGGCGCCGCTCCGCTTCCCCTCTGTCTCGCATACGTCGATCCACCCCTCGTCGCGCCCCTTGCGGAAGAGCGCGAGGTACTCCTCGCCGAGAGGAGCGAGCCCTTTGAGGCAGAGCTCGTAGGCTTCCTCATAGGAGAGTTTGAGTTCCGCGTCCTCGACGAGGGAGACGTAGATATCGTACATATAGGCCGTGTCGTACCCCAGGACCTCCTTGCGGAGCGCGAGATAGCGGTGCATGAGCGGCGCGGCCTCGTGCACGCACTCCACGAGATTGCGGTACACGCTCTCATCGACGTCCTCTTCGAAGAGCGCCATTTGAAGGCAGGAATCGTACCCGCGCGCCCGACGGTAGAAGATATCCTTCTGCACGTTCCCGAAGTAGGTCGTCGCGATCGTGCCGAGGAGCTTGCGGTAGGCCGAGGCGTACTTTTCATACGCTTCCCTGCGCTTTTCCCTGTCTTTTCCGCTCAGAATGACGGAATACAGGCCGTGGGAGAGCTTCGTGCGTTCTCCGCCGAACTCGATCTCGGGGAAGTCCACTTCGGCGTTATCGAGCATCATAAAGACGAGGCTCGCCGTGGTGAGCGGTTCCCCCGCCTGCGCCAGAATGACCTCTTCCCGCTCGGAGAGCGTATACTTCTTGCTCGCCTTGACGCGGGACAGGCGGTAGTCATAGTCTTTGAAGCGCGGATCCGCGATATAGGCGTCGAGCGCTTCGTCGGAGAGCGCGGTGAGCTCGGGCGTCGCAAACGCCGTCTCCGCATCGAAGCGCGTAAAGAACGAGGAGACCCGCGACATGTACGAGCCGTACTTCGTCTCGCGGACGTCCTCATCCCGTTTGAGGTGGGCGTAGAGATAGACGCGGTACGCCGCATCGCTCACCTCCTCTTCCGCGCGGAGGAAGGCGAGAAGCCCCTCCGCCGTGCCCAAAGTCCCGCGGTACTTCGAAAAATCGAGCCCTGCTTCGAGGCGGGAAAACGCCGCCTCCCACGCTTCATCCGACGGGAAAATGTCGGAAACTTTCCATTTGTATTGTTCGGGTACTTCCTTTCTCTGCATCGTATTGCTCCTTTTTTTCATTCTCCTTGTGCGTCCGCCATGCTCACTTCGCGATGAAGAGCACGCCGAGCGTATTTCTTCCGCAGTGCCCCGTGATCACGGAGCCCGCGACCGTTTCGAGCGTCTCCTCGAAGCGGAAAGTCGCGGCGACCTTGTCCTTCGCGAATTGCACGAGATCGGCGTCCGCGCTGCTGTGGGTGATGAAACAGCGGCGCGGGTCGTATGCGGGGTATTTGACCGCAAGGTCCTCGATATAGTCCGAGATACACTTCTGCATGGATCCGCGGTACTTCTTCCCGGGGACGAGCTGGCCGTCCTCCATCTGGATGAGCGGATGGATCTTCAAGAGGTTCGCGCCGTACATCTGCATGCGCGAGCAGCGCCCTCCCTTATAGAGATAGTCCAGCCTGTCCGGGACGAAAGAGGTGTTTACGAGCGGACGGAGCGCGTTGACCGTCTCCACGATCTCCTCCGCGCCCTTGCCCTCGTCGAGAAGATCCGCCGCCTTCATGACGAGCAGACCCTGCCCCGAAGAGAGCGCCTTCGTATCCACGACATACACCTTTCCGCCGAACTCCTTGGCCGCCTCGGCGGCATAGGAATAGGATGAGGAAGATTTTGCCGAAATATTGAAGTGGATGACCGTCTTGCCCTCCTCCGTAAAGGAGCGGAAGAACTCGACGTAATCCTGAATGCTCGGCGCCGCCGTCTTGGGGAGCTGGCCCGTCTGACGGAAGTAGTCGAAGATATCCTGCGGGACGATATTCACTCCGTCGCGGAAGGAATCGGCGCCGAGGATGACCGAGAGCGGCATGATCCTGATGCTGCGCTCTTCCACATGTTTCCCGAGGTCGCACGTACTGTCTGCTGTGAGCTGAATGTTCATGGTTTTCTCCTGATCTCCATTCAAAGTTTTATATGATACGGACTTCCCTCCTCCGCTTTGTGCGGGGAGAGGCCGCGATCGCCGCGTTTTATGAGAACGCAAAATCTCCGCTCAGAAAGCCGCGGATAAAGAATTTGCCGAAGCTGAACCCGCTCTCGTCCATGCTCCAAGGGAGAATGACGCCGATGATCTGGCTCCGCTTTAAGGGCTCTTCGAGGCGGCGGGAGTCATCGGAGACCTGACGGTTGTCGCCCATGACGAAGATCTCGCCCTCGCCGAGCGCGACTTCCCCGAAGTCCGGCATGACGTAGCCGGGCTTGACGTAGTCCTCTTCGAGCGCGCGATAGCCCGCGCCCGTGTCGAGATAGACGACGCCGTCCTCGCACTTGATCCTGTCTCCCTCCACCGCGATGAGGCGCTTGATGATGTTCTCCACGCCGAAATGGCGGCTCTGCGAGACGTCGATGACGACGACGTCTCCCCGCGAGAGATGTGCGGTATCGCGCTCGGCGTACAGGACGTCCCCTCCGAGAACGGTATCCTCCATGGACCTGCCCTCCACGTCCACGATGAAATAATGGGTGCGGATCCACAGGTTGGAGGCGAGCAGCGCGATCAGGAGCGCGAGCAAGAGATAAAAGACCGCCCAGAGCCATCCGGTGCGGGGCTTTGCGCCCCTGCGGAGCATTTCGCCCCTCACGGGCGGATCGGGAATGTTGAGCGTATTCACGGGTTCCTCTCAGATCCAGAGTACATTGTTGACGAGCGCTTCCTCCGCGCTCTCAAAGACGACGGAGACGACGCCTTCGAAGGAGCCGAGCGCGACCCCTTTCTCCGTCTTGAAATCGTTTGCGTCCAAAAGAATGCTCTTCCATTTGCCGCCGCCCGCGACCGCCACGGAGCAGCGGTAGCCGTTCTGCTCCTCCTCGTCCTTATAGAATACGACGTTGACGCGCGCGTCCTCGCGGCAGTACGCATCGAAGCGGAAGGAGACGCCTTCGGGCGGGCGGAAGCGCGGCTCCCCCACGCGGTAGGAGATGACGCCCGAGGAGACGTCTACCCCCTTGATCCCGCCGTATCCGGGCATGATGCGCTCCTTTTGGCCGACATGTTCGATGAAACAGTCCGCAAGGGTGCGGGCGCGCTTCCTGAAATAGGTGAAGCCGTTCTGCCCGTCCTGCTCATGGTAGATCACGCGGCTCTTCTCTCCGCTGTTCGCATACGGCTTGGCGGCGGAGAGTTCGAGGATCTTCGAGGTGACGGAAAATTCGTTGGAATAGTTGGCGAACGCAAACACGAGCGCCTGCTTGCTCCCCTTGTAGAGCGAGAGCGGGATGACGCCCACGTTCCCGTTCAGATCCTCCTTTTTGCCGAGAACGCGCGTCCAGTCCCTCGTCTTGAAGGCGGCGACGTTCTCGGTATAGAAGATGCCGAAGTCCTTGATCTCCCCCTCCGGGTCGAACTCGCTGCGGATGACCAGATCGCCGTCCTCCTCCGCCGCAGCGACGGTGATGGGCTTGCTCACGAACACGGAGCGCCCTCTCAGATGCTTATCGAGGAAGAGGTCGATATCGTTCAGGGTATGGCGGCCGAGCAGGCCGTTGCCGTGCGCGGAGAACAGGAGCGCCTTCTCCGTTCCCCCGCCGATCTGGCAGAACGTATCGAATACGCGGTCGTAGTTGTAGGATTTATCGTTGATGGCGGAGAGCACGAGCACGGGGCATTTGAGGAAGGGCGCATAGCTCTGCGAATCCACGCCTGCGATAAAGCGGTGATGTTCTTCGTCGAAAATGCGGTGTTCTCCCTCCTGCCCGAACTTGTCGATCCCCTGATAGGCGAGCCAACCCGCCGCGCAGACGGAGATGAAGCAGGAAAAATCGACGAAGGGCGCGACCTTGAAGAGCACCTCTCCCCCCGTGCGCAGGCCGATCGCCCCCATGGACGTGACCTCGGGGCGGCTTTGGAGAAAGCGCACGGCATACCGCGCCGCCGCCGCCCATTCGAACCAGCACGTCTCCTTGGCGGACTTCTCGCATCGGGTCATGCCATCGCGCGCGCGGACGAAGTCGGCATAGTTGACGGCCTTGGGATAGACGGTGTGCGCGCCCTCGCGCTCGCCGCAGTAATCCATGGCCAAAACGCCGTAACCCGCGTTGACAAAGCGCATGAGAAATTGTCCGTCAATGGGCTTTCCCGCCTCGAAGAGCACGAGGATCGCGGGAAAACGCTCTGCGTCCGGGGTGATATAGCGCGCGTAGATGCGCACGCGGCCGTCTCCCGTCTCGCGCCCCGAAAAAAACACTTCCCGCAGGACAACTCCCCCCGCGCGGGCCTCAAAGATCGTCTCTTCCTCCAAGGGAAGCGTGTCGTCGAAGTCCTTCCACAGCGCAATGGGCGTCAGAATTTTGTTCGCCAATCTGTTACCTCTAATCGGATATGATTTGTGAGCCGCGCTCCTCCGTCGCCTTGACGACGAGAAGTTTGCGGTCGATCCTGTGTTTGAGCTCGCTCACATGCGAGATGACGCCGATGGTGAGGTGCTCGTTTTTCAGCTTCTCCAAACTGTCCATCACCGTGTCCACGAGATGGGCGTCGAGCGTGCCGAAGCCCTCGTCGAGGAAGAAAAATTCAATGGGACGCAGCGACCTTGCGCAGATCTCCGCGCTCAGCGCAAGCGCGAGAGAGAGGGATACGAGGAACGTCTCGCCGCCCGAGAGCGTGTGCACGCCCCGCATCTCGCCGCCGTTGAAATTGTCCCCCACGGCGAATCCGCCCTCGTAGCGCAGAAAGTAGCGCCCGTCCGTGAGGGTGAGGAGGCGCCCGCTCGCGTTCAGCGCCACCGTTTGGAGATATTCCTCCGCAACGTACTCCATGAATTTATTGCCGTCGAGCAGCTTTTTCAGGCTCTCGCGGAGAGAATATTCGCGCTCTGCGGCGGAAAATTCCCGTTCGAGCCCGCGCTTGATTTCGAGCTCTCCGCGCCCCTTTTCCCATTCCGCCTCCGCAAGGGCAAGCTGCCTTGCGCATTCCCGCACCGCCTCGTTCGCTTCGCCGAGCGCGCGCCTGCATTCCGCGAGCGCCTCCTCCGAAGCCTGCGAGAAGTCGGTCTCTTCGAACGACTGCTTCCTCGCGCGCCATGCGGCGAGGTCGTTCCGGAACGTGCGCGCACGCTCCGCGGCCGCCTTGGGGTCGCCGTACTTTTTGGCGAGCGCCACCGCCTCTTCGGGGCTCTCGAATCCGCCCGCACGCAGCGCGCTCTCGAAGCGGCTCTTGCCCTCTTGATAGGCGGTCTCCGCCCCGCACTTTACGGCCTCGGCCTTGGCGAGCGCGGTCTCCGCCGCCGCAAGCGCGGCCTCCGCCGCGGCCTTCTGCTCCGAATTTCTCTGCTTTTCCTCCCGCTTCTGCCGAAGCGCCTGCTCCGTCTCTTTCAAATCGGGGAGATCCGCAAGCTGCGCCTCGCAGGACGCGATGTCCTCTTTGAGGCGGGAAAAGCTCTCCGCGTACTGCCCGAGCAGGGCGAGGTGTCTATCGTACTTTCCCTTCTGCGCTTCGAGCGACAAAAGGGCCTCGTTGAGTTGCTTTCTCTTCCCCTCCAAGGCCTCGAATTCGCGGCAAAATTCGTCGAAATCGAGCTTTTCTCCCTCGGAAAGGAGGGTATATTTGCGAATGAGGGGCGCGGCGGCCTCCGCAAAGAGCGGGCTCTGTTCCGCGAGGAGCCTCAACTCCCGCGCAAATTCCGCATACTCCGCCCGAAGCAGCGCGGCCTTCCCCGCGGAAAAGAGGCGTTCCCCGCCGCACGCTTCCAGTTTGCCGCGGAGCTCGCTCCGCCTGGCCTCATAGTCGAATGCGGGGAAGAGTTTCGCCTCCTCCGCCTGTGCGGCGATCGCGTTGCGGAGTTCCTGTTCTGCACGCGCCTTGCGCGCACGCACTCCCTCCGCCGAGAGCGCGGCCGCCCTGCGTTCCGTCAGACGGTCGATCTCCTCCTGCGCCGCCGAAGCGTCCCAGCCCGCAAGCGTTAAAGCGCGCTCCGCCACGAGATCCCGCCTCTGCTTTGCGCCGCGGAAGGCCTCCTCGGCCTCGTCGAGCGCCCTCTTCAACCTCTTTCCGTCCTGAACGGTCCCGAGCACGAGGGCGGCCTTATCAAGACGGGAGAGTTCGCGTTCCAGCTCCTCGATCTCCTCCCGCTTCTCTTCGAGCGCGGCGAGCGCGCGGGCGGCTTCCTCAGCCCCTCTCTTCGCCTCGCAGAGCCGCGCCATCTCCCGCTCCCCCGCGTTTGCCCGTTCGGCCGCGCGGGCCGCTTCCTCGGACCGCTCTCTGAGCTCTTTTACCCGCTCCCCAAGCGCGCGGTTGCCCTCCTCGGAGACGCCCGCATACCGTTCGAGACGGATGCCGAGCTCCCGCTGCTTCGCCTCCGCCTTCCGCACTTCCTCTCTGGCGCTTGCGGCGAGGCGTTCGCCGTAGCGTTCGAGATCAAAGAGCCGCGAGACGAGTTTGAGCCGTTCCCCCGGCCGCGATTTGACGAATTGGGAAAATTCCCCCTGCGGCAGGGCGATACAGCGGTCGAAATCCTTCTGTTCCAGCCCGATGACGCGCTGTTCGAACAAGGCGGTGCACTCGGCGGGGCCCTCCGCCACGGCCGTGAGGGTATCCCCCCGCCGCTCGTACACGATCGCCCGATGCGCGAGGGCGGAACTTCTGCGTTTGAGCTCGCGCTCGACGCGAAAGATCCTCCGCTCGCCCTCGTACAGGATCTCGAATTCAAAGCGGACATAGGCAGCGTTCTGCCTGTTGTTGATGATGTCTTCGAGCACGCCCGTGCGGGACCGCAGCGTGCTGCCGTACAGGGCGAGGCCGATGCAGTCCAAGATCGTGCTCTTGCCCGACCCCGTATCCCCGAAGATGCCGAAGATCCCGCAGTCGGCGAGAGAAGTGAAATCGATTTTCGCGGGTTCCGAGAAGGAGTTGATCCCGCAGAATTCAAGCGTCAGCGGCCTCATGCTTCGGCCTCCAAAAGGCGCAAAAAGAGCGCTTTGAGTTCGGGAGAGGGATCGGCGGCGAACTTCGAGCGGTAATATGCCTCGAAGAGCTCGCCCGCGCTCAGATTCGCCCGCGAGACGACGGACGGCCGTTCCCCGTTCTCCACGCGCGCGATGAGGGAGACGAGCCCGCGGTTTGCCTGCCTGAGCGCCGCGGTCTCTGCCGACGTGAGGGGCGCGGAGAGATGGAGCGTGAGTTCAAGATAGCAGTTTTCGTAGCGGCCGAGCAGTGCGAGCGCGTCCTCCGCGCCGCGCGCTTCCAGGCGCACGAGCTTCTTCCCCGCTTTCAGGGGGATCTCTTCGGCGAGGGAGACGTCGCTCCCCTTTGTCTCCAACAGGAGCACATACTTTTGCGTGTTGGCTTCATCGAAGGAGTACTGCAACAGCGATCCGCTGTAATAGCCGCGTTCGCCCGCACGCTGCTTCCTGTGAAGATGGCCGAGCGCGGTGTACCCGAATGCGGGAAGATTGGCCGCGGGCACCGCGCGCGCTCCGCCGAGGGCGATATCCCGCTCGCTCTCGGAGACGCTTCCTCCCGCCACGAAGAGGTGGGAGAGCAGGATGTGGGGCATGGAGCCGTCATAGCGGGCGTCCCCCGCGCGGATCCAGCGCAGCGTCTTTTCGGCGTAACTTTCCTCCGTCTTGTCCTCTTTCAGCCTCGCCTCGTTGGGATAGGGCAGGACGTTGATATATACGCGCTCCCCCTCCGCGTTTTCGATGACGATATAATTTTCCCCCGCCTCGGCCGCGTGCACGGGGCGCGTGCCCGTATCCGAAGGCGTGCCCGCACCGCCGAAGATGTAGACGCCTTCCTCCCCCGCAAGGGGCGCGGCTGCGGCAAGACGGCGTCCGTCGTCATGGTTGCCGCTGATGATCACCACCGCGCGGTCCTCCCCCGCCAGCGCTTTGACGGCGCGGAAAAAGACCTCTTCCGCCTCCGCGGGAGGGAGAAAGGTATCGAATACGTCCCCTGCGACCAAGACGAGCTCCACGCGCTCCCGCTCGCAGATCTCCGCGATCTCGCCGAGCGCCTCGATCTGTTCGGGGAGACGTTCTCTGTCCATGAGCCGCTTGCCGAGATGCCAATCGGATGTGTGCAAAATTCTCATGCTTGAAAAAGTTTCCCCTCCCGCAAAAAACGCATTGCATTTTGCGGAAGTCTATGATATACTATTATACAACGCCCACCCGAAAAAAGCAAGCGTTGTTGGAACTTTCAGGAAAAAACCGAGAGGATTTCGGAGGATTTTATGCCTTTTTGCTCCTTCTCCAAGGATTTTACGGAGAATGCGTTCACGAGCGTGGAAAATCAGTTCATCACCAAGTACCTGCCCGAAGCGGACGGGGACGCCGTGCGCGTCTACCTCTACGGGCTGTATCTCTGCGCAAGCGCACGCGATTTCGACGCGGCGGGCACGGCGAAACTTCTGCGGCTCTCCGAGGAAAAACTCGCGGAGATCTATGCCTTTTGGGAGGACTGCGGCCTTGTGCAGGTGCTCTCGCGCGATCCCCTCTTCGTGGAATATCTGCCCGTGAGCGCCGCGGTGGGCAAACCCAAGCCCATCCGTCCCGAAAAATACGAGCAGTTCAACCGCGCCCTCTTCGCCATTTTGCAGCGGGCGGAAAAGTTCCTCAAACCCTATGAACAGCAGAGGATCCTCGAATTTCTCGAAAACAATCCGATGGAACAGGAAGCGTTTTTGCTCGTGGTGGAGTACTGCGCGAAAAAGGACGGAAAAAAACTCACGCTCGGGCACATCCTCAACGCCGCCAAGGGGCTCGTGCGCAACCAAAAATACACTTATGAACAGGTGGAGGCCGAATATTCCGACTTCAACGCCTACTCGGAGATCCTTGCCAACCTCTTCCCCAAGCTCGGGCTGTACCGCAAGCCCCGCGAGGAGGACGGCGCCTATGTTGCGAAGTGGCTGAACGCGGGGATAGAGGCGGGTGCGATCTACGCCTGCGCGGATTCGATGAACCGCGGCTCCATGCCCTCCCTCGACGAACTCGTGTGCGAACTCCTCGAAAGGGGCGTCAAGACGAAGAGCGAGGCGCAGGAGTACCTCAAACGGAGAGGCGAACTGTATGCGATCGTCCGTACGGCCGCAAAATATCTCAACGTCAAGCTCGAACAGCCGCGCTTCTACATCGAGACCTATGCGGCAAAGTGGGCGGAGCGCGGGTATGAGAGCGAGAGCATCGCGCACATCGCCGCCCTCTGCCAGAGCCTCGGCTATACTTTCCCCGAAATGGACGGCCTGATCGACGAACTGTACGCGAGCGGCATCGTGCGGGAGGAGAGCGTCGAGGAATATTGCGTGCGCCGAAGCGGAGATCTGAACGTGCTCCGCTCCGTCCAGAAGATCTGCGGCGTCGTAAAAAAGACGCAGGCCTCCCTCGACATGGCGGCAGCGTGGAGGAGCTGGGGCTTCTCCGACGAGATGATCCTCGAAGCGGCGAAACGCAGCGCGAACGCGCAGAGCCCCCTCCCCTACATGAATCGGCTCCTCTCCGATTGGAAGCAGGCGGGCGCGTTTACGCCCTCCGAGATCCCTGAACGGGAGAGTGCGCCCGCCGTGCAGAAGGCAAACGCCTACCGCAGCGAAGCGGCGATCGCGGCGGACGAGCGGGCCGAGCGCGAACGGTTTTACAGCGCGCGGAGAGAGCGCGCCATGCGGCACGCCGAGCGGGCGCGCACCATTGCGGAGCGGGATGAAGCGTATCGCGCGGCGGAGGCCGCGATCCGCTCAGGAGAGATCGAACAGGCAAAGGCGGAGCTGTATGCGCCCGAGACCCTTCCGGCGCTTTCCGCCCGTCTCGAACAGGCAAGGCGGGAGCGCGCGGAGGCGCTTGCGAGGCTGCGGCTCAACGAAAGAGATCTCGAACCGCAATTCGTCTGCGAAAAATGTTCGGATACGGGCTTCTTGCCGGACGGGCGCGCCTGCGACTGCTATCGGAAATAACGCGATATTGTGCCATAAGCGAGGTACTATGTTACACATAATACTTCGCAAAAATGAAAAAAACGCCGTCTTTCAGGCGTTTTTTTCATTCATAATCTCCGTAATCGCGGCGGTCTCCCCCGCCTCCGGACGGGTACGGCTCGGGAGCGTCCTCCCACTTTCCCTTTCGCTTTTCGGGCTTGGGAGCGGCTCTGATCTCCACGAGGATGACGTCTATGCCGATCTTTTTGATGCACTTCATATCGATGAAGAGATCGGCTTTCCCCCACCGGAAGCCCTTTCCTCCCGGGACGACGATGCCGAGCACTCTGCACTCGGGCCAAGTAAAGACGACGTCGCACACCCGTCCGAGCCGCTTGCCGTCTAAAAGATTGATCGCTTCCTTTCGTTTGAGTTCGCCAAAACTCGTTTCCACACCCTATCGTATGCGGCGTGCGGCCCGAATGTTCCGCATTTAAGAAATTTCCCTGCGGATCGCGCCGAGGGCGTTCTTTTCCAGCCGCGAGACCTGCGCCTGCGAGATCCCCACCTCTGCGGAGATCTCCGTCTGCGTCTTTCCCTCGAAGTAGCGCAGCATCAGGATCTTTTGCTCGCGTTCGGAGAGGCGCGCGATGGCCTCGCGCAGGGCGACCCGCTCCGTCCAGATCTCGTCGCTCTGGCTCTCGTCGAAGAGCTGATCCACGAGTTGGAGGGTGTCGCCCGTCTTATTGTATACGGGTTCGTAGAGGGAGACGGGGTCGGAGATGGCATCCAAGGCGTAGACGACCTCGCGCTCCTTTACCTGCATCTCCGCCGCAATCTTTTCGATCGTCGCCTCCTCGTCCCGCTCCTCGATCCTCTCGCGCACTTTGAGGATGCGGTAGGCGGTATCGCGGATGGAGCGGGAGACGCGCAGACTGTTTCCGTCCCGCAGATAGCGCTTGATCTCCCCCATGATCATGGGCACGGCATAGGTGGAGAACTTCACGTTGTAGGCGAGGTCGAAGTTTTCGATGGCCTTGATGAGCCCCACGCAGCCCGCCTGAAAGACGTCGTCCGCATTGGCGTTCTTGGCCCAAAACCTCTTGACGAGGGAGAGGACGAGGCGCATGTTCCCGACGATGAAGCGGTCGCGCGCGGCCGCGTCGCCCTCTTTCAGCTTCTTCATCAGTTCCTCGTTCTCCTTTGCGGTGAGTTTCGGAAGTCCCGCCGTATCCACTCCGCAGATCACAACTTTACTCAGCATGCTTTACCTCCGCATAGAGCTTACTCTATGTAATGCGGAATACAAGTATCTGCAATCGGCGGCAAATTATGCGGCGGCGGGCCGCCCGTTCGTTCAGACCAGCTTGGAGATCTCCTTTTTGAGCCGTTCGATGATCTTTTTTTCGAGGCGCGAGATGTAGCTCTGCGAGATGCCGAGCACGTCGGCCACGTCCTTTTGCGTCATCTCCTCCCCGCCGCCCAAGCCGAAGCGCATGTACATGATGCGCCGCTCCCGCTCGGGCAGGCGCGCGAGCGCGTCCCGAAGGAGTTCCTTCTCCACCCCCGTTTCCACGCCGCCGTACACCGTCTCGGAGTCCGTGCCGAGGATGTCGGAGAGAAGCAGTTCGTTGCCCTCGAAGTCCGAGTTGATGGGCTCGTCGAAGGAGATCTCGCTTTTGAGTTTCACCGTGCGCCGAAGATACATGAGGATCTCGTTCTCGATGCAGCGGGAAGCGTACGTCGCAAGCTTGATGTTCTTCTCCGAGCGAAAGGAATTGATCGCCTTGATCAGGCCGATGGTGCCGATGGAGATGAGGTCGTCGCCGTCCACGCCCGTATTCTCGAACTTGCGCGAAATATACACGACGAGGCGGAGATTGTGCTCGATGAGCTTGGCCTTCACCGTCTCCGCGTCCTCGCCCTCTTCGAGTTTTTTGATCATCTCGGCCTCTTCGTCGGAGGAGAGCGGCAGAGGAAGCGCTTCGCTTCCGCAGAGATAATGGACGACGTTCTCGCCGCCGCGCAGCTGTTTGAGCCAGCCGAGAAGTTTGGAAAACAGATTCATTTACGCCTCCATGAGAGCGGCGCTTAAAATGAGCGGATACGTCTTTCCCACTTCGCCGACGGTCAGATACACGCCGCGCCGTTCCAGCGTTTTTCCGCCCGTCTCGATCGTCATCCTTTCGCACTCGAAAACGGGAGCTTCCCGCCCGCCGTTGACCGTATTCAGCCGAATGCGCCCCGCCTCCCGCGCGCCCCGCCCGAAGAGGGCGATGCAGGCGGCCGCGGAGATCACGCAGACGGGCTGCCCGCGAAAGGTGAGCAGGTTCCCGCTGTCCGCATAGCCCTGCCAATTCACCTCGCGCCCCGCGGCAGAGAGCGTGCAGGAGAGCAAATTCTTCTGCACTTTGCGGTATCGGTAGAGCGCCTCGATCCCCCGCGCCGCAGCGATGAGAAAGACGCCGGCCGCCCCGAGCACGAGCCCCACGGGAGCCTGTTCCACGAGGTAGCCGTTTCCCTCTTCGTACGCCACGCCCATAAAGGAATAGGCCGCCGTCAGCGCGCCGCCGAGCGCAAATGTGAGCGCAAAAAAGGCCGCAAGCGCGATGAGGTGCTTCTTGATCTGCCTTGAATGAACGGCGACGAGGCAGATCAGCGCGCCGCCGAGCGCCTTGACGAGATATGCCGCCCACGCGGGCAGAGAGAGTGCGGGAAAGATCACCGCCTCCGCCGCGCCGAGCGCCGAAGCGAGGAGGAGGCGCCACGCTTTGACTTTCAGCCGCGCGCTTCTCTGCGCAAGGTACAACAGCACCCCGTCGATGAGGAAATTCTCGATGAACGCGAGCTCGATCCAGACGACCATATCCGCCTCCCGCAAACGGCATTATAAGGGCTTTGAGGGCATGAAAAAAGGCATTTCGCGTCGGAAAATGCCGAAATTTGCGGATGATTTTGTCATACGATGCTTGCGGGCTTTTTCGAAAAATTCGGGAAGAAGCCTTGACATCCCGCGCCGTTTGGAGTATACTCAAAAAAAACGATACGGAGCCGAACTATGTATTGCGCACACTGCGGGAAAGAAATCGATCCCCAATCCCTCTACTGTCCGCACTGCGGCGCCGCAACCGGAGCGGCGCCTCTCACAAAGAGGACGAACGGCCTTGCGGTCGCCGGATTTGTGCTGTCCTTTTTTGTCCCCATCGTCGGGATCATCCTCTCCATCATCGGGCGAAAGCAGTGTCTGGAACGGAATGAAGAGGGCGGCGGGCTCGCGCTTGCGGGGATCATCATCTCCTGCGTGACCATCGCGCTCGCCCTGATCGCTTTGATCGGGTCTTTCATATTTTGGGCCTATCTCCATGCTTATTACACGACCCTGTACTGACGGGAAGGCAAACACGTGATTTAGAATGACACCCCTTCCGTCACCACGCTGTCATTCCGCCCCGCCCGCACGTTCTTCTCGTTGTCCAAGGGCGGCACGAGCCCGCAAGGGCGAAGTAAGGGCGTAGCCGTGAGAGAATCCCCATATACGAAGTCCGTCATCGACCAAGGGGATACACCCACCCCTCAATGGGTGGGCAAGAAGAGATGCCCGTTGACTTGCGCACTTGTGCGCCGCCTGTTACGATCGGGGCTATGCCGGAATATGAAATACCACCCGCTCTGCGGGTGGATTATTTTTACGATTTTTTTCCCTTGCGCTTCCGGATCTCCCTGACGGTAGCCTCGTATCCCTTGTCCGACGGGGTGTAGTAGACCCTTTCTTTGAGGGAATCTGGCAGGTATTGCTGCTCGACGTATCCCCCGTAATTATGCGGATACTTGTACTTGCCGCTCTCCGCCTTCATCTCCTTGCTGCCGTACGAGTTATCCCGCAGGTAGCGCGGGATGTCGTCATCCCGATTCTCCTTTGCGTCCGCGAGGGACGCGTCCTTCGCCATGACGACGGTGTTGGACTTCTCCGCCTCGCACACATAGATGATGGCCTCCGTGAGCGGCAGAAGCCCCTCGGGATAGCCCATGTTCTGAAAGGCCGTGAGCGCGGCGACCGCCATCAGGAGCGCCCGCGGATCCGCCATGCCGACGTCCTCCGC
>CANQOY010000025.1 GCA_947625605.1 uncultured Clostridia bacterium | reverse complement strand
TGGACGACGAGTTCAACCTCACGCCCCTCAACCGCAGTCAGGTCGAGGACGCGCTCAAATATATCCGTGAGAACGACACCGTCACCGTCCGTTTCCTGTACGACAACGCCTTCTCCGTCGAGCCCGAGAACTTCGTCGAGCTCAAAGTCATCGAGGCGGAGCCCGGCGTAAAGGGCAATACCGCGACCAACGTCACCAAGGCGGCCAAGGTCGAGACGGGCGCCACCTTCCAGGTCCCGATGTTCGTGGAAGAGGGCGACACGATCCGGATCGACACCCGTACGGGCGAGTACATGTCGAGAGTGTAATATGAAGTTTGTCGCACAGCGTGTCAACCGTGCGGCGCTTTCCGTCAATGATCTGCCCGTCTCCGAAATCGGATACGGGCTTGTCGTTTATTTCGGCGTGAAAGCGGGCGATACGGAAAAACAGGCCGAACAGTGCATGCGCAAGCTCGCGGCGCTCCGTATCTTTGAGGACGACGCGGGGAAGATGAACCTCTCCGTCAAAGATGTGGGCGGTGAGATCCTGTTCGTTTCCCAATTTACGCTGTACGGGGACTGCGGCAGGGGGAACCGCCCGAGCTTCACAGAGGCCGAGCGCCCCGAGCGGGCGAACGCGCTCTATGCGTATGCGGCGGATCTTCTGCGCGACCTCGGCGTTCCCGTCAAAAAGGGCGTGTTCGGCGCGGACATGCGCATTGTACAGGAAAACTGCGGCCCCGTCACGATCGTCTATGAGGCGTGATTGCCTTTCGGCATGCGCCCGCGCGGCCATGGATGGCCGAAAGGAGATGTATGCGCGTCCAATATCTCGGCACAGGTGCGGCGGAGGGCATTCCCGCATCGTTTTGCAACTGCGCATTCTGCAAATATGCGCGGGCAAACGGCGTCATGCGCACCCGCGCGCAGGTCCTGCTCGACGGAGAACTCTCCATCGACTTTCCTCCCGACGCCTTTTTGCATGCGGCAAGGGGGGACGCCGACTTTTCCGCGATCAAGTATCTGCTCGTCACCCATTCGCATATGGACCATTTCTACGCGCACGACTTCATTCTGCGCGGGTACAAATATGCCTATGAGATAAAGGAGCCCGTCTTGCATATCTTCGGGAACGAGGAGGTGCTTTCGGTATTCGGCGAGTGCACGCGGCGCGAACTCAAACCGCAGGTGCAGGAGGGGATCCGCCTGCATCCCGTCCGTCCGTTCGAGGAATTTTGCTTTGGGGAGTGGCGGGTGTTCCCGTTTCCTGCACAGCACACTTCCGAGTCGCCCCTGCTCTATCTCATCGAGAGGGGGGATCGGCGCGTGCTGCACCTTACGGACACGGGCTATCTGCCCGAACAGTCCTTCCGCTATCTCGCGTCATGCGGGGGCGCGCCGCTCGACCTCATCACTTTCGACTGTACGTTTCTCTTTGAAAGCGCGGGCCCGAACGCCCGCCATATGGGGTTGGAGGAGAACAAGCGCGTCTTTGCGCGCCTTGCGGAGCTCAAACTTGCGGACGCGCATACCAAAAAGGTCATCACGCACTTCTCCCACAACTGCTTTCCCGACCCCGTGCGGCTCGGCCGTGCGGAGCGGGAATTCGGCTGCAAGGCCGCCTTTGACGGGATGCAGATCGAGATCTGAACATAAAATTTCCGCCCGCCGCGCGTTTGAGCGCGGCGGGCGGCTTCATCGGCCAACCGAAACGGAGAAAAGCGCGGAAAAATTCCGCAGGATAGGGGCAAGCTCCTTGCATTTTTCGAAAAAAAGAGTAAAATAAATGGGGAAAAGAAATTCCGCGCCGCAGCGGAGGGAGCCACGAATGGGATTTTTCGCCCGTATCAAAAATTTATTCCGCAAAGAGCCGCCCGTCTTGGGGCTTGCCCTCGGCAGCGGCGGCGCCAAGGGGATGGCGCATCTCGGCGCGCTGAAAGCCTTCGAAGAGGAGGGCATCGCCTTTTCCGTGGTGACGGGCGCGAGCATCGGGTCGATCGTGGGCGCCCTGTACGTCAAGGGCTACAACTCGCGCGACATGGTCGCCATCGTCGAGAGCCTCAACCGCAGGGAATTTTCCAAGAACCTGCGTCCCTTTGCCGACCTCTCCTTTGCGGAGGAGTTCCTCGGAAACTATCTGGAAGGGGACATCGACGAACTGCCGAAGCCCTTTGCGGCCGTCGCAACGGACGGCAAGACCAACGAGTGCGTGGTGCTCAAAAAGGGCAAACTCACGCGCGCTCTCACGGCTTCGGCCGCCATTCCGCCCTTTTTCCGCGGCGTGGAGATCGACGGCGCAAAGCTCTACGACGGAGCCTTTTCCGACGCCGTGCCTGCCGATATTTGCCGCGAGCTCGGCGCGCAGTTTGTTCTCGGCGTCGATCTTTCCGCCTTTTCCCGCACCGAGCAGGAACAGGGCGGGATCAAACGCCTGATCGGCACCGCGATGAACAGCATTTCTCCCGTAAGGTATCGGGAGGACTGCCGTACGCGCGGATATGCGCAGGCGGACTTCATGCTGCGGCCCGATCTCGGCGATTACAGCGCGACGGACGCCTCGCGCAACGCCATGAACGCCATGTTCGAGATCGGCTATCGGGAGGCAAAGGCGCGCATGCCCGAGATCAAAGCCGCCATCGAGGGGGTACGCCGTCATGGCCGCAAATAGGAAGGATCCGGATCGCCGCATGGCGCTGCGCCGCGGCATTCTGCTTGCGGTCGCGGCCGGGCTTGTGCTCGTCGTTGCCCTGATCTCCTATTTCGTCCCATTCCGCAGCATGCTTCCCGCCCTCCGCATTCCCGCGCGTGGCGCAGGGGAAGCGCGCATACATTTTATCGACGTCGGGCAGGGCGACTGCACCGTCATCGAGTTCCCCGAGGGGGATTGCCTCGTCGTGGACGCGGGAGACGGATCGTTCGAACACGATCAACGCCTGCTGCGCTATCTGAAAGGTCTGGGATCGCCCAAGCTCACCTTGGTCGCGACGCACCCCGACGCCGATCACTGCGGCGGGATGGCGGAGCTCATCGACCGCTTCGACGTGGAGGTGCTCTATCTTCCGTACAACACGTCCGATTCCCGCTACTTCACCCGCATGCTCTCCTCCGCCGAGAGGAACGGGGTGCCCACCGCCTCGCTCACGCGCTACGGCGCGATCGTGCGGCCTTCGGGGGCGTACGCCGTCTGCCTCTCTCCCAATTCGATAGAGGAGACTGACGATAACGATTCCTCCATCGTCCTGTATTTCAGTTACGGAGGGACCAATCTCCTGCTCGGCGCGGACATCAGCGCGGTGCGCGAGCGCAAGCTCATGCGCGACTATGCGCTCGACGAGACCATCTTCGATCGCGGCGAATTGCGCGTCCGCCTGAGCGAGGTGGATATCCTCCGCGTATCCCATCACGGTTCAGACGGTTCCTCCTCCGAGGAGTGGCTCTCACTGCTCGGCGCGGAGGCGGCGATCATCTCTTCTGGATGCGAAAATCCCTACGTACATCCGGGCATGGGTGCCGTGGAGCGGCTCACGGAGTATGTAGACGAGCTCTATCGCATTGATGAACTCGGTGACATTGTCGTGACCGTTTCGCAAGAAAATTATGTCATACAGACGCGTTCTTCCCTGTCATGATGGGGAAGCGCAACAGAGAAATTCGAGAGGACAAGGAGCATGCGCATGGTTATCACAACGGCGGGCGAATCGCACGGAAAGGGCTTGATCGCGATCCTCGAAGGGATCCCCGCGGGGCTTGCCGTCAACGTTGAAGAGATCGACGCTGCGCTTGCGCGCCGCCAGAGGGGGTACGGCAGGAGCGCGCGGCAGCAGATCGAGCGCGACTGCGCGGAGATCCTCTCGGGCGTCCGCGGCGGCGTAACGACGGGAAGCCCGATCGCCCTTGCGGTGTGGAACGTTGACCGCGAGGAGGAAGGCCGCCCTGCCGCGCGGCTCACCGCAGTCAGGCCGGGGCACGCCGACCTTGCCGGGATGCTCAAATTCGGACAGGACGACGCGCGCGCGATCTCCGAGCGCGCTTCCGCCCGCGAGACGGCCGTGCGCGTGGCGGCAGGGGAGATCTGCCGCCGTTTTCTGCGCGAATTCGGCGTGGAGATCGCGGGATATACCGTCTCGATCGGCCCCGTCTGCGACGGGGAATTCCGCTCCTTTGCCGAGATCGCAGGCGCGGATCCCGAAACGGGCATGCTCGACCCCGCGCTCGTTGAAGCGGCAAAGGGGGAGATCGACGCCTGCCGCGCCGCGGGCGACAGCTGCGGCGGCGTGGCGGAATTGCGCGTCAAGGGGCTCAAAAGCGGATTCGGGAGCTGCATGACGTACGCGGAGAAGCTGGACGCCCGTCTCTCGGGCGCGCTGTTCTCGGTGCAGTCCGTCAAGGGCGTGGAGGTCGGCCTCGGATTCCGCGCTTCCCTTTTGCGAGGCAGCGCCTTTCATGACGAGATCGGCTGGGGCGGCGCGGGCTATTTCCGCAAGACGAACCGCGCGGGAGGCATGGAGGGCGGCATGTCCAACGGGGAGGAGCTCGTCCTTCGCGCGGCCCTCAAACCCATTCCCACGCTCGCCCGCGGGCTCGCCACCGTCGATACGGATACCAAATTGCCCGCCCGCTCCCAAGCCGTGCGGAGCGACGTCTGCGCGCTTCCCGCGGCGATCTCTGTGCTCGAAGCCGCGCTCGCCGCAGAGCTTACATCGGCCGTGCTCGACCGCCTCGGCGGAGATACGCTCGGGCAGGTCAAAGAGCGCTATGAGGCGTTGCCGTGAACGCGCTCGAACTCAAAATCGAGAGGCGGGAGACGTGCCGGATCTGCTTCTTTGCAGACATATTTGGCAACGTACTCCCCGCGCTCTTTTCCGATCGCCGCGGAATGATTTTTTCCGACGGCAACGTGTTGCGCCTCTATGGAGACGCGCTGAAAAAAAGCGTTCCGAACGTTTATGTCCATACCATGTCCGAGGGTGAGGCTCACAAAACGCCTGAAACGCTCCTCGAACTCCTCCGCTCGATGGCGGAGCGGGAGCTCGGGAGGGGCGATCTGCTCGTCGCTTTGGGCGGAGGCGTCGTGGGGGATCTCGGCGGGCTTGCGGCCTCTCTCTATATGCGCGGCATCGATTTCGTGCAGATCCCGACCACGCTGCTCGCGCAGGTAGACGCCTCCGTCGGCGGCAAGGCTGCCGTGGATCTTTGCGGCGTCAAAAATCTCATCGGGACCATCCGCCAGCCCAAGACGGTCTACCTCGATCCGTCCTTTCTCTCCACCCTCCCGCGGGCGGAAATCAAGAGCGGGCTGGGCGAGATCGTCAAGCATGCCGCTCTCGACGGGGCGCTGTTCGACGAGGTCCTGTCCAACCGCGGATCCCTCTTCGACCTCGCATTTCTCGCGCGCATCGTGCCCCAAAACGTGCGCTTCAAGGCGGAGATCGTAGGGCGCGACCCGTTCGATCTCGGCCTCCGCAGGGGGCTCAATCTCGGCCATACGACGGCGCATGCCATCGAGCTCTCGTGCGGGCTTTCCCACGGCGAAAGCGTGCTCTGCGGGATCGTCTATGAGGCGGAGCTTGCAAAAAGGCACTTTGCTTGCGACGGGAAATATCTTGCCGACCTCGAATCGCTCTGCACGCAGATCCTCGGCTTTTCTCCCAAGGAGATCGACCTTTCCGCCGCGCTGCGCCTCGCCCGCTTCGACAAGAAGAATCCCGCGAGCGGCAGCGTTGTCTGCATCGTCCCGCAACGCAGGGGCACATATGCGTCGCTCGAACTTCCGTTTGAACAATATCAAGCCGAACTTGCGGCGATCGAGAGCGCGCTATGATCCGCCTTGCCGTGGTCGGGGAAGACGTCTCCCGGTCGGAGAGCCCCGCGATGCACAGCTTTATCCTGCGCCGCCGTTTTGCGCGCGAGTGCGTCTATGAGAGGGTGAGCATTCCGCCCGAACAGTTCGATGCGGAGGCCGTTCGGCTCTTCTCCCGCTACGACGCTTTCAACGTGACCGTTCCCTTTAAGGAGAGGATACTTCCGCACCTGAAAGAGCTCAGGGGGGACGCCGTCGCGCTGAGTGCGGTCAATACCGTCGTCGCGCCGAGCCGCACGGGCTACAATACGGACGGCAGCGGCTTTTCCCTCATGCTCGAAACGGCGGGGATGGACGTCCGGGCGCGCACCGTGCTCGTGCTGGGCGCGGGCGGCGCGGGCAAGAGCGTCATCTGTGCCCTCCTGCGGGCGGGGGCGGAGGTGTCCGTCTATGAAAGGGACGCCGTCCGTCTCGAAAATTTCCATCGGCGCATCGGCGGATTCACTCCGCTTGCGGAGGTTCCTTTCGTCTCTTTCGACTTCATTATAAACTGTACGGGCGTCGGAATGCACGAGACGGAAGGGCTCCTGCCGCAGATCGTCTGCGAGGGAGGCGAGCGGGACGGCGCGGCACGGCTCCTTAGAACGTGCGGGGCGGCTGTCGATCTCATCTATGCGCCGCACCGATCGGCGTTTCTGCGCACTGCGGAGGCGTGCGGCAAGCGCGTTCTGAGCGGCGAAGGGATGCTCTTTTTTCAGGCATATATGGCGGACTGCATCTTCTTGGGGGAGGCTCCGGATCGCTCGGAAGCGTGCAGGCTGTGGGAAGAATATAAGGAGAACGAATGAACATTCTCGTGATCAACGGCGTCAACTTAAACCTTACGGGGACGCGCGAGAAGGGAATTTATGGGGAAGAGACCCTCGACGAGATCAACGCCGAACTCAGGGCGTTCGCCGAGGGCAAGGGCCATTCGGCGGACTTCTTCCAGAGCAATCTCGAAGGGGAACTGTGCGAGGCCATTCAGAGCGCGCAGGGCCGCTACGACGGGATCGTCCTCAACGCGGGGGCGTATTCGCACTATTCCATTGCCATCCGCGACGCGATCGCGGCGACGTCTCTGCCCGTCGTCGAGGTGCATATGAGCAACGTGCATGCGCGTGAGGCCTTCCGCAGGACCTCGGTGCTCACGGAGGTATGCAGGGGAGAGATCCTCGGCTTCGGCAAGCGCAGCTATCTCCTCGCGTTGGAGAGCTTCTTCCTGTGAACCTCGTGCTTTGCGGCATGCCGTGCGCGGGCAAGACGACTATGGGAAAGCGTCTTGCGATGGAACGCGGCCTGAAATTCGTCGATACAGACGGCCTGATCCGCGAACGCTACGGAGACATTGCCGCGCTGTTTGAGCGGTACGGAGAGGCGCACTTCCGCGCCATCGAGAGCGGGATCGCCCGCGAGCTCGCCGCCGAGGACGGCCTCGTGATCGCAACGGGCGGCGGATTCCTGCTTCGGGAGGAGAGCCGCGCCCCGATCGCTTCCAACGGCAGGGTGATCTATCTCCGCGCCTCGGTCGAAACGCTGCTCGGCCGCCTTGCGGAGGACGATACGCGGCCGCTTCTGCGGGGAAACAAGAGGGAACGGTTGGAGCGGCTGCTTTCGGAGCGCGCGGCGCGGTACGAAGAGGTCGCGGACGCCGTCATCGACACCGACGGGAAGACCGTCGAAGAAGTGGTAAGGGAGGTACGGTTATGAAGTACGCACTCGTCACGGGCGGAACGCGCGGCATAGGGCTCGCCACCGTCAAAGCGCTCGCGGAGAGAGGATATGCGGTCACCGCGCTCTATTCTTCGGACGAAGCCGCCGCAGAGCGCGCCGCGCGGGCTGTTTCCGCCGATTTCGTGCGCGCGGACGTCTCGGACGAAGAGGCGGTGAGAAGCGTCATCGGCGCACTTCCCGCGCTCAATCTGCTCGTCTGCAATGCGGGTGTCTCCCTCTTTCGTCAGGTGCAGGATATCACGCGCGAGGAGTATGCACGCGTGATGGATGTGAACTTCGGCGGAGTATTGTTCTGCTGCAAGCACGCGCTGAAAAAGCTGCTCGAAAGGCAGGGAAGCATCGTCACCGTCGCCTCCGTTTTCGGGGAGGCGGGGGGAAGCTGCGAGAGCCTGTATTCCGCCTCCAAGGGCGCGGTCATCGCCTTCACCAAGGCGCTCGCAAAGGAGCTCGCGCCCTCGCACGTCACGGTGAATTGTATCAGCCCGGGCGTGGTGGACACCGCCATGAACGCACGGCTGAGCGAAGAGGAGAGGGCCGCCCTTGCGGAGGAGATCCCGCTCGGCCGTTTTGCCTCCCCCGAGGAGATCGCCGGCGCGGTCGTGTTTCTCGCGGAGCACCGCTACATCACGGGTCAGGTCCTCGGCGTCAACGGCGGATACCTTGTCTGAACGCGTTGAGAACGGGAAAAATCGCAATAAGCATAGTATTATGTCAGACATAATCGCGTAAAAATGCCGATTTCGGCGTCATCACAGAGGAGAAAATCATGGAATGGAACGCGGCGGCGTTGGAGCCCGCCAAGGAATATCTCTCCCATCTCAAAGAGGAGCACAGGAAGAACGCGGAGGCGCTCTTTCGGGAGCTCGCGGAGAGAGCGGGCGTGGATACGGCGGCCAATGCCAAGACGCAGGCGTCGATCGCCAGGGAGCGCGCCCACCTCGCGGCGGTCAACGGCAAGGGCGCTACATACAGGGGACTGCGCGTCTTTCTCATCATTATGAGCGTCCTGCTCGGCGTGGCCGCGATCATTCTGCCGTTCGTGCTCAACGGCGTGCTCTCCTATGTTCTGCCCATCGTATTCGCCCTTCTCATGGTCGGCCTCATCCTTCTGACCGTGCTTCGCGTGAACAAGGTCATCCGCAGCGCCGATCGGCTCGCGGATGAAATCAGCGCGAAGATCGGGGAGCTCGAACGGGAGGCATGGCGCCAGATGCGCCCGCTCAACTCCCTCTTCGAGTGGTCGATGGCCGAATCGCTCGTCACAAAGACCTTTCCCTACATCTCGTTCGACGCGATCTTCGACGCCGCCAAGTACCGCTATTTTGCGGACGCGGCGGGTCTGGATTTCTTCCTCGGGCCGACGGAGACGGTCACGGGGCTGAGGTCGGGCGTCTCGGGCGGCAATCCGTTCATCCTGCTGCGCTATCTCGGGCAGCGCATGACGATGCGGACGTACACGGGGAGCCGCACGGTGACGTGGACGGAGCGGCAGGGCCAAGAGACGGTCACCCGCAGCGAAGTCCTGTTCGCGCATGCCGTTCATCCCGTTCCGGACTACTACACGAACTCCGCCCTGTTCTATTGGAACGACGCCGCGCCCGATCTGAATTTCTCGCGCACGCCGCAGGTCACCACGCGCGACGAGAAGAAGATCGAGAAAAAGGTGGAAAAAGGGGAAAAGAGGCTGCAAAAACTTGCCCGCAAGGCGGCGAAGGAGGGGAAATCCTACACGCAGCTGGAAAACAGCGAGTTCGAGGTGCTCTTCGGCGCGACGGATCGGAACGACGAACTGCAATTCCGCCTCATGTACACGCCCCTTGCCCAGCAGAATACGGTGGACCTCATCAAGGGGGAAGCGGGCTTCGGCGACGATTTCCGCTACCGCAAGTGCGGCAGGGTGAACATCGTCAGCTGCGCGCACGACGTCCACGACGTCATGCCCGATCCTGCCTCCTTTACGGGGTCGAGTTTTGAGGAGGTCAAGCGGCGCTTTCTCTCCTTTCAGGAGGCATACTTCAAGGAGATCTATTTCGACTTTGCGCCCGTCCTCTCTGTTCCGCTCTTTTTGCAGCAGAAGCCCGCGCGGGACTTTGCGAACGAGAGTGCGGAGTTCGAGCTTGTCGATTGGCTGTGCGAGGAGCTTGCAAACCGCTTTCCGGAAGGATTTTTCGCGCCCTCCGGCTGTGCGGAACGCCTCATCCTCAAAGCGCACGGAGGGGGGGAGGGCCGCGTGCGCGTCACCGCCCATTCCTTTCTGACGGAGCCGCGCGTCGATCACATTCCCGTCCTGTGCAGCAACGGGCGCTTCTACGACGTTCCCGTCTGCTGGACGGAATATATCCCCGTCACCGCAACGAATGCCTTTACCGTGGAAAAGCGGACGGAGCTCTCCCGCTCCGACCTCGCCGAAGGCGGAAAGGGCGATCTCTTGGATCAAGCGATCTTCGTGAACGGACTCATCGCGAAGATCGTCGGATAAAACTATTTTACTTTTAGGAGGAATTGGTATGGCAAACGCGTTGGATGAAACGAGAGATCCCGTCTCCGAGGGAAGAGAGACAGGGGTCATTGACAAGCAGATCCCCGTCACGGTGGGCGTGGGATCCAAGGTGTTCGAGGTCATGCTCTGGGTGCTCCTCATCGTCCCCGGGCTCATCTTTCAGCTGTTGAAAGTGAGGGCGCAGGCGTTCTTCAATGCGCTGGAACAGCGTATCCAGCACGCCGCGTCCCAGATCGACAACTATATCGAGCAGCGCGTGCTCATCTTGCAGAACGCCGCCTCTCTCGTGGAGAAGTCGATGGAGTTCGACCGCGAGACGTTGACGCAGATCGCAAAGTACCGCGCGGGCGGCGGGGCTTCGGACGCAGACCGCATCGAGGTCAGCGGCCGCGTGGACAGGATGTTCAACTCCCTCAACGTTGCGGTGGAGAACTACCCCGAGCTCAGAGCGCACGAGCAGATCGCCGCCGCCATGCAGCAGAACGCCTATTTGCAGAAGGAGATCACCGCGGCCCGCGAGATCTACAACGACCGCGTGATGCAGTGGAATAAGGAGATCTGGATCTGGCCAACAAAGCGCATCGTCGCGGCGAAGAACGGCTACACCACCCGCATTCCGTTCAGCACGTCCCGCGAGTTCAAGGAGCGCGCGCAGGAGAACTTTTTTGACTGATCCGCGGCGATTTTTGCGCGAACATCCGCAAAAAATTGTCAAAACGAAAAAATTTCTCTGAAAAAAGAGGAATTTTTTTCATTTTCGGCGAAATAACAAATGATGAAGGAAAAGACATACCAGAAAGAAGCGGCCTTCCTTTCGCCCTATGCAAAGAAGTCTGCGGAGACGCTCGGAAGAGCGCGCCCCGAGACGCCGTGTACAATGCGCACGGAGTTCCAGCGGGACAGGGACCGCATCATCTATTCCAAGGCCTTTCTGCGCCTCAAAAACAAGACGCAGGTCTTTTTCGCGCCCGACGGCGACCACTACATGTCCCGTCTCACGCACACGCTGGACGTCTCGCAGATCGCCCGTTCTCTCGCGCGCTGCCTCTCTCTCAACGAGGACCTCGCGGAGGCGATCGCGCTCGGGCACGATCTCGGGCACACGCCTTTCGGCCATGTGGGGGAGCGCGTCCTCAATTCGCTCTGCCCTACGGGCTTCCGCCACGCCGAGCAATCCCTGCGGGTGGTGGACTGCCTCGAAAAGGACGGCGCGGGGCTCAACCTCACCTATGAGGTGCGGGACGGCATCCTCCATCACTCCAAGAGCGGCGTTCCGTCCACTCTCGAAGGAGTCGCCGTCTCCCTTGCAGACCGCATCGCCTACATCAACCATGACATCGAGGACGCGATCCGCGCAGGCGTTCTCAAAGCGGAAGAGCTCCCCGAGCGCGCAGTAAAGGCGTTCGGGCGCAGCAGATCGGCGCGCATCAACACGGCGATCCTCGATATCGTCGGCGAATCGGAGGGCAAGCCGTATGTGCGCATGTCCGAAGAGAGACGGCAGGCGCTGGACGAGCTCAGGTCCTTTATGTTCGAACACGTCTATGAACACGCCAACAAACTCATTCAGGAGAGCGCGGAGCGCATGCTCGAAAGCCTGTATACATACTTCCTGAAACGGCCGGAAGAGCTGCCTCCGCTGTATCTCGAAACCGCGCGCTCGGATGCGCCGCGCGCCGTATGCGACTATCTCTCTTCCATGACGGATAAATACGCCATCGGCGTCTTTCGCAACCTCTTCGTGCCGCGGGAGGGGGGCGTATGAACCAGAACAGCGAATTTTCGGATTTTCTTCGCGCGCTCAAAGAGCGGTGCGACATCGTGGAAGTCATCGGCTCCTATATCAAGCTCGAACGCAGGGGATCCAACTATTGGGCCTGTTGCCCCTTCCATCACGAGAAAACGCCTTCTTTCAGCATCAACGCTCCTGACAAGTACTACCACTGCTTCGGCTGCGGCGCTTCGGGAGACGTGATCGGGTTCGTCAAGGAGTACGAAAATCTCGAATTTATGCAGGCCGTCCAGCTGCTTGCGGGGCGCGCCGGGCTGGAAGTTCCCGCGTACGACGACCGCGCCGCGGAAGAGGCCTCCGCGATGAAAAAGAAGCGGGACAGGCTCTCCTCCCTCATGCGGGACGCCGCGCGGTTCTATCTCAACAATCTCTATTCGGGGCGGGCGCAGATCCATGTGGACTACCTTGCAAAGCGCGGCTTGCAGCCCTCCACGGTGAAGCGGTTCGGCCTCGGCGCCTCGCTCGACTATGCGGGGCTTCCCGCCCACCTACTCGCGCAGGGCTATACGCCCGAGGAGTGCATCGAGAGCGGCGCGTGCGTGCGGACGGACGAGGGCCGCATCATCGACGCGGAGGGGGAGCGCCTCATCATTCCCATCATCAACCATATGGACGAGGTGGTCGCCTTCGGCGGAAGGATCCTGAGATCCTCCGACCGCGCAAAGTATAAGAACACGCGCGAGACCATGCTCTTCAACAAGAGCAAAAATTTATTCAACATCAACCTCGTCAAGCGGGAAAAGCGCGCGGCCGCCATTCCCTACCTCATCATGGTGGAGGGATATATGGACGCCATCTCCCTCTATCAGGCGGGGTTCCGCAACGTCGTGGCGAGCATGGGCACGTCGCTCACCAAGGAGCAGGCGCGCCTCGCAAGGCGATACACCGAGCAAGTGCTCATCAGCTATGACGGCGACTTTGCGGGACAGAAGGCGAATCTGCGCGGGCTCGGCATCCTGAAAGAGGAGGGTTTGAAGGTGCGCGTGGTACCCATGCCCGAGGGTCTGGACCCAGATGACGTGATCAAGACGCAGGGCAGGGAGTGCTATCAGAGCTGTCTGGACGCCGCCATGCCCCTGATCGACTTCCGCATCCTTGCCGTCCAACGCAAGTACGATCTCACGAAAACGGACGAAAAGCGGGACTTCATCCGCGAAGTTCTTCCCATACTCAACGATGCGGAGAGCGCGGCCGAACGGGAGGAGCTCTTGGGGCGTATCTCCGCCTCCACGGGCATCAGCAAGGCCGCACTCCAAAGCGACCTCGACCGCCTCGGGCCGCAGGAGGCGCCGCGTCCTCCGTCCGTTCCCGCGGAGCGGGGGAAGGAGGCGGACGGCGAGAAGAAGGCGGCGCGCTTTGTGCTCGCGGCATGCCTTCTCTCCAAGCCCTACGCAACAGAATGCGATCTCTCCGCATATGATTTTTCCGACGAAGAGCACCGCACCGTTGCGGGCTACATCGCGGAGGGCCGCCGCACGGGGAATCTGCGCCCGAGCGGGCTGTTCGACCTCATGCGGGCGGACGGCGAGCTCTCGGAGATCCTCAATCTCGACTACGGCGACAACCTCGACGGCGCGCAGGCCGAGAAGTACTTTTACGATTGTCTCGCCTCTCTCGAACGCAGATCGCTCACCGCGCGCATCGCGCTGGAACGGGAGCGGTACGCGCTCACGGAGAGTGCGGAGGAGAAGCGGGAGATCCTCCTGAAAATACAGGAATACACCAAAAAGCTCAACGAAGCGAAGAAAGCCGGAGGAAGGGCATGAACGTAACCGAACAAAAACTCAACGAACTCATTGAAACGATTGCCGCAGAGTACAAAATGAAGGGCAGCATCTCGACGAACGCCCTCTGCGACGCGCTGGAAAAATACGATCTGAGCCCCCAGCAGATCGAGCAGGTCTATAAGACTCTGCCCGATATGGGCGTCTCCGTCTACGACGAGGACGAGCGCGACAGGGAGCTCTTCGAACAGGCGCTCTCCGATATCGGTCTCGACGATCCCGTGAAGATGTATCTGAAAGATATCGGCCGCGTGCCGCTTCTCTCGGGGGACGAGGAGATCGAGCTCGCCCGCAGGATGCAGGAGGGGGACGAGGCCGCCAAGAGAAGGCTCTCCGAGGCCAATCTCAGGCTGGTCGTCTCCATCGCCAAGCGGTATGTCGGCCGCGGCATGCTCTTTCTCGACCTCATTCAGGAGGGGAACCTCGGGCTCATGAAGGCGGTGGAGAAGTTCGACTACCAGAAAGGCTTCAAGTTCTCCACCTATGCAACGTGGTGGATCCGCCAGAGCATCACCCGCGCCATTGCGGACCAGGCCCGCACCATCCGCATCCCCGTCCACATGGTCGAGACGATCAACAAGCTCACGCGCGTCTCGCGCATGCTGCTGCAAGAGCACGGCAGGGAGCCCACGCCCGAGGAGATCGCGGAGTCCATGGGCATCGAGGTGCAGCGCGTCATGGAGATCCAAAAGATCGCGCAGGACCCCGTCTCGCTCGAAACGCCCATCGGCGAGGAGGAGGACAGCCACCTCGGCGACTTCATCGAGGACGATAAGACGCAGACGCCGGGCGACTCCGTCACGTTCATCATGTTGAAAGAGCAGCTTCTCGGCGTTCTCGATACGCTCACCCCGCGCGAGGAGAAAGTCCTCCGCCTGCGCTACGGCATCGACGACGGCAAGCCCCGCACCCTCGAAGAGGTGGGGCGCGAATTTAACGTCACCCGCGAGCGCATCCGCCAGATCGAAGCGAAGGCGCTGCGCAAACTTCGCCATCCTTCGAGGAGCAAGAAGCTCAAAGATTTTCTCAACTGATGAAGGAGCGCATTGCACACATCTGCTCGGCGCTTTCCCCCGCGCGCGTGTTTGCGGATATCGGATGCGATCACGGCTACATGACGCAATACATGCTGCGCAACGGGCTATGCGAGCGCGCCTATATCTCGGATATCAGTGCGGGGAGCCTGAAAAAGGCGGAAACGCTTCTCTCTGAATACGTCGCCGCGGGAAGATGTATTCCCGTCGTGGCGGACGGCCTCGACGGGATCCCCGAGCCGTGCGACCTCGTCCTCATCGCGGGGATGGGGGGAGAGGAGATCGTGGAGATCTTAAAGAGGCGTCCTCTGCCGCCCCGCTTTGTTCTCCAACCCATGAAAAACAGCGAAAAGCTGCGCCGCTACCTCGTGGCGCAGGGGGCAAAGATCGAGCGTGACTACACCTTTTCGGAGGGGACGGCCAGAAAAAAATATTACGACCTCATTCTCGGCCGCGCGGAGGGAGGGGACAGCTATACCGACCTCGAATTCCGCTACGGCAGAGACAATTTGGGGGACGAAACGCCGGCGGCCTTTCTCTCCATGATGCGCGAGGAGCGCGAAAAACTCAGGGAGCGCAGCGCGCGCCGAGGGATCAATCCCTCCAACCGCGCAAAGCTGAAAGCCGCCCTGAAAGAGACGGAGGAAATTATCAATGAAATTGAAAAACGTCTATGAGATCGCGGACATGGTAGCCCCGTTTTCGCTCTCGATGGAAGAATGTACCCGCTTCGGACACTACGATAACAGCGGGATCCAGCTCGACTGCGGCGAGGAGATCCGCGCGATCCTCTTCTCGCTCGACCTCTCGATGCGCGCCGTGGAGGAGGCGAAGCGGGCGGGCGCGAACTGCATCTTCACGCACCACCCCGCCATCTTTACGCCGCTGAGATCTCTCCGCGCGGAGGGAGAGGGGAGAGCGGTGCTCGCCTGTGCGCGGGCGGGGATCTCCGTCCTTTCGGCGCATCTGAACCTCGACGCGGCGCAAGAGGGGATCGACGAATCGCTCATGCGCGCGCTCGGGGGCAGTTCTCCCGCCGCCGTCATGGAGGAGCTCTCCTGCGGCGGATACGGGAGGGTGTACGACGTGGAGCCTCTCTCCCTTGAAGCGTTTGCGGCGCGCGCGGAGCGCGCCCTCTCCACCGAGCGGATCACGGCCTACGGGAACGCGCCCGTAAAGCGGGTCGCAAGTTTTTGCGGCGCGGGGCTCTCGGAGAAGGCGCTCGCCTTCGCGCTGGGACACGGCGCGGACACCGTCGTCTCCTCGGACGGAAAACACCATCTGCTTGCGGAAGCGGTCGAGCGCGGGATGAACGTTTTGTTGCTCACGCACTATGCGGCGGAGGTCTGCGGCTTCAAGCGCTTTTTCGAGACGATGCGGGAGAGGACAGGCCTGCCCTGTTTCTTCCTCGCGGACGATAGATTGCTGTAAAAAACCAAAGGTGGTAAGGATATATGCCTATTTCTAAGGAACTGTTGGAATATCAGAAAGTGGACGGCGAACTCCGCAAGATCGAGCAGGAGATCGCCGCGAACAAGGACCGCAAGATGTATATGCAGGCGAAAAAATTCCTCGAATCCGCGAAGGAGAAGCTCGAAGCGCAGGACCGGCACGCGCAGGAGCTGAAAGCGCTTCGGGACGAGCTCATCGTGCGCGCCGAGGAGACGACGAAGGCGATCGCCGAATACGCCGACCTCGACGAGATGCTCGAAGAGAGCGGGGGAGACCTCTCCTTCTATAAGAAGAACGCGCAGGCCCTCCTCGAAAAGCTGCGCACGGTCAAGGCGGAGCTCAACCGCCTCATCTCGGATATCAACACCGCTTCGGAAGAGTACGATAAATTCAAGAAGCAGACGATCGCCATGCAGAAGCAATACAAGGAGTACGGCGAAAAGTTCAAGGAAGTCAAAAATTCCCGCGCCGCCGAGGTCAAGGAGATCACCGAACGGCTCGAAGCCATCGGCAAGAAAGTGGATCCTGCCATTTTGGAGCGCTATCAGGCCAAGCGGAAGGAGCGCATCTTCCCCATCGTCGTGCCCCTGAATAATTGGCTGTGCGTCTGCGGCATGGAGCTCCCGCTTCTGCACAGGAGCGAACTTGCAGGCGGCAACATGATCGAATGCGAGCACTGCCGCAGAATCATTTATATGCCGTGACGCATACCATGGAGGGATGCAATCCCTTCTTGCGGTCGTCGATTTGGAAAAGATCAGAGAGAACGCGCGCGCCGTGCTCAAACGGGCGGGCCGTCCTCTCATTGCCGTTGTAAAGGATGACGCATACGGCCATGGTGCGGAAGCGGTATGCGGCGCGCTCCACGGGATCGCTGCGGCGTTTGCCGTCGCCACCGTGGAGGAGGGCGCCCGCCTGCGGACGTGCGGCGTTGCCGAACCCGTCCTCGTTTTGACGCCGCCGCTGTGTCGGGAAGAGGCGCTGCGGATCGGAGCCTATCGCCTCACGGCCACGGTCTCCTCCCTGCGCGCGCTTCGCTTCTTGCGGGGGACGGGCGCGGAGGCGCACCTTGCGGTCAACACGGGCATGAACCGTTACGGCGTGCGGCCCGAGCGCGTGCGCCCGCTGATCGCCCTTGCCGCGGAGAGCGGCGTGAGCGTGACGGGCGTCTATTCCCATCTCTATGCCCCCGATTCATCGGATGCGCTTGCGGAACAGACGGCGCGGTTTGACGCGGCTTGCCGCGCGGCACGGGAGAGTCTTCCGTGCGCGGTCTGCCACCTTTCCGCGACGGGCGGCCTGCTCGCGGGCGTCCGTTGCGACGCCGTGCGCGTCGGCCTCGCCCTCTACGGGTATCTCCCCGCGGGGTGGGAGGATTCGCTCTGCGTGAAGCCCGCGCTGAAATTGTATGCGACCGTGGCGGAGACGCGCAGACGCCTCGGATCGGGCGCCGGTTACGGGCGCGCGCCGCAGGGCGCGCGCGATCTCTACACTCTGCGCGTGGGCTACGGCGACGGATTCTTCCGCGAAGGGGGATTGGGCGCCGTCGGAAAGCTGTGTATGGACGCCGCCGTCTGCTGCGGGACCGCCCGCGCGGGCAGGCGCAAGCTCATCTTCTCGGACGCGGAGGCGTACGCGAGAGAACACGGCACCACGGCGTATGAAGCGCTCGTCAACGTCACGCGGCGGGCGGAGATCGTCTATCGGAATTAAAAAAAGGAAATAGATACCATATGAGGATCATTGCGGGAAAACACCGCGGGCGCGAATTGGCCCGTTTCCGCGGGCAGGATATCCGCCCCACGGCAGACAGGGTGAAGGAATCGCTCTTCCAGATCCTTTCGCTCCGCCTCGTCGGCGCGCGCGTTCTCGATCTGTTCTGCGGGAGCGGTGCGCTCGGGCTGGAAGCGCTCTCGCGCGGGGCGAAATGCGCCGTTTTCAACGATATCTCCCGCGAGAGCATTGCCCTCCTCAAAAAAAATCTCTCCGCGCTCGGCGAAGAGGGGGAGATCCACACGCAGGATTTTTCCGCCTGTCTCAAAACGGTGACGGGGAAATTCGACCTCATCTTTGCGGATCCGCCCTATCGGGAGAACTTCACGGAGGAGATCCTCCGTCTGGTCGCGGAGCGCGGGCTCTTGAAGGCGGACGGGCTCGTGATCGTGGAGAGCGAGCGCGAAGAGGCCGCCGTGCAGGGCTGGGAGATCGCCGATCTCCGCAGCTACGGGAGGACGAAAGTCGCCATGTTCCGTCGCACGGCAAGCAGCTCTTTGACGGGTGCGGACAAGCCCGCCGAAGCAAATTCATGAAAAGGAGCAACCTATGAAAAAATGCCTCTTTGCAGGCACATTCGATCCGTTCACCGTCGGCCATGAGGACACGGTGAAAAAATGCTTGGCGATCTTCGACGAAGTCGTCGTCGCCGTTGCGGAGAATAAGAACAAGGCGTGCATGTTCTCCCCCGAGGAGCGGGAGGAGATGATCCGAAAGGTATACGAGAGGGAACCCCGCGTGCGCGTGCTCCGCTGGGAGGGCGCGGTAGTCCGCCTGATGGAGCGGGAGAAGATCTCTTTCTATGTGCGCGGCGTGCGCAATGCTGCGGATTACGAATACGAAACGGCGGATTTCTACGCGAGCCGCGATCTGAGCGGAGATTTCATCGAACTCTACATTCCCGCCGAGCAGAGGCATCTGCACATCAGTTCCTCCCTCGTAAAGAATGCGATCGCGTTCCATACGCCCTATGAGGACTATGTGCCCGCGGCCGTGGGCGCCTATCTTCGCGGGAGAGCATGATGTTTGAGAGAGAATTTCTCCTGCCGACGGCGGAAGAGATCGTGCGGGAGATCCCGCTTCCCGCCGCCGTACGGGCGCGAAAAGAGGAGAGGGACGCGCTCATCCGCAGCGTGCTCGCGGGGAAGGACGGCCGTCTCCTCGCGATCGTGGGTCCGTGCTCCGTGCATGAGGCGGACGCGGCGCTCACGTTTGCCGAAAGGCTCGCGCGCCTGAACGAACGGGTGAGGGACAAGCTCGTCCTCATTCCCCGCATCTATACCGCAAAGCCGCGCTCGCGCGGCGGATACATGGGCATGCTCTTTTGCCCCGTGTTCGGAGAGGGCGAGAACCTCGCGGAGGGCATTCGGGCCGCGCGGCGGCTGCACATTTCCGTCGCGGAGAAGAGCGGCCTGACCTCTGCGGACGAACTGCTCTATCCCGAGCTGTTTCCCTACTTCGGAGACGTGCTCTCCTACTGCACGGTGGGCGCGCGGTCGAGCGAAAACCAGGCGCACCGCTTTGCCGCAAGCGGGTTGGAGATCCCCGTGGGGATCAAGAACCCGATGAGCGGTTCCCTTCCCGCCCTCGCGGATTCCGTCCGCTTCGCACAGTCTCCGCATGTCT
>CANQOY010000024.1 GCA_947625605.1 uncultured Clostridia bacterium | reverse complement strand
CTGTTACGCCGAATTTAGCTATGGGTTACGGAATTATAGTTACCTATGAAAGGCAAGTAAAATAAATTTCAATTCAGCGGAGGGATTATGCCGTCAAGCAAGGAATATTTGAATTTCATTTTAGACCAACTATCCGACTTAAAGGACATAACCTACAAGCCTATGATGGGTGAATTTCTTATTTACTATAGCGGCAAACTTGTCGGTGGTATCTACGACGATAGATTGCTCGTAAAACCCGTAACATCCGCTTTATCCTATTTGCCCCAAGCAGCGTATTCCTTGCCATATGAGGGCGCAAAGGAAATGTTGCTTGTGGACAATGTGGACGATAAGGTTTTTTTGACAGGATTATTTGAGGCAATGTATGATGACCTGCCAATGCCGAAAATGAAAAAGCGGTAAATTTCAATTTGGCAAGAAAAGCGAGGGCGGTTTGTCCTCGTTTTTTACATAAAAAGAACGCAAGCTGAAATGGTTCAACTTACGTTCAGAGTGGTGCACCACAAGGCGGAAGAGGGCAAATCCTCTTCCGCCTTGTGTGTAAAACGAATCCATAACAGGACTTTATGGTGGAGGCGATTGCGGGAGCAATCGGTTTGCGGGCAAATTGCATGATTGAAAGGCGGCTTGGCCGTTCGGCATAGATGGCGCAGGAAACGCGCGGCCGTCGCGTGTGTATATGCGCGCGTATACATTAAAAAGAAAATTATTGAAAAACCTATTATAATTTCATTGACAATTTTGTGAAGCATGCTATAATATCTCCGTCAGGGGTCATCCCGCCCGCAAGGAGAGCAATGTATGAAGCTCAAAAACAGGTTGTTGATATTACTCTCTTCCGTAGCTGCCGTGCTGTTAGCGGCGGCGATTTTTATGCTCTGCACGCACGGACTTCATGCGGGTGCGGAAGCCCAAGACTTGGTCAAAACGGATAACCTCACATTCGAGCGCTTGACTGCGGAAAATGAGAAGACGAAAACCATCTTGCAGAACTCCTATTTGGAGCTCTACGGCGTTCCGACTAACAAGTTTGAATACGAGGCCAACGGCGGGCAGCGGGACGGCGCGCCGCTTTCCTATGCCTTCGACCGCAATTTTTCCTCCATTTGGCAGTCCCAAGAGCTGTGGGAGGGGGCAGATCCCTTTATCAACAACGTCACGGTCATCTTCAACGACCCCACCGAGATCGACCGCATCATCTATCAGGCGGACTGCGGTTGGGGCAATCGCGGAAGTTTCACCAAGGCCAGTTTTTCCTACGTCCCTTCGGAGAAGAACGTTGGGGACGAAATTTCCGACGAGGATTTTCAAGAGATCGACGAGATCGATGTTGGTGAATCGTGGGATACGAGCGCCACACTCATCACGTTCAACAAGTCTTACAAGGCGCGGGCGATGCGCATCACTTGGCTTGCCGTACACACGAAGCACCTTCACTGCGCGGCGGCGAGCGAGATCGTCTTTTTGCAGCCGGAAAATGAGGATATCAAAGCCGTAAAGGCGCTTTTCACCGACTACAATCAATTTACCCTGAACGATAACGTCACGACGCAATATATCAACGATCTCCGCGAACGCGTCAAGCACTACGCCACCTACGATGGCGAGCTTTCGTATACGCTCAACCGCGCCGAGCAGGTTTTGGCGGGCAAGGTCAGCTACGATTCGCGCAGAGAGATGGGTACGGCGGAAGACAGTCCCACCGTGCTTCAACGCCGCGGCAACATTGACGCCTATGCACGGAGCACCCTCAAATTCATTTGGTATGGCAGCAATCGTCAGGTGACGGGGATCAACATCACGCCAGACGAGGATCTCATCGTCTATGTAGACGGGGAGGAGGGCGACCCGCTTCCCACTCTCATCTGCTCGCAGTTCTGGGGGCATTGGTCGGGCTGGAAGTCGGGGGAATACAAGCTCTCTCTCGGCAAGAATGTCATCCACCCGGGGAACTGGCACAAATCGAGCTTCCACGACGATGAGGGCAATCCCATCCCTGCGGGCGGGGCAGTCTATCTCGTCAATCCGTACGTCAGCCCGGAGATGAAAAAGGGGAAAGACGCCAAGTATTACACGGAACAGGAACAGTCCGATCGTGTGAAGGTGTACTTCGGGAGCGGCACGCTCTTTCCCGTCTACCGCATCGGCGGCGACGTGGAGGCCTATAAGCAGACGCTTGCCGAGTATGTAGAGCAGGTAGAGTACGACCGCTCCGAGCGGCGCTTTGAAGTCTTTGACGAGACCGAGATCGCGACGGAGACCATGATCATCACGGCGCGCGCCTCGGCCGCCAATCGCTACTATAACGAATTGGGTTACGATCCGGAGGAGGCCTGCCAAAGGTGGGATACCTTTAATCGGGCACATCTGACGTTCGACGGCGTCATCCTCGATGAGGACGATCCCAATATTGAGAAATACGAAGGGAAATACGACCCCCATGCCAAATGGGTTGGTACCAACGTCCGCGTCATGCAGCCCTATGCGCTCGCCTATGCCTTCTATGAGCATCTCGGCACGCTTACCGCATGGGAGGGCATGATGTTCACATGTTTAGGTACGGGTTGGGGTATGAGCCATGAGATGGGCCACTCGATGGATATCCCGGAGCGTACGCTCACCGAGACGACCAACAACATGTTCGCAAAGTTTGCGATGGTGGATTTGGCGCATGAATATGAGAACGGCGACTACGCAGGGACCGTGAAGGCGCTTGCCCCCGACATACGCGAGCTCGAATCCTATTGGAACACCGCCCGCGGCAACTATCTGCTGTGGTGGCTGATCCAGGAGTACGACCCCACGTATTGGCCGCACCTCGAAAATCTCTACCGCTATTACGACATCTACGAGAAGCATCGCAACCCCCAAGATAAGAGCAAGCTTGAAGAGGGATTTGCCGCCATCAACGCGACGGAGAAGCAGGTGCTTCTCTCCTCCATGGTGCTCGGATTCGACGCCTCCTACTATTTTGAACGTTGGGGGTATGCCCTCAACTCGAACGATCCCGTATTCAAGTGGGAGACCGCCTCGGAGTCCTTCAAGACCCTCATGAAGGAGGCAAAAGAGGCGGGCAAGTTCACAGATCTCCCCAAGGACAATGAACAGCCCAAGATCTGGTATATCGACGCCTATCAGACGCCCATTCGGGAAGCGCATGAGGAAAAGAAGGAATCCCTCGACATCTATTCGGAGGACAAAGGGAAGGCCGAGATCCTGCAAATCTCCAAGGGCAACAACGGTTACAGTCTCCTTCTGCACTCCGACAAGGAGACGGACGACCGCCACCTCGGCTTCGAGATCTGGGAGGGCGAAGGGGAGAATGCAAAGGTCATCGCCTTCACCCATGATTCCGTCTACATCGATACGACGAACTACGAAGGCCGCGAACCGACCTATACCGTCGTCGCCTACGACCGCGCTCTCAAACATACGAAAAAGAGCGAACCTCGTACATACAGCAACGGGCCCGTGATCTGCGAAATCGAAAGAACGCACGGCACCTATTTCTCCCTTTTCGAGGCCTTTGCGGCGGCGAACAGCGGAGACACCATTATCTTAAAGGAAGATACTCATACGGGCGGCATTGTCGTTCCCGCGGGACTTTCAATCACCCTGCGCACGGACGGCAAGGATCGCACGATCCATCATGCGGGTCCGGAGGTCGTCTTCACGGTGCCCGCTACGAGCACCCTCACGCTCCGCGGTACGGCGGACGCCAAGCTCATCTTTGACGGTGGGAGCAATGAAAACGTCGTGCAAACATCGCCCTTCCTCAGCGTTACGCAGGGCATGGTCAATGCGGAATATTGCGTGTTCCGGAATAACCATGTTCGAAAGACCATTGCGGGCGGCGGCGCTGTCAACGTTAACGGCGGCTCAAAGGTCACCTTCCAAAACTGCGAATTTACGAACAATGTCGGGCGCACCGGCGGCGCCGTCTACGTCGTCGGGCCCAACATTTCCGGGACGAGCGTCACGGCGACGGATTGCAAATTCAACGAAAACGACGCGCTCATCGGCGGCGCCATGTATATCTCGGGTAATGTCTATTCCGACTATGTCTCCTTGAAAGACTGCGTCGTCGAACGCAACACTGCCACGACGGACGGCCTCTACGACTGCAAGACGGTGCCCGTGGGCGGCGCGTTCTATACCATCACCGATGCGATCCTCAGCCTCTCGAACACCCAAGTGAAAGAGAACAGCGCGGCACTTGGGGGTGCGTTCTATTCGGACACAGCTCTCAAACTTGATAATACCGTCACGGTCGAGGGCAATACTGCCACGCAGAACGGCGCAGCCATCTACTACTGCCGTCTTGGGCGCAGAACGGGTGTCTATGCCACCGATCATCAGTTGCGGGTCATCGGCGCAACTTTCCAAGGAAACAAGTGCGAGGCCGATGGTGGCTCTGTCATCTACATGAGGGATATCGCCGATCCCGAAAATGATGCCAACCGTTTGTCTGTATTTGCAGGCCATGTGTGTGAAAACGAAGCTACTTACGACATTTTCTTCGACGTTGGCACGTTTACCTTTGAGGGTGAGGGAGGAAAATGGGAGCACTGCTCCGTCTTTGTCTCCATGGAGACCAGGCTCATTGCGGTCGATTTCCCCGAGACGGAGGATGTCGAAGTCTTCACCGACCGCACGTTAGCGGAGTTTGATGAGAACGGAAAGGCCGTCTTTATCGAGGGCAAGAAGGGCGCCGACTTTGCCAATGCCGTCGGCGGTTACACCTATGCGGGCGGAAGGATCGAAATTTCCAACGACCCAGAGGCGCTCGTCTTCGTCCTTTCTCCCGTCACCGTGACATACTCCGCGGGTGACGAGGAATACAAAGTTCAAGCGATCAAGGGTGTGCCGTTTGCGGTCGGCGCGGGCTTCGCAAGCGAGCAGCACTATGTGGAGAAGTGGAAACTCGAAGGACAGGACGGACGTGACTATGCTACGGGCGATCTTTACATTCCCGAAAGTGACGTCACCTTCACCGCCTGCGAGACCAAGGAAAAATTGACCGTCACCTTTAACTATCGCGAAGGAGACGAGCCGCTCGTCTACACCGTCATCCCGGGGCAGAAGATCAGCCTTCCCAACATTGCGCCCGAAAAGTATAAGCTCAACGGTTGGTTGGATGCGAACAAGAAGTTCTACGCACCCTACACGACCTTCCAGATCGAGCAGGATACCGAATTCAACGCCGACATCGTCGAAAAACTTCGGGTGGATTATTATATCAAACCGTACGAGAGCGCACTGCGGAGCGTTTCCAAGGAGCCGCTTCTCATCACCACGATCTATTATGAATACGGCGAAAAGATCGTCGACCTCGACTTGGGCGCCTATCACGGGGATCTCACGGAGGAAGAGCTCGAACAATATTATCTGAGCTTTCCCGATTGGATCGCGGGCTTTGAGACGGCGGATGGCACGGATATCGACATGTACAGCCACCGCGTCACCTCCGACCTCGCGCTCTATGCCGTCGTGGAAGGGATGCCGTCGTATATTACTATCGTTTTCAACTTCCCGGGGGAGCAGGACGACGTCTATGAGAACTATACCGTCAAGTTTGGTTCCGATTACACCGTGAAGTTGGAGGATATCCCCGAGGGCTATCATGTGACCTCCGTCTTCCTCAACAGTGTTGCCATTGAATGGGGGGAATTGAACGGCCTCACTTTGACGGATCTGGATTATTTCACGGGCATTGAGATCACGCTTGAAATCAATCGCTACGACGTCACGTGGAAGTACAACGATGACGAGGTCAAAGAGACCGTCAAGATGGCCCACGGCTCCCAGATCGTACTCGAACAGCCGACCGACCTTCCTGCGGGTTACTACTTCGGCGGATATAAGATCGGCCGCAAGATGCTTACCTATAACGAGGAGACCGGCCTCTATGATATGAAGGACAACGTCATCACCATGAACATCGGCGATACCTTCACCGTCACAGAGGACGTCGTCATCAACATGGACGTCTCCATCGAGCCCGAACTCAAACTCGCCGAAGAGGAGCCCGTTCTCCTCAAAGTAGGGGATGAGGATCGCCAACTTCACGCTACCACCATTGACGATTCTCTCTACTCCCTCCTCTGGCAGATCGACGACGATACCGTGGCGACCATCACTCCCGAGGGAGTTTTGACCCCGGTTGCCGTGGGCATTGCCAAGGTCACCGTCTTTGCTCTCCGCGGCGGCGTCAGACTCACGAGCCTTACCTTCACCGTTACGGTCAGCACCGACGTCACGCTCACCCTTGAACCCTCTCACGCGACTCTCTATCTCGACGCCGATCCGCTCACCCTCACCGTTCAGGCGAAGGTCACGGGCGTGGAGGATTACACTCTCGCGTGGAGCTCCGACCGAGAATGGGCGGCGGCCGAGAATAGCGGCGTTGTCACTGTCGGCGAAGTCGGTACGGTTACGATCACCGTGAAGTGCATAAAAGACGGCGTTGTGCTTGCAACGGCGGAGTGCGAGATCGTCGTGGAGAAGTTGGCGCTTGAAAGCATTTCCGTGAATGCGGAAGGGGCCAAGACGGAATACTACGAGGGCGATGAGCTCGAAACCGCGGGGATCACCGTCACCGCGCACTACAACAACGGCGACACAAAGAATGTCGACCTCTCCGAATGCACCTTCGAACCGAGCGGCCGTCTAACGGTCGGGATTACGAAGATCACCGTCACTTATAAGGATCAAACGGCGGAATATGAAATCACCGTCAACGAAGTGGCGGAAGAGGGGCTCATCGTCGATGCGGCGAAAGTGAAAAGCAGCTATCTCGAAGGCGAAGCCTTCTCCTACGATGGGCTGTCCGTCTCCGTGCGGTCCAACAACGGCGATCTCCGCGCGCTTGAAAGAGAGGAATACAATGTCACCGTCGAAGGCTTGGACGATGCGTCGGATCTTCTGCCCGGGACGCACGAAGTAACGTTGACCGTAACCTACAACAGCTTTACGGAGACCGTGACGGTTTCGATCACCGTCGAAAACCGTACGCTCGATAGGATCGAGATCACTTCGCAGCCCCAAAAACTTGTCTACTTTGAGGGCGAAACGTTCGATCCCGCGGGCATGGTGGTCACGGCCCACTACAACAACGGTGACGTGGAGACGGTCGTAAATTACAACGTCGATAAGACGGAGCCGCTGAAAGCGGAAGATACCGAGATCGTCATCACCTATCTCGAAAAGACCGCGCAGGTGGAGATCACCGTCAAGGCCGTCGTGCTCGAAAGGATCGAACTTACCTTGACGGGCGTCAAGACGGAATACTTCGAGGGTGAAGAACTCGACACGGCGAATCTCGTCGTCACCGCCCATTACAACAACGGCGACAAGATTGTGCTTCTCTCCGGGCAGTACTCCGTCACATCGGACGGCGTGCAGGACGGCAAACTCGTAGCGGGCACGCAGACCGTCACCGTCTCCTATGAGAGTATAGAGGCAACGTACACCGTCGACGTGAAGAAGATCGAACTTACGCACATCACGGTGGATCCGAGCAACTTGCCGCACTTCTACGAGGGCGACGAGCTCAATACGGAAGCCCTCGTCGTCACCGCGCACTACAACAACGAAACCTCTCAGGTGCTCACAAAGGGCGACTACTCCGTCGAGCCCGTCGGGCCCCTTGCTGCGGGCACGCAGACCGTCACCGTCAGGTATGAAGAAAAGAGCGAGACCTTTGAGATCGAAGTTGAGAAGGTCGCCGTCACCCATATTTCGGTGGACACGAGCAGTGTCACATTGATATACTTCGCCGGGGATACCTTCGATCCCAAGGGGCTCATTGTGTGGGCGCACTACAACAACGGAACGCAAGTAGTTCTGAACGAGGAGGACTACATCCTCGATAAGACGGGCGCGCTTCAAGATACGGATCAGACGGTCACCGTCTGCTATGAGACGTTTACGACCGTGATCAACATCACCGTCAAGCCGCTTGAAATCGTAAAAATTACGCTCAATACCGAGAACGTCAAGAAGACCTATTTCGTCGGCGACACGCTGAGCACAGAGGGGCTCGTCATCACCGTCGAGCTCAACAGCGGCAGGACGTATCAGGTGACCGATGACAGCGAATACACCGTCGACAAGACGGATGAGCTCAAAGCCGACGACAAAGTGGTCACCGTCATCTACAAGAGGATGGTCGCAAGCTACGCGATCACCGTCAACGAGATCAAGGCAACGGGCATCTCCGTCAACACCGACAACTTGGATCGGGCATACATTGAGGGCGAGAAATTCAGCACGGCCGGCCTCCGCGTCACCCTTGACTACAACAACGGCAAGACGGAGGAGCTCGGAGAGGATCAATTCACCGTCGAGGGACTGAGCGGAGATCCGCTCGAACTCGGTGAAAGCAGTGTGACGTTCACCGTGAAATACATGAATTTCGAGCGTGAAGTTACCGTCGAGATCGCCGTCGAGCCCAAGACGCTCGAATCCATCAAGATCACCAAGCAGCCCGAAAAGACCGAGTATTACGTCGGCGACTACTTCGAGACTGCGGGCATGGAGGTCACGGCCTACTACAACAACGGTACGCACCATGTCGTCAGCGAGTACACTTACTTTACCGCTCCGCTCACGCTCGGCATGACCGAGATCACGATCACATACGCCGGGCAAGAGGCGAAGGTGGCGATCAAGGTGCACGCGGTCGAGCTTTCCGAAATCAAGCTCACGACGGCAGGCGTCAAGAAGAACTACTTCGAGGGCGATTTGCTCAACACGGAGAACCTCGTCGTCACCGCGCACTACAACAACGGCAGCACGGCCGTGATCCCCGCAGGGGAATACACCGTATCGCCCGCAGGCGAACTGAAAGTTGGCGATCGGACCGTCACCGTCAACTATCAGGGTCGGACGGCAGAGTATTCGATCACCGTCGAGGCCGTCGTCCCCACGGAACTCGTCATTTCGGCCGATGCCGTCGACAAGACCTATCTGGAAGGCGACAAGTTCGATCCTGCGAACCTCGCCGTCACCGTCCGTTACAACAACGGCGATGAGCGTTTGCTCGGAGCGGGGGATTACACCGTCGAAGGTCTGGATGATCAGCCTCTCGCCTCGGGGAAGCAAGAGGTGACGTTTACAGTCGTCTATCGGGAGGATGGGAAGCAGGTCACGGAGTCTGTCACCGTCGAGATCACCGTGGACACCAAGGCGCTCGACCGTATCGAGGTCACCGAGCTGCCCGATAAGATCGAGTATTTCGTGGGCGACGTATTCGATCCCGCGGGCATGGTAGTCACGGCTCACTACAATAACGGTGCACAGCACCCCGTCGATGGATTCGATTACAGCAGGGATCCGTTCACGGCGGCGGGTGAAGTCGACGTCACGATCACTTATGCGGGGAAAGAGACGACCGTGAAAGTCACCGTCAAGGAGGTCGAGCTCGTCTCCATCTCCCTCAATACGACGTCGGTGAGAAAGACCTACTACGTCGGAGAGGAACTCGATACGGCGCGGCTCGTCGTTCTGGCCGAGTACAACAACGGCACGACGAAGACGCTCTCCGAAGGCGACTACGAGGTCGAACCGATCAAGCTCGATCAGGTGGGCGAACAGATTATTACCGTCTCATACGCGGACATGGTAGCCACCTATACGGTCACCGTCGAGGATATCTTCGTCACCCACATTTCGGTTGAGGCGGAGAAAGCCAAGACGGCATATTACGAAGGCGAAATGCTGGATACGGCGGGACTGATCGTCATTCTCTACTACAATAACAACTATGTGACGAACGCGACTGAGTTCACGACGGATCTCGACGAGATCCCGCTCACGACGGAACACACAACGGTCACCGTTTCGTGCAAGGGCTGCACTGCGACCTACTCAATTACCGTGGAAGCGATCTCGCTCGTGCGCATCTCTCTCGAAACGGAGAATGTGCAGAAGAAGTACGTCGCGGGCCAAATGCTCGATACGTCAAACCTCGTTGTCAACGCGCATTACAATCACGCGCTCAAAGATCATGTGGTCGAAGCGGGCGAGTATACCGTTGACAAGCAAAATCAAAAGTTGAAGGTGACGGATACCGAAGTCGTCGTCAGCTACCGCGGCATTACGGCCTCCTACAACATTTCCGTGGACGAAGCGCCCGTCAGCCACATCACGCTGGATACCCTCACCCAAAACGTCAAGACCAAGTATTTCGTGGGCGAGCGCATCGATCTTGACGGGTTGATCGTCACCGCCCACTATGAAGATGGTACGAGCAAGGTCGTCACGGGTTACACTTGCGATAAGACGGATCCGCTCGCTCTCACGGATACGGAGGTTACGATTACATTTGAGAACAAATCGGCGACCTTTACGATCGAAGTGGAAAAGGATCTCACCGCTTTGAATGCCGCGATCGAGGCGGCAAAGCAGAAACTTTCCGAGCTCAAAGCGGCGATCGAAGAGGCGATCAGATCTCTCGGGTTCCTCCGCAGCAGTTCTGCCATTGCGCTCATGTCGGTCGACGAGACGACCAAGGAGAGCTACATCTCCCGCGTTGAAGAGAAATATAACGCTGCTCTCGCGGAGCTCACGGTGGATCGCTTTACATTGGCGACCGAAGTAGAGAGCTATGCGGAAGGCGTTTATGTAGAAATGGAGGACGTCCAAACCGATGCGCAGGCCGTCAATGATGCGAATGAAACATTTGTAAAGGACGAAGCGCGCAAGACGATCGAAGAAGCGCAGGCGGAGTTGGAGAAGCTCTTGGAGAACTCCAAGCTCTACGAAGAGCACAGAGCGGAGTATGCGGCGCAACTCGGCGCGTTCGTGGAAGCCGCGCAGAGCGCGTTGGCGAGCGCGGACGGCTTCGGCGCGGTCGATGGCTTGCTCGGCGGATTCCAAAGCGATGCCGATCTTCTCGAAGAGCAGATCGAAAATGCGATTGCCGAGGACTCGATCGTGCGCATCGTTGTCGAGGGGATCAAGGCGGTCGGAAAGACGTACGACGGCACCGATTTTATCGAATTCGATCTCAGTGAAGTTGTCTATCGGAACGCCGGAACGGGCGAAGAGATCCCGAAAGAGGTCGCAGAAGCCTTCAATCTCAGCGTTTCGGGCAGGTTGTCGAACTATAACGCAGGGAAGCAGATCGCGCTCATCACTTCTATTTCGATCGAGGGTTCGCTCATTGACTCCGGGGAATACGCCCTCGCGCTCAGCGGACAGCAGGCGTTTGCGGAAGTTGAAGTCGAAAAGGCCATCCTCATTGTGCGCGCCGTCGGGGGATCCGTGGAGTACGAGGGATTCGTAAACGGAGAGGACGAGAGCGTGCTTACGGGCGTAGTCTCCTTTGAACGCAGCGGGAACGTCCTCATGCCGCGCGGTATCGAGAGTGCGAACTACGAAATCGTATTCGAGGGAGAGCGGATGCATACGGATCGTACGGCGCTGTGGATCGGGATCGCGATCGGCTGCATGTCATTTGCGGGCACGGTGCTTGCAGCGGGGCTGTACGTCGGATCGCGGCGAAAGAAGCGATAAATGAAATCCTGCCTGCCGCCAACGCGGCAGGCAATTTTTGTAAAAGAAAACCCCCGGATCGTCCGGGGGGGTAGGAGAGATTTTCTAAAATTATTGAGATATCCTCGGTAGCAATGAAGCAAGCGGAAAGCCGCCGTTATGGGGTGTGGCCGCGGCCTTCGGGGCCCCTGTATTGGACGGCGGGCGGTTCGGATCCGATGAGCGTGACCGCCTTTTTCGGGCAGAGATTGACGCAGCGGTAGCAAAACACGCAGGCTCCCTGCGGTTTGGGGCCGTTCTCCATCAAAATATTCTTTACGGGGCACGCCTTGGCGCAGAGCCCGCATTTCACGCAGCGTGCGGCGTCGATTTTCAGGCGGCTGCGTTTTTCCGCCTCACCTCTCTGCCAATACTTTCGCTGTGAAAAGTACCCGACGCCGTGCGCCAGAGGGGAGAAGCCCCGCAGCCGTCCCTTTCCCGCGAGCAGTCTTTCCGCAAATTTGTCGGCCCGACGCCTTGCCCGTTTCAGCGTTTTCTCGATCTGTGCACCGTTTTTGACGGGAAACATCTTGCAGTCCGCAAGATTGTTCGGCATATTGAAAATTTCCGCGCCGACCAGCTTTGCGCCGTACTTTGCGGCGGTCCGTCCGATCGTCGCCGCACCGTCTCCCGAGAAGAAGTATTGCGTGCAGAGGATGGCGGTCTGCTTTCCCCCAAGCGATTTCCCGCAGCGGTGAATGAAATTCCGCATGGGGATGGGCGGAGCGGAACCATAGACCGGAAAGGCGAAGAGGATCAGGTCGCTCGCCTCGATCTTTGCGGCCGCATCGCACGGTTTAGAAATATCGCACATTTCGCAGAGGTAGCGGGAGGAGAGTCGGCTGAGAAGGTAGCGGGTCATATAACGGGTGTTTCCCGTCCCCGAAAAGTAGAATGCCGTCAAAATCTTCATACTTCTATTCGTATGCAATTTTGCAAGATCGTGTGCGTCGGAAGCGGGGAAAAGGACAGCCCGAAGGCGTATCGCCTTCGGGCTGTCCTTGTATCATCATTCATATCTCTCAAATATGCGATGATCTCGCAGGAAAGCGGACGGGCGGCGCCCCGCCAACCGCATTCCACCCGTATTGTAGCATCCGAAGCGTTAAAGAAGCGTTAAAAATCGGGGTTTTTCAAAAAAAACTTGAAAAATTTTTTTGAATGTGGTATGATTTCGGTATGAAGTACAGGGCCTTGTGTTTTACCGTCGTGGGACTGATCGGAGCGCTGATCTTAGGGATCGCCGTCCCCGTCATTCTCACTTCGCTCGGCTTGGGCGGTCAGCCGGACGCGGTCGTAGGGGTGGTCCACCTGACCGTCGTCGGGCTCCTGTTTCTCGTGTTGGTCGTAGAGATCGTTTCCGCATTCAAGATCGACGATTCCACGTTCCACACCGCGTTCATCTCGGGCGGCCTGTTTATCATGTACCTCTTCTCGGCGGACGCGCAAGTTTACTTTGCCGACCGCGGCGTCGCGCTCTCTCCCAATGTCTGCGGGTGCGTGAGCGAGCTCGCATTCGTGGTCGCCGCGCTGGGCTGCTGCCAATACATCCTCTATTTGTACGGCTTTCCGATGCGCGGGAAAACGGCGCTCGTCCTGTACGGGCCCGTCGCGCCCTTTCTCATCCTGTACTTCGTCCTTCAATTTTTCGGATACGCCTATATCGTGCATTTCGGCATCGTCCTTTTCATCATTTCTTCCATCCTTACGATCATATACCGCGCGGAGACGAAGAACAAGATCGGCTTCACGACGTATTTCACCGCGGCGCTGTGTTTTTTGAGCGTCGGGGCGCAGAGTGCGAACGCGCTGTTTTACGACGGATGCACCGCGGCGCTGCCGGGGATCCTGCTCGCCTTTGCCGCGCTCTCTTTCTCCATGTACATTCCCACCTACTTGATGTTCGCGATCCATTCCGACAACAAGGCCGTAAAGTCTGCCGAGTACAAGGAGCGCGCGGAGTTCTTTGAGACAAAGGCGCTTTCCGGCCAGATCAAGCCGCACTTTATCTTCAATTCGCTCGAAGCAATCCGCACGCTCTATCACAGGGATCTCGCGGAGGGGGATGCGGCGCTCAGTTACCTTTCGGATTTTCTGCGCGGCAGCATTTATTCTTTCGACAGCGTCCTTGTCCCGTTTGAAACGGAGATCGACAACGTCTTTAACTATACCGAATTTGAAAATTTCAAGCGGGACGAAAAGATCGACGTCCTGTTCAATATCGACTTCACGGATTTCCGCGTGCCGCCCTTTTCGGTGCAGCCCTTCGTCGAAAACGCGCTCAAATACAGCGGTGTGGACAAGATCGAGAACGGCTGCATCGTGATCTCGTCGTACAAGCGGGGCGGCAGCGCCGTCGTGGAGATCTCGGATAACGGGAGGGGATTCGACCTCTCCAAAGTAAAGGAGAGCTCGCACGGCATTAAAAATGCCTGCGAACGCTTCGCTCTCATCCTCGGCGCAGAGCCGGAGATTGCGAGCGAGATCGGCGCGGGAACGCGTATCAGGATCGTCATAGATTTGAAAGGGGAGGGCGGAAAAGTATGAAGATCGTTGTGATTGACGACGAAATGAATGCGCTGCAAACCTTTTTGAACGAATGTATCGACTACGACGTGGAGTACAAATTCTTCAAGGACGACGAGGCTGCGATCTTGGACTATGTCTCGAAAAACGCCGTGGACGCGGTGTTCACGGATATCGGCATGCCCTCGGTCAACGGGCTCGTTCTGGCGGAGAAGCTCATCGGCGTCTGCCCCAATCTCTTCCTCGTCTTTATCACGGGCATGCCCATCACGGCGGACGATCTCGGCGAAAAAATTAGGGCGAACACGCTCGGCTTTCTGTATAAGCCGTACAGCGCGGAAAAACTTGCGGAGTTCTTCAATCTCATCAAGAACAGGACGCCGCAGCTCACCGTGAGGATGTTCGATACGTTCGACTGCTTTGCGGACGGCAAGCTCGTCCTCTTCTCTTCGTCGAAGTCGAAGGAGCTCTTCGCGCTCCTCGTCGCCTACAACGGGAAGAGCCTCACGATGGAGGAGGCGATCGCGTGCCTCTGGGAGGACGCCGACCCCGAGAAGGCGAAGATCTCGTATCGGAACGCGGTGTTCCGTCTTCGCAAGACGCTGACCGCGCTCGGCGTCAACTGCGTCCGCTTCGAGCGGGCAAGGCTGAGATTGGACAAGAAGAACATTTCCTGCGACTATTGGGATTTCCTGCAAACGGGCGTCGGCGCCTACCGTGGGGAATTTTGCAGGAACTACAATTGGAGCATCGAATATCTTCCCGATCTCGACCGCATCGCCGAAAAGGGAAAGCGCCCGTAACCGCACCGCCTCCGCATGCCCCATGTCCGCGCACGGGGGCGGCGGCCTCTACCGCTCGGCCTTCCTCACGCCGAGGATATGGATCCCGCGCATAACGGCGGCACGGTAGGAAGTTAACGTTCTTCCGTATGCGTCGTCGCTGTGCGCCGCGACGAGAATGCTCCTCCCCGCAAACCCTACGACGACGGGCGAGTGATAGAAATCTCCCGTCTCCGTCCCGAGCTGCACGATATCGCCGCGTTCGAGGCGGCTCAGGGGCGCCACCTCCGCATACGGTCCCGCGCCGTCGTTGGCGGTCAGGAAGTTGTAGAGATATTCGACTCCCGTCCATGAGGCGGTCCTGTCGTTCAAAGAGCGGTAGAACCAGCCGTATACGGGGGTAAAGTTCATGATCCCGCTCCCCGCAAAGATACATTGGGAGGCGAAATTGGTGCAGTCGCCGCCGAGGCGGCTGAAATCATAGTAGGCGGGATTTCTTCCGAAGGCCCACTCGCGCGCATAGCGGACGGCCTTCTCCCTGTCATAGGGGAGCAACGAAAATTCGGGCATACTCCATGGTATGCCCGTACGCCGCCCTGCGGTTCTCTCCGCACGCGAACGCGGAGGAGGGCAGAGGGCACGAAAAAGAGCCCCGATCCCGAGGCTCATTTCATCGTGATACAGTTTGATTCGGAGGCTGCGGCGGTTTTGCCGCGGCCTCTATTTGCTTTCCGCAGGTTTTTCGCGGGAAAAGACGGCCATGGCGCGTTGGAGGAAGGATTTCTTCTCGGCGTCTGTGCGGCGGTCCTTCCCGAGGAAGAAGAGCGCGATCGTCCCCGGGCCGATATGCGAGCCCGTGCACAAGTCGTAATATTCGACGATCACGTCCTTCGCGCCGTGCGCCTTGATCGTCTCCGCGAGCGCGAGCGCCTCCGTCTCGCAGTCCGCGTGCGCAATGGCCACCGTCTGCGCCTCGGGCTGTTCCACGTATTGGTCGAAGGCCTCCACAAGGGCCTCGATCGCCTTTTTCCTGCCGCGCACCTTGCCGTAAACCGCGAGCGCGGGCGTCGCTCCTCCGTCTGCACGGATGAGGGGCTTGATGTTGAGAATGGCGCCCGCAATGGCAGTCATGGCCGAGATGCGGCCCGTGCGGCGCAGGTATTTGAGGTCCTCCACGGTGACATAGCTGTTCATGCGGTAGGTGTTTTCCCACAGCCATGCCGCGCACGCCTCCGCCGATTCGCCCGCGTCGCGCATGTCGGCCGCTTTCAGAGCGAGAAGCCCTTGCCCCATGGAGGCGTTGGCGCTGTCCACAGCAAAGACGCGGCGCCCGGGGAACTGTTCTTCGAGCGTTTTCTGCGCCGCAATGGCTTGGTTAAACGTCCCGCTGATGCCGGAGGCGATGGTGAGCAATACGACGTCCTTCCCCGCTTCGAGCGTAGGCGAAAGCTCCTCGACAAAGCGCGCCTCCGAGATGAGGGAAGTCTTTGCTTCGAGGCCTGTGCGCATCTGCGCATAGAACTCCTTCGCAATGTCCGCAAAGGGGACGCCGGGCCGATAGCAGGGCCGCTCCTCCCCCGCAATGTTGAAATAGTAGGTGATGACGTGGATCCCCCGCTGCTGCACCAACGCTTCGGGCAGATTGGCGGAAGAGTCCACAAAAACTTCAAAATTCATGGCAGCTCCTTTTCCGACTTCGTCTGTTTCATTTACAGCATACCACAGTGGGGAACTTTTTACTACCGAAAAATTCAATCGCGCATTCTCCGATTTTTTCAGAGGAATCCATTGAAAAAGGCGGGGCCTCTACGCAGGGGAGAGTGGCCTCTACTCACAGTAGAGTCGCTTTTTTCCGCGTTTTATACCGCATTTGCCGCACGTGGCACGCCAGACGCGGGGAAATGACTTGACAAAACGGTGCAAAAAGTGTACTATAAAAGCAATCAGAGGAGGGAGGGCATATGTACTTCGAAGGCGTAAAGAAGAATTTCGGGTTCGGCTGCATGCGTCTGCCCATGAAGGGCTCCGCGGTAGATCAGACGACATTCTCCCGCATGGTGGACCTGTTCATGGAGAGCGGCTTCAACTATTTCGACACCGCGCACGGCTATCTCGGCGGCAAGAGCGAAACGGCCATCCGCGACTGCGTGAGCGCCCGCTATCCGCGCGAGAGCTTCGTGCTCACCGATAAGCTCACGGAGAACTTTTTCAAATGCGAAAGCGATATCCGTCCCTTTTTCGAGAGCCAGCTCAGGCTCTGCGGGGTGGAGTACTTTGATTTTTACCTCATGCACGCGCAGAACGCCCGCAATTTCGAAAAGTACCGCCGCTGTCGGGCGTACGAGACGGCGTTCGCCTTGAAGCGGGAGGGGAAGATCCGCCACGTCGGCCTGTCCTTTCACGACAAGGCAGAAGTCCTCGACCGCATCCTCACGCTCTACCCCGAGATCGAGGTCGTGCAGATCCAATTCAACTATGCGGATTTTGAGGATCCCGTCGTGCAATCGAGGCTTTGCTATGAGGTATGTCGCAGACATGGTAAGCCCGTCATCGTTATGGAGCCCGTCAAGGGCGGCACGCTCGTCAACCTTCCGCGCGAGGCTTCCGCCATCTTGGAGGAGCTCCGCGGGGGAAGCAACGCGAGCTATGCCATCCGCTTTGCCGCGGGGTTCGAGGGCGTATTCATGGTGCTCTCGGGGATGAGCGATCTCGCGCAGATGGAGGACAATCTCTCCTATATGAAGGACTTCGTTCCGCTCGGAGAGAGGGAACAGGCTGCGATCCTGCGCGTGCGGGCTGCGCTCTCGGATCGCGACTTCATCCCCTGCACGGCTTGCCGCTATTGTACGGAGGGCTGCCCGCGCCACATCTCCATTCCCGATCTCTTTGCCTGTATGAATCAAAAAAAGCTGTATCGGGATTGGAACAGCGACGTCTATTACGGGATCCATACGTCGAACGGAAAGGGGAAGGCTTCCGACTGCATCGCATGCGGAAAGTGCGAGCTCGCCTGCCCGCAAAAACTCGAAATCAGAAAGCTGCTGCGCTTGGTCGCCGAGCAATTCGAGTAAAAAATGCAATCAAATGAGAGAAAATTGCACTTTGATTTTCTCATGCATCGTGATATGATGGTTCCAAAAGGAGGAGAAAAAATGGATCAAACGAAACAAGCGCGGCTTGTCTGCTCGAATTGGAAGACCAAGACGGTCGCCGCCGTCCTCGCGGTCATCGGCGCAGTCGCCCTCCCGCAACTCTTTCACTATCTCGGCTATGTCTCGGATATGGGTTCCGCGCTCGGCGAGACCTTTCTGCCCATGCACCTCACGATCTTTCTCGTCGGCTTCTTCGCGGGGCCGTGGTCGGGCCTTGCGGCCGGGCTCGCCGCTCCCGCCGTCAGTTTCGGCTTGACGACGCTCATGGGCAGACCCATGCCCGGGCTCGCGGCGTTGCCGTTCATGATCATCGAACTCGGCATCTATGGGCTTACGACGGGCCTCTTTGCGCAGTTCCGCAGTAAGATCAAACTTCCCGTGTTCGTTTCCCTGCTCGTTGCGCAGCTCGCAGGCCGCGCGGTGCGGGCGCTCGCCCTCGTCATCGGCGTGTATGCGTTCGGCGCGGGCGTTCCCATTGCGTCCATTTGGAATAGCGTCCTCACGGGGCTGCCGGGGCTGATCTTGCAGTGGATCCTCATTCCGCTTCTCGTATTCTATGTCGAAAGGAGAGGAAGGCATGAATGATCTCGATCGCGCCCGCGCGCTCTTCGCCGAACCCGGCTGCACGTTGGCGCTCGTAAAAGGGGAGCAAATCATCACGAGCACGGAGAGGGGCATAAGGCCCCTCATGAAATTGCTCGCGGAGAAAACGGACTGTTCGGGGTGGTCCGCAGCCGATCTTGTCGTGGGCAGAGCGGCGGCCTTTCTCTACGTCCTGCTCGGTGTAAAGGCGGTGTACGCGCAGGTCGTTTCGAGACTTGCCGAAGAGGTCCTTCGCGGACATGGTATCGCCATCGAAGCTCAAACGCGCGTCGACCGCATTTTGAGCGTTGCGGGAGGGAACTGCCCGATGGAGACGGCGGTGGAGCACTGTACGGATGCGGAAGAGGCCTATGCCGCGATCCGGTGCAAACTGCGGGAACTCGCCGCAAAGCCGTAAGCGCGTTTTCCGAAGAGCCGCACATTGTGCGGAAGCGTTGGCACGGCTTTCGGAGATCTCCCAAAAATTTCCGAAAAAAATTTCAAACGCCGTCGAAAAACGTTTGACAGATCGGGAAAACTTTGATAAAATGTACAAGCGTTGAGCATGCGGGTGTAGTTCAGTGGTAGAACCCCAGCCTTCCAAGCTGGTCGCGTGGGTTCAATTCCCATCACCCGCTCCATATCGCAAGCCAGAGATGTGCGAAACTTCGATGTAAGTCAAGGTATGCGCCTGTAGCTCAGTTGGATAGAGCAACGGCCTTCTAAGCCGTGGGTCAGGAGTTCGAATCTCTTCAGGCGCGCCAGAAAAACGGCGGGTGTAGCTCAGTTGGTTAGAGCGCCAGATTGTGGCCCTGGAGGTCGTGAGTTCGATTCTCGTCGCCCGCCCCAATTTTGCTGCTAATGGGGTGTCGCCAAGTGGTTAAGGCACCGGATTTTGATTCCGGCATTCGTTGGTTCAAATCCAGCCACCCCAGCCAATTTGCGGCCCATTAGCTCAGCTGGCAGAGCACTTGACTTTTAATCAAGGTGTCCCGGGTTCGATTCCCGGATGGACCACCAAACTGCACCTTTAGCTCAGTTGGTAGAGCAACTGACTCTTAATCAGTGGGCCCTGGGTTCGAGTCCCTGAAGGTGCACCAGAAAGGCGGATATTTGCATAAATATCCGCTTTTTTCGTGCTTTTTAACGAATATTCATGTATAATATTCAATTTGGAAAATGTCCATTTTCACATTTTGAGGCACATTTTGGGGCAAAAATTCCTCTTTACCATACGAGCTTTTTTCCCTCTTTCAAGAGGTATTCGTCGGAGAGATAGCTGTATGCCTTATTAAGTTCCCCGCGGCAGTAGCTCGGCGTGATCTCCTTCATCGGGATCGTCCTGAAATACGGTCGGATGTGCTTCTGATAGCGGTAGAGATTGTTTTCGAGCGTCTGCTTTGTCACCTTACGGCTGCGGTACTTCTCGAAGTAGAAGTCCGCGAAACCTTGAAAGTGCGTCGGAACGCTCGGTTTTACGTCGCCGCG
>CANQOY010000023.1 GCA_947625605.1 uncultured Clostridia bacterium | reverse complement strand
GGATCGAACCTATGACCCCCTGCTTGTAAGGCAGGTGCTCTCCCGGCTGAGCTAAGCTTCCGATTGCTTGAATACTATACCACAATCTGCGCAAGAAATCAAGCGTTTTTCTCGGAAATCAAAAAAATTTTCGCAAAATTTCTGACCCGAAGCGCAATCGCTTCCCCAAAGCGCCTCCGCCGCCCTGCAAAGCCCCGTTTCATGATATGAAGAGGCCGCACCCGAAGGTGCGGCCCTGCCGATGTCTCAATAAACGCTGACCTGCTTCTTGTCTCTGCCCTTGCGCTCAAATTTGACCACGCCGTCTTTCAAGGCGAAGAGCGTATCGTCTCCGCCAATGCCGACGTTGTTGCCCGGGTGGATCTTCGTGCCCCTCTGGCGCACGAGGATGCTGCCGGCAAGCACTTCCTGCCCGTCCTGACGCTTTACCCCCAAACGCTTGGCGTTGGAGTCTCTGCCGTTATGGGAGGAACCGGTACCTTTTTTATGAGCGAATAATCTGATAAAAAACATGATTTTTTTCTCTCCTTATTCGAATTTGAGGGGAAATCCCCATACCATGCCCGGATCTTACCGGCAATTACAGTGTGATGGATTCGATCTTCACAGCGGTGAACGGCTGGCGGTGGCCCTGCTTCTTGCGCTCGTTTTTCTTGGCCTTGTACTTAAAGACGATGATCTTGCGGTACTTATCCTGCGCTTCCACTTTTGCCGTCACCTTGGCGGATCTCGCTTCCTCGCCGACTCTCACGGTCTCGCCGTCGGCGACCATGACGACGTTGAACGTAACTTCTTCGCCCACGTTCCGATTGAGTTTTTCCACTCTCACGACGTCGCCTTCGGAAACTTTGTACTGCTTTCCGCCGTTTTCGATGATTGCATACATTCGCTTTTTACCTCCTCTTCCCAGTCTCGCAAGAAATCATAGGCGGTTCCGGTGGGAACGCTTCAAGGGCCCGTCCTTAGCGGCTCAAACCAAATCTACCATAGAAAAGCGGAAAAGTCAAGCGGTTTTTGCATAGAATACGATTTTTTTCGCAAACTGCGGGAAAAAGGAGAAAACTATGGACATCAAAAAAAGCGAAGAAGTATTGGCGGAGATCAACAGAAATTGCCGCTATGCCATTCAGTCGATCTCAGACATTCTGCCCGAAACGGACGATGAGGAACTCAAAGCCGAGCTTCTCCGTCAGCACGAGGAATACGAGAGGTTCTGCGGCAGAGCGGCTTCTCTTGCAAAGGACCGCAGCATCGAGCTCAAAAACCCCAGCCCCATCAAGAAGGCCATGATGTGGGGCAGCATCAAGATGAGCGCCATGAAGGACGACTCCCGCTCCCACATCGCGGAGATGATGGTACAGGGCACCGTCATGGGGATCACCGCCCTCAAAAGCACCCTCGGCGAGATGAGCGACAGCTGGGCGGACGAGGACATCAAGACGCTCGCGACCGAGCTGCTTCACAGCGAAGAGCAGTTCGAAAAGACGTGGAAAAGCCTGATCGCCTGACCGCTCCAAACAAAAACGGGCATACCATGCCCGCATAACAGCTCAATTTTTAAGATTCGCCAAGCCTTTCCGCCCGCGGGAAAGGCTTGGCGTTTCTGCTTTTTTTCGCCGCCGCACCGCCCTCCGCTTCACCGCAGCTTCGGAAAGAGCCGCTCCGCATTTTCCCGCACGCGGCGCACGAGCTCCTCCGGGGAGATCCCCTTTAACTCCGCGAGTTTCGAGGCGATCACGGGGAGATTCGCGGGGCTGTTCTTTTCCCCGCGGAAAGGGGAAAGATAGGGGCTGTCCGTCTCGGTCAGGAGCCGATCCATCGGACATGCCCCCGCCGCTTCGCATGCGCGGCGCGCATTTTTGAAGCAGACGACGCCCCCGAAAGAAAAATAGGCGCCGAGCGCGGCAAAGGCATCGAGGTTCTCCGCGCCGTAAGAATAGCAGTGCATGAGAAAGCCGCGGCGGAGCGCTTCCCTCTGCTCCCGCAGAATGGCGAGCGTATCGGCACAGGCGTCCCGCGAGTGGATCTGGATGGGCAGCCCGAGTTCGGAGGCAAGCGCGATCTGGCGGAGAAAGAGCTCCCTCTGCGCGGGTCTGTCGGAGCCGTCGTAATGATAGTCGAGGCCGATCTCCCCCACCGCGACGCACTTCGGGCCGAGGCAGAGCGCGCGGAGCCCCTCGATCATGTCCTCCCGGAACCCGCCGTTTGCGCTCTCGGGATGGACGCCCGCCGTATAGTAGCAGCCCTCGTGCGCCTCGGCGAACGCGCGGTGCATGCGGCTGTGGGCGATGGTGTCCCCCGCGAGGATGACAGTGCGGACGCCCGCCGCCCCGATCTTCTCCCATTCGGCGGGGAATTCGTACCCCTCCTCCGCAAAGTGGGCGTGTACGTCGATCATCTCACCGCACCGCCGCTCGCGATCGCCCGCTCGGGCGAGACGAGAGAGAGGTTGCCCTGCGCGTCCTCCGCGCAGAGGATCATGCCCTCGGAGAGCACGCCGCAGAGCTTGACGGGTTTGAGGTTGGTGACGACGACAACGCGCTTGCCCACCATCTCCTCCGCCGTATAGTGCTCGGCGATCCCCGAGACGACCGAGCGGAGCTTATCCCCGATCTTCACCGTCTCGTGCAGAAGTTTCTTGGAATTCGGCACCCGTTCGCAGGCGACGACCTCGCCCACCCGCAGTTCGAGTTTGGCAAAGTCGTCTATCGAAATTTCAGGCTTCCCCTCGGACATGGGTGCCCCGTCGCTTGCGGGAGCGGACGGCTTTGCCGCCTTCTCCGTCTGCGCGTGCCGCTCTTTGAGGAACTTTTCCACCTCGGCGCGCTCCTTTTTTACGTCGATGCGCGGGAAGATGGGCGGGATCCGCTCGATCGGGGTCCCCGCCGCGAGCGTGCCGAAGCGCAGCGTCTCGAAGCCCGCGTTTTCATCAAAGGAGAGGCTCCGCAGGATGGCGGCCGAGGCCTTTGTGAGGAAGGGCCGAAGCATGACGGCGCAGATGCGGACCGCCTCGGCGAGATTGTATAAGACGGCGCCCAGCCGCTCCCTCTGCGCGGGGTCCTTTGCGAGGATCCACGGCGCGGTCTCGTCGATATACTTGTTGGCGCGGGAGATGACGGCGAAGATATCCGCAAGGGCGTCGGGCACATTGAGGGCACCCATGTCCGCGTCTACCTTTTCAAAAAGCGCTTCGCACATGGCGATCAGGTCGCCGTCCGGTCCCTCAACGGGCCCGCGCGCGGGGAGCTTTCCGCCGAAGTTCTGCGCGATCATGGCCTGCGTGCGGGAGACGAGATTGCCGAGGTCGTTTGCGAGGTCGGCATTGATGCGGTTGAGCAGGCGTTCCCCCGTGTACTCGCCGTCGCTGCCGAACGGGATCTCGCGCAGCAGAAAGTAGCGGAGCGCGTCCGTGCCGTACCGCTTGACGAGTTCATACGGATCGGTCAGTTCGCCCGCGGCGGCCTCCTGTTTGGACTTGGAAAGTTTATCCCCGCCGATGAGGAGCCACCCATGTCCGTAGATCTGCCGCGGGACGGGCTCGCCGAGCGCCATCAGGATCGCGGGCCACACGATGGCGTGGAAGCGGACGATCTCCTTTCCGACCATGTGCAGGTCTGCGGGCCAGAACTTGCGGAAGAGGGCGTCGTTCTCCGTGCCGTAGCCGAGCGCGGAGATGTAGTTCGAGAGCGCGTCGATCCAGACGTAGGAGTAGTGCTTCTTGTCGAACGGGAGCTGCACGCCCCACTTGACCGTCGTGCGGGAGACGCACAGGTCGGTGAGCCCCGCTTTCAGAAAGTTGTTCACCATCTCGTTGACGCGGGACTTAGGTTGGAGGAATTCGGGGTTGTCCTCATAGAGTTTGAGGATGGCGGGCGCGTACTTGCTGAGGCGGAAGAAATAGCTCTCCTCCTTTTGCAGGGTGACTTCGCGGCCGCAGTCCGGGCACTTCCCGTCTTTGAGCTGGCTCTCCGTCCAGAAGGCCTCGCAGGGGGTGCAGTAGCGCCCCTCGTACTCCGCCTTGTAGATGTCTCCGCTCTCATAGAGGCGCTGATAGATCCTCTGAACGCACGCGACATGGTCCTCATCCGTGGTGCGGATGAAGCGGTCGTAAGAGATATCGAGGAGCTTCCACATGTCTTTGAGCTGGGCGACGAGCGGGTCGATAAAGGCCATGGGGGTGACGTTCCGCTTCGCGGCCTCCTTCTCCACCTTTTGGCCGTGTTCGTCCGTCCCCGTGAGGAAGTAGACCTCCTCCCCTTTCATCTTGTGAAAGCGGGCGAGCGCGTCGCAGATGACCGTCGTGTAGCAGTGCCCGATATGCCAATTCCCGCTGGGGTAGTAGATGGGCGTGGTGATGTAATATTTCTTTGCCATATTCATACCTCTTCCCCTGTATTATAGCGTAATTCCGCGCAAAAGTAAATGTATTTTACAAGCACCCTCTTGCAAATTTTTTTGCATTGTGGTAGGATGGACCTGAGCCGATAAGTTCAGATGAATGTTGGGAGGCAATATGGCGAAAGATTTCGTGCGAGGCGAAAAGGCTTGTGAATTGCAGTTGGACGAGCAAGCAAAACTACTCATTTACTTTGATAAAGAATACGATGCCCATTATTTTGATTCTGCATTATATTTTTTCGACGGTAAAAAAGAGTATCTGCTGATCCATGATTCCTTTGCGTTCACCATCGGGAAAAACTTATACGCAAGAATTCACTGTATCAATGAGTATTCGGGCGATCATTTCGCAAACGAACTTTATCATAGCGCTTCGCAAGAATTTTATGACAAAATGGGCAAGCGGTTTGAACTTTCGGAGTGCGTAAATTACGATATGTATTTATACAGAGCAAACGGAAAAGTTCATTTCTTGCTTAACAGAATAAAGATGGGGTCTTCTGCGTCGGAAAATCCGCGTGTGATCCATGAAAAATTTTATGAGACCGAAGTATCGGAAATATCCTTATCCCAATGGAGGGCGATTTTGGAAAAGGAATTCATCCCGAAATATGTGGATGAGTTAAAAAAGATAAACCAAGATATTTCGGAAGAGCAAATTCAACAATCTATCACCGCATTGAGAAGCGGTAACTTATAGACGCTCCAACTTCCTCTATTATAGCGAAATTCCGCCGTTTTGTAAATTATTCCACACGCCGCCCTTTCCACCCTTTCCACCCTTTCCATATTTTTTCGAATTTGCTTGCAAATTTTTTATGGGTATGGTAGAATAGAGTTGCGTCACAATTTCATACTGTCGATAGCAAGATACAACGGCATCGGTGTATCCTTTTTCCGCTATTGGCAGGAAATTGTGACGCAGACAATACGGGATACTCGAGCGGGCGTCCGATATTGTCGGGCGTCCTTATTTTTTATGCCCGCAAAAAACAAAAGGAGAAAGGAACTATGAAACACAAATTCTGGCTCATCTTGCTTACCTGTATGAGCGCACTCTGTCTTGCATTGGGCATTTCCGCCTGCGGCAGAACAAACGGCGGCAATGGTCACTCCCATGTGCTGACCGAACACGAGGAAATCGAACCGACCTGCACCACGGAAGGCACCAACCGTTATTGGCACTGTTCGGTTTGCGAGTTAAATTTTGCCGATGAAGATGGCAAAACGCAACTCGAAGAGCTTTCGATCCCCGCGCTCGGGCACGATATGACGAAGCACGAGGCGAAAGAGGCGACCGAGACGGAGGACGGCAACAACGAATATTGGGAATGCGGCAGGTGCGAACAATTCTTCTCCGACGCGAAAGGAGAGCACCCGATCGAAGACAAGAGCAGCGTCGTGATCCCCACCAAAAATCATGTGCACGAGCCCATTCGGCACGAGGCGAAAGAGGCGACCTGCACCGAGGACGGCAACGAACTGTATTTCGAATGCGTAAAATGCCATACGCTCTTCCTTGATGAAAGCTGTACGGAAAGGACGACGCTCGCCGATGTTCAAAAGCAGACAACAGGACATCAAGCCAAATCGGAATGGGAGCAAGGCGAAGACACGCACTACCATGTCTGCGAAGTGTGCAGTGAAAAGATGACCGACACAGAAACACCGCACGACTTCGGGACAACATGGGAAAGTGATGAAAACGGTCATTGGCAAACATGCACCGTCTGCGGCAAGAAAGGCAATGAAAGTGCACACGATTTTGGGGCGGGCAATGTTTGCGCAACCTGCAATTATATGCAGTATTCCGTTGGGTTGAAATATCAACTGAATGAAGATCAAGCATCATATTCCGTCGTGGGGATCGGAAGTTGCGAGGATAAAGATCTTGTGATCCCCTCGACGCACGAGACCTTGCCCGTGACATCGATTGGAGATCGTGCGTTTATTGGGAAGAGTGGACTGACGAGCATAAAGATCCCTGACAGCGTGACCTCGATAGGCATGGTGGCGTTCCGTGATTGCAGCGGGCTGACGAGCGTGACAATCGGGAATGGCGTGACCTCGATAGATGATGAGGCGTTCCGTGATTGCAGCGGGCTGACGAGCGTGACGATCGGGAATGGCGTGACCTCGATAGGTAGGCAGGCGTTCTCGGGTTGCAACGGGCTGAAAGAAGTACATATCACCAACCTTGCGGCATGGTTCGAGATTACTTTCTCGGACTATTTGGCCAATCCGCTCAGGTATGCGCATCATTTGTACCTGAACGAAGAAGAAATTAAAGACCTGACGATTCCCGCCGAAATCACTGAAATCAAAGCTTTCGCGTTCTATGGTTGCGACGGGCTGACAAGCATTACGATCGGGAATGGCGTGACCTCGATAAGTCAGCAGGCGTTCTATGATTGTAGCGGGTTGACGGGCGAATTGAAGATCCCCGACGGCGTGACCTCGATAGGTCAGGGGGCGTTCTATCATTGCAGCGGGCTGACGGGAGAATTGAAGATCCCCGACAGCGTGAACTCGATAGGTCTGGAAGCGTTCTTAGATTGCAGCGGGCTGACAAGCATGACGATTGGAGATAAAGTGACCAAAATCGAAGAGTGGGCGTTCTATGGTTGCAGCGGGCTGGCGAGCGTGACGCTCGGCAGAAGTGTGACCTCGATAGGACTCCAAGCGTTCTATCATTGCAGCGGGCTGACAAGCATGACGATTGGAGATAAAGTGACCAAAATCGAAGAGTGGGCGTTCTATGGTTGCAGCGGGCTTGAAACAGTTTACTATAAAGGGACTGCCGACGGTTGGGGAAATATTCATATCGCCGACAACAACTCAAACTTAACTTCCGCTACCCTCTATTACTTTACCGAGGATAAACCGACAGCGGAGGAATGGGCGAGCCATGACTACTGGTGGCACTATGACCCCGACACGTCGCTCCCGACCCCGTGGGTAAAAGAAAATCAATAAAGGGCCTCATAGGAAACAGCGAGAGCATATGAAAGGCCCCCTCCGAACGGGAGGGGGCAGAACTTCGTATGAGGGGATCCACTCGCCCGCTATGCGGGCTCGGGATGACACAAGTACAAAATGTTGGCATAGCTTCCCCCGCTCGCGGGGGAAGCCTTATTTGTTCTAACCAACAAAAAATGACAGTATAGTAGAGTGTGAACGGAATATTCGCACTCATCTTTATCCTCTCTTGCGCGCTCTTCCTCTTCACCGACCCGAACGGCTTTCTCTCCGCCATGCTCTCGGGCGGGGAAAAGGCCGTCGCGCTGACGCTCTCCCTGCTCGCGGTGTACTGCGTCTGGCTGGGATTTTTTAAGGTTTTGGAGAAGAGCGGGCTCGCTGCGAGCCTTTCAAGGGCTACCATGCCTGCAACGAGGCGTCTGTTTCGCTCTTCGGACCAAGAGGCGCTCACACTTGCGGGAGGCAACCTCGTCGCCAATTTTTTGGGGCTCCCCGGCGCGCCGACGCCCCTCGGTATCCGCGCGGTGAGGAAGTTCTCGGACGCGGGGAACGACTTCGCCGCCGAGATGCTCTTCGTCCTCAACGCGACGAGTTTGCAGCTCCTCCCGACGACGGTCATCGCGCTGCGCCTCTCCGCGGGGTCCTCCTCTCCCGCGGATATCTTTCTGCCCACCCTGCTCGCCACGCTCTTTACGACCCTCCTCGGCGCGGGGCTCGTGTTTTTGCTGCGGAGACGCAAATGACGTGGGTCGCCTTTCTCATTCCCGCGCTCTTTCTCGCGCTCTTCCTCTTCGCCCTCTTCAAAAAGGTCAAGCTGTACGATTGCTTCACGGAGGGTATCAAGGAAGCGCTTCCCCTCGCCGCGTCCCTCTTCCCCTACCTCGCCGCCATCCTCATGCTCTCCGCGCTGTTTGAACAGAGCGGGCTCTCGCAGCGCATCACCGCATTTTTGACCCCCGCCTTCCGCGTCCTCGGCATTCCGGCGGAGATCTCCCCCCTCGTCCTCATCAAGCCCTTTTCGGGGAGCGGCTCCACCGCGCTCCTCTCGGAGATCTTCTCCTCCTACGGCGCGGACAGCTATATCGGCCGATGCGCTTCGGTCGCCTACGGTTCGAGCGAGACGGTGTTCTACATCTCCGCCGTCTACTTTGCGGGGCTCAAAAAAAAGCATCTCCTGCGCCCGACCGCCATCGCGCTTTTCGCGAATTTTCTCGGCGTCGTTTTGGGATGCCTTTTCTGCCGCTTTCTGTGAACTACTTACCGAACGGTTTGGATCGGGCGTAAAAAAATCACAAGTTTTGAAAGGAAGCCATGGAAAAAAACTTCCAAAAAAATTTTTTGTCGAAACAATTTACTTTGTGTCGAACCCTCGCTATAATAGAGGTACAGATTGCGACATGGGTCGCACATAAAACTTGCTTACCCTTTTTCCCCCTTATCATAAGCAAAACCCCTCGGAGCGCGAGTTTCGGGGGGTTTTGCTATGTTCTCGCCCGCAGGAGCCGCCGCCCCGAAGGCTGTGCGTCCATCGCCTCCGCATAGAAGAGGAGGATGCCGTACAGGATCCCGGGGCCGATGTTGAAGAAGTGGCAGTCCAAGAGGCTCGTGGAGAGAAGCGCGAGGATGCAGAGAGCGACGAACGCCTTTTCGTGCGACGGGCGCTGAAAGAGCAGAACGAGCGTTTGGGCGCGGTGGAAAAAGTAGGCGCCCGCGAGCATGAGCCCGCCCGTTGCGAGCAGTTGCAGATAGGTATTGTGCGCGCGGGGCGGCATAAACCCGCCTGCGGTGGGGAGGGCGAAGCCGGGTGTATCATAGAACCCCACGCCCGTGTAGGGGAACCGCAGGAAGGTCTCCCAGCAGTCCTTGAAGATCTTCGAGCGGCCGTTGGGGTCGAGCTGTTTTTCGAGGATGGAGGCGAAGAGTTCGTCGAGGCGGTCTCGCAGCGCGATGAGCAGGACGAGGAAGAGGACGGCGAGGGCGATCGCCGCGAGGCAGTTTCTCTGCCGCGCCCTGCCCTTGCTCGCGAGGAGTACATAGACGAGGCAGACCAAAAAGGTGATCGTGCCGAAGATGATCCCTCCGCGGCTCTGCGTGAACAGGAGGCCGATCAAAAATCCCGTCGCGACGGGGATAAAGACCCAGCCCCTCCGATGCGTCGCCGCAAAATAGAAGGGCGCGGGGATGCACATGGCCATGACGCAGGCCACGTTGTTGTACACGCCCCAGCCCGTAAACAGGGCGTCGCGGTTCACCTTTCCGTCCACATAGACGTTGGGAAGGGTATACATGCCCGCGATCTCGATGAGAATTCCGAATCCGATACAGGTGAAGAGCGCGGGGAAATACCACTTCGGAATGTCGCGGGGGTCCACCGTAAAGAAGTAGAAGAGGTAGAACAGGGCGAGCGAGAGGATCTGCAACAGGCCGAATTGCGCCGTGCGCGCGCTGTAATGCTGCGTAAAGACGCCGCCGAGCATATAGGCGAGCCCGAGGAGGGCGAACCCGAGCAGCAGGCGCGGCTTCCCCCGCCCGCGCGGAGGGTCAATGCCCAGCAGGATGATGCGCGCCACGAGCATCAGGAGGATGACGAGGAGGATGAACCCGAATTGGATCTGAAATCCGGGGTCGGCAAAGGCCGTCTCCTGCGGGAAGCGCGCGGGACTGTTGGGCGCGGAGATCGTCATGTATCCGCAGCACGCGATGGCCGCCGTGGGGAGCGCATCCTCCAAGAAGAGGAGGATGACGACGACGAATGCGAGGTAGCAGTAAAAGACGGGAAGTTCGAGGCTGAACCATTCGGAGAGCACCATGAGCCCGACGACGATGATGAAAAAGATGGGGCTCCGGAAGAAATCCCGAAGCACGCGGAGAACCGCGCTCTTTTTGAGCTGAGGGAATGCCTGAATCAACATAGATATTTACATTATATAGGATTTCGCATTTTTCGACAATTTATTTTGAGGGGCTTTCCCTCTTTTTTGTCATTTTTCCTCCGTTTCCCCTCCCCCGTCCCCTCTTGCGCATGAAAAAGCCGCCCTCCGTGAAAACTCACAAGGGGCGGCGGATGCGTCGCACTGCCTTAAAGGTCGATCCCGAGCAGGCTTTCGAGCGTCTCGTCGTAGAGCCGTGCAAGGGCGATCAGGTTTTCGTACTCCGGGCGGGAAACGTTGTTCTCCCAATCGCTGACGTTGGACTGCCGAATGCCCAATTTTTCCGCCACTTCTTTCTGCGTAAACCCGTTTTGGAGACGTAATTTCTTGAACCTTTCTCCGTATTCCATGGAAAAAGTATATCAAAAATCCGAATTTTCCATTCGAAAATATGTGTCTCGCACATATTATCCCTGCGCCATGCGTATGAATGTTATAATATTTTGTGTGTCTACACACAAGAAACTGTTAATGGAGGTTAAGAACATGTTTTGCAAATCCTGCGGAGCACAGATCGATGAAGGCCAGACGGTTTGCCCGAACTGCGGCACACCCGTTCAGCCTGATCAGCCCGTACCGCAACCCGTTCAGCCCCAGCAACCCGTTCACCAGCCCAACAAGATGGCGGTAAACGGCCTCGTGCTCGGCTGCATCAGCATCGCCTTCGCGGTGATCTCGTGGTTCGTGCTTTGGTGGCTCTCCGTTGCCGCCATCGTCATGGGTATCGTCGGTACGGTTTTGAGCGCGGTCGGCCTGTCTCGGTCCAACCACATGCAGGGATCCGGCAAGGGCGCTGCCATCGGCGGCCTCGTGACGAGCATCCTTGCGGTTGTCGTTGCGATCATTGCGCTTATCGTTCTCTTCACCGTTCTTGCTGCGGCGCTTAGTTGAACAAAATAAAAAAAGGGCTGTGCGCCGCGTACAGCCCTTTTTTTATTGCCTCTCAGAGGTCGAGCGTCTCCCTGTAAAGGTCGCTTTTGGAAACGCCGCGGTCCTTTGCCGCCTGTTTGAGCGCCTCCTTCTTCTCCATCCCCATCTCCATGTACGCCTTCACATGGTCGCGCGGGGAGAGCGCGCAGAGCGGCGCCTCTTCCTTTGCCCCCTCGACGAGGAGCACAAACTCTCCCCGCCGCTCGCCCGTATAGCCGTCTGCGAGAAAGAACTCGCGGCTCTCCTCGTGGATCTTGGTGATCTCGCGCACCGCGCAGGCCCTGCGATTGCCGAGGATCTCGGACATGGTATGGACATAATCGTCCAGATCCTGCGGCGCGCAGTGAAAGACGAGCGTCTCCCGCAGCTTGGAACAGCGCGTTAAAAGTTCCCGCCGCTCCGCCTTTTTTTCGGGAAGAAAGCCGAGAAAGACGAACCGATCGGCGGGGAATGCGGAGAGCACGAGCGCGCAGACGAAGGCAGACGCCCCGGGGAGCACCGTATACGGCTCTCCCGCCTCCTTCAAGGCGCGGCAGACGCAGTTCCCGGGGTCGGATATGACGGGCATGCCCGCATCCGAGACCACGGCGACGCGCTTCCCCTCGCGGGAGAGGGCGAGCATCTTCTCCGCCGCCTCGCGCTCGTTGAACTTGTGGCAGGCGAGAAGCGGCTTTTTGATGTCGTAGGCGGAGAGCAGCTTGACGGTGTGGCGGGTGTCCTCGCAGAAAATGACGTCCGCCGCCCGCAGTTCCTCCAACGCGCGGAGGGTGATATCTTTGAGATTGCCGATGGGCGTTGCGACAAATGTGATCATAGCGCCTCCTGATGGGTATTGACGAGCGTGGGCAAGACCTCCACGCCGGGGCGGGCGCCCTTCTTGGCGGAGACGAGCACGGCGTACGGTTTCCGCCCCTCCCTCCCCGCGACGAATTGCAGCTTTTTGGGTTCGAGGTTTCGGACATGGAGGGCACAGAGAAGCTCGCTGACGCGATCTGCGCGGTGGATGACGGCAAATCTTCCCCCGAATTTCAGACAGCGCGCCGCGGCGTCCGCAAGCTCGCAGAGCGTCAGGCTGAGCTCCTTGCGGCAGGGCGCCTTGCCCGCGTCCGCGTTCTCGAAGCCGTCCCGTTCATAGGGCGGATTGCAGAGGATGAGCGAGAACGCTTCCCGATAGCAGGCGGGGATCTCTTGAAGCGGCACGTTCTCCACCCCGAACACGGACCCGAGCCCGTTGAGGTGCACCGTCTCCTCGCTCATCCGTGCGAGATCGGGGTCCTTTTCAAAGAGGGTCACCGACTTCACACCCGCGTTTTCCGCATAAAAATGCAGGCCGACGACGCCGCTTCCGGAACAGAAATCGGCGACGCGCTCCCCGCGCGCGGCCTTGACAAAGCGGGCGAGGAGGACCGAATCCGAGGTGAAGCGGTATTTTTCGGTATCCTGAATGATCCGATATTCTCCGATGAGCAGGGGTTCGATAACTTTCATGAGGGTATTCCTCCGCGGCACGCTCCTAAGTGCGGTATGAGAAAGAGAGCGCGGGCACCCCGCGCTCTCTCTTGTGTACGCTTATTCCGCAGTGATCGCTCCCGTAGGGCAACCGTCCTCGCAGGCGCCGCAGTCGATGCAGACATCGGGGTCTACGACGTAAGTCGATTCGCCGGGGGCGATGGCGCCGACGGGGCAGGTCGCCTCACACGCGCCGCAGGATACGCACGCATCCGAAATTCTGTGAGCCATGAGATCCACCTCCAATAAAATCTTATCCGTATTATATCACATTCTTTGGGTTTCGTAAAGTTTTTTGACGAAAAAAACGCGATTGTTTATTTTTTCTCCTCGTCGTCCGGCTCATCCTTGCCTTCGCCGCGCTTGAAGGCGATCTCGGCGACGGGAAAATCCCGATAAAACACCGCGCCCTCCTTCTCGATCTTGACGCGCGCCGTCATTTTGAGCATGTCCACCGAGATGACGTCCCCCTTTCCCTCGGGAGTGGAGACCGAAGAGCCGAGCTTGGGCACTTTCTTATACGCTTCGGCGTAGTAGTCGTTCTCGTACGCGAGGCAGCACATGAGCCGCCCGCACAGGCCGCTGACCTTGCCGGGGTTGAGCGAGAGGCCCTGATTCTTCGCCATCTTGATGCTCACCTTCTGGAAGTCGGGCATGCAGCTCGCGCAGCAGCAGATCCTGCCGCAGGGCGCGATCCCGCCGAGAATGCGCGATTCGTCGCGGCTGCCGACCTGTTTGAGCTCGATGCGGATGTGAAAGACGGAGGCGAGATCCTTGACGAGCTCGCGGAAGTCCACCCGTCCCTCCGCCGTGAACGTGAAGATGACTTTGCTCCCGTCGAAAGTGAACTCGCAGTCAATGAGCTTCATGCCGAGCCCGTGCGCAGCGATCTTCTCCTTGCAGATCCTGATCGCATCCGCACGGCGCGCCTCGTTCCTCTGCACGGCCTCTTCGTCCTTTTCCGTGGCAATCCGCACGACGGGGCGGAGCGGCTGAACGATCTTTTCCTCGGGTACCTCCGCTTCCGCCTCGACCACGGTGCCGTATTCCAACCCGCGCGAGGTATCCACGACGACGTGCTGGCCGTTTTTGAGCGGCAGATTTCCCGCGCTGAAATAATAGGATTTGTGATTCCCCTTGAACCGAACTATGACAACCTTTGCCATCTCGCTTTCTCCTTTTGGATCCGCAGGGCGAGCGCATACGCCGCCTGCCCGGGATTCGCATTGAATCTGATCTCCTGCTCCGCCTCGGTGACGAACCCGATCGCGGCGAGCAGGGCGCCCGCGGGATATTCCTCCGCAAGCGAACGCATTGCGGGGCCGCGCCGCGCGCAGTCCCCCTCCCGCCCCGTGCGAAGAAAGAGCAGATCGCGCAGGACGAGCCGCACGGCGGGGAAGAACGTCTTGGTCTTCTTCTCGCCGATCTCGCGGCAGAGCTGTTCCGTGTCCGCCGCCCCGAGAAAGCGCTCCGCAAGGCGGAAATCCTCCCCGCCTCCCGCAAGCAGCGCTTCGGCGACGGAATACACGCCTCCGCAGGCCGCCGCAGCCTCTTCGAGCCCCTCTTCGCGGACATGGTGCCGCCTGAGCACCCCGAGGACCTCCGCCTCGGAGAAGGGTGGCACGGAGAGTTTCTTCGCGCGGGAGAGCACGGTGGGCAGAACGGCGTGCTCCGCCGTCGCCCCGAGCAGGAAATACACGCCCTCGGGCGGCTCTTCGAGCGCTTTGAGCAGCTTGTTCTGGACGAGGGGCGTGGCGGTGTGGAATGCGTCGAGCACAAACAGCCGCCTGTCCTCCTCCACGGGCCGAAGCGCGCACTCGCCCAAGAGGTCGGCCACGCCGTCCGCCGTATACTTCTCCCCCTTTGCGGGGTAGAAGCGGCAATCCGACAGGCTCTCCTTTTCGATGAGCGAAGCCGTGCGCCCGCCCTCCCGTGCCCGGAAAAAGGCCTGCGCAAATACGGTGAGCATTTCGCGCAGATACGCTTCGTCCGGGAACAGGATGAGCGTCGTGTGCGCGGCGCACCCGCGCTCGGCGTCCGCCGCAAAGAGGCGGTATGCGGTTGTGGCGCGGAGAAGTTGCTTCACGCTCCCTCCTTATAGATGGGGACGCACCCCACCTCCGCGTCCTCTGCGACCTCCCCGCGGGGGAGCCCGTCCAGCAGGGCGCCGAGTTGTTCGAGCTCCTCCTCCCGCGTGCACGGGGAGAGGTAGAACATCACATAATTGCCGTCGTTAAATTCCGCGTAGATCCCGTTTTCCTCCAAGAGGGCGCACGCGCGCGCTCCGAGAGAGCCGAACGGGACGAGGATTTTCGTCCAATCATCGTTTTTGAGGCACCCATGTCTGAGCTTGAATGCCTCGGAAGCCGCTTCGATCGCCTCGTTGCGGGGGTACTTCACCGCGCATTCCACGCTCGCCAGAATGGGGTAGGAGGGCGAAGTCGTGCGGAAGCGCTTCACCGCGCGCCCGAGTCGGTCCGCCCACTCCCCCGCCGCCGATACGACGGCGCCCTGCGTCAGCGCAGGGAGAGACTTGTGCACGCCGTCCACCCATAGGTCGGCGTACTTCCCCGCATAGCGCTCGGTAAAGTGCAGGTGCGCGCCGTGCGCCCCGTCGATGAGGAGGGGCTTTTCCGCAGCGCGGCAGAGCGCTTTCGCCGCCGCAAGGGGAGGGAAAAATCCGTAGTAGTCGGGCGAGACGAGCAGGAGCGCGTCCGCGCCTTCGAGCGCACTCGAAAGTGCATCTTCCGTCGGCGGGACGGGGATGCCGTACGCCGTTTTCTGTGCGATGAATACGGGTTCGAGCCCCATCACCTCGCAGGCATGGTATGCGCTTGGATGGGAGAACGCGGACATGGCTACCCTCTTTTTGCCCGCCGCCCGAAGGCAATCGAGCATGGAGAATACGCCGCAGGTGCTTCCGTCCGTCAAAAGATAGCTCTTCTCTGCGCCGAGGATGTGCGCGACGTCGCGCTCGGCCTCTGCCAGCACGCCGTGCGGGGCATAGAGGTTGTCCGAATACGAGAGCTCCGTGATGTCTGCGCCCGCGCGCTTGTGCCCCGGCGTATGGAAGGAGACGTGCGCCTCCCGCTGTGCGCGGAGCATCTCCGCAATGTGGAGTTTCATGGCTCCCTCCCGCGGGCCGTTCACTTCTTCGGCTTCATTGTCGGGAAGAGCAAAACGTCGCGGATGCTCGCGCTGTCCGTGAGCAGCATCACGAGGCGGTCCACGCCCAATCCGAGGCCGCCCGTGGGGGGCATGCCCCGCTCTAACGCGTCAATAAACTCTTCGTCGATCTGCGCGTTCGCGCCCTGCGCGCGCTTTTTCGCGGCCTGATCCGCCATGCGCTTCTTCTGGTCGATGGGGTCGTTGAGCTCGGAAAAGGCATTGCCCATCTCCATTCCCATGATGAAATATTCGAAGCGTTCCGTCATCGTCGGATCCTCGGGCTTGCGCTTGGCGAGCGGAGAGATCTCGACGGGATAATCATAGATGAATGTGGGCTGGATGAGCTTGTCCTCCACATAGGCGTCGAAGAATGCGGCGAGGATGTGACCCTTGGTCTCCTTCCCCTTTTCCGTCTCGACGCCGCGTTCCGCCGCGAGCGCACGCGCGGCTTCGTCGCTCTCCACGGCATCGAAATCCACGCCCGCGTACTTCTTCACCGCCTCCTTCATGGTGAGCTTTTCCCAATGCCCGAAGTCGAGCATGGTACCCCGATATTCGATTTGAAGCGTCCCGCAAGTCTTTTCGGCGACAAACCGATAGAGCTCTTCCACGAAGTCCATGACGGCGTGGTAATCCGCATAGGCCTGATAAATCTCCACGGTGGTGAACTCGGGATTGTGCCTCGCGTCCATCCCCTCGTTGCGGAAGATGCGCCCGAGCTCGTAGACTTTCTCAAAGCCGCCCACGATGAGGCGTTTGAGGTAGAGCTCCGTCTCGATGCGCAGGTACATATCGAGATCGAGCGCGTTGTGATGCGTCTTGAAAGGGCGCGCGTCGGCGCCGATTTCGAGCGGCAGCAGGATGGGCGTCTCCGCCTCGATGAAGCCGCGGTCGTCCAAGAACCTGCGGATGCTGCGGACGATCCGCGCCCGCTTGAAGAAGGTTTCGCGCACGTCCTGATCCATGATGAGGTCGAGGTGGCGCAGGCGGTACTTGGTATCGGGATTTTGGAGGCCGTTGTACTTCTCGGGCAGGGGCAGGAGGGCCTTCGAGAGCATCACGAGCTCGCGGACGTGCACGCTTACTTCCCCCGTCTGCGTCTTGAATACAAACCCCTTTGCGCCGACGATATCGCCGATGTCGAAGTCCTTCTTGTAGGCCGTGTATACGTCCTCACCCACGTCCTGCCGCGTCACATAGATCTGCAACTGGCCGTCCCTGTCCGAAATGTGGGAGAACGAGGCCTTCCCCATGACGCGGCGCGACATCAGGCGCCCCGCGACGACGACCTCTTTCCCCTCCCACGCGGCAAAGTCGCCCTTGATGAGGGCGGAGTTTGCGGTGACGGGGTAACTCGTGACGCAGTAGGGATCGTGCCCCTCGGCCTGCAACTTCGCAAGTTTTTCCCGACGGATGCGGGCCTGCTCGATGAGCGTCTCCTCTTCCTGCGGCGTCTCTCTCTTCTCTTCCATATCGCCCCTCACTCGATTTTGAGGATCTTCAATCTGTATTCGCCGTCGGGCGCCTTGACCGAGACCGTCTCCCCTTTCTTGTGCCTGAGGAGCGCCGCTCCCACGGGGGACTCGTTGGAGATGACGTTGTTCATGGGATCGACCTCTGTCGTCCCCATAATGGTATACACCGCCTCCTCTTCGAATTCTTCGTCATACACGGTGACACGGGAGCCGATATGCACGGCGGAATTGTCGTCCGACTCCTCGATGATGACGGCGTTCTTGATCTTATAGTCGAGCTCGGCGATCTCGCCCTCGTTGGCCGCCTGCTCGTTGCGCGCCGCGTCGTACTCGGCGTTCTCGGAGAGATCTCCGTGGCTGCGCGCCTCCGCGATGCGGTCGATGATCTCCTTGCGCTTGACTTTGGTGAGATAGTCGAGTCTGGCGACGGCCTCCTCGTACCCCTTTTGCGTCATATAGAATTGATCTGCCATATGGTACCCCTCTTGAATTTCTAAAAGACGACCGTGACTTCCCACGGAAATCACGGCTCGTTTTTCACTATTATAGCGTATGCGCGCGGTTTTGTCAACTTGTTTGCGGGAGACGCGCAACTTTTCGGCAGCTTTTTCCGCGATCCGATTGCCTTTTTGCGCAAAATCCGCTATAATGGGAACATGTTCCGAATTTGGGCGAAAATTTTTCAGGACGAACGCATTGTCAAACAGACCGTCTACGAGCGCGACGAGAACTTTTCGTATGCGGATTTTTTCCGCTATCTCTCCGAGATCTGCGACGCGCTGGATATCCCCACGCCCGTCCTCCTGAAAACGCATCTCTTCAACTATGCGAAATTCCGCCATGTGGTGTTCCGCCCCCGCGACTTTGTGGAGAGCGTTCCGTTCGAGAAGTTCATGCTCGAAAATATAAGCATGTAGCCCGCGGCGGCCCTACGAGAGCCAGCGGAGCGGACGGAAGGCGATGAGCCAGAAGAGGAGCCAGAGCGCGGCGACGCCCGCAAGAGACAGCAGCGCGCGGAACGCATAGACGTTGCCTCCGCAGAGGAACAGGAGAAAATCGAACCCCGAGAGGGCATAGACGAGGGCGAACATTCCCGTAGCGACGAGGATCGCCGAACAGATCACGGTGGTGAGTTTCATGCGTGCAGTATGTGCGCATTTTTCTTTTTTACACCGATTTTCCCCATACCATGCCCGCGATCGAGCGGCGATTTTCAAAAATGCGTCACCAATCCTGCCGCTTCAAAGACTTGTCTTTTACGTCGTCGTAATACGAAAAATACTGCGCCTTCCACGCCGCGGGAGATAGCGGCTGCTCCTCCCGCCCGAGGTAGGAAAGATACTCTTCAAGCTCTTCCGGAGTGAAGTCGCTCTCCGAAATTTCGCCCTCGAATTCGGAAAACAATCTCATCAGATCCAATTTGCTCATCTCATTCCTCCCCTTCGGCGGCAGATATCAACAAAGTTATCAACTTATCCACAGTGCAATGTGGATAAGTTTCAGCGAAACCGCCGCGCGGCCTCTTCATATTCAAACCCCGCCTGCGCGAGCCGCGCTTCGAGCTCTTCCCGCGTGCAGCCGTATTCCGCGCAGAGATCTTCGAGCGATTCGCCGTCTCTCAGCGCCGTATTGACCACGCTGAGCAGAATGTAAACGTCATTCGGCAATACCATGTCCACATTATAGCATGCCGTTCGAGAAAAATCAAGCGCTTGCGGGCACGCGAAAAAATAAAGGAATATCTTGACAAAACGGCCCGCCTGCTGTATAATAAAATTGAAAATCGACGGAGTATACAAATATGGATAAGCAAAGCGGGTTGGAAGAGGATATCATTACGGCATGGGTGCGCCTGACGGCCATTTTCAAAAACACCCGCCTCACCAAGGGGATGATCTATAACGAGGCGGTCATCATGCTCCTCGTGAACCGCAGATACATGGAGGACGGAAAGGGGCTCGTCTCTTTCAAGGAGATCGTCTCCGAGACGAAGATGCTCAAATCCCTCGTCAACCGCACCATTGATTCTTTGGTGAAGAAGAATCTTCTCGAACGCTGCGACGGCCAGACCGACCGCAGAACGACGTATGTCCGCCCCGTCAAGGAGAATTTGCACAAATACCTCGAAGTCCACGAGCGCACTTTGGAGCTCGTGCACAGCCTTCTCGACATCATCGGCGAGGAGGACGCCGAGGCCTTCGTGCGGATCTCGGATAAGCTTGTCTCCGCCTGCCACAAGGAGGGCCGCTGAGTTCCGCGCAGCACAGTTTTGACCATGTAAGAGAAGAGACGCCCTAATACAGCGTCTCTTTTTTGTGTGTAAGTGAAATGTTTGATCTATCACAATTTGCGCTTAACTATAAAGTTTTATGAAAAGCGCATTGCCGTCAGTCGATTGCAAATATTTCATTCGGCGTCACGTCATATAGCTTGCATAACGCAAGAATTTGGTCATAATTCAATTCAAAAACCCCGTTCTCAAACCGACTATACTGTTGTTGCGTCATGTGGAGGATGGAAGCAACCTCTTTTTGCGTATAGCCTTTATCCTTTCGCGCTTGTTTGAGATTTTCTCCGATTGCCTCAGCGGTTTTCATAGCTAATTATTTATCATAAAATGATGTAAAATGCTTGACTAACACCATTTTATGATGTAAAATAGTTTTTGATTTTATACGTAGAGGATACGGCATGAGGGGAAAAAAGAAAGATCGCGAGTATCATGGCTTCCTTACCGTCGCCAACCCCGAAAAGTACAAACGGGAAAAGGAGAATCGGCGGAGAAAAATGAGCCTCGGCAGGAAGTTTTTAGAAGTTTTAATTCAAATTGCTTTGGTGCCGGTTGCGGCTTTAATCACCGGTTGCATGTTGATGACTCTCACTGTGATCGGATTTCCTTTACTCTTTCTTGGTTATATCATCGAAGCGTTCATTTTGGATTCATTAAAGGACTACACTCCGGAAGAAGGAAAAACATACCATGTTGCTCCTTCTTATAAAGTGAGTGCAAATTCTTCGGGCGAATTCGAAGTGAAGTATGATAATGGGGAGCGATATACTGCGAGCGGAAGCGAAATTGCAGTCGGCTTTATTGCTTTATTCGCGTTACCATTGAGGATCATTACATTGCTTATTTCAATCATTGCTCTGTTTTTTCCTTCTGTAAATATTAAGATAAAAAATAATAAAGGGACGTGGGCGAGTATTATTTTGGATATAATTTAATGCAGATTATTTCTGCGTACAATAAATATTTACCGGCGTAGCAGTCGCCATGTTGAGCGAAGTCGAAACATCACCATATTTTATCATATGGCTACCCTTCGACGGAGCTCAGGGTGACGAAATTCAGAATGAACCCCCACCTGTCACGGCTTTGCCGCGCCACCCGCCCCCTTGAAAAGGGGGCGGGTCATCTGGCTCCCCTCCGCGGAGGGGGCAAGGGACCCGTTCTTCCTGTCATACGACTTGCCCCGGAAGTTAAGCTCTCAAATCTGCATACAAAAAGAAGGTATCGCATGATACCTTCTTTTTTGTCTGAAAGCCGGCAGCTACCTATCCTCCCGGGTCGTTAGACCGCCCCGCCCGCACATTCTTATCGTTGTCGAAGGGCGGCACGAGCGCTCTGCGCGAAGTAGTACTTTTGGCGTAAGAGAGCTTAACAGGGCGGTAAAGCCGTAATCGGCAATTCGTTTTTCTCCTTCTTTTTCGGTACGGCTTGCCCCAGAAGTTAAGCTCTCAAATCTGCATACAAAAAGAAGGTATCGCATGATACCTTCTTTTTTGTCTGAAAGCCGGCAGCTACCTATCCTCCCGGGTCGTTAGACCGAGTACTTTTGGCGTAAGAGAGCTTAACTTCTGTGTTCG
>CANQOY010000022.1 GCA_947625605.1 uncultured Clostridia bacterium | reverse complement strand
GTCGTTGTCATTGCAACGTCTTATGATTACGATTCCGCAGACAAGCTCACCGTAACCGCCGGAACGACTGCGCTCACCGCAGGCGATCACACCGCGGCGGACGCGAATTTCTCCGCAAAAGATACTGCTTGGAAGTTCTACACGATCGAGTATGACGTCACGACGACGGGCGAGCAGACCATCACCTTTACGGGCACCACGCGTGCAATCTATGTGAAGTCCATCACCCTCACGGGTACCGCTTCGCAGGGCGGCACGGATGAACCCGGCCCCGGCCCCGAGCCCAGCGACGCAGACGCGACGCTTTCCTTTGCGGATACGGCAAACCGCACCGAAGTTTCGGCGCAAGTGCAGGTCTGGCAGCAGAACAATGTTACGATTACGGTCTCGAAAGGCGGAAGCAATCAGGACATCAACGAAGAATATTTTAATCCGCTCCGCATTTATCAGAGCAATACCGTCAAGATCGAGTACACCTCCGCAATGACGAAGCTCGTGTTCCACTGCGCAACGTATCAGGATAAAGACTATCCCGGCGCATTGCAGACCTCCTTGTCGAGCGTCTCGGGGATCACCGTGACCGTCGATGGGTTGGATGTGACTGTTACCTTTGGAACGGCCGCAGCTTCGCTCGACTTCACGGCATCGGCCCAGATCCGTTTGGAATCGATCGACGTCTATGCCGGCGGCGGCACCACGACCCCCAAGACGGATGCCGAGAAACTCGACGACGCGAAAGCCGCGCTCAAACTCTCCAAGACGTCGCTTGACGCCGTCGACGACGAAGTGGCACTTCCCGCAACGCAGGGCGAGGCTTCCGTCAGCTATGAGCTTGAAGAGGCGACCGATCTCGTCAAGATCGAGGGCGGCAAGCTCATCGTTCTCAAACTTCCCGAAACCGATACCGAGATCACGATTATAGCGACGCTCACCGTCGGCCAAGAGAGCGACACCGTCGAACTCAAAGTTACGATCGTGGCGGCAGAACCCGAGATCACGGGCGACCTCCTCTACACGCTCACCACGGCAACCGAGCAGGGCACCAGCAACTCCTATACCTCCAACTGCGATATCGAAGTGGGCGGCGTTACATGGAATTTGGAAGGCAACTCCCAGATCAATCCTTGGCGTTTGGGCGGCAAGAGCGGCAACTGCGTCGCCACAGACCGCAAGCTCACTTCGAAGACGACGTTCGGCGGCACGGTGCAGAGCCTTGCCATCACCTTTGGCACCGCCACCATTACGGTGAACTCCGTCACGTTCAACGTGTTCACGTCCGATCCCACCGCCGATGACGCAACGCCTTCTTTCACGAAGACAGTGAAGTTCACCGCGAGTGGCACGGTGAATGTGGCCGCTCCCGCGGGTGGCTGGAAAGATTGCTACTATCAGCTCGTCTTTAATCTGACGTCGACCAACTCTTCGACGAACCAATATGTCCAGATCTCGACGATCGCGTTCTACGGCGAGTTGCCTGCACACGTGCACCAGTACGTCTACACGCACAATGAGGGCGCGTGGACGCACACGGGCACCTGCTCTGTCCCCGACTGCGATAAGCCCACGATCACCGAAAAGTGCACGCCCGAGCTCAACCACTGCGAAGATTGCAATCACACGTATTCCGCTCTGGAAATCGTGACGCAGTTGTACACGCTCACGGGCGGCCAGACGATGCCCGGCACCTATTCGTTGCAGGGCGAGGTCACGAAGATTGATACTGCTTACGATAGCACTTACCAAAACGTCACTTTCACGATCACCGTAGAGGAAAAGACGGTGCAGTGCTTCCGTGAAAAGAGCAGTTACAGCAGCACGGTCAAGGTCGGCGATGTCGTCACGGTCGAAGGCGTGCTGACCTGCTACGGCAACTCTGCAACGAAGGAATTCAATGCGAACTGCAAGATCGTTGCATTGGAACCCGCTGCGGCAGCTGCAAGCGTCGCGCCCGTCGCGATGCTTCCCGGCAAACAGTTCTGAGCCTGCCGCAACCTGAAAAGTTTGCAAAAAACAGCCTTCCTTCGGGAAGGTTGTTTTTTGCATTCGTGGAAAAACCGCCTCCCGCGCGCCCGCCTTTCGGCACGGAAAGTCACATCAATGGCGCGCCAAACGGCCGCATAGGGGACGCATGTTGGCGCAAATTAAAAGTAGTTACGCCAAAGAATTTGTGCGCCTCATTTGCCATATCGTGCGATAAACGCGAAGGCGGTCTTGACGGGGAGCGGAGTTTGTATTAAACTGTCGTTACAGGGGGACGCTATGATCAAAATGTGTATTGTGGAAGACGACGGCAGCACGAGAAATGCGCTGAAAGGGTTCATCCGCCGCTATGCGGAGCAGAACGGGCAGCCGTCGGATGTCTTTGCATACGGAGACGCAACGTCTTTTTTTGCCGAATACAGCAAGGATACGGATATCGTGCTGATGGATATCGAATTGCCCGATCTGAATGGCCTCGAAGCGGTGCGCAAGCTGCGCCTCATCGACAGCCGTGTGATCGTGATCTTCGTGACCAATCTCGCGCAGTACGCAGTCAAGGGCTATGAGGTCAACGCGTTCGATTTCATCGTAAAGCCCGTCTCTTACTATCAGTTTGCCATGAAGTTGCGCAGAGCGCTCGAATATCTGCACACGCTGCGCAACCGCGAGATCTGGGTCACCACGCGGCACGGCAAGAGAATGGTGGCGGCGTCCGAGCTGCGCTATGTCGAGGCGATGAAGCACGTCATCACCTATCACACCACGGCGGGGGAGGTCGTCGGCAGCGGGACGCTCAAACGCGTTCTCGACGATCTGGAAGGTCTGCCGTTTGCGCTCTGCAACCGCTGCTACCTCGTCAACCTCTCCTACATCACCGAGATCAAGGGGAATACCGTCGTGGTGGGAGGCAGAGAATTGCAGATCGCCGCGCCGCGCAGAAAGGCGTTTCTGACGAGTTTCAACGAATACCTGAGCATGGGGGGAGAGACGAAGCTATGACGGGTCTTGAAATCTACAAATTGGTGTTCATCACCGAGATCCTCGTCGCCGAAGCGCTCTTTACGTTTCGCCTTACCAAGCGCAAGCTGTTCCCGCTCCGCGTGCTCGGCGTGCTCGCCGTTTCCTATCTGGCGGCCTTTTTCTATCCCGTAAAGGGGGAGTACGGCTATACGAGCTGGTACGCCTCGCTCATGTTTTTTGCGCTCTTTCTCGTCACCTTTTTCGGGCTGGTCTTTCTTTACAAGATCTCGGTCAAGAAGTGCTTTTTCTGCGCCGTCGCCGCGTACACGGCCCAGCACCTCTCCTATGAGATCTTCCGCCTGATGAGCCTGCCGTTCGACCTCATCAGCGCCGACAGCATGTACGGGAACGCGATCTTCGACTCATACAGCCTGAACGGTTGGACGGTGGTCGCGGCGTTTATCTACTTGGACGTCAACCTTGCCGTGCTCGCGTGCGCCTACTTCCTGTTGGGGCGGCGGCTGGGCAAGGGAGGGGATTTCGAGCTCAAAAATGTGCAAATGCTCCTGCTTGCATTCGTCATCCTCCTTGTGGATATCATTCTCAATGCCGTCGTCGTGTACATTCCGAAGATCGAAGGTGCGGAAAACGTGACGCGGTCTTATGACATCATCGTCGGCGTCTATAACGTCATGTGCTGTATTCTCGTCTTTTATCTCATGCGGAAGCTGTTGGACGCGAAAGACGCAAAGGACGAGATCAGGACCATTTCCCACCTGCTCAAACAGGCGGAACAGCAATATGCGATGAAAAAGGAAGAGATCGACCTCATCAATATCAAATGCCACGACCTCAAATACCAGCTGGGCAGGTTCGCCGCGCGCGGCGAATTGGACGAGAGGACGATCTCCGAGATGACCGAGCTCATTTCCATCTACGATACCACCGTGGAGACGGGGAACGAGGTGCTCGATATCATCCTCACGGAAAAGAGCCTCAAATGCCACCGCGAGGGCATCAAGCTCACCTGCATGGCAAACTGCGCCGACCTCGCGTTTGTGGGGGAGGGGGAGCTCTACGCGCTGTTCGGCAACATTCTCGACAACGCGATCGAAGCGGCCTCCATGGTGCGGGATGAGGAGAAGAAGTGCATCGGCGTCAACGTGCACACCGTGGGCAAGTGCGTCTCGATCATGGCGGAAAATTACTACGAGGGAGCGATCCCGACGACGCAGGACGGATTCCTCCGCACGAGCAAGAAAGACGCCGAAAACCACGGCTTCGGCATCAAGAGCGTGCGCGCGATCGTGGAAAAATACGGCGGCGATCTCACGATCCAGACGGAGGAGAACATCTTCCGCATCGCGATCCTTCTCCCCATCCCGGAAAGGGCCGCGTGAGAGAATTCGTGCGTCTCGCAATGTCTTTCGTGCCCTGCCCCTTGACGGTGGGGTGCGAATGCTCTATGATGAAACCGCAAACGCGGGAAGCGCTTCCGATCGCGCTTCCCGCGTTTGAAAAAACCAAATGAGGAGGAAAGAATGAAGAAAATTCCTTGGGGGATCATCGCGGGGATCAGCGCCGTCGTCATCTTTTTCGCGACGGCGGGCATGATCGTCGGCTATATGATCCTCAATGGGATCGCGGGAGCGACCGCCGAATCGGTGGGGCTCTTCGATCTCTGGTGGCAGACCGTTCTGTTCATTGCCGATCTCGTGTTCTTTGTGCTGTTCGTGGTATCGGTCGTGCTCTATGCGGTCTGTAAGAAGCGGAGGGGGAAAGAAAAATGAAGAAAACACGTTGGTTGAAACGGTCGGTTTGGTGCATCCTGACGGTGTTCTTTACGATCCTGTTTGCCGCTTTCCTCGTGGGCGGAAACTTTGCGAACCAATACCCCGCATCGCTGAACGGCATGCTCGGCATCGACGTCTATGTGCCGCAGAGCAACCCCGATGCGGATACTTCCGCCTTCGAATACTACAAGTCCGACTTTGTCGCAAAGGATGAAAACGGCGATCCGCTCTATGAGACGGACGACAGCGGATACCGCCACCAGGTGTACGACGACGTGGCGATGCGGCAGAATTCCCTCGACGTCGCGGAACAGGTCGCGTCCGAGGGCTCCGTGCTCCTTTGGAACAAGAAAGACGCAAACGGCGATCCCGCGCTTCCCCTTTCGGCGGGGGCGAAGGTGAGGCTGTTCGGCATTGCGTCCTCGCCCGGCAAATACGGGGATTTCTCGGGCGGCAGCTCCGGCGCGCTCGCGGCGTTCCCCGTCAAGGATCTCAAAGAGACGCTCGAAACTCCCGTGGAGGAGGGCGGCCCGGGCTTTGCGGTCAACAACGGGCTCTGGACGGCTTACACCCTGCTTTCGAGCAGTTACGGCGGCTGGCGGACGACCGCGGGCAACGCCTCGGATCCCCGCTATAAGGAATTTCAGGTCAAAGAGGCGGATTGGGCGGCCGTCAATTCCACCAACATGGGCAACATGGAGCCCTCGGTGCGCGCCTATGGCGATGCGGCGATCATGATCATCCGCCGCAACTCGGGGGAGGACGTGGACGTCTCCTTCCAGACGTCCGAATGCCTCGACAACACCTATCTCGATCTCTCCAAAGAGGAAGCGGACGTCTTGCAGCACCTCTCCGCGCTCAAACGCATCGTGCTGCTCATCAACACGCGCAACCAGATGCAGTACCGCAATATTCTCCGGTACGACATCGACGCCTGCTTCTGGGTGGGTGTCGGCGGGAACGCCTCGTTCGAGGCGATCGGCAATGTGCTCTCGGGAAGGACGAACCCCTCGGGGCATCTCGTCGATACCGCGCCCATGGACATCGATTCCGCACCGGCGGCAGAGAACTTCGGAGACTTCACCTATTCGGCAGTGGACTCCGGCGTGCCCGCAGGGCGGGGGACCACGGGGCAGGAATGGAACGACAAGTACGTCGTCTATCAGGAGGGGATCTACGTCGGGTACCGCTATTACGAGACGCGCTATGAGGACTTAGTGCTCGGCCGCGGCAATGCGCAGAGCGCCAAGGGCGTCGTCGCAGGGTCGGGCAGCTGGAAGTACTCGGACGAAGTCGCCTTTGCCTTCGGGCACGGGGAGAGCTATACCACGTTCGCGTACAGCGGCTACTCCGTGAGAAGAGCGGGCGAGGACTACAACATCTCCGTGACCGTCACAAACACGGGCGCGCTCGCGGGCAGGGAGGTCGTGCAGATCTATCTGCAAAAGCCCTACACGGAGTATGACCGCGATCCCGCCCATCCCGTGGAGAAATCCGCGGTGGAGCTCATCGGCTTTGCCAAGATGGGTCTGCTCGAAGCGGGCGGCAGGGAGACCGTGACGATCACCGTCAAGGGCGAGGATCTCAAATCGTACGACAGCTACGGCGCGGGAACGTACATCCTCGAAGCGGGCGATTACTACTTCGCCTGCGGCAGGGACGCGCACGACGCGCTCAACAACATTCTTGCGAAGAAGGGCAAGACGGTCGCGGACGGCATGGACGCCGAAGGCGACGCAGCATTGGCCTCGGTCGTGACGGTGGAGGAGGACGATTTCAAGAAGTATTCGGTCTCCTCCGTCACTGGTGAAGCCATCGTCAACCGGTTCGACGACGTGGACCCCAACCGCTACGAGGGCACGGCGAACCAAAAGATCACCTACCTTTCGAGGAGCGACTGGGAGGGGACCTACCCCGCGCCCGTCAGCCTCGCCTGCGTCGGCGAGAAAATGGTCTATGACATGCAGTACGGGCACGTTCCCGAGCAGAGAGAGGGGGACGAGATGCCCCTCATGGACACGGTAACCTCGGAATACGGCAAACTCACCCTCGCCATGCTCATCAATCTTCCCTTCGAAGATCCGCTCTGGGAGGATCTGCTCAACCAGCTCACATGGGAAGAAATGAATTGGCTCTGCACCTACGGGTACCTCTATCTGGGCGGCGCGACGAGCGTCAGCGCACCCGGTTCGATGGCGAACGACGGCCCTCTCGGGATCCGCTCCGAAAACGCCAACCTGAAATCCTGCATGGGATTCCCCAGCCCCACGATCATGGCCTGCACTTGGGACATTGAGCTCGTGGAAAAGCTTGGGGAGGCATTCGGGCTCGAAATCATGCACACGGCGGGTTACAGCTCGATCTACGCCCCCGGCGCAAACATTCACCGCCTTGCCTACGGCGGCCGCGCCTGCGAGTACTACTCCGAGGATGGATTCATGTCCGGCAAGATGACGGCGGCGGAAGTGCGCGGGCTGCAAAACAAGGGCGCGATCGTCTGCATCAAGCACCTCATTCTCAACGAACAGGAAAAGAACAGGTGCGGAAGCTCTACATGGTGCAACGAACAGGCGCTGCGCGAGATCTATCTCAAACCCTTTGAACTCGGCATCGTCGAGGGCAAGGCGAACGGGGTCATGACGAGCCTCAACCGCATCGGCTGCAAGTGGGCGAGCATCCATTCCGGGCTCTGCAACGACGTCCTTCGCGGCGAATGGAACTTCACGGGCTACGTCGAAACGGACTCCGCATTCAATCTCAATCACATGATCGCCCCCGAAGCGATGGCGGAAGGCATCGTCGCGGGAACGGATGTGTGGATGCTCGGCGGCTCCCGCTCGACGTTCAACGCGTACCGCAACAATGCGACGGTCGTCAAGGCCATGCGCGAAGCCTGCAAGAGAAATCTCTACACCCAGCTGCACTCCATGGCGATGAACGGGATCGGCACGGACACCGTGATCGTCCAGATCACGCCGTGGTGGCAGACCGCCATTCTCGCCGCGCAGGTCACGGCAGGGTTGGCCGCGGGGATCTGCCTGCTCATGACGGTAGCGGCATTCATCCTGCATGCGAGAGAACACAAAAAGGAAAGACAAAAAAATGAAAAAGGGAGGAAATAAAACAATGAAACACAGAAGAGCGATCTTGGTCATCCTTGCGCTGTTGACAGTCGTCATGATGGCCGCATTCGGAATGGCCGCCTGCACCACGTCATCCGCCACGCTTGTCTCCATCTCGGTGGACGCGAGCGGCGCCAAGACGGATTTCGAGGTGGGGGATACCTTTACCGCCGCAGGGCTCAAAGTGACCGCGGTCTACGACGATGAATCCAAGGCGAACGTCCCGCTTGCGGATTGCGAGATCTCCTCGCCCGACATGGCGACGGCAGGCTCCAAGACGGTCACCGTCACCTACAAGGAAAAGACGGCAAGTTACGGCATCACGGTCAACGAAAAGCTCGTTCCCGTGACGGGGCAGGACTACAACTTCTCCGCCGTCAAGGGATTTGCGACGGTGGTCGGCGGACATGCCGCCCAGAGCAGCGAATTCGGCTATATCACCGATTTCACCAAGGAGAATAACGCTTCCGTCGGCTTCCGCATCATCTCCGCGGCCGCGGAGAAGGCGACGCTCTCCGTCAACGTCGGGAGCATCAACGCCGACCTCAAATACACGGACGTCGTCAAGGTCTGGGTCAACGGCGTGGAGCAAACTTCCTCCGCCAAAGCGCCCCGTGCCGCGGGCATCGGCGAAGTCTCTTTCGGCCTCATCAAGCTCATGAACATCGACCTCATCGAGGGCGAGAACAACTTCCTGTTCCAGGCGGCGAACGACAACTATTCGAGCAACTTCGAATCCATGACGCTCACCGCACCCGAACGCTGCGCGCTTCGCTGGGCGGCGCAGTCGGAAGAGGGCGTGGAGTTCAAGGGGATCGATGAACACACCATCATCACGGGCGGCTTCACCAAGAACACGCGGGAAGACTGCGTCGGCGTAAAGAGCTATGAGAAGAGCACGCTCTATTTCCCGATCGACGTCTCGAAGGCGACGACGGCCAAGTTCTCCGTCATCATCAGTTCCCTGCCGAGGACGTATGTGTTCACAGAACGCTTTGAATTCCGCATCAACGGCTACCGCCAGACGAGCGAGGCAATTACGACGCTCGGAACGCAATGGTCGGACTACAAGAGCATCGATCTCGGCGAGTTCGAGCTCGAAGAGGGACTCAACGTCATCTCTTTCACCGACACTCCCGTCGCAGGTCTCGTCTACAACATCCGCAGCATGACGTTGGAGGGAGACGCAACGTTCGCATGGCATGAGGGCGAAGTGGATCTTCCCGAGTTTGTCGATCCGCCCGCCGAGCCCGTCTACACCGACTACACGTTCGACGCGATCGACGACCATGTCGCGGTCACGGGCGGCGTCAGCAAGAACGAGAACGAAAACTGCATCGGCACGGCGTCGTACGAGGATGCGACGATCACCTTCCCGCTCAAAGCCTCTGCGGCGGGCACGGTCAAGTTGGCTATCGTCATCACCTCCTATTCGGGCGGCTACGATTTCTCCAAGCACTTCACGTTGAAGATCGCGGGCGAAGAGCAGACGGTGGACGCCCAAGTCCCGTCGGGCAATCGCTGGCAGGACTACATGACGGTGGAGCTCGGCACGTTCGAGCTCGCCAAGGGCGAGAATGAGATCGTGTTCGAGTATCATCCCATCCAGGGCCTCGAACTCAACTTCCGTTCGCTCACCGTCTCCGCAGAGAGCGAAGTCGTCTGGTTCGAACCCATCGAGGGACCCACCGACTTCACATTCAAGGGGACAGACAGCCACGTCGAAATTTCGGACAGCTTGAAGAAGAACGCCGGCGAGGACTGCATCGGCAGCGTTCAGAACAATTACAGCGCGGGCTATATCACGTTCACGCTCGACGCGCAGGAGGCCTGCACGGTCAAACTGACCGCCATCCTCACTTCCTACTCGGGCGGCTACAACTTCTCCAAACACTACAAACTCACGCTCAACGGCGAAGAGCAGACGGTGGACGTCAAAGTCCCCGGCGGAGCGATCTGGACGGAGTACCTGACCGTCGTCCTCGGCGAGAGCTTTGCCTTCACGGCGGGCAAGAATGTCGTGCGGTTTGACTACACGCCCGTGCAGGGCTGCGAGCTCAACTTCCGCTCGCTCGTCGTGACCGCCGATAAGGACATCTCGTGGTTTGATGGAACCTCCGAGCCCGAGGAACCCGAGGAACCCGAGGAGCCCGTCTATACCGACTACACGTTCAATGCGGTTGACGACCATGTCGCGATCACGGGCGGCGTCAACAAGAACAAGGGCGAAAACTGCATCGGCACGGCGCAGTACGAAGATTCGACCATCCTGTTCCCGCTCAACGCCGCGGCGGCGGGCACGGTCAAGCTGACCGTCGTCATCACCTCCTATTCGGGCGGCTATGACTTCTCCAAGCACTTCACGTTGAAGATCGGCGGCACCGAGCAGACGGTGGACGTCAAAGTCCCGTCGGGCAATCGCTGGGTGGACTACATGACGGTGGAGCTCGGCACGTTCGAGCTCGCCGAGGGCAAGAACGAGCTCCTGTTCGAGTACAAGCCCGTGCAGGGTCTCGAACTCAACTTCCGTTCGCTCACCGTCTCCGCAGAGAGCGAGATCACATGGTTCGAGGAACCCGTCACCGCGACCGACTACACCTTTAAGGCGCTCGACGATCACGTCACGGTCTCGGAAAACATGAAGAAGAGCACGAGTGAGGACTGCCTCGGCACTCCTACGGATTACAGCGCAGGGACGATCACCTTCACGCTCAATGCGCAGGAGGCCTGCACGGTCAAGCTGACCATCGTCGTCACCTCCTACTCGGGCGGCTACAACTTCTCCAAGCACTATAAGCTCACGATCAACGGTGTGGAGCAGACGGTGGACGTCACCGTCCCCGGCGGCGCCCTCTGGACGGAGTACAAGACCGTCGTCCTCGGCGAAGCATTTGCGCTGCAAGAGGGGAAGAACACGATCACGTTCGAATATACGCCCGTAAAGGGCCTCGAACTCAACTTCCGTTCGCTCACCGTCTCCGCAGAGAGCGAGATCACGTGGAGCGAAGAAGCTGCGGAATCCAATGCCGTTCCCGCCGCGCTGCCGTTCGGGAAATACGGGGAAGAGGCGCTTGCCTTCTGATGAGGGTCCGTTCGGCCGATTTGGTCGGCAAAGCGCAGGAAAGAGAACATCCGCTTGTTGTTCCATAAAAGCCGCCCGCCCGGCACTTGCCGGGCGGGCGGTCTCTCTGTTTATGACAGCGTACGGTGGGGGCATGTCCGCATTTGAGGCGTCAAATTCGACTTTCTGCCGTCACCGCCGCTTGATCGCTTCGAGGGCGGCGGCGTTGGTCAGATCGCAGCCGAGCGGGGTAATGCTGATATGCCCCGTCATGGTGGCGTCCGTATCCAATTCGAGGTTGCGCGTGCCGCCGTAGAGGCAGACCAGCCCCGGTTTGGCCGAGCCGTCCGGGAGGAACTCAAACTCGTCGCTGTAAATGGTGGGGCCCATTCTCGTGACGAGGATCTCGTCTCCCTCCTCGGGGAAATTGACGTTCAGAATATCGGCGTAGTCAAACATTTTGCGCGCCGTGATCTCCGCGAAGACGCGGTCCAAATTCTTCACCGCGTTATCGAAGGAGAGGAAGGCCGCGGAGACAGCGAGGGCCTTGACCCCGGACATGGCTGCCTCAAAACATGCGCCGACCGTTCCCGAGTAGTGAATATCGCCCCCGAGATTGGGCCCGCGGTTGATGCCGGATATGGCGAGATCGAACTTCTTCTTCATGCCGAGCAGGGCGATCCGCACGCAGTCGGCGGGCGTGGAATTTACGCTGTATGCTTCGATCCCATCGAAGAGATCGGAGCGGCGGACTTCATACGCCTGGTGGATCTCGATCGAGTGGCTCTTTGCGCTCTGTTGCGTCTTGGGCGCAAACACGCACACTTCGCCCTTTGTTTTCGCCCAATTTACGAGATGCCGAAGCCCCTCGGCCTCGATCCCGTCGTCGTTTGTCAGTAAGATCCTCATAGCCATCCCTCGTGTGTTTGCTTATATTCTCCGAGCAGTCGGTCGGCGTCCTCGATGAGCGCCTGCATCTCCTCGCGGGAGTAGACGGTGGCGCCCGCTGCCATATTATGCCCGCCGCCGTGATATTTGATCGCGAGATCGTTGATCCCGAGGAAGCGGGAGCGGAGGCGTACGCGGATGGAATTTTGCGCCTTGTTGTCGATGAAGGCGATCCAGAGCAGACTTCCGCGGATGGATTTGAGGTCGGAGACGACGTCGCTCGCCGCTTCCAGCGAGAGGCCGAATTCGGACTGTACGGCTTCGTCCATATAGATATACGCCACGCCGTTTTGCGTGATGCGGATGTGCTCATACACGAAAGATTTGAGTTTGAGGCGCTCAAAGTCCTCCATGTACAGGTTGGCGAACAGCGTTTCGATGTCCACGCCGCAGTCGAGGAGCATTCCCGCGAGGCGCATCGTCTCGCCCGTGACCTCCGCATGGCGGAAGCGGCTGCTGTCCGTCACCATTCCCGCATAGATATCGGTCGCCGCCTCGGGCGATATTTTGAGCCGATCGCGGAAAGTGCGGTAAAAGTCCGCGATCATCTCGCATGCGGAGGAGCGCTCGTCCTCCACCCAGTTGATATCCCCGTAGGGGTCGGCTTCGATATGGTGATCGATCTTGATGAGCTCCTTTGCGAGAGCGAATCTGCGGTTGGAGATCCTTGCCCGTGTGCCCGTGTCGATGACGATCTGCAACGCGCCCGCAAAGGTTTCGTCGCTCACCGTGTCCTCACCCCCGAGGAAGGCGAGATCTTCGGAGAAATCCTCGTTGACGAGGTAGATCTTCTTTTCGGGGTAGGTGTCGCGCAAGATCTTGACAAGCCCCTTGGTCGAACCGATCGCGTCCCCGTCCGGACGGATGTGCCTCGATACAATGATGGTATCATACGATTCGATCCGTTCGAGGATCGTGTTTTTGATGTCTTCGTTCATGCGTTCGGCTCCGTTCCCGCAAGGGTATTCAAGTCGTTGAGCAGCAGCATGGCCGTTTCCCGGTCGGGAACGGTGCACCCGCTCGCCTTTTTGTGCCCGCCGCCGCCGTACTTCACCGCGATGGGGTTGATGTTGTATCGGTTGGAACGCAGTTCGCAGTGCACGCCGTCGTCGCTCTCGGTGAAGTTGACCCAGACGAACACGCCCTTGATGTCGTGCATCAGGCTGACGAGGCCGGAGGAGACCACGGGCGCGGCGTCGCTTCCCGCGGGCAGGTCCTCGCGCGCGGTGTAGATGTATGCGACGTTGTTCTCCGTAAAACGGATCCTGTGCATATTGTCCGCATCCCTGATGATCTCGGAGAAGTCCTCCGCATAGAGGTTGTAGTACAGCGTGTTCAGATCAATGGGCTGCGAGAGCAGAAAGGCCGCGAGCTCAAAGGTCCGCGCGGACGTGGAATCGAATACAAATCTCCCGCTGTCGGTCACCATGCCCATATAGAGGGCGGTCGCCGCGTCGAGGGTGAGCCTCAGCCCGCACTCCTTTGCGAACATGGTCACGAGCCCGCACGCGCTCTCGAACGTGCTGTCCACCACGTCGAGATCGGCGATCTTTTCGCAGTAGATATGGTGGTCGAAGCGCAGCGTCTTGGCGGCGGTGCGGTACCTCTCGTCGCAGATCATGCGGGAAGAGCCGCAGTCGAGTATGATCGCAAGCGCGTCCCGATACCATTCATCCGGGACCTCGTCCATTTTTGCCTCCACAAAGGGCAGGCGCGTCGCTTCGTCGCCGACGACGCGGATCTGCTTTTCGGGGAAATTTTCCCTCAGCAGCGCCGCAAGCCCGAGCTGGCTGCCGAGCGCGTCGCCGTCGGGATAGGAATGACGGTGGATGACGATCCTGTCAAATTCCTCGATGAGTTTCAGAGCTTCTTTGAACATTTGCGAATTTTCTCCTTCTGACTTTACAACAGTGTACCATAATTCGGTGCGTTTGTCAACTCCTGTTTGCCCGATGCGTTTTTGCGGCTTGACAACTCGCGGCGCTTTGGGTATAATGGAGGCGTTAAGGGAGGATGATCTATGAAAAAATACAGAATACGCGTCGGGTTGGACGTGGACGATACCCTCTATGAGTGCAATTCCTATGCGGTTTCCATCATCAACCGCCGCCATCCCGACGAGATACCCTTGAAGATCGAAGATATCAAGACATGGGGCGGGAACGGGAGGCACGACGACGAGCGCATCCGCCTGTTTTCCGATCCCGAATTCGTCAAGACGCAGCCCATCACGGAGGGCGCGCAGGAGTTTGTGGAGAAACTCTCCCAGATCGCGGACGTGTTCTTCATCACCGCCGTCCCCGCCTGCTGTATGAGCGCGCGTGCAGAGCGGCTGATCCGCGACTTCCCCGAGATCCCCGCGGAAAATATCATGATGGGCACGCGGAAAGACGTCATCTCGCTCGATATCATGCTGGATGACGGCGCGCACAACATTTCGAGCTCGCGCGCGGCCTATCCCGTCCTCTTCCGCAAGCCGTGGAACACGGGGCTCTCGGGCCTGCTCTCCGTAAACAGTTACGATGATTTCCTGCACTTCTGCGAGATGGTGCGGAATTCCTTCTCGGAAAAGTTTCCCGACCTCTCGGGCGGCGGCGTGCTCTGCCTCGTGGGGCCCTCGGGTTCCTCCAAGACGGAGATCGCAGACGGCCTCACGCGCTTGGGCGGATTTGAGAAGCCGCTGACGTCCACCACCCGCCCGCGCCGCAGATCGGAGCCCGCGGATTCCTATCGCTTTATCGGCGAGGAGCAGTTCATCCGCGAGAAGAACGAGGGCAGATACATAGAGACCACCGTGTACAGCGGCTATCACTTCGGCACCTCCGAGAAGGAGATCGCGCCCATCGTCGAGAGGGGAAATGTTGCCGTCATCCCCATTGATATCTGCGGCGCCATCACGTTGAAGAATTTGTACCGCCAGCGCGCCATGCTCGTGTTTACGCGCCGTGACCGTGCGGAAGCGATCAAGAGCATCATCAGCAGAGATATCGACCTCGACGATAAGACGCGCCGCATTATGTCGCTCGACTTCGAATACCGCAACAGCGAAGTGTGCGACGCCGAGGTGATCGTGGGCGACGATGTGGACGCCGCGGTCTCGAAGATCGTGGCGTGGACCCGTCAAAAATAGAACTCCGCGCCACCGCGCATAAAAGGTTATAACGTAAAATGAGGGTACCATGTCCGAGACATGCGGGCATTTTTTGCTATCGCGGCATGGAAAAAATAAAAGGGGCGGTACAGAGGCGGAGGGCGAGATTGACGTCATCATCGAGACGGACGACGTTTTGTATCCCGCCGAAATCAAGCAAAGCGCAAATTGACCGCCGATGAATTTTCGGCGTTACAGTATTACATTGAAGGCATACAAATGAATCAATTTGATAAAGAAATTTTGAATGTTGATAGGGTCATATGCGAAAATATAGCCCAAGAAGCGGCGTTGGGGATAAAATTATTATCGCAAAATATTATTGCGCAGCTTAGAAACTTTGTCGAGGCGATCGCTTTGAAGATTTATAGCTTCACAAACGAAACGGAAGTTTCGTACGAAGAAAAGAAGAAGGCGCCGTCCTATATCAGGTCGCGCGACGATCTTTCTTTTTTGAGAAAATTCCACGCATCGCTTCAAGTGACGGCTTCTCATTCCACAATGGAGCCGGAGGCTGCAACGCGTATGATGTGGAAATATTTGGAGTTCATGTATGAATGCAAGTCGTATGTCAAAAGAGAATTTGGGCTGGACATTCTTCATAATTTAGATGAATTGGAAATAATAAACGACAATGATCTTGCAGAATACTATAAAAAGATCGCACTGGTTTTAGAATGCACCCCGACCTGCCACATCTCCAAAAGTCCGACGGATCGATTTTATATCAATAAGAAAAGGCCGTTCCGATATGGGGGGAGAGACGTACTATGAACTTACAATCTCAAATACTTACGGCTCGGCTCAAAAGACGGACAGATTGATCGTTTTCACGAAACTTAATATTCCAGACCATTATTCAGTCCACATGGAGTTTGTTCGATCCAAGATCGAGATCGTCGGCCATTCGATGGAAATCATGATTGTGGTCGCATTTTTCGTTTCGATCCGACCTTGTGAGTTGAACGGGTTCAATCATTTTTTAGGCTATACGACAAATGTGTCTACTTCACATGCGGAATATCGCAGTTTGATGTCTTATCTTACGGAAACGGGGATCAACCTTACCGATTTTCTCACCATGCCGGATGTCAAATTTCGGGAGCTTAAAGATCATATTTGTCATGGAGCACGATCGACGCCAATCTTTCAGGGCTTGCAGAAATGCAGAGAGTATAGAGGAAAACCGGGCATCAATGTGCTTACATATCTACTTTATCGCTTGAACAACAGTGTATTACAGGATCAATATTACAGCGAAAAGAACAATGAATTATCGGATCTGTATTTGAAATACGGCTGTATTCCGTTTGAAGTGATGCCATTTTCCAATAATTTGCCCAATCACTCTACATTGTTATGCGACTTGCTGGATTGCATCGATTCATCGGGGCGCGAGCATGAGTTTTTAGGCCGCTTCATCAAATATAATACCGAAATCAACGCAAAACTTTATACACCGATAAGTGAATTGGGTAGGTTCAAAGAGATCGGTAACCTCATAGAGCGTTATAACCAAAAAGTATACTATAAACATAGGCCCGACGGCTGTCTGGTATCGGAAAACGGGTTTGTATATTTGAAGGGCTATGAATCGAATACGATAGAGATCATAAACAAAATCACAAATTTAGCGAAGAATGGGATTGAGGGGTATCGCGCCTCGGTCGAAGCATGGCTTGATGAAACGAAATATCATATCGATTCCCCGGAAAAGAAGACACTTCTGAAAAGCATGTTTGAAAAGTCCGGAGTGGCGCTGATATACGGTTCAGCGGGGACGGGTAAATCCATGATGGTGAAGCATATTTCTGCATTTTTCGCGGATAAGACCCGACTGTTGAGACACGGTTTTATGGATACTCTGAAAGCAAGAGGGAAAGAGCATAAAAAAAGTGTATGGGCGGTGGCTCATACACTTCGTTTGTTATAGGGATAGTTACTTCTTAAACCTGTCACGCAGGACGGAAGCGATGTCTATTTTATAGACGATCTCTATTGTCCGTTCTTCGTCCGCATTTTTCGGAGCTTCGCCCACAAGGATGCGGTCAATGAGTTCATAGCACATTTCACGGGTCAGTTCGGGTACGATCGAAGTAGATAAAACCTTGAACGGATTTGATGTTGATGGCTATCCTCTGAAACTCGAGACTCCTTTGCACGACAAAAAATCAGTTGTGAGTTTCTATGTCGGTAAAACGGTGATTAAAGACGATGAGGACAGGCGTGCGGGCTCTATTGTGCCCTTCAAAGTGGCGTATGCCGTTTCGATCCACAAAGCGCAAGGCTTGGAATACGACTCGGTAAAAATTATCATTACAGACGAAGTCGGAGAGCGGATCTCGCATAATATTTTCTATACGGCCATCACAAGGGCAAGAGCAAGATTAAAAATATATTGGTCAACCAAGGTGGAAAACAAGATTCTGGAACGGATGCACTTTATGTTCAACAGGGAGGATGCGGCGATATTGCGTAAAAAAATAAAGGGCAGTAAATAAAGATTTTTTATCTTGCCCTTTGGCATTTGTTTGCAAAGATACGAAATTGCCCTTTCATCATAAGGAGCGAAAGAGCCGCGGAAGGCGAAAAAGAGGGAAAGTGTTACGCGGTGCAGTACGACATTTTGCAGGGCAATCTCTACGGTTACAAGGGGGCGATTTTTGAAAACTTGATTGCCGATATTTTTGTGAAAATGGGCAGAAAACTCTACTACTATCACAAGGATTCAGGGCTGGAAATCGACTTTGTCACGCGATACAAGGGCGGGTGCTACCTTGTGGAAGTCAAAGCCACGACGGGCAACACCAAGAGCGCGAAAACGATTTTAGCGCATCCCGAAAAGTACCACGTCGCCGGCGTCATCAAACTTGGACAGTACAATGTCGGAAAAACCGATAACATCCTCACTATTCCGCTGTATCTCGGTTTTCTGCTGATAGAGTATTAAACCAATTTTGTTTTGACTCCTTGAATTCGCCGCCTGCTTGGATGGCTCGATAGAAAATCAGCTTGTCAGTATGGTGTTGGAGACCAGCTGCCCCTGCCTGTAAAATTCGAGCAATATCTTGTGACGGTCGATATCGAGTTCATAATATATCCCGATAATATAGCGGCAAACGTGTTCGGGAAATGTTTTTCCATCATAACTCCATATATCATTATTATAAGTGCTTTTTGTGAGAGCAATCAAACGATCGCGATCGGAATTTTTATCTTTATTTGCTCGATAAGTTTTTTTCATTTCAAGAACAAGCAAATTATCTTGAAGAATGTTATGCCCGCGGCTATGTAATATGAAGTCGCATTGGATGTTTACAATCCTGAGATCATCCTCAATCACGGTCTTGATTTTTCCGTTGTTTCTATTATATTCCAAATCCACAAAATAATCGTCAATTCCGGCGAGTTCGAGTTGCTTTTCAAATCTCGTTTTCAATGCGCTACACAATGTCTGTTCGGAAACATTGGAAGCAATCAGATCAAAATCTGATTTCAAAAAGTTTTTATTGGCTCTTTCGAATAGTTTTTTAAGATATAAGAAATCTTCATAGCTGTCATAACGAAAAACTTTTTGTTCTTTTTTCATAAACTTCTCCTACTGCATTATGCAAAAAGCTGAGTGCAATCATCGAAGCAGAAGCATGTCCGGACATATATCGATGATATACCACCTTACATCAGTATAGCACAATTCAAGGGGTTTCTCAAGGGGAAAAGCACTCTTATGATCTTTGGTCGGTACGCAAATTTGAAATATAAATACGACAGGAGGAGTTTCTGCCGCTTGACGCTGCAAATATGCGAGGCGGGGCACTGCAAGGCGCAGCGTAAAGTTTAATTAGCGTATTTTGGATGAAATTGCGGCATAGAAAAACGAAAAACGCGGCATGGAAAAAGCATTTTCTGCCGTCGCACCACAGACATGGGTATCGCAAAATCTATCTCAGGGTCAAATATTACGGTTTTCGGCAGAAGTCGGTTTACTTAAAAAAACGAGCACTTTATCATTCACAGAGAAGGATCCCCGAAAGTCGTACTAATTCCCCCGAATTCGACATAGGAATAGAATATCATGTCGAAGGGGGACGGATTTTGTGTGGGATCTGATCGAGGAGCGGGTGAAGAAGTGCGGGGAATACATCACGGAGACGGGTTGCACCGTGCGCAAGTGCGCCGAAGCGATGGGCACCAGCAAATCCACCGTACATAAGGACGTGACGGAGCGGCTGCCCATGATCGACCCCGATCTGGCGGAACGGGTGCGTCGGGTGCTCGAACTCAATCTCAGCCAGCGCCATCTCCGCGGCGGCGAGTCCACCCGTCTCAAATACGAAAGGCGCTCCGAAAAGGGCGGACGGACGGCGCAATGACAAGGCCTTAAAGGGGGCGGCGCGACCCATGCCCGCACATTCCGCATCGGGAAAAAAAGGAATTTGAAAAAAACGCGAAAAAGTCTTGACAAGGTGAAGAAAAGCGTGTAAAATAACAATGTATGAATGTAATATCCCTGCACAGCCGAATGGGGCAGCGGGAATTGGAATTCCAAGGAGGAGCGGAATATGGGTGATTTGATTACCATTATACTTATGGTGGTCGGACTCTTGCTTTGCGTGATCACGTTCGGCGTGATCATCCACACAATTCGCCGTAACCGTGCGGAACAGAGGGCGGAAGAGGAGGCCGAACGCCTGCGCCATGAAGCCTCGCGGAAGAAGAAGAAAAAGAAGAGAAAGGCGCCTGCCGTCTATGCAAACGGCGTCACGCCCGAGATCCTGAAAGCGCTCGGCGTAACGAGGGATCAGGTGCAGATCGTGTCTCCGCGCGTCGATGATCCTCAAAATCCCGCTCAGCCGCAGAATTATCCCTATTACTATCCGTATTACTACGGATATCCGGGGTATCCGCAGCCCGAGCAGCCGAACGGGGATTCTCCCGAGACGAAATAACAGCAGCTTGATGATTCGGGCCGCGCGGCGCTTGCCGCGCGGTTTTCTCATGCACGCGCTTTCTTCCTTGCGAAAGAACGCTTGTCATTTCACGCAGAGCGTGCTATAATAGAACAAAAGAATTTTACAGGATCACTATGGCAAAACTTCTCGGGATCGACGTGGGCTCCACCACAGTCAAGGTGTGCGTCATCGGAGAAAATGATGAAATTTTATACACTTCCTACGAGCGGCACTTCTCCAAGGTGAAGGAGTGCGTTCTCGGCGAGCTCGAAAAAGTCCGTCCGTTCGGGGATCGTTTCCGCGTCTCCGTCACGGGGTCGGCGGGGCTCGGGCTGGCGCAGAGGGGGAACCTGCCCTTTGTGCAGGAGGTGCAGGCCGCGTATACGGCCATCCGCAAGCGCTATCCCGATGCGGACGCCGCCATCGAACTCGGCGGCGAGGACGCAAAGATCATCTTTGTGACGGGCGGCGCAGAGCAGCGCATGAACGGGAGCTGCGCGGGAGGCACGGGCGCCTTCATCGACCAGATGGCGACCCTGCTCGACCTCTCCGTTTCGGAGATGGACAAGCTGTCCCTCGCCGCCGAACGCGTGTATCCCATCGCGTCCCGCTGCGGCGTGTTTGCGAAGTCGGACATCCAGCCCCTCCTCAATCAGGGGGCGAAGAAGGGGGATATCGCCGCCTCCATTTTCCGCGCCGTGGTGGATCAGACCGTCTCGGGCTTGGCGCAGGGCAGGAGGATCAAGGGCAAAGTCCTCTTTTTGGGCGGGCCGCTCTACTTCTTGAAGGGGCTGCGGAAGGCGTTTTGCGAGACGCTCGGCCTCGACGAAGCGCATGCCGTTTTCCCGCAGACGGCGCCCTGCTTCATGGCGATTGGGGCAGCCATGTCCGCGATCGGCGCGCAGGAAGAGGGTCTCGACGCGATCATGGGGCGCATTGCCGCGGTGGACGAGACGGGCAATCTTGCGGTGGGGAAGCCGCTCTTTTCCTCGCGCGAGGAATACGATGCCTTCATCGCGCGGCACAAGCGCAGCGATCTCGAATTTGAGGACATTCTCAAATACAAGGGGGAGGCGTATCTCGGGATCGACGCGGGATCGACGACGACCAAGCTCATTCTCATCACCCCCGAGAACAAGATCCTTTACTCCCATTATCAGACGAACAACGGCCAACCGCTCGAAATCGTGGCGGGCAGATTGCAGGAGATCTACCGCCTGTCGCAGGGGCGCATCGTCATCCGCGGCGCCTGCGTGACGGGCTACGGCGAGGACATGATGAAGGCGGCGCTCAAACTCGATTTCGGCGTTGTGGAGACCATGGCGCACTTCAAGGCGGCCCTCTACTTCAACCCCGAAGTGGATTTCATCATCGACATCGGCGGGCAGGATATCAAATGCTTCAAAGTCAAGAACCGCGCCATTGATTCCATCATGCTCAA
>CANQOY010000021.1 GCA_947625605.1 uncultured Clostridia bacterium | reverse complement strand
GCCTTCACTTCGCCGTATTCGCCCCCGCCCGAGAGGTACCCCATCGTCACCTTCGTAAAGGGAATGATCTGCGCGCCGCTCGCCGAGAACACGGGCTTGCCGATGACCGTATTTACGTCCACCAGCCCTACGAGCTGCTCGGCTGTTTTTTCCATGATGCCGTCGATTTGCTTTTTCTTATCCAATTTATCAATGCCTCCAAAATTTTTTTTGAGATCGCCACAAGAAGGACAAGCCCGTTGAACACGGTTGCGGTCTGCGTTGAGAGTTTCAGGCAGGGCCGCTCCGCAAACACGGTGATATTTTTGAGGGACAGAAAGGGATGCTTCGTGCGCAGGTACGAGAAGGCCGCGCCTCCCGCAGACTGAACGGCGGCCGCGAGCAACACGGCATACGGGCTCCCCGCGCCTCCGGTCTCCACCGTCTGATGGAACTTCCAAAGCTGAAATCCCTTTGTGATCTCAAATTTTTTCCTCGTGGCGCCCATATCGGCGTACCGCACGAGGATGGCGAACTTTTTCGTCAGATGCAGCGCGATCCCCTCCTTGCGCACCTCCGCATACCCGCCAAAGACGCGGAGGAAGCGGTAGAGGCTGAAAGAAAACCATGCCTTGCGCCCGCGCAGATCGAAGTAGACGTCAACGTACACGAACACGGGCAGCAGGAACAGGAGCGTTCCGAAAAAAGTTCCGTATACGAAAAATTCGCCCATACCTCTAATATGGACGAATGCTTCGTTTCTATGTAATTTACGGAAAACTTACGAGATCTTGACGATATCGGTGTCGTCGAGCCCTTTGAGGAAATCGGGGATCTCGTAGCCGCCCTCGACGACCTCTTCCCTCTTTTCTCTCTTCGGCGCGCGCTCGGCGGGCTTTTTCTCCTCGCCGTCGCCGCCCAGCGTGCTCGAACTGTCCGAGTCGATGGTGTCCCACTCCTCGCGGTTGTAGAGATAGCTGTCCCGCTCCTCGTCAGGATGGGCAATCGCCGCCATGAGCTGGTCGTAATCGGGAAGATCTTCGAGCGAATTGAGTTTGAAGCGCTTCAAAAACTCGTCCGTCGTCGAAAAGAGCACGGGATGCCCGATCGCGTCCCTCCGCCCCGAAGGATAGATGAGTTTGAGTTCGAGGAGCGCGTTCACGCCGTAGTCGCTGTTTACGCCGCGCAGCATCTCGATCTCGGTACGGGTCACGGGCTGCTTGTACGCCACGATGGCCGCGCATTCGAGGATGGTGCGGGTGAGCTCCTTCTCGCGGATGGGATTGAGTACGGCGGCGACCCCGTCTTTATAGGCGGGATTGGAGGCGAGCTGAGCCTTTTTGTTGAATTCGAGCAGGCGGATGCCCCCGTTTTCACCATAGCGCGCTTTGAGCTCTTCCAGCGCCTTCGTGACGGCGCCGACGGTGACGCCGAGCTTCTCCGCAATGTCCGCGATCGGCACGCTCTTTCCCGAGGCAAAGAGGATCGCCTCGACGATATTTGTCAAATTTTCCATTGCCATGGCCGTCATCTCTCCATTATTCGTATTCGTCGATCTGCTGCCCAACCCAAGAATGGCTTGATTCGGGATTGAAGCGGATATAGATCTGCCCGAAGGCCTGCTCCTGCCGCACGGTCAGATATTGATGTTTGAGAAGTTCCAGCAGCGCCTGAAAGGTCGTCACGATCTCCGAACGCGTGTAATCGTGCGTGAAGAGCTCCTCAAAGCGCAGTTCCTTGGCCTCTTCGAACGCTTCGAGGATAAAGACGATCTTCTGCTCCACCGTAAACTCGTCGCGCGGGATCTCGCGGACGCTATCCTCGACGAGCGCTTGCTCGCGCTGGATGATGAGCGCGGAAAATGCGGCGACAAGCCCGTCGAGCGTGAGATTTTCGAGGGAAAAGACGGTGCGCGTTTCGCCGACTTCCTTATCCGGCTCCTTGAAATAGTAGCCGACGGTCTCCAACTCTTTGAGCTTGGTCATCTCTTCCTTGATGAGGCGGTATTCTTCGAGCGCGCGGATGAGCTCGGCCTTCGTGTCCTCATACTCCTGCTCGATCTCGGGATCCTCTTCGATGTTGGGAACGAGCGACTGCGCCTTGATCTTGATGATCGTCGCCGCAATGTTGAGGTATTCGGAGACCTTGTCCACATCGAGGTAGGGAAGCCCCTTCATGTAGTCGAGGAACTGCTCGGTGACTTGGGAGACGAAGATATCCTTGATCTCGATCTCCTCTCGGTTGATCAGGTACAGGAGAAGATCGAGCGGGCCCTCGAAGTTGCTCAAAACCGTGGTATAGTCCACGTTGGATTCAAACTTTTCGCGGATCGAGCGGTAGGGATCCGCCTTTCCGCCCGTCATTTCCCCCTCGTCTGGCTCCTCAGGCGGAGCGGCGTCCTCCTGCGGGCACGCGCCGTCCGGACGCTCTTCCGCGGAAAACTCCACGGAATCGTCCACAAGCTCGAAGAGATTGTCCCCTTCCTCTTCCTGATTTTTCTCCATGGTGGGATCTTCTACCATAGCATACTCCACATGTATTTTACGGGAACCCCGAAGGCCTTCCCCCAAACTGCGAGGATGGGAAATCCGAGGTAACGCGTCGCAAACCGCATGATCCAGCCGAGAATGTTGAAATAATCCATGATCCCGACCCCGAAGCGGACGAACAGATTGCAGAGGAAACTCTCCGCAATGAGGCCGAGAAGGATCCAATAGCCGTATTCCCTCAAAAAGCGGAACACCTTCCCCCGCCGCTTATTGAGGGCGTCCACGATGCGGAACCCGTCTAACGGATAGAGCGGAAGAAGATTGAACACGCAAAAGCTGAGGCTCCGCGCGTAGAGATACAGCGTGAGGTACAGCAAAAATTCGTAGAGAACGACCACATACGGCATATACAGCCAGACAACGAGAAAGAGCGGGAAGAACACGAAAGCCATGAGATAGTTCGCGATCACGCCCGCGCTCGCCGTGAGCCCCAGGCCGAGACGGTATTTCTTGAAATTTTGCGGATTGATGGGCACGGGTTTCGCCCAGCCGAACCCCACGAGGGCAAAACATAAGAGCCCCGTCCAATCGAAATGCCGAAACGGGTTGAGGGAGAGCCTGCCGTTCCACTTTGGCGTCGGGTCTCCGCACCGATAGGCGACAAGGGCGTGCGAAAACTCGTGAACGGTGAGAACGACCGTTACGGCCAAGAGGCTTGCTACAAGTTGGATCACATAATCCCCGATTTCAGGCATAACATGACCATTATATAACAAATACGGAAAAAAAGCAATAGAAAAGCACAAATTCGAAAAAATCCGTCTCTCACCTGCGCGCAGATCCCGCCGACCGCCGAAATAGCGCCGCGTACAAGAGAAAAACGGCAACAAAAAAGCGCGACACAGTTCGGATCTCCGAATACTATGTCACGCATATTACTTCGCAAACGGTACTATATTGCCCTTTTTATTTCTTCCGACCCCTCATTGCCAGCTTCGGAGCGTCTCCCGAAAGGCGTCCCACCACGTCATGCGCGGCGCGTCCTCGTCCGCGAGAAGGCGCGTTCTGGCGATCTCCACCCCGTCGCGGTACAGCACGGCCGAGCCGACTTCTTCGCCCCTTGCGATCGGCGCCGCCGTCTCTCCGAGCTCGATCGAGACGGAATAGTCCCCCTTTTCGCCCCGCTTGCCAAAGGCGCAAAGCGGCGTTTCCGCAACGATCGCGATCTCCTTTTTGCGGCTTCCCGAAACCGATGCCCGCTCTTCGAGCGCCGTTCCCGCTTCGAGGAGGGTGCGGCTCTCATAGCAATGAAAGCAGAAGTCAAGCATCTCCGCAGTGCCGCCAAAGCGCGCCTGCGAACTCTCCGCGCCGATCACCACGGAGACGAGCCGCGTCTCGCCGCGCTTTGCCGTCGCGGCAAGGCAGAAGCCCGCCTCGTTGGTAAAGCCCGTCTTTCCGCCGTCGCAGCCCTGATAGGTGCGGATCATCTTGTTCGTGTTGGTGATCGAAGTCGTCCGCCCGTCGGGATGCTTGAAATCTTCCAGCCAGACGCGGGAAAATTCGAAATATTTTTCATGGGAAAGGAGTGCGCGGAACATGCACGCAACGTCCTTTGCGCACGAATACTGCGGCTCCTTGGGGAGCCCCGTGCAGTTCGCAAAGAGGGTGTTTTCCGCACCGAGTTCCTTCGCACGCTCGTTCATTCTCGCCACAAACGCTTCCTCGCTGCCCGCAATCCGTTCCGCGAGCGCCACGCAGGAATCATTGGCGGAGCAGACCGCCACCGTCTTGATGAGCTCCTCAGCCGTGTAGGAAAGTCCCGTGTCGAGAAAGACCTGCGACCCACCCATGCCCGAGGCGTTCGCGCTCACCGTGATCATTTCGTCGTAGGCGAGGCCGCCGCTCTCCGCCGCTTCGAAAGAGAGAAGCAGCGTCATGATCTTGCACATGCTCGCAATGGGAAGGCGCTTCGTCTCCTCTCTCTTGTATACCTCCGTGCCGCTTGCGAAATCGCAGAGATACGCGGCCTTGCAGGCGGGCGCGGGCACGGAAACCTCTGCCGCCTCCGCGGACAATGCGGGCGCCGCGAACAGACCGCTTGCGGCAACTCCCGCGAATATGACAGATAAAAATTTTTTCATACCCGCAGTTTGTGCGCGCCGCAAATTTTTACGCGCGCTAAAAGAGATTTCCCAACGGGTGAAAAATGGCAAGGAGTAAAATTGCTTCCAGAAGGCAGACCGCCGCGATGAGAAGAAAGAGCGCGAGCAGATCGAGAAGGAGCGCGCAGACGTCCTGTTTGTGGAAGTGAAAGCATCTCGCCCGTCCAAAGGAGAGCGCCGTCGAAGCGATGAGCGCCGCGTCGATGAGCAGATGCACGGGGATATAGAGGACGAGCGCGACCACCGCCCCCGAAACTCCGTATACGCCGAAGAGGATGGCGATGCTTCCGCCGAAAGTGTACGAGCGATAGAGCAGCAGCGCGCACGGCACGGCGAGAACGGCGACATGGACGCCCGAGAGGCCCGTGATGAGGAGCAATAGAGAAGCGCCCGCCGTCCGCTCCAAAAAAATCACAAAGACGCTCCGATCCGAATAGCAGACGCGGTAGAGATAGCGGTCGCATAGGTTTTGCTGGTAGTCGTAAAAGGCAGGCGTCCTCGCGAAGGCGATCCCGAGGACAATCCCGACAAGGAACAGGCTCGCGATCACAAGGAGGGTCACCTTCCGCTCCCGGATCCGAAAAAGACAGTCCCGGATAAAAGAAAGGTCCATATCCCATGATATGAACCGAGTTTTCTTGAAATTCCCCTTTTCTTCCCTCTTTTTTGCCCGCATATGCCAAGTATTATGCGTGACATAATACTTCATTCCCGCCCGCTTATAGACAAAAGCCCGCGGCGAACCGCGGGCGTAACTCAATTCCCCATCATCTTTTCGATCCCGATGCCGTAACCCCGCGTCGGGTCGTTCAAAAATACATGGGTGACCGCGCCGATGAGTTTTCCGTTTTGCAAAATGGGACTGCCACTCATCCCCTGCACGATCCCGCCCGTCTCGCCGAGCAGTCTCTCGTCCGTCACTTTGATGACAAAGTTCTTGTTTTCCCGGTTGTTCGCGTCCACTTTCACGATGGAGATCTCGTACTTCTGCGGGCAAACGCCGTCCACCGTGGAATAGATGATCGCCTTGCCGATGGTCGCCTCCGCAAGGGGGGCCGCCTCCACGAGCTCGCAGTGCGAGAAATCGTAGTCCCTCTCAAAGGTACCGTAGAGCCCCGTCTCGCACACCTTTTCCGCGTCGGCGAGCACGGTATCGTTGACGAAGAGCCCCCGCAGTTCCCCCGCCTTGCCGCGCATCCCCTTTGAAACGCCGATGACGCTGCATAGGTAAACTTTCGGGTCCGAAATGGAGAGAAGATTGTGGTTTTCGTCGCAGACGGCGTGGCCGAGGGCGCCGAAACGATAGGACTCACTGTCGATGAACGTGACCGTCCCGATCCCGGCAAGGGTATCGCGGATGAGGACACCGATCTTATAGCGGGACGTCTTTTTGTCTTTGACGGGCGTAATGGGCACTTCGGCCGTCTCCCCTTTCCTCTGTATGGTGATCGTGACCTCGTTCCCTCCGCTGCGCTCCAACGCGTCATTGAGCTCGGCGATCGTGCGGACGCGGATCCCGTCTACGGCGACGATCGTATCTCCGACGCGGATCCCCGCCGTCTCTGCGGGACGGTACAGGCCGTCCTCTGCGGCGACTTCGGAGAGCCCGATGACTTCCGCACCTCCCGCGGAGAGCATAAAGCCCGCCGTCATGCCGCCGATATAGTATTTTGCCGAAGCCGCTTCCGCCCGCATTGCGTCCGCCCCGAAGGGAAGAAATGCCGCAAAGAGAGCGAGGGCAAGGGCAATGAAAAATTTCAGCTTACGCATGCAAACCTCCGTTATACGGAAGTTAATTTGCGTAAGCCTCTGAAATTCTATTCGGTTGAGAAAATGGTCTTAAAGGGAGTTTTTGTAAGCCTGCGCCTGCGCAAGAAGATCCTCCGCGTGGGCGAGGACGTGCGCGCTGTCTCCCCCGATGAGGCGGGCAAGTTCGCGTTTCTGCGCCTCGCCCTCCACCGTGCGTACGCGCGTAAACGTATTTTCTCCCTCCTCCCGCTTCTCGATGACGAGCGCGCGGTCCGCAAAGGCGGCGATCTGTGCGAGATGGGTCACGGCGATGAGCTGGACGTCCTTGGCGATGCGGGCAAATTTTTCCGCGACCACCCGCGCCGTCTTGCCGCCGACGCCCGCGTCGATCTCGTCAAAGATGTACGTCCCGATGCCGCCCGCCGCAGAGAGCTGGGCCTTGACGGCGAGCATGAAGCGGCTCATTTCGCCGCCGCTGATGATCTTCCCCAATTCCTTCATGGGCTCGCCCTTGTTGGCGGAAAAGAGAAAACGTACGCCGCCGAGCCCCTCTTTCGTCGCTTTCGGGACGTCTTGGGAGGTATATTCGTCGAATTGCACCTCAAACTGCGCGGAGGGAATGTTGAGCGTCGCAAGCTCCTTCACCACGCGCCCCGTAAGATCCGCCGCGGCGGCCTTGCGCGCCTGCGTGAGAACGCGGCACGCCTCATACAGCGATTTATCGAGTTCCGCAAGCTCCCCCGTCAGCTTTTCGAAGCGCTCGCCGCTCTCGGATAGAAGCGCGTACTCCCGCTCCGCATCTTCGAGAAAGCGCAGCGTGTCCTTTACCGAACCGCCGTACTTCTTTGTGATGGTGCGGATCTCGTCGTAACGGGCCTCGATCCGCTCTGCCTCGCGTTCGTCAACGTCGAGTTCCTCCGCATAGCCCTCCACGGTCTGCGCGATGTCTTCGAGTTCGGCGACGGAGGCTTCGAGACGGTTGCACAGTTCGGCATATCGGTCGTCGAACCTGAGCAGCGGCGCGAGCGCACGGTGCGCGTCACGGACGGCGTCCGCCCCGCCCGCCTCGCCGAGCAGATCGTTGCGCGCGGCGCCGAGGCCGTCTAAAATCTTCTCCGCGCTCCGATACCTCGCGCGGAGCCGATCGAGTTCCTCCGCCTCGCCCTCGCGGAGCTTCGCCCGCCCGATCTCGTCGATCTGATAGCGCAGGATATCCATTCTGCGGCTGCGCTCTCCCTCGTCCCCGCCGAGCAGGCCGAGGTCGGCCAAGATCGCCTTCCGCGCCGCGAGCAGTTCGCCGACGCGCTCCTTGGCGCGCGAGACGGGCTCTCCCGAGAGCGAATCGAGGAGGCGGAGCTGGTTGCTCTCTTTCAATAGGAAGAAGTGCTCGCTCTGGCCGTGGATATCCACGAGGAGGGAGGTGACCCGCCGAAGCATTGCCGCCGTCACGCTGCATCCGTTGAGGCGGAGCGAACCCCTGCCGTCGGCCGTGAGTTTGCGCGTGATGACGAGGGTATCCTCGGGCTCGATATCGAGCTCGCGGAGCACGTCGCCGACCGAGGGATCCTCGGTGTAAAATTCGGCGCAGACGCAACATTCTTTCGCGCCCGTGCGCACCATGCCCTTATCCGCCTTCGCGCCGAGCACAAAATCTATGCAGTCGAGGATCACCGACTTGCCCGAGCCTGTCTCTCCCGTGAGGACGTTGAGGCCCTCGGAAAACACGAGCTCTGCGCAGTCGATGAGCGCAACGTTTTGTATGGTCAGCCGCCTGAGCATATTAGGATTTGAGCAGGACCTCCAACCGTTCGTACACGCTCTGCGCGCCGGCGGGCGTCTCGCAGATGGTGAGCACCGTATCCACGCCCGCAAGCGTCCCGGCGACTTCGCAGTATTCCAGCCTGTCGATCACGTTGCCCGCGTTTCCGCCGTTTCCGTTGACCGTCTTGATGATGATCAGATTCCCGACCACGCGCATCCCCTCGACGCAATCCTGGAAGAGGGAGCGCAGTTTTTCGGAAATGCCGCCCTCGCGCTCGATCACGGTGGCGTAGCGGAAGCGCTTTTTCACACCTTTGACCTTGAAAAGATGCAGTTCTTTGATGTCGCGGGAAACCGTCGCCTGCGTGACGTTGAAATTACAGGCGGCAAGCTGCTCGCAGAGTTCCTCCTGCGTCTCGATCTCGTTCTCCTCGATGATTTCGAGAATTTTTGCATGTCTCTCATTTCTCATCATAGCCGTAAATTCCCCTTTTTGATTTTCTATGTAAGTTTTTTTCAATTGATCTTCTCAGTCAGCCTGCGGAAAAATTCGTGCCTGTCGCGCGTCAGAAAAACGGCGCTCCGTTCCGATCTTCGGACGGTGAGCGACTCTCCCGCTCCGAGTTTTCCCAAAAAGATGCCGTCTCCGTACGCCAGCAATGCGTCCCCCTCCGCAACAGAGACCGTCAGCGCGCTCGAATCGGGGCAAGTGATCGGGCGGCTCCGCAGGGAGAAAGCACAAACGGGCGTGAGCAGGATCGTCCTGCAATCCGGCGTCATGATGCAGCCCCCCGCCGAGAGCGAATAGGCCGTGGAGCCCGTCGGCGTCGCCACAATGAGGCCGTCCGCAAAGAACTCGCCCGCACTGCTCCCGTCGATGCGCACGGCGATCTTCTCGATGCGGTTGGGCAGATCGGGAGAGACGCCCCTGAGCAGAGCGACCTCGTTGAGGCAGTCCGTCTTTGCCCCGTGGAATTCGACCTCGATCATGGCGCGGACGAGCGTCTGGCAGTTCTCATTCATGGCGAGATCGGCGGCGCGTTCCGCCTCCTCCCGCTCGAACTCGGTGAGAAAGCCGATGCGCCCGAAGTTGACCCCGACAAGTGGGATGCGCGCGCGGGAGACGCACCTCGCCGCATGCAGGACCGTTCCGTCTCCGCCGAGCACGATGAGACGGTCCACATCGCGGATTTTTTCCGCGTCCGGGAACAGGGTGCATGTGCCGCCGAGGGCGCGGATCCTGCCGCAGAGCGCGTCTTGCACCTCCGCGGGAACGGATGCGCTGTAAGTGATGCCGATCCTCATAACTCCCTCATTATAACGCATTTTTGAATAAAAGCAAGAGTTTTTTGCAAAAATTTATGTATAAATTTATTCTTTTTTTTCAGATGCCGCAAGAAACGCGTCCCGCGGGATCCCCGCAAGACCCTTTTTCAATAGAATTAAATACTCGATGTTCTTCCGCGGCACGATGGGCGCGTTGACGATGCCCGCAGGCGCCAGAAAGAGCGCGCTCGCGAAATCGTAAAAGGAGGAAAGCAGGGCGGCATGGCGGGATACGGGCAGGATCCCGCTCTTGCCCAGCCCCTTTCCGCCGCATTCGAATTGCGGCTTGAAGAGCACAAAAGCGCGGCCGCCCGCAGGTAAAATATCGCAGACGGCGGGCAAGATGAGGCGCAGGGAAATGAAACTGAGGTCGGAGACGACGTCGTCCACGGGTTCGGGAAAACTTGCGCGCGTCAGATAGCGCGCGTTCGTCCGATCCATCACGACCACGCGCGGATCGGCGGCAATGCGTGCATCCAGCTGGCTTTCCCCGACGTCCACGCAGTAGACGCGCCGCGCGCCCCGCCGCAACAGACAGTCGGTGAATCCGCCCGTGCTCGCGCCGAGGTCGGCCACCGTCCTCCCCTCGACGCTCTCGCCGAACGAGGAGAGACCGCGTTCGAGCTTTTTGCCCCCGTTCGAGACGAAGTCAAGGCCGTCGAGAAAGAGGAACTCTTCCCCTTCGCACACCTCGTCGTCCGGGGAGAGCGGGCGGCCGCCGCGCAGGATGCGCCCGCTTTTCAGCATCTCTTTCGCCTTTGTGCGCGAACCGAAGCGTTCCGCAAAGAACTTATCCGCGCGCATGGAGCTCCTTGATCAGGGCAAAGATCTTTTCACCGTCCAAGCCGTATTTCGCAGCGAGCGAGGCGGCCTCTCCGTGCGGAATGAATGCGTCGCGCAGGCCGAAAGAAAAGACCTGCTTGCCGCTTCCGCGGAGAAAACGCGCGACCGCGTCGCCGAAGCCACCCGAGAGGACATTGTCCTCCAACGTCACGACGTACTTTTCCGCGATCGCGTCCAAAAAGACGGCGTCGAGAGGTTTGACGAACCGCGCGCTGACGAGAGAGACGTCCATTCCCTCCCGCAGCAGGCGCTCGCGCACGTCCTCCGCGAGGCCGATGCACCTCTCTCCCGCCGCGAGGATGATTATGTCTGACATAGTACTATGTAAAAGTTCGAATTTCCCGATTTCAAGCGGGGAAGCGGTCCCCTCCTTCCCCGATCTCGGATAGCGGATGGCGAGGGGATGGCCAAAGGATGCGCTCGCACGCAGCATGGCGCGAAACTCGGCAATATTTTTCGGCACGCCGATCGTCAGATTCGGGATCATGGAGAGATACGAGAGGTCGAATACGCCCTGATGCGTCTCCCCGTCCTCCCCCGTCACGCCCGCGCGGTCCACGCAGAACGTCACGGGCAGATCCTGCCCGCACACGTCGTGGATGATCTCATCGAAGCACCGCTGCAAGAAAGTGGAATAGACGGCATAGTACGGTTTCATCCCCTCCGCGGCGAGCGCGGCGCAGAGGACGGAGGCATGCTCCTCGCAGATCCCGACGTCAAACGCCCGTTCGGGATATTTCTCGAAAAACGGCCGCAGCCCCAAACTATCCGTCATGGCGGCCGTCACGGCGACGATCCGCCCGTCCCGCCCGGCCAACGCCGAGAGCTCTTCCCCGAGCGCAGAGGCGTATTCCTTTGCGGCGGGTTTGGGGCTGAATCCGTGCGTCTCCAAGGGCGCATTTTCGCTGAACGGATACCCCTGCCCTTTCTTTGTGGCAACGTGGAGAAGCACGCTTCCCTCTTTGAGCAGCTCTTTCGCCTCTTCGAGGGCGGGCAGGAGTTGGCCGAGGTCGTTGCCGTTCACAACGCCCCTGTATCTGAGCCCGTAGCGCTCGAAGAGGCGCACGTCGCGATCGCCCCGTTTCATCGTTTCGAGCACCTCGTGCGTGCTCCCCACCGTGGGGGAAATGGACATCCCGTTGTCGTTGAGCACGATGAGCACGCGCGTATTGAGAACGGAAAGGCTGTTGAGCGCCTCATAGACGAGGCCGTTGTTGAAGGAGCCGTCCCCGACGAGGGCGACGACTTCGAAGTCCTCCCCCTTGATGTCGCGCGCCTTGGCGATCCCGAGCGCCGCCGAGATCGCAGTGCCCGCATGCCCCGTGCCGTAGCAGTCGTATTCGCTCTCCTCCCGCTTGGGGAATCCCGAGATGCCGCCCTCTTTGCGGAGCGTGTGGAAGAGTTTCGCCCGCCCGGAGAGCAATTTGTGCGTATAGCATTGGTGGCCGACGTCAAACACGATCTTATCCTTGGGGAAGTCGAACGTGCGGTGCAGGGCGACGGTCAGCTCCACCGTTCCGAGGTTGGAGGAGAGATGCCCGCCGCATGCGGAAACGGTGCGGAAAATTTCCTCACGGATCTCGCCGCACAGCGCATTCAGTTGTTCGAGAGAGGCATTTTTCACCTCTCCGCGGAGAATATTTCTCATACCGACCCCAAAAACCGCGCTACGCGCGCCGCTTCCTCATTTCCTGCGCCGCCTCACGAGATCGACCATGCCGGCAAGAAATTCCGTGTCGAAATCAAGGTTCGCCAGCAGTTCCCGGCAAGACGCCGCATAGCCGTCCGCGACCTGCTCGGCCCGAACGGCACCGTATACTTTCAAGGCGGTCAATTTGTCCTCGTCGCCGTCGAGGAGATCGTCGGTGAGCTGGAACAGCATGCCGAGCCTCTCTCCGAAGGCCGTGAGCGGCTCTTCATGCCTTCCCGCAAGGATCGCGGCCATGCGAAGGGGCGCCGCGATCATCCGCCCCGTCTTGTTTGTGTGAATGAAAACGAGTTCCGCCTCACCCGCCTCGCCGCTCCCGTAGAGCAGATCGGCAGACTGCCCCGCAACCATCCCCTCCGCACCTGCGGCATGGGAGAGCGCAAGGGCCGCGCGGCGGTGTCTTTCCCCTCTTCCCGCCTCTTTCAAAAGAAGATCGAACGCGTAGGAAAGAAGCGCGTCCCCCGCGAGGATCGCGTTCCCCTCCCCGAATTTTCGGTGGCTGGAAGGCATCCCGCGCCGAAAATCATCATTGTCCATGGCGGGCAGATCGTCGTGGATGAGGGAATATGTATGGATGCACTCGATGGCGACGGCAAGCGCCGTCTCCTCCGCAAAGGGAACGCCGAGGCCTTCGAGCGCGGCAAAAAAGAGGACGGGACGGACCCGCTTCCCTCCCGCGAGGAGGGAATAGCGCATGCTCTCCGTGAGCACGGCGGGGCGGAAATCCATCTCCCTGCACGCCCGCGCGAGCGCTTCCTCAAAGGCAACGCGGTATCTTTCGTAATTCTCGGAGAAATTCATCTTGCGCGCTCCGCGGCTTCCACCGTATTGAGAAGAAGCATGGCGACCGTCATCGGCCCCACGCCGCCCGGCACGGGCGTAATGAGGGAAGCCTTCTCTGAAACCGCGGGAAAATCGACGTCGCCGACGAGCTTTCCATCCACGCGGTTGATCCCGACGTCGATGACGACGGCCCCTTGCTTGACCATATCCGCGGTGATGAGGGCGGGCCTGCCGACGGCCGCGACGAGCACGTCCGCGCGCAGACATTCTTCTTTCAGGCCGCGCGTTTTCGAGTGGCAGACGGTGACGGTCGCGTCCGCATTCAGAAGAAGCATTGCCATCGGCTTTCCGACGACGTTGCTGCGCCCCACCACGACGGCATGCTTTCCCGCAAGCGAAACGCCGCTGGCTTGAAGCAGCTCCATGACGCCCCGCGGCGTGCATGCGACGCAGCACGGCTCTCCCTTGGCGAGCCTGCCCAAATTCTCCGCGGAAAAACCGTCCACGTCCTTCGCAAACGGGATGCGCGACAGGATGCGGCGCTCGTCAAGGTGCGCGGGGAGCGGGAGCTGGACGAGCACGCCGTCGAAGCGCGCGTCCTCCGCAAGAAGCGAAACCGCCCTCTCCGCCTCCCCCTGCGAGACGTCTGCGGGGAGAGATACCGTCTCGGAAAAGAGGCCGACCTCCTCGCAGGCACGCATTTTATTGCGCACATACACCGCGGAAGCGGGATCGTCGCCGATGAGAACGACGGCAAGCCCGACCTTCCTGCCCAACCGCGCCCCGAGGGCCGCGGCGCGCGCCTTTAAGCCTTCCCTTACGATCCCCGCGATCGCCTTTCCGTCAATGATCATGCGTTGATGACCCCCGCGAGCACGCCGTTGACAAAGTCCGCCGAGTTCTCCGTGGAAAACTTGCGCGCGAGGCCCACGGCCTCCGAAACGGAGACGACGGGCGGAATGTCGGGAAAATACCTGATCTCCGCAAGCGCAACGAGCATGAGCGCCTTGTCCACGGCGTAGATCCGATAGTCGGCAAAGCGGGTCACTTTCTCCGCGATGACGGAGCCGAGTTCCTCCGCATGCGCCTCGCAGACGGAAACAAGGCGTTCCGCGAACGCCCGTTCCTCCTCGCTGAGTTTCGCCTGATTGTAGAGCGCGGTGCGGGCGCCTTTCCCGCAGTCGCCGCCCAAAAGCCGTGCGTACACGACCTTGAACGCCGCCTCTCTCGCGTCGCTTCTCATAAGTACTCCTTTGATCCAAGTTACAGAAGTCTCCCCTTCCCGAATGGGAAAGGGAGCGCGCTTGGTTATTTTGCTTCACCGTCCTCCGAGGAGGGATCCGCGGCCTCCGCAGGAGCCGCTTCGGGGAATACGACGTTCTGCACATGCACGTCTACCTTGGCGATCTTGTACTTCGTCATGGATTCCACCATCTGTTTGATGGACTGCTGGATGCGGTAGGCGAGCTCGGGCGCGCTGTGGCCGTAATGCGCGATCACGGAAATGTCCACAAAGACGCCCTCTTTCTCGAAATTGATCTTGATCCCCTTGCTCTTGGAGGGAATGAGCTCGATGCCCTCCGTCTCTTTGAGGCTCAATACGACGATCCCGCTGACGATATCGGAGTTATAGGTGATCTTTCCCTTCTGGTTGTTGGGGTTATACCGAATGCTTGCCATAACAGACTCCTTATACAGGTCTATTATAGCACATATTTCCCGAATTTACTACCGTTTTTCATCAACTTTCCGCGTAAACGGGCATAATTATCACGTTTCCGTCGCGGACCTTGTGCTCTATTTCGAGCGCATAGAAGATCCTCGTCGTCGTTTCCGCCGTGAGTTCGTTGGAATTGATGAATACGTTGATGTTGCTGTTGTCCCCGATGATCACGCCCGCGTCCGAAAATCCGAGCGCCTTGATGATCGTCTCCATGACGAGTTCATCCTCCATGAGCTCCACGAGCGCCTGCTTTTGGGCGACTGCGGCCTCATGCTCCTCCGTGCCCGCTTCATAGGCGGAGATCACGCTGTCCAACTGCACGAATTCCTCGCTGCGCTTGGTATTGCGCTCGGCGCGGAAGGACGTGAAGTAGGTCACCTGCACGCTCGCCTCGCCCGTGACGGGTTGGCTCGTTCCCGCCAGAACGAAGTTGAAGATGGCCGTCACGGCGAGAAGCAGAACGAGTGTAGACATCAGTGCAATTTTCTTGGTGTTCGACATAGTACTATCTCCTTATAATTATAAGATTTCCGATCTCATGACTCCGCCGCAAAGACGATGACGGAGCTCCGCTCGATGTTGAGTGCGGCGGCCGCGACGTCGATGAGCCGCACCCGCGTGAGAAATCCGTCCTCCCCTTCGAATACGATGATCGCCGCCACCGCAACGCCGTCCTCTTCCGTGATCATCACTTTGGCGTCCTTCACGCCCTCGATCCCCGTGAGCAGGATGAGCAGACGTTCCTCCCGCTCGGTGGGAACATACCTCGTCTGCCGCTTCTCCCCGCCCGCAAACACTTTATACGCCGCGAGAAGGAGCAGGAGCGCGCACACAAGCAGGAGAATGATGCGCACCGCCCGCTTTTTCAGGACCTCTTTGAGTTTTGCAACCGAAAACGTCACGAGACCTCCACTTCGCACCCGTACCGCGCCGCGACCGCCTCACGGATCCGAGTCATAATATTTATACGCTCCTCCTCCCCGTTTATTCCTTCCGCGGGGAGGATTATGCGGATTTTTTCCCGCTCGAAGGAGGGGTCGTCCGAGCGGGTCACGTCCACCTCCGCCGAGAGGGAGAAATCCGACAGGAGAAAGGCCGCGATCGCCCGCTCATCCTCCTCTTCCAGCCGCTCGGAACAGGCGCGCAGGTAGCCCTCATCCGTGCCGATCGAGGAGGCGGCGGAAAGATCCAGCGTTCCGCTTCGCACCCAGCCGAGCATGGGCGAGATCATGACGGCGAGAATGACGAGCTTCATCATCCCCTTGACGAATCGCCCCATCTTGCCCGAGGGCGCGATACAGGCGACGACGGCGGAGAGCAGAATGACGCCCGCGACGGCCAGAATATATCCTTTCATCAGAACGCCCCTGTGGAACAGATGAGAAGCAGCAGGGTGAGGAAATACAAGAACGCGACGCAGAGCAGCCCCGCCACAAAGTAGCCGCTATCCTTCGCGACGCGGGAGAGGAAGGCGGAGATCTTCCCGCCGACGGGCTCCGTCGCCGCAGCAGAGACGCGCAGAAAGAGCTGGAAGGCGGCAAAGAGCAAAAGAGGCCGCAGTACGGTCGAGGCGAGCAAAAAAAGAGAAAAACTCCCGAGCGCGTTCTTGATGATGACGCTCCCCGCGATCACGATGTCGATCCCGCCGGACAAAAAGCCGCCCACGATGGGGACGGAGCCCGAGACGACGTACTTCATGGCGCGGAGGGAGAGCCCGTCGTACTGCGCGGCCGTGATCCCCTGCACGGTGAGAAAGAGGCCGAAGAGCGCGAGCGTGAGCCCGATGAGCCACTTGGAAACGCTCTTGAAGAGGTCCCCCAGCCGCTCCGTGCGCACGTCGTCCGTGAGGTTCCCCACAAAGGCGAGGATGATGACGATGACGGCGACAGGCAGAGCGACGGCGGAAAAGAGTTCGCAGATCGCGCCGCTCAAAAATGCCACCGCGGGACGGTAGATCCCCACCGAGACGGCGCCCCCGCTCGCCGCCATCAGCGTAAGAAGGATGGGATAGACGATCTCCATCTGCCGCCGCATTCCCTCGATGGCAGAAAATCCCGCATGGAGCACGCCCAAAAGGCTTGCGAGGACGACGGTCCCCACGGAAATATAGGATATGAAATGTATTATGTCTGACGTAGTACTCTGCAAAAAGCCATTTTTCGCAGAATTCAGGATGCCGCAGAGGATCGCCACCGCCAAGATCACGGCAAACGCGGGGAGCATCGCCTGCCCCTCTTCCCAAACGAACGCCACCGCGCTCTCGAAGAGGGACGCATAGTTCAGTCCGTAGTCGCCCGTGATAACGCTCATGAGCTTTTCGGTGACGGAGACGCCGTGGAATTCCGAGAGCGTATCGAGGTAATTTTGCAGATCCTCCGTATCGAGAGAGGAGAGGAGCTCCTCGATCGCCTGCTGCATCTCCTCAAACGCGGCCTCCTCCTCGGGAGAGAGCGCGCGGGCCGTCTCCCTTTTGGGAAAGGCAAAGGAGAGCGCCAAAGCGGCTATGGCGAGGATCGCAAACAGGATGCACCGCCGCGTGCGCCTCCACCGCCTCTGCATTTCATACAGCTTCGCCTTCATAGGAGCTCCAAGAGATTGACGATGAGCGAGAGCAGGCTCTCGATAATGGGGATCGCCAGCACGAGAATGATCACCTTTCCGCAGAAGGTGAGCTTGTCCGCGAGGGAGGCCTGTCCGAAATCGGTAAGGATGCCCGCGCTGAATTCCACGAGATAGCCGATCCCCACCATTTTGAGGACGATCTTGACGAGGGAATTGTCTATGCCCGAGATCTCCGCAATGTGCCCGAAGATGCCCACGCTGTCACGAAAGGCCTCGAAGATGAAGAGCAGCAGGATGATGCTGCCCGCGATCGTGACGGCAAACGCGAGCTCCGGCTTCGTCTCTTTCAGGATGAGCGCGGCGACGGCGGTAATGAAGGCTACCCCGACGAGCTGAAAGACCGCCATGCCTCAGTACACCCCAAAGATTTCCCGCACGACGCCGAAGAGGTCGCCGATCATCGTCACCGCAACGGTGAGCACGATGACGAGCCCCACGATGGAGACGACGGTGGCGACGTCGTCTCTGTCCGATTTTTTCAGGATCTGGCACACGACGGTGATGATGATCCCGATCGCCGCCAGCTTGAAGATGATTGAGATATCCATTATACGATGAGAATGACAAAGGCGAGCCCCGCGAGAAGCCCGAGTTTGAGGTAGAGCGCCGTACGCTCCCGCGCCTCGCGCGCACTTTCCCCCTTTTTGCCTGCAAGATAGGGTTTTTTCGCGGCGAAATAGCCGCTCTGCGAGACGGAATCCCCCGCTCCGAGCATGGAGAAGTAATCGGCGCACTCCCCGCGCTCCTCCCGGCTCAGCCAGCTCTCCGCAAATTCCGGCGGCTTGCGGCCTCTGCACTGGCCGACGACCCGTTGGAACGTTCCCGTGTATTCGTACGCCGCAAGAAACTCCGCGAGGGGTTTCCTCTGGTAGGCGAGTTCGCTCAGATACCGCTCGTTGAACATCTCGAACTGCGCAAAAAACTTTGCCCGCGCGCGGTACTTCCCCGAGGCAAGATAGCCGAGCAGGACGCAAAAGGCGATCAAAAGGCCTCCGACGAGCAGTTTAATCCACATTTTCCCCCTCCTCCCCGACGATTTTTCCGATTTTTCCGAGCCCGTCGAGGAACACATAGCGGGAAAACAGCTTTTCGGGCACGTCCTCGAACCTCGTAAGGTGCGCGGAGGCAAAGACGCAGACGCCGCCCTCCACCGCCCGCCGCACCGCGGGATAGTCCTCGGGGAGAAGCTCGTCCGTCACGATGAGATCGGGCCGCATGGCGCGGATCCCCGCCGTAAACGCGGTGAGCTTGTCCGCAAACTTTACGACGTCCGCCGTGGCGCCCAGCTCTCCCGCGGAGAGCTCTCCGCGCTCGTCGCTCACGAGAATGTTGCAGTTGGTGCGCTCGCTGACCAGTCTGGAAAGGTCGCGGAGCAGCGTCGTCTTGCCCTCGCCCGGCGGCGCGAGGATGAGCAGCGAGCACAGGCCCTCCGCAAGGCACCGCCGATAGATCTCCTCCGCACTGCCGCGGATCTCGTGCGGGATGCGGATGCAGAGCGAAGTGACGTCGCGGACGGAGAGCACCTTGCTGCCCTCGTAGACCACGGTCCCCGCGATCCCGATCCGCTCTCCCTCTCCCGCGGTGAGGTACCCCCGCCGCAGCTGATCCTCCACCGAATATACGCAAAATCCGCTCGCGGCAAAGACGGTCTCCCCGATCTCCGCGGCGGTGGGACGGAGCGCGCCCGCCCTCCCCGCGATCCCCCCTTCGCCGAGGAACACATATCTGCCCGCAAGATTGGCGGCGAGCGGCTTGTCCGCCCGCATGCGAAGTTCATACAGGAAATCGGAATTGAGATGACGGATTGCGGAACGGATGCGCGGCGGGAGGAAATCGAGCACAGTCTATCATATGGCGGACTCCGGCGGATTATGTGCGGCGCATTTTGCGGAGAGAAAGCGCAAAAAACAGGCATTTTGTCCGAAAAAAATTTCATCCTAAAAAACCTTTGCTTTTTTGTAATGAAACTGTTATAATAGAATCAATTTGAGGTGCGCATGGCAAAAGTAGTTCTCGTGACGGGCGCTTCGAGCGGGATCGGTCTCGCAACGGCGCGGTGTCTCGCCAAAAAAGGATATACCGTTTATGGGATCGCCCGCAGGGAATTTTCGGACGAAACCTTTGTATGCCTGCGTGCGGACGTCAACGACCCGAATGCCGTAAAGGCCGCCTTCGATGAGATCATTCGCAGGGAAGGCCGCATCGACGCCGTCGTCAACAACGCGGGCTACGGCATCGCGGGAGCGGTGGAACACGCAACCGCGGAGAGCATCCAAAAGATCTTCGATACCAACCTCGTCTCCCTCGTGAGGATCTCCTCGCTTGCGGTCGGCTACCTCAAAGAGACGAAGGGAAGGCTGGTCAACATCGGCTCCGTCGCGGGCGAGCTGCCCATCCCCTTTCAGGCCTGCTACTCCGCGACCAAGGCGGCCGTCCTCGCCTTTTCTCTCGCGCTCGACGGGGAAGTGCGGCGGTTCGGCGTCGGGGTCACCGTCATCCAGCCGGGAGACACCAAGACTGGCTTCACCGGCGCGCGCGTCATCGAGGGCGGAGAGGCGGACTACGGCGGATGTATCGAGCGGTCCGTAAAGCGCATGGAACACGACGAGCAGAACGGCAAGAGCCCGGATACCGTGGCCAAGGCCGTCCAAAAGGCGCTCGAAAGGCGCCGCCCGCCCTTGAAGATCACCGTCGGCGGGCAATATAAACTCTTCGTCGGGCTGCGGAAAGTGCTTCCGACGCGGTTCGTGAACTTTATTCTGAGAAAACTTTACGCATGAGAGAGGAATGATATGAAAGATCTGTTTGATAAGACGTTGGGGGAACACAACTACGATACCGCCCGCGCCGCGGACATCTACCCCTATTTCCATGAACTTACGTCGGGGCAGAGCACCGTCGTTCAGATGGAAGGCAGACGCACCATCATGATCGGTTCGAACAACTATCTCGGGCTCACCTCCAACCCCGAGGTCATCGCCGCGGGGATCGAGGGTCTCAAAAAATACGGCACGGGCTGCTCGGGCTCCCGCTTTTTGAACGGCACGCTCGACATCCACAAGAAGCTCGAAGAGGAGCTCGCCGCCTTCCTCGGGAAGGAGGCCGTGATGACCTTCTCGACGGGTTTCCAGAGCAACCTCGGCATCATCTCCTCCATCGTCGGCATGCACGATTACGTCATCTGCGACCGCGAGAACCACGCCTCCATTTACGACGGCTGCCGCCTGAGCTACGGCAAGATGCTCCGCTACAACCATGCCGACATGCAGGACCTCGAACAGAAATTGCAGGCCGTCCCCGCAGAATGCGGCGCGCTCATCGTGACGGACGGCATTTTCAGCATGAGTGGCGATATCTGCAAGCTCCCCGAGATCGTTGCGCTCGCAAGGAAGTACGGCGCACGCGTCATGGTGGACGACGCGCACGGGCTCGGCGTTTTGGGCGCCCACGGCAGAGGCACGGCGGAGTACTTCGGGCTGGAAAAGGAGGTCGATATCTATATGGGCACCTTCTCCAAGTCGCTCGCAAGCCTCGGCGGATATATGGCCGCCACGGCGCGCGTCATCGACTTCGTGAAGCACACCTCCCGCCCTTACATTTTCAGCGCGAGCATCACGCCTGCCTCCGTGCAGAGCGCGAGAAAGGCGCTGGAAATTCTCATCCGCGAGCCCGAACGCGTGCGCGCGGTCAACGAGATCGGCGACTATATGCGCGAAAAGCTCGACGAAGCGGGCATCAAATATATCCGCAGCAACACCCCCATCGTCTCCATCTATACCTATCAGGACGAAACGGCGTTCACCGCATGCAAACTGCTTTTGGAGCGTGGCGTGTATGTGAATCCCGTGATCACTCCCGCAACTCCCGTGGGGAAAGCGCTCATCCGCACGAGCTACTCTGCCACGCACCGCCACGAGGAAATCGACGAAGCCGTGGAAAAGATCAAGGAAGTGTGGGGCATCTTGGGCATCGAGTGAGATCGGTTGCGGAAAACGGCTGAAAACATCAGAGCAGGGCATGCACCCTGCTCTTTTCGTATTTTCGGCGGCTGCGGCGCATACTGTATAGGAATGAGAAAAAAATTTGCGCTTCCCCTCGCCTGCCTGTTCCTCGCCGCCCTCTTCGCCGTATGCGGTTTTTTTGCCGTGCGGGCGAGCTTTCCCCGCCCCTATGCGGAGATCGTGAAGGCGAGCGGGCTGGATCCCGACCTCGTCTATTCCGTCATGAAGGCGGAGAGCGGCTTCGACGAGCGGGCCGTAAGCCGCGCGGGCGCCGTCGGCGTCATGCAGCTGCTCCCCTCCACCGCCCGGTTCATCTGCGAGCGAGAGAAGATCGCGTATGACGAGGAGAAGCTGCGGGAGGGAGAATACAATGTGAAGCTGGGCACGCTCTATCTCCTGTATCTGACGGAAAAGTTCCCCGTGGCCGAGACGGCACTCGCGGCCTACAATGCGGGCGAGGGCGTCGTTTTGGGCTGGCTCTCCGACCCGACATGTTCCGACGACGGAAAAACTCTGCTTCGAATTCCCTACGCCGAGTCGAGACAGTATGTAAAAAAAGTCATGAATTTTAAGAAAATATATGAATTTTTCTATTGAATATCAGTTGACTTTTGCTTTGGAATGCGGTAAAATAAATGAGCTGTCAAGGTGATGCGGTCGTGGCGGAATTGGCAGACGCGCAAGACTAAGGATCTTGTGGGAGACCGTGCAGGTTCAACTCCTGTCGACCGCACCAAGTCAGTATCATCCGAACCAAATACTCGTTACGAGTGAGTGGTTCGGATTTACTTTTTTTCTATGAGCATAGTTTCGGGCTTGATTTATGCGGAGTTTTATTCTATAATATTAGAACGATAAACAGGAATTCGGAGAGTAAGTTTATGAAAGAAGTAAAAATCGAGAAATGCCCGTTTTGCGGCGGAGAAGAATTTATCGAAAGTAACGTCTCTTCTATGGTCAGCGCGGTATGCGTTACCAAAAGCGAGTCGCGCAGAGCCGTTCTCTTTGCAACGGTATGCCGCGATTGCGGAAGCGTCGTCCGAATTTTCTGC
>CANQOY010000020.1 GCA_947625605.1 uncultured Clostridia bacterium | reverse complement strand
TATACCATAAAACCGACGGTAAATCAAGTCCGTGCGGAACGAAAAAACAAAAATGGCATTTCGGCGTGAGCTTGTCTATGGGGATCGTGGGGCGTAAGTTCAACTTGCGCCCTTTTTAATACGCAAGGCGGGAGCGATCTTTTTCGCTCCCGCCACTCGTATTCTAAAACTATTTTTGCCAATTCTTTGTGTCGTTCTTGCGGAGAATGTAGGCGGGATCGGGCGTTTTGACCTTCAAGACGGTACCCATGTCTGAAAGCTCACCCGCACGGACCTCGATTTCATTCCGCTCGCTAAGCTCCGTTTCAAAGCGGAAAACGCGGCTGCCGCGCTTCTTCCCGAGAGACTTCCCGTTCACGAACGCCTCCACTTCGGGCAGGTTGGAGCAGACCACGATTTTCAGCCGCGTCCCCGTGCGGTTGACAAAGCGCTTCCCACACAGATGCACGAACGGCTCCTCCGACCAATAGGCCTTGTACAGGTAGAAGGCGTCCTTCTTCGTCTTGCGGTCGAAGGTCACGAGGCCCTTGTGGTTCATCCCCGGTTCGCCGCCCTGATCGCGGGCGTCGGCCGCAAAATCGAAGCAGTTCCAAAGGTGCGTCGCCCAGAACTCGGGGTGCTTCTCAAAGAACTTCAACATGTACTCGTGGTAGAGGAATTGGTACTCCTCGGTGTTATCGCCCCGCTTCGGCTTGACGGAATGTAGGTTGGGCATGCCCTCGGCTCCGTACTCGGAGAGCCCGAAAACGCGCTTGGGATTGAGGAGGCGGTACAGTCGGTACCAGACCTTGTTCAAAAACATGCCCGGGACGTACCAACCGAGGTAGAGATTCCAGCTGACGGCGTCCGTGATCTTCGAAGCGCGGTTGAGCGGGCCGCACATCGCGTAGCAGGCCAGCACGGTGAAACGGGAGGGATCGAGCTCGTGGCAGAGTTCGTTGAGGGTGCGGTGCAGGGCGAGCATGTCCTTCTTGTGGCGGCGGAACATGGTGATCTCATTGGAGACGCCCCAGCACGCGATGCAGGCATGGTTGTATTGTTGGTAAATGAGCTCCTTCATCTGCGAGACGGCATTCTCGTTCGCCTCGGGCATATGGCGCGAGATATACGGGATCTCCGCCCAGACGACGAGTCCGTAGCGGTCGCAGAGATCGTAGAAGTAGTCGTCATGCTGATAGTGCGCGAGGCGGACGGTGTTTGCGCCCGTTTCGAGAATGAGGCGCATGTCCTCCTCGTGCTCCGCCTTGGTGATGGCGTTGCCGAGCGCCTTTCTGTCCTGATGGCGGCAGACGCCGCGGAGGGGGTACGGCCTGCCGTTCAGGAGGAAACCCCTCTTCGCATCGACGGCAAACGTGCGGAACCCGAAATCGGCGCGGACTTCGTCGAGCGTTTTTCCGCCCTCCGAAAGCCGTGCGACCGCCGTATAGAGGTTGGGGGCCTTGACGCCGTCCCACAGTTTAGCGTCCGCAACGCGGATCGTCTCGCCGTTTCCGCCACACGCAATCGGCGTCTCGCCGTCGTAGATCCCGATCGAGATCTCCCCGCCGTTTGCGAAGGCCGTGACCTTCACAAGGCCATCCATGCCCGAGACAGTGGGCTCAATTTTGAGTCCGCTCGCGCCGAAGTAGGCGAGGTCGAAGTGCGTTTCGGGAACGACGATCAGGTTGACGTCGCGGTAGATCCCGCCGTAAAAGGTGAAGTCCGCCGTCTGCGGATACACCCGCTCGTTCTTGGAATTATCCACTTCGATTTTGAGTTCGTTCTCCTCGCTGAGGAACCCGGTGATCTCGGCGCGGAAGGTGGAATATCCCCCGTCATGACGGGCAACTTCGCGGCCGTTCAGCTGCACCTTGCACGAGGCGTTCACCCCTTTGAATTCGAGGAACACGCATGCGTTCTCCTCGCGCTCGGGCGCGGGGAACCTCTTCTCATACAGACATGTGCCGCGCCAATAGTCGTTGCCGCCGTCCTGCCCGTCAAGGTTGTTCCACGTATGCGGCAGGGAAACGCGCTGCGCCTCCCGCCCCGGCATGGTAAAGAGCCAATCCGCATTCAGACTGATGATTCTTCTCATTCGCTTCTCCCCCTGTGATTCTCTGACATCAGCATATCAAATCCTGCCGAAAAGTCCATTGCATCTTCTTTGAATTTGTTTGCATTTTATTGACAGACGGGAAATTCTCTACGATCTCCCCGCCCCTTCCGCCTTCCACATGCGGCGCAGCGTGAGCAGGACGTGCACACAGCAGAGCACTCCCGCGGCCGCCGTGAGAGCCCAGAATACGGGGTCCTGAAAGGCCCCCTTCCCGAGGTCGGGGATGAGCATGCCGCCGACGTCGAAGAGAAAATGGGTCAAAGTACAAAGCCATACGTTTTTCGTTTCGAGCAGCATGACCGCGAACATGCCCCCGAGGAGGAAGGTGTAACCGACCTGCAAGAAGGTGGCGCCGAGCCCCGCGCCGAACAGGAGATTGACGAGGTGCATGAGCGCAAAGGCGGCGGAGGACAGCAGGACGGAGGCGAGGAGCCCGCGGCGGCGGGACGCAAACAGGCCTTTCAAAAAGGGAAGCAGGAGCGCGCGGAAGAAGAGCTCCTCCGAGAGGGCGATGGAAAGGCATTTGAGAAGAAACAGGCCGAGGAGATCTGTCCGCACGACAACCGCGGTCCCGCGGATGAGCGCCGCATACGGAAAGTTGGCGAGCGCCACTGCGAGGCAGGGCAGGCTCCAAAGGAGCGCGCGGCCGAAGTCCTTCGCCCTCGGTTTCAGGAGGAAGGCGTCGTCGCCGCGGAGGAGAAGCAAGAGGAGCGTGCCGCACGCCGCAAGACGCGGGAGCGAGCCGCAAAGCAATTCGCCGCACGTCTCATCGGAAAACCGCAAGATCCCCGGGATCCCGCATACGACGGCGGCGGCAAGGCAGAGGCAGATCGACGCGCCGAGCGCGATGTCATACAGCGCTTTCTTCCCCATGTCCGCCGCCTGCGCTGTCAAAGATTTTTTTCAACCGATATTTGTACGCAAAGATGAGCGCCGTGCCCGCGATCACGGCCAGGATCGCCGTGAGCTGGGAGGGCGTGAGAAAGCTTAGCCCCGAGGAGCCGCGCGCGGCATCGTCCCGCGCATACTCGATGGCGAACCGCCAGACGCCGTACGCGATCAGGTAGATGCTCGCCGTGTACTCGCACTTCTTCGCGAGCAGCAGATAGAGCAGCACGGCAAACAGGGCAAAGAGGAAGACCGCCTCGAAGAGCTGGACGGGGATGCGCCTGCCCCACTCGCCCGCAGAGAACATGACGATCCCGATGGGCGAATCGGTGGGAGCGCCGTAGCAGCAGCCCGCGAAAAGACAGCCGATCCGCCCGAAGGCGTGCGCCAGAGCGACGCAGGGTGCGACCGAAGAGATCATGCGCCCAAATTGGCGGATATGGGCGCGATCGCGGAAGAGAAAGCGCCCCGCCCCGAAATAGAGCGCAAGCGCGGCGGCCACGCCTCCGATCAGCCCGCCGTAGAAGGTGGCCCCTACGCCCCATTCGAATTTCCCGGAGGCAAGATAGGCATACCATGACTGAAAGAGCACCGCAAAAACGTATCCGACGCCGATCCCGACCATCGCGCACAGCAGGGAAAAATTAAACACGTTTGCCGAGAGCCCCACCCTCCCCGCGAGCATGCGGAAAGCGATCATTGCCGCAAGGATCCCCGCAACGATCATCCAAAAGTACAGATCGAGTCCGAGAAATTCCGCATCGGGAAACATGACTTCCTCCGCGCCGCCCGTCAGGCGCCGTATGACGGCTGCATCTCAACGATGAAGCTGTCGAGAATGAAATGATCGAGATTGTAATGCGCGTCTACCGAAGTGATGACGATGCAGTTGATCCCCGCGTTCAGGGGTACCATGCCCGCGTCGCAGAGCTCAAATTTGCAATTTTCCTCGGAATCGGAGGCATGAACGGCAACGCCGTCGAGGTTGAGCAGCCGCCCGTTGACCGTGATGTAGAGCACCCTGCCCAGCCGATCGTACGCGCCCCAATAGCCGATGCAGATATGGAGCTGTGCGGAAAAGTCGCTGTCCGCGCGCACGAGATAGGTCACGGAGGAATTCGCGGCGTTGTCCGAAACAAACATCCTGCCCCCTTGCGTTTGGACGCCGCATCCCTCGCAGCGCGCCCCTGCCTCCGCCTCGACGACGCAGGGCTCGCCGTATTCCATGACGGGCAGCTCGGCCTCCGAGAGGACGATCGCGTCGTATTGGATCGACCTGCTCTTGCTCTCGACCGCGATCGTGTTCGCCCCGCTCCGAAGATAGACGGTCCCGAGGGAGAAGGAGGCAACTTCGCCGTCGGGAGAAGGGCTCACCGTGACATTCCCGAGGGTGAGCTGCCTGCCGTTGACATAGATCTTCATCATGTTGGCGAGCGCGCGGTCGCCGTCTCCGCGGTAGGCGAAGCAAAGCGCGGCGGAGGCCAATGCGGCCTTGGAGGAAATCACCGTGAAGGCGAACTTCCCTGTCGAGACGTGGTCGAGCACGCTTCCCCCGCTCGCGCCCGCAAGAGGCGCGGGGTGGTTGATGCTCACCGCAAGCGCATTTTCCGCTTCAATGACAGACATGCCCCCCTCGTACACCGTCGGCACGGAGAATGCGAAGTAGTCAACAAAGAAACTTTCGTCCTTACAGGTCATGCGGAGCGTGTTCTGCCCCTGCCGCAGCGAGACCTTCCCGAGCGGAAATTCTTCGTAGGCGGTGCGGTCTTTGCTCGTCCTGTGGAGCGGCTTGTCCGCGAGGGAGAGCGGTTCGCCGTTGAAGGCGATCTCCATGACCTGCGCCATGGACGTCTGATCCCCGATATAGTTGAGTTTGACCGTGAGATCGACAACTTCTTCTCCCTCGGCCTCCACGGCATATTCCGCATAGGCGCGGGACGCGCTCTGCACGATCGCGCCTTGGGAACAGGCGGACTTTTCCGCCGCCGCACAGCCGCTGAAAAGATACGCGTCCTCCGCCTCCACGATCGTCTTGGCCCTCGCCGCGACGCTTTTTTCCGTCTGCTCCGCGCGCAAGGGATGCGCCTCCGCCTGCGGCGTGCCCCGCAGAGATCCCGCACAGGCGGCCGCGGAAAGGCATACCACGGCCAAGACCGAACTCAAAAATACCCATAAATGCTTGCCCTTCATTCTGCCGACCTCCTATAAGAGAATTGTGCGGATCGCTTCGATCTCCTCCTCGGTCACGCCGATTTCGAGGAGGGTGTTTTCGATTTTTTCGCTGAGGGTCGCGCCCTCTTTGCTCTTGATGGTATTGACATACGAGCGCGCGATCTGCGAGGTGGAACGCGAACTGCCGATCCGCCCGAAGTTGGAGAAGAGGTACTCATAGTAGAGGTCCTCCTCCGAAACGCCGAGAAGACCGCAGGTCAGGAAGGCGACCATGCCCGTCCTGTCTGTTCCGATATCGCAGTGGAAGTACACGGGGTAGTTCTCCTCCTCTGCGAGAATGGAAAAGACTTTCCGTAGCATTTTCCTGTTCCCGTCGATGCTGTTCGTGCCGAGCGTGTTGATATCGAACTCCATCGGGCAGGCGAAGTAGTTGACGTCCTCGCCGAGCACGCAGGAGCGCAAGAGGCTCTCCTCCGCCTGATAATCCTTGCGCAAGTCGATCTCCGAGCGGATCCCCAAAATCTCGCGCATCGTTTGGATGCCGTACTCCGTGATATCGAGCGCGACCTCCGGATGCCAGCTCTTGTTGAGCCTCCCGCCGCGGTACAAAAGTCCCTGCCGCACGGTGACGCCTTCGGCGGTTTCCCACCCGCCGAGATCGCGCACATTCGTGATCCCGTCCACAAAGAGGTTGCGCGGAGGAACGTCCGAAGTATGAAAAACTCCCACCTCGCTTGCGGGCATGGTATGCCCGTTTGCGGTGGCAGTGACGCGCCAATAGTAGTCCGTGCCGAGGAGCAGGTTGTAGACGTCGAGAAAAGGATTCGTCGTTTCGCACACGGTAGCGTTCCTGAAATCCGGCCAGATGCCGTACTCCACGCGGTACTTCGCATTCTTTGCCGCGGGGCTCCACTCCAACCTCACCGCCTTGGGGAAGCTGAGTTCCCGCTTTCCGTCCGCATATGACGCGACGGAGTTGTAGGAAGAGGCAAGATAGGCGGCCTGAACTTCGGTGTGGAGTTCCACCGTCCCCTCGATGGGCGCGGGAACGACGGGCGTACCCGACGGCGAGGAGCACCCAGCCAAGAGCACGGCCAGCCCGAGCGCCGCAAGAAGTGCAAGCGTTTTCTGTTTCATGAGACCCTCCGAAGATGTTTCGCCATCTATTCTATCACAAACCGCGCCGCCTTGCAACATCCCGCGGAAAAACTGTGCGAAATTTTCCCGCGGAGGCCTTCGCAGACGCTTCGGATCATGCTTTTTCATGTGATTTTCAACAAGAAATCCTTTCCTTTTCATGCGAAATATGATATAATATCGGAAAGTCTGAATCAGGAGAATGATATGGGTTACCTTTCCCTTACGGGCGTCGGGAAACAGTACGTCACCGGCACTGTGAAGGTGGACGCCTTGAAGGACGTTTCATTTGAATTGAACGACGGAGAATTTGTCGTCGTGCTCGGTTCGAGCGGCGCGGGCAAGACGACGCTTTTGAACCTCTTGGGCGGCATGGACACGGCCACGGAGGGCGAGATCGTGCTGGACGGGAAGAAGATCACCTCCCTTTCCCGCCGTGAGCTCACGGACTATCGGCGCAACGACGTGGGGTTCGTCTTTCAGTTCTACAACCTCATGCCCAACCTCACCGCGCTCGAAAACGTCGAGATCGCCGTGGAGATCTGTAAAAACGCGCTCGATCCAAAGACGGTGCTCGCGGAAGTGGGCCTCGGCGAACGGCTGCAAAACTTCCCCGCCCAGCTCTCGGGCGGCGAACAGCAGCGCGTTTCCATCGCCCGCGCCATCGCGAAAAACCCCAAACTCCTCCTGTGCGACGAGCCCACGGGTGCGCTCGACTACGCGACGGGGAAGAAGATCCTCAAACTTCTGTACGACGTCTCGCGGGAGCGCAAGCGGCTCGTCATCGTCGTGACGCACAATGCCGCCCTCAAAGAGATGGCGGATAAGGTCGTGTACATCAAGAGCGGAAAGATCGAGCGCATAGAGGAAAACGCGGCGCCCAAACCCATTGAGGAGATCGAGTGGTGAGAACGTATCTGAAAACATTTGCGCGCATGTTCAAGCGGCATGTGACGCGGCTCGTCTCCATCTTTTTGATGGTGCTCATCTCCGTCGGATTTTCCTCCGGGCTCGGCATGGCGACGGAGAAGATGCGCTATGCCCTCGACGGGGAGTATGTGGCGCGAAACGTGAGCGACTTCATCGTGCGCGGAGAGGACGATCTCTCGGATCGGGCGGAAGGCCTCCGCGCGCTCGGCTACGAGGTAGTCGAGGGCGGCGTGATGGAATTTTGCGGCGGCTCCATGGAGGCCGAGGGAATGCCATTCACCTTTGAGGGCGTGGGCGAGGGCGTGACGAGAGTGTACTTCTATCACGAGGGGGAACGCGACGCACAAAACACGCCGCTCATCATCGACGAGGCACCCATGCCCGAGGATGCACCCCAAGATGCGATCCCCGTAGCCGTCGAGCGCAGCACGGCGCAGTTGAAAAAATATGAGCTCGGGGACACGCTCAAAGCCTCGGTTACCGTTTTGGGGCGCACCCTCTCTTTCTCTTTCGTCATCACGGAGATCGTACAAAATCCCCTGCACCTCGCTGTCCGGAAGGACGTGAGCATGACCCCGATCGAGGGCGAAGAGGACGAATACGAACTCCTCGAAAGCATCTTTTACCTCAACACGGCCACCTTTTCCCTCCTCGGGTTCAACCGCACGTTCCCCGTGAACAGCCTTTACATCTCCGTGCCCGCGCTCAAAGAGCGGGAAGCTGCGGACCTCACGCACACCCTCTTCGACAGCCGTTACGAGCGCGCGCTCAAAGCGGAAAAGGAGAAAGTGGAGGCGGCCGTTGCTGGGACGGAGGGAGAGGCCGCCGTCCTCACCCTCCACGAAAATTTCACCTTTGAATCTTACTTCTCGTACGCGGAGAAGGTGGACGAGATCGGCTATGTGCTGATGGTCGTCTTTCTCGCGGTCACGATGCTCGTCGTCCTTTCGACGATGACCCGCCTTCTCGAAGAGGAGCGGGGGCAGATCGCCTGCCTTGCGACCCTCGGATATCCTCCCATGCGCACCCTATCGAAGTACCTGCTCTTCGCCCTGATCGGGACGCTCATCGGGGCCGTCGGCGGATATTTTGCGGGCTTGGGGCTCGCGTACATCATCTATGATAACTTCCATTGGAATTACGCCCTGCCCGCCTTCCCCTCGCATGCGTCGATCGCCTTCTTCTTTATCGTAAGTGCGATCATCCTCGCCACGACGCTCGCGGCGACTCTCATCGCGGGGCTGAAAATGACCCGCCAGCAACCCGCAACGCTGCTTCGGCCGAAGGCGCCCCGCGCGGGCCGAAAGGTGATCTTGGAGCGCATTCCCCTCCTGTGGAACAGGATCTCCTTCAAATACAAGTCCTCTCTCCGCAACGTGCTGCGATACAAGACGCGCTTCTTCATGACGGTCGTTTCGGTCATGGCCTCGACGGCGCTCGTCTTTGCGGGGCTGGCCGTTCTCGACTGCTGCATCTTTCAGGAGATCGGCACCTTTGCCATGATCGTCGTCTCCATCGTCATTCTGGCGTTTGCCGCCCTGCTCAATGCCGTCGTCATCTACACGCTCACGAACATCAATATTTCGGAGCGGCGGCGCGAGCTGGCGACCCTCATGGTGCTCGGCTATCAGGACAAGGAGGTCTCCCTCTACGTCTACCGCGAGATCTACATTACGAGCGCGATCGGCATTGTGCTCGGGGTCCCCTTTGGCGCACTGCTCTGCCTGTTCGTGTTTGAGCTGATCGGCTTCGGGTCCATCGCGGGCATCGGGTGGTACGTGTGGATCGTCGCGCCGCTCATGGCGCTGTTCTTCACTTTCCTCGTGACGCTCATGCTGCACCCGAAGATCGTGAAGATCGACATGAACGACTCGTTGAAGGCGATCGAATAGGAACTCTGCCGCGCCGTGCGGCAAGAGAAAGGGAGACAGCGCTGCACTGTCTCCCCTTTTTTTATGCCGTTTCTGCGGCGGAATCGCTCACTTGCAGAGCTGTTTGATGTACTTTCTCTCGCGCAGGGAGACCTTCCCGTCCGCCGAAGTCACGAGAAGGCAGAGCAAAATGATGTCTGCGCCGAGCGTTTCATCCGCCTCCGCGAGGATTTCGAGGAGCTGCTTCGTGAAGCCTTCGATCTCCTTGCGCACGTCCTTTGAGATCTTGATCGAACGCTCGATGCCGGCGAGGTCGCACAGATCCCCGAACGCCTGTTCCAGCGTCGGGAAAATGTTGAGGTGGTCCTTTTCGCTGATCGAGCCGTCGGCCGCCACGGAGCCGATGATGAAAGAGGCGAGCACGCGGACGGCGTCCACTTCCGGATCGAGCGCCTTCAACCCGCGGACGACGGAAATGGATTTTTCGGTGATGAGAGCCGCGCGATCGGCGGGGGTGAGCGCTTCCACTTCATTGCAGAGAGCTTGAAATTCAAACATGTTTTTTCTCCTTTGAGCTTAATTTTTTTCGGCGCCGAAAAGGCGGTTCCGCGGTGGGAAACAGGCCTTTCTAGCGTGAAGATATGATAGCACGCCCGCGCGGTTTTGTCAAGACACAATATACTTAAAAAGGCGAAACGCGTCCACGGACGGTGCGCGGTAAGATTATTTCGAAATTTATCGAAATAAAATAAAAAACCTATTTCTCTCCGAAAAAATGGCAAAAAACAACTCCTTTTCCAAATTTTTCTCGGCGAGCGATGCGGCCGTTTGCATGTTTCATTGCACAAAAAAACTGCACCTTGACGGTGCAGTTTTTTTCGATCGCTCGGTTATTCTCCGCGTGCGCGCCGCTTCTTCCTCAGAATGATGGAGGCGACCAGCATTGCGGCGGAGATCCCCGTGAGTACGCCAAAGCCCGCCTGCAAGCCGATGAGCGCCGCACGCCACCACGGGGTGACGCGGATGACCTTTGTGCTGACCGAGGTCCCGTTCATTGCATTGGTGCGAACGACGTTGTAGATGACGCGCTTGCACGCTTGGCGCACGGCCTGTGCGATCGCCGCATTGTCCGCGTACTTCACATACAGATCGTTCTCGTTTTCCTGCGCGTTGCCGTCGAAGGTGTCGGTGCCCGCGAGCACGCCGTCCACATAGCTCATCGCGCTGCCGCCCGTCACCCAGTCGGAGATGACGATCCCGTCGTAGCCCCATTCGTCGCGCAGGATCGTCGTCAACAGTTCGGGGCAGCCGCCGCACCAGCGCGTGCCGATGCGCGTGAAGGAGTTCATCGTCGCGCTCGCACCGCCCTCCTTGAAGGCGATCTCAAACGCTCTCAGATAGATCTCGCGGCTCGCCTGCTCGTTGGACCAGATGCCGCAGTTGACGCGGTTGGTCTCCATGTCGTTGAGGGCGAAGTGCTTGACGTATGCGAGGCAGCCCTTCGACTCGATGCCGATGCTCTGGTACGCCGCCGTTTTGCCCGTAAGCAGCGGATCCTCGGAGGCGTATTCGAACGCACGCCCGCCGAAGGGCGAACGGTGCATGTTCACGCCCGGGCCGTAGATCCCGTTGTAGCCGAGATAGAGCATATCTTCGCTCATGTGCTCGCCCACCCGCGTTGCGATATCGGCGTCGAAGGAGGCGGCGATGACGCCCGCGCAGGGGTATGCGATGAACGTCCAGCCGTTCTCGTCCGCAAGATTTGCGGGAGGAAGAGAGGAGAAGTTTTGAACGTCGTTCCGCTTGGTGATCCCGACGGGGCCGTTCTCCTGCTTGGAGTTCGGGAGCGAGATTGAGACCGCGCCGTTGATCTGGTGGAAGGAGTTGCTGACCATGAATGCCTGTTCCTTGAACGTCATCTGGTCGAGGAGCTGATCCCACATCTTCTCCCAATGTTCGCTGTACACCAAGCCGTCCTCATAGACGGTCGTGTTGTCCTTCTCGTGCTCGGGATAGAGAGGCGCGTCCATGAACATGTAGGCGACGAGATCGCCGTTGGCGACGTCGGGGAAGCCCGTCTCGGAACCGCTCTTGAATACGCCGTATTCGGGCATTTCGTACTCGCTGTCGTCGGGAAGATTGTCGAAGCGCAAGTCGTTCACCATGGCGGCGTTGAGTTGGAGCACGGGCGCCTTGGTGGGATACGTCCCCTGCCAATCGTTGCGGGAGAGATAGGTGACGCTGTTCTCGCCGCGGTTGGCGTAGCGGTTGATGTCGCCTGCGTCGAGGCAGTTGGCGATCTCATAGCCCGTGTACTTCGAATTGGCATAGGTGCGCACGTCGCGCGCGAGGGAAATGGGCTCGACAAAGTCCGCGCCGAGATGCTGTTTGGAGGCGTCCGTGCCACCCATGACCGAATGTGTGACCTCATGATCGCCGTATTCGAGGATGTTGTTGATCGCCGCATGCGAATCGGTGGCTACGGTGAGGTAGTACTCGGAGGACGCCTCGATGATATACGTCTGCATCTCGTTGGCGTCGTACGTCTTGAAGGACTCCTTGGGGACGTCGACCGTCACGGTCTCCGTCTCGCCGGGCGCGAGCGACTCCGTCTTGGCATAGCCCGCAAGCTCGACGGCGGCCTTCTCGATGCCCGTCTCGATGTCGTAATCCGTGTAGGGCTTTTGCAGATAGACCTGAACGACTTCGCGGCCGCTGCGGGAACCCGTATTTTTCACGTCAACGCGGACATGGTACCCATCTTGCGTCTCTTCCACGCCGAATTTGCTATATTCGAAAGTCGTATAGCTCAGGCCGTATCCGAACGGGAAAGCGACCTCTCCCTCGTACGACCACGCGCCTTCGGAGTGCTTTGCGCCCGCCGCGGACGCAGCGTTTCCCTCGCCCATGACGGCGTCCGCATACCGCGTTTCATAGTAGCGGTAGCCGATGTAGACGCCCTCCTGATAGACCATGTACTTGCTGACAAAGTCCTTGGAGCCGAGGTTGCCGCCCGTGAGCAGTCCGGTATTTTCATAGGTATAGTTGCCGTCGTTTACGGTCGCAGGGGCGGAGTTGAGGTCGTACGCCCATGTATCCGTGAGGCGGCCGGAGGGGATGAGGTCCTCCCCCGCCATGTTCTTGCCTTTGAGCAGATCCGCCACGGCGTTGATGCCCGTGGAACCGGGCTGGCCGATCCACATGCAGGCGTCAATGCCGTCGTAGTACGCTTCGAGGTCCTGCATCTGGATCGGGTTGCCGCTGTTGATGAGGACGATGACTTTCTTGAAGACGTTCTCGCCTTTGAGGCGGACGACGTTTCTGAGCAGATCCTCTTCTTCGTCCGTGAGGCCGAGATAGCCGCCATCCGCAGAGGTGTTTTCCACGGAGCCCTTGTCGTTGTTGCCGACGGTATCCGAGCTGCTCTTGTAATTATAGTGCAGGTCGGAGTACTCGCCGCCCGAGCGGGAGAAGATCACGATCGCCGCGTCGCCGTAGTTGGAGAAAGAATTTTGCACATCGTCCGTATAGTCCGCCCACGGGATCTCGTTGACCCACCACTGTTGCCACGGCTTGCAGTCCACCTTGGGGTCGGTGGCCTTGTAGCTGCTCGCCTTGTCTTCATAAAAATTCCAGAGCTTTTTGTTTACGTCGAAGCCACGGCTCTCGAAGGCGTCTTTCATCGTCGTCTCCGTCAGCTTTTTCGCGCCGTAGTCATACGTCTCCGAATAGCCCGAGCCCGAACCGCACTCCACGATGTGGACGGAGGAGTGGCCCAGAAGGCTCACGCCCTCCTCGCCGCTCATGGGAAGCGCCTCCTCCTTGTTCCAGAGAAGCACGGCGCCCGCGGCCTCGGCCTCTTCGATCATGGCGGAGTCCTCCTTGTAGAGGTTCTCGCCGTTGCGCTCGAACTCGTAATCGGTGGAATAGAAGTCCTTCACCTCGGCGTCGGGATCGTTGACCGTTTTAAAGTCGCTCGTTCCGAACGTCATGTGCATTGCCGCGGGATACAGGTTGACAATGTACGAGCCGACGATGGAAGCCACAAGCAAAACGGCCATGATCCCCGTGGTGATGCTCCATCCGATGGTGGAAAATAGTCTTTTCATGGAACTCTCCTTCATATCAAAAATCAATGATCTCGGTGTAAGCCCGCTTCTCGGAATAGTCCCGCGCGAAGATGAGCGGGTACTCGCGGTGAGCGGAGTTGGTGGCCCATGTATGGTCGTCCGCCACGCCCCATGTCGTGATGTTCGTGACGGCTCCCTTCCCCTCCCGCTTCGGATCGGCATACTTGCGGCAGACGGAGAAGAGATCGGCGTACATCTCGGCCTGCGCGATCTCCACGTCGAGCGGGAGTGCGTCGAAGGCCTGCGGCGTGTCGTTGGAGGCATAGACGCAGAGGTCGAGCTCCGTGATCTGGACTTCGAGGCCGAGATCGGTAAACGTCTTGACGGAGTCCTCGAAGTTCTTCATGAAGCCCTCCGGATCCGCGGTATAGCTCGGAAGGCGGTAGTGGGCCTGCATGCCGATCCCGTCGATGGGAATGCCGTCCGCCCGCAGCGTCTCCACCAGCTTGACGGCCGCCATGCGCTTATTGGGGTTGTTGAGGGAGTAATCGTTGTAGAAGAGCTTGACGTCTAACCCAAGCTCGTCGCGTACGCGCGCTGCGGTGCGGAAGGCCTCCTTGATGAAGTCCACCCCGCAGAGGCCGTACCAATCGACGCAACCGTCGCCCGAAGCCTCCTGCCCCGTGCGCCAGATGTCGCCGCTCGCAAGCTGCGCCGCGGTGACGCTGTTGTGAAGCGCCTCGTTGACGACGTCCCACACATACACGCTGTCGCCGAAGTGGGTCATCACCTCTGTGATGTGGCGGTCGAGCACGGCGAGCGCCTCCTCGCGGTCCATCTCCTTTTCCGCAAGCCATGCGGGCAGGGATTTGTACCAGACGAGGCAGTGGCCGCGCACCGCGGTATCGTGCTCCTCCGCCCACGAGACGAGTTCGTCCGCCGCCTCGTAGGAGAAGTCGCCCTCGGCGGGTTCGAGAAAGCGCCACTTCATCTCGTTCTCGGCGGTGATGCTGCTGAAATGCGCCATGAGGCCCGCTTCGTCATAGCGGGCATAATTCCCCGAAAGCACCGCCGCGCCGACGGAGAAATAGTCCTCGTAAATGTCGCGCAAGTAGTGGCTTTGGAGCACGGCGGGCGGCTCTTTTCCGTTGCCCTCCGGATCTGTGCAGCCGCCAAGGGTGACAAACGCAGTGCATACCATGGCCGAGGCCATGGCTGCACATACGAATTTCATGAGTTGTTTTGCGGGCCCTTTCATCTCACGTCAGTCCGCCGTGACGGGCGTCAGGACAAACTCGGAAACGGTGAGCACGATGGGTGCGGAGACGTCGAGCGCTTTGAGCTGGATGAAGAAAGGAATTTCCGCATCCACGGTCCCCGTATAGGTGACGGTGTACTCCGTGTCCGCATCGAAGCGGGGAGAGGTCTCCTCCGCGGAGGTCGCGCCTTCGGGGAAGTTCTTCGTATCGCCGTCCCTCCCCACGATGATGAAGGCCTTCGCCGAGACTTTCACTTTGAAAGTGACCGTGTAGGCGGCGCCGACCGAGAGGTCGGGCTGATAGCGGAGCTGGAAGGATTTCGCTGCGTCCGTGTTTTTGAGGTCGAGCGTGACGACGCCGTCCTCATACTTCGCCGTGTTGATCTCGTTCTTGCCGTTGCCGTCGGTGTCGATCATATAGTACCAATGGCCGGCGTTGCCGACGGTGGTAGTCTTGTCACCCCAAGTGAGGTCGTAAGAATCTTCCGTCTCGGCGGGAGCTTGCGTAAAGGAAATTTCGGAGACGGTGAAGGAGACGCCGTTGAGGTTCTCCGTGCCCTCGCCGAGCTCATGGATGCGGATGGAGAAGGGCTCCACGTCGCTCACCCTGCCGTCATAGGTCACAGAGACGGGCGTGTCCGCCGTGACGGAGACCGTCTTGAACGTGCTGTAATCGTTGGATCCGTTCGGCTGGCCGTACCGCACCACGACGTTCGCATCCACCGTGATACGGAAGGAGACGCGGTAGGCTTGCTCCAACCCGAACGTGGGCTGATAGCGGAAGTAGAAGAACTTTTCGCTTGCGAGATCGGGCGCCGTCTCAAAGACTACGCTGGGCGTGCCGTTCTCGAAATGAGGCGCTTCGGCGAAAGTGACGGAACTCGAATCGTCCGCGTGGTAGAACCACTTCCCGGGGTTGCTGCGCACTTCGCCGTTGGTTTTGAGTTCGAGGTCGTAGCCCGCGGCGGGCTCGGCTTCCACAAACGAGATCGCGGAGACGGTGAGCGTGATCGGCATGTCCTTATCGAATCCTTTGAGCTGGATGAAGAAGGGGCTGCCCGCGTCCACGACGCCCTCGTAGGAGACGACCTTGTCCTCTCCCGCGACGAGATCCTGCACGTTGCGCGTGGCGCCGTCTCTGCCGATGATGAGCCAAGCGTTGGCGGAGACATTCACGGTGAAGGTGGCGACATACGCCGTGCCCGCCTCAAAGACGGGCTGGTAGCGGAGCTGGTAGGCGGAAGGCTTTTCTCCGTCGGTAGCGGACGTGCGCGTGAACGCATAGGTGATGACGCCGTCCTCGCTGTAATGGGGCGTGGAGGCAAATTCATAGTCCGTTCCGTCCGTGCCGTCTGCCATGAAGAACCATGTCCCGGGATGGTCGACGGTCTGCTGCTTGGTCGCGAAAGTGAGGTCATACGCGCCTGTGGGGGGTTCGGGCGGTTCCTCCTCCTCTCTCACGGCGAAGGAGACGTCTTTGAGGACAAAGACGATGGGGCCTTCCCCGAAGTTTTTGAGCTGGAAGTAGAACGGATCGTTGGATGCGACGGTGCCGTTCGCGGTGAGTTCGATGTCCTCCCCCACGGGAAGATCGGTGAAGAGCTGGGTGGCGCCGTCTCTGCCGACGAGGAGGTCGGTCTGGGCGGAAACGTTGAGCGTGAACGTGGCCGTGAAGTTCGTGCCGTAGCCCGTCTCGAACCAAGGCTGGAAGCGGAGCTGGTAGGTCTTGCCGGGGGTGAGCGCATTCAGGCTCAGGGTGACGGTGCCGTGATCGAATTTCGCCTCGGCGACTTCGTCCTGCCCCTTGCCTGCGCCGCTGTCTACCATATAGAACCACTTGTTGGGATGGGCGACCGTCGTCGCCTTGTCCGCCCATTCGAGGTCATAGGCATCACCCGGCTGCTCTGCATCGGGATAATCGGGCTCGGGCTCGACGTCCTCGGGGGTGCGCACTCTCACGGAGAAGTTCGAAACTCCGAACGTCGCGCCGTCGAGGTTTGCGCATTCGTTGACGCGGATGGAGAAGGGCTCGGCGTTGTCGAGGGTGCCGAAATACGTCGCCTCGTAGGGCACGCCCGCCTTGACGTTTGCGGTCTTATAGGTGTTGTAGTTCTTCACATCCGTCTTTACCCCGTCGGCGTCGCGCTTGAACGTCGCCTGCCCGAAGCGCACGACGGCGTCTACGCTGAGCTCGATGGTGAAGGTGGCAACGTACTCCGTGCCATATTCGGCTTCGATCGCCTCGGGATCTTCGCGGTCCGCATTGAAGATGGGCTGATAGCGGAAGTAGAAGTATTTCCCCGCCGCGGGATCGGGCGCCGTCACAAAGGACACGCCCATCGCGTTGCCGCCGTACCAAGGCGCCTGCGCATAGCTGACGGAGCTCTCACCGTCGGCATGGTAGCCCCATACGCCGGGGTTCGCCATCGTCTCGGCGTTGTTGGTCAGGGAGAGCAGTCTCCAATCTGCGGGACGGGAAGGCTGGATGATGTGGACCTGACAGGTCGCCTCGGCTCCGTAGAACTTCGCGCTGATCGTCACGTCGCCGATGTTATTGCCCGTCGCGGTGACAACGCCGCCGCTGACCGTCGCGAGAGAGGTATCCGAGGATTCCCACGTGACCGCGCCGCCGTCGGAGGCCTCCGCAGTGAGGGTGATCGTCCAGCGATCGACGGGGTCGTCCAGATTGATCTCCGCCGTCTGCTGCGAGATGGTGACTTTGGTCTCCTTGACGGTCACCGCGCAGGAAGCGGAAGTTCCGTCTTCGAGGGTCGCCGTGACGGTCGCGGTGCCGACGCCTTCGCCGACCACGCTGCCCCTGCGGTTGACGGTGACGACGGATTCGTTGTCCGACGCCCACGTGATTTCGAGATTTTCATCGGAAACGGTCGCGTTGAGGCGGACCGTCTGGCCGACGTAAAGCTCGATCGAGGACTTGTCGAGCGTGAGGGAGCTCTTGGCTCCGCCGCACGCCGCAAGGAGCACGCACAGCGCCATCATCGCGGCCATGGTAGCGGCGAAAAAGGCGACGAGCTTGCTTCTTCCGAGTGATTTGTTCATACTTTTTTCCTCCTATTTCTTTGTGAAGTTTTGGGTTTTGCGTTCGGCGCAGGGCGCGGTCAGGCGCGGCCCTTGCGCAGTTTCCGGACGAGGAAGAACGTCAGGACGCCTTCCGCGATCAGGAGCGCGCCGCACACGGGAACGGGGATAAACCAGACCCAAGTGCGGTCGAAAGAGGCGCCGCCCGTCACGAACGAGCCCGCGGTGTCCGCGTCGGGATCGTAGGCGATGCGCGCCCGTTCGGTATCCACATACGTCCAGAGGACGTTGTGAGCGGCCTTCTGCGCCAAGGTGAGGAACACGGGGTCGCTCTCGAACGAGCGATCGGTAAAGATCCTCAACTCATATTCGGGGTTGTTGAGCCAGATATCGTTGCCCGCCCAGATCCCCTTATAGTCGGTCATGTACGTCGTGCCCGAGTCCACCCAGTCGGTGACGAGAGAGCCGCGGAAGCCCCACTCGCCGCGCAGGATCTCGGTGCAGAGCGCGTAGCTCGCGCCCGACCATGTCGCGCCGAGGCGGTTCATGCTCGTCATGAGCGCGTTGGCTCCCCCCTCTTTGACGGCGATCTCGAAGGGCTTCAAATAGATCTCGCGGAGGGTCTGCTCGGTGAGGAAAGTGAAGAGGCCTTCGCGCAGGCTCTCGCTGTCGTTGGCGACGAAGTGCTTGATATAGCAGTGCAGCCCCATGTTCTTTGCGCCCCGCACCGTCTCCGCCGTCATGCGGCCGGAGAGGAGGGCGTCCTCGGAGTAGTACTCGGCGTTCCTGCCCCCGTACGGGTTGCGGTGGATGTTCGCCGCGGGGCCGTACCAGCCGCGGATCCCCGTATCGCTCTCGCGCGCCTCGGTGCCCACGCTCATGCCGAGCGCATAGGCGAGGTCGGGATTCCATGTCTGCGCGAGCAGGGTCTCGCTCGGGTAGGAGACGAACGTGCAGGAGACGTTGCTCGTCACGCGGGTGTTGATGCCGAGCGGGCCGTCGTAATCCCAATACATGGGCTTGCCCACGCTGTCGATCTTGGCCGTCTTGAAGAACCCGTCCCGAAGCATGTTGATGAGTTCGGACGTGGTGATCTGCTCCACGAGCTCCTGCCACTCGGGATCGTCATAGCTGTCGCACTCCTCCATGTCTTGGAGGGTGTAGCCGTTGTTCTTTCCCACGTTGGGCGCGGCGAGATCGGCGTACCCCGTGGCGGCGAGCTGTTCCTCCGTGGGGACGGTCGCCTTGGCGATCGTCTGCGCCTGCGGATTGATGCTGCGCACGCTCTTTTCGTGCGGGAACGTGCCCTCGAAGTCGGCGCGGGAGAGATAGGAAACGGGCGTCGTTTCGAGGCTCCCGTCGATGGGATAGCCGTCGATGAGTTCCTCGTCCGCGTCGGTCCGCGTGAAGCGGTTGACGATCGGCTCGCCCGTCGCCTCGTCCGTCAAATAGACGTAGCCGTCTGTGGGCACGCTGTACGAAATCACGCTTTCTGTGCGGCTATCCTCGGACATGGTAGCGGGCTCGTGCGAGTTCTTCATGAGTCTGAGCAGGTATTCCCCACCGTCCAGCTCATAGACCGCATGCCCGTTTTCATTCCTGTCCTGCGCGTCGTAGGAGGCCATGCCGCGCGCGCTCACCGTGAGGTTGACGATGCCCGTCTCCCCGGGTGCGAGCAGCCCCGTCTTGGCGAAGTCGGCGAGCACGACGTGCGACTTTTCGATCCCGCCCTTAGTGTACGGCGCGGTATAGTAGAGCTCGACGACCTCCTTGCCGTAGGCGTCCCCCGTGTTGGTGACGGAGACGGTGAGCTCGATGACGTCATCCTTTCCGAGTTCGACGGGGTGGCCGTAGCGCTGTTCCTTTCCGTTGATCTCGATCTTTTCCACCGACCACTCAAAGGTGGTGTATGAGAGGCCGTACCCGAAAGGATACTGCACCGTCTCTTCGTAGTTCAGGTAGTTCTCCACGGCGGCCGTCTCATACCAGCGATAGCCGACGTAGATCCCCTCGCTGTAATCGATATAGGCGTCGTAATAGCCCTTTTGGTAGTTGTTCGAGGTGGACAGCCCCGTGTATTTGAGGGCGCCGCCGTAGCCCGAGTTGAAGGAGGAGGGCGCCGTGGAGATCGCGTAGGCGTACGTATCCGCCGTCCTGCCCGAGGGAGTGACGGGGTTGCCCTCTTCGTCCGCACCGCGCAAAATGTCGATCACCGAGCGCACGCCCGTGAGCCCCGTGAGCCCGACGAGCAGAGCGGCGTCGATCCCGGGATCGTCGAGGAAGCCGACCTCCATCGTGTTGCTCGTGTTGAGGAGGACGATGACCTTATCGCACGCCCGCTTGGCCGCCTCGATCATCTCCCCCTCTTCGACGGAGAGTTGGAGATAGGCGCGGTCCTTGACCGTGGTGTATGCGTTGGAGCCGTTGGTCTGGGGCTGTTTCATCTGCTCCATGCGAAGATCCGCCGCTTCGCCGCCCGTTCTGCCGATGACGACGAGCGCGACGGAGGAAAATCTCCCCGCCTCTTCGAGAATCTCGGGCGTATAGAAGCCCGCGCCCGGCTCGTGGAGGACAAACTTCCTCGTCGTGCCGACTTCCACGTCTCCCCGATACTCGTCCAGCGTCATCCCCCACTGCTTGACGGGGGAGGAGTAGAATTTTTCATACATATTATATAGGGTCTCGTTGTACTCGATCCCCGCCTCTTTCAGCGCGGGGAAGAGCTTGATCTTTTCGAGCGAGGTGTTGGAGAAGCCGGAGCCGAACGTGCTGGTCATCCAATCGTAGGCCGCCCAGCCGAACACGTTGACCTTTGCGATCTCCTCGGCGCGGAGCGGGAGCGCGGGAACGCCCTCCGCGTCCTTTTCATTCTTCAAGAGAACGGTGCCCTCCTCCACGATATCCTCGGTGAGCTGTGCGCCCGCGCCCAACGTCTCCTGCGAAATGTTGGAAGCGGCCTTCCCGAAGTACATGCTCAGCGTGTTCCGGAACACGAAACAGAGCGCGATGACGACGGCCATGAGGATGGCGAGCAGCGCCATGACGGGTACAACGATGGCTGTAAATTTCTTTTTGGACATAGTGCCTCCCGCAAGTTTGCGCCCCGAACGAAAACCCGACGCACTTCTACGTCTACGATTATATCATAAAGTCGGGGGAAAGTGATTGCAATTTTACTAAAAAAATTTGCATTTAACACATTTTGCCGCCTCGGCTGCGGGCGCCGGGGGGGGGCAGAGCGCAGAACAGCGCCCTCCCGCGATGCAAGAGGGCGCGTCCGCCGCGCGCGTTTTCAGCGAAAGACCGCAGAAGGAAACGCCGCCTGCGGAAGATGCTTGGGCCGCGCCACCTTTGTGCGGCCGTAGTCGTAATAGATCTGCGCGACCTCGAAGGCAGACGGGCGGAGCGCCTCTGCCTCCCGCCCGGGAAACGGAAGGCGGATTTCGAGGATAAGGCGCGGGCATGTGCCGTACAAAGCGTCGGTTTCATCGGGGTCAATCTCGGACATGGGTGCCCGATCGACGCTCAAACGGAGCGGAAAGCGCGGCCCGAGGAAGAAGGCCGTCCGCCTCTCCCTTTCGAGGCGGGCAAGGCATGCCGCAGGCTTCCCATCCGCAAATTTCACCACAAATTTCCCGAGCCCGTAGGAGCCTGCGTCCGGCAGAAGCGCCAAAGGATCCGCCGCCCGATACGCGCCTTTCAGGGAAGCAAGGCCCTCCTGCGTGGCGAGATAGCCCCTCTCCTCCTCGCTGTAAGCAAAGCACTCGAACTTTTCCGCGAGACAGGCAAAGCCGCCCGCGGGAGAGAGCAGCCGCGGCGCACCCGCTCCGCTGCGGGAGACCGCCCTCCACTCCGAGAAGTCGCCGCCGCCCGCCTTTACGCGTTCCCACGCCGAGATCCCCTCGCCGAATTCGAGATACGTCTCCCTGCACACGGTGAGCCCGCTGGCCGCGGCGCTGCACGTCTCCACATACGCTCTCTCGCCCGCAATGCGATAAATTACGGTCACACTCTCGGACATGGTATCCCCGTTTTTGTTCTCTGCGGTGACGATCGTCTTGACCGTAACGTTGTCGTTTGCGGCCGCCGCGCTCCACGTCTGTGCGTCTACCTGCTCGCCCGCAAGCGCATACGGATCGCCGATCCCGCTCACGTTCCCGCTCTCGCGGGAGCCGCACGCCGCGAGCAGGAAGCACGCGCCCGCAATCACCGCCAAAACCGCCGTCTTTTTCATCTCGCCTCTCCTTTTTTCCCCAGTATGCCGCGCGGCCGCCCTTCTATTCGGCGATGGCAGGCGGAGAATGGCGGATCTGCCTCCGCATGCCGCTTTTGGGAAAAATTTTTTTCCGACAAATTCCTACAAGACCCGAAATCCTGTTGAAAAATAAATTTGTTTATGTTATAATACGTATCGGTTCGGGGGAAAACCCCGCGCCGACCATCACCGTGATACATAATTCGAGAACGATATCAAGGAGGTTACTATGAAACAATGTGAAGCGAACTGCGCAGCGTGCGGAAACGTCGGCACGCCCGAGCAGGCGGAAAAGCTTCATGCGGTCATCGAGGAGTCGAAGTCCACGCCCGGATGCCTCATGCACATCTTGCAGGAGGCGCAGGGGATCTACGGATATCTCCCGATGCAGGTGCAGGAAGTCATCGCGCGGGGGCTTGGGATCCCCCTCTCGGAGGTGTACGGCGTTGTGACGTTCTACTCGCAGTTCTCCCTCACGCCCAAGGGCAAGCACCGCATCAGCGTGTGCCTCGGCACCGCATGCTATGTGAAGGGTGCAGATAAGATCCTTGAAGCCGTTGAAAAACAGCTCGGCATCAAGTGCGGCGAATGCACCGCGGACGGGTTGTTTTCCATCGACAGCTGCCGCTGCGTCGGCGCCTGCGGCCTTGCGCCCGTCATGATGATCGGCGACGAGGTGTACGGCAAGCTCACGCCCGACAAGGTGAAGGGCATTCTCGATTCTTACAGGGAGGTACAGGCATGACCATTCAGGAATTAGACGCGATCCGTCAGAGCAAAAAAGATCTCATCGACGTACGCCGCATCGTAAAAGAGCAGGCGGAAAAGCTCGCGGCGAACACGGGATACCGTCATCAGGTCCTCGTCTGCGGGGGCACGGGCTGCACCTCCTCCCACTCCATGCAGGTCATCGCCCAGCTCGAAACTTCGCTCAAAGAGCTCGGCCTCGACGACGTCCTCGTCGTCAAGACGGGCTGCTTCGGCCTCTGCGCGCTCGGCC
>CANQOY010000019.1 GCA_947625605.1 uncultured Clostridia bacterium | reverse complement strand
CCCGATCTCCCTCTTCCGCGGCGGTCTGCGCCACAATTTTCCCCATCCGTCCGCATGCGCCGCAGAGGAGAAGATTCATGCCCGCACCTCCAACCCGAAGCGCCGCATTTCTTCCCGCAGCCGCTCTGCGTGTTCCGCTTCGAACTCGGTGAGCGGCGCGCGCGGCTTTCCTGCGCGGAACCCCAAGAAGTTCATCCCTGCCTTGATGCCGATGGGGTTGACTTCGCTGAAACAGGCTTGGATCAGCGGGAAGAGGGCGTCCGCGAGCCCGTTCGCGGCGGAAATGTGCCCTGCCAAGGCGGCGTCCGTGAGCTTCTTCACCGCCCGCGGGACGAGGTTGGCAACTGCGGAAACGACTGCACTCCCGCCCGCAAACAGGATGGGGAGGTTCAGCAGATCGTCGCCCGAATAGAGGTCGTATCTGCCGCGGGTGCGGCGCGCCGTATCGAGGATCTGGGCCATGTTGCCGCTCGCCTCCTTGATCCCCGCGAGATTCGGAAAGAGGGCAAACTGTTCCGCCGTCTCCGGAAGCAGGTTTACGCCCGTACGCGCGGGGACGTTGTACGCGATCACGGGGATCCTGACCGCACCGCAGATCGCGCCGTAATATGTGATAAGGCCCGCCTGCGTGCACCTGTTGCAGTACGGCGTGACGGCGAGGATCCCGTCTGCGCCGAGCGCTTCCGCCCGCACCGCGTCGGCTACGGCTTTTGCTGTGCAGTTGTGCCCCGCGCCGACGATGACCTTAGCGCGGCCTGCCGTCCTTTTTACGGCATACCGAATCAGATTTTCCTTCTCCTCCTCGGACATGGTGGCGGGTTCGCCCGTCGTGCCGAGTACGACAAGCGCGTCCGTTCCGCCCGCGATCTGCCATTCGATCATCTCGCCGAAGCTCTCAAAGTCCACTCCATTTTCCGTAAAAGGCGTGATCATCGCCGTGGCGCTTCCCCGCAAAAATCCCGTCATACGTTCTCCCCGTTTCCAAACAAATTTCTCCTCTCATTGTATGCGCCCTGCTCAGTCGAAGTACCCTTTTGCGGCCAAAAGTTCGGCCAACAGCACCGCGCCGCCCGCCGCGCCGCGAAGTGTGTTGTGCGAGCAGCCGATGAATTTCCAATCGAAAACCGCGTCCTCCCGAAGCCTCCCGGCCGAGACCGTCATGCCCTGCCCGAGATCGCGGTCGAGCCTCGGCTGCGGGCGGTCCTCCTCCTCGAAATGCTGCAGGAAGCGCGCGGGGGCGGAGGGGAGGCGAAGTCTCTGCGGCTCCCCCTCGAAATTTGACCACGCCGAGAGGATCTCCTCGCGCGTCGGCCGCCGTTCAAAGGAGGCAAACACCGCCGCGGTGTGTCCGTCCGAAACGGGGACCCTGACGCACTGCGCCGTAATGCGCGGGGCGACTGCCTCGACGATTTTGCCGTTTTCCGCCTTCCCCCAGATTTTCAAAGGTTCACGCTCGCTCTTTTCCTCCTCACCCGCGATATAGGGGATGAGGTTGTCGAAGATCTCGGGCATGGTGCGGAAAGTTTTCCCCGCACCGGAGATCGCTTGATAGGTACAGACCGCGACCTCTTTCAGCCCGAAACGGAGCAGGGGATGGAGAAGGGGGACGTACGATTGCAGCGAGCAGTTGCTCTTCACCGCGATCATGCCGCGCTTGGTCCCGAGCCGCCTTCTCTGCGCCGCGATGACTTCGAGGTGTTCGGGATTGACTTCTGGGATCACCATGGGAACGTCCGCCGTGAAGCGGTGCGCGGAATTGTTGGAGACGACGGGGATCTCCGCCCTCGCGTATTGTTCTTCGAGGGCGCGGGTCTCCTCGCTGCCCATGCCGACGGCGCAGAACACAAAGTCCACCCTGCCTCTGAGCGCGGCGACGTCCGCACCGTTCTCCAAGATCATGCCCGCAGCATAGGCGGGAACGGGCGCGTCCTGCGTCCATCTCTCGGCGACGGCCTGTGCGTACGTCTTTCCGGCGTTGATCTCGCTTGCGAGGAGCGCGCTCACTTCGAACCACGGATGGCGTTCGAGCAGGCGCACAAAGCGCTGCCCGACCGTTCCCGTCGAACCTACGATGCCCACCTGATATTTTCGCATCGGACTCCCTTCCCGGCGAAAGGCTGCGGCGCGAGCCCGCCTCTTGTTTGCCGCGATTTTATCATATCATATGAAAAAGACAATTATTTCGCTTGAATATCATTGAATTTTTTTTCGGAATGTGCTACAATAATCGTTAGGCGGAGCATTTCCGCACAAAATCGGAACATAACGCGGAGTCATTTTATGGCAGAAAACAAAGGAGTCGCGGCGCGGCTGTTAGAGGGTAGGGAGCGGAGCGACGACGGCATATTCAGTAGGGCCTCGAAGGCGGGACGCATCCAACTCTTCTGGGATATTTTGAAAGGGAGATTCGGGCGGCTTGTCCTCGTCAACCTCATTCTCGTCCTGTTCTTTGCGCCCCTCATCGCAGTCATCGTTCTTCGCACGATCACCGTCGGCGGCCAGATCATCGGCGGGCCGTACGCGGGCGGGCTCGGCGTGGGCGCGGGAGCGATCCCCGACGTGACGGGCACCTTGCAGTACATGCTGCTCGGCACCGATCTCTTCTTCTTCGCCCTGCTCATCCCGGGATTTTTCATCGCGGGGATCGGGCTCTCGGGCGGGGCATACCTCATCCGCAACCTCATCCGCACCGAGGGCGTGTTCTCTTTGAAAGACTTCGGCCGCGGCATCGTGCGCAACTTCTGGGCGACGACGGAGGCAGTCCTTCTCTTTTCCGCTGTCCTCTTCGCCGCGCGCTATTTGGGGAACTATGTCGAGTACAGCGTGGTCATGGGTACCTCTGCGGCGGGCTGGCTCATCTTTTCGGAGGTGGTAGGGTACCTCCTCGTCGGCCTCATGGCGCTCGTGAGCCTTTGGATGATCGCCATCGGGACGAGCTATAAGCAGAACCCGTGGACGCTCTTCCGGAGCGCCGTCGTTTTGACGTTCCGCTACTTCCCGCTCACCGTTCTCTTTGCCGCGCTCAGCCTTTGGCCCGTATTCATCATCATCTTCGTGAGCGGCCTGTTCTTTACCATCTTCCTCGCGGCGGAAGTGTTCATCGGGCTCTCTTACAGCCTGCTCGTGTGGATGGACTTCACGCAGTGGGTGTTCGACCGCTCCGTGAGCCCGGACTGCGTTCTCGCGGTCGCCGAGGAGGACGAGAAGGCGGAGGACGCCAAAGAAAAACCCGCGGCGACGGGAGAAGATCTTCGCCGCATCATCGTATCGTATGGGAAATCCGACCTTATTTCCCGTCCCATTCAGCCTGTGGATGCAGACATGGTATCCCTCTGCATGCTCCCCGAGAACTTTTCGCGCGAGGATCTGAGGCGGCTGGATGAGAGCCGCAAGGAGCTTCGGCGCGAGGTCAACGCCTATGAAGCGGCGCACAAGTCCGAGAAGCGCTATGCGGAATACAACAAGCTGTTCGAGGATCGCGACCGCGCCTTGCAGGGGAAGGGGAAGGGCAAGCGTCTCGCGCCTCCCGCGCCGAGGCGCAGGTGAGGCGCCCCATGCCGAATCCCTACGACTTCCTCGCCGAATGGTTCGAACTTCTGAACGACGACTGCGACTATCCCTCTTGGTCGCAGTATTTTATTGAGGGCTTAAAGGAGCTCAAAGCGGGCAAAAAGGGGCTCGAACTCGGGTGTGGGAGCGGCTATTTTACCCGCGCTCTGACGAAGGCGGGCTATACCATGTCCGGGGCTGACCTCTCAGCTCCCATGCTCACCCGCGCTGCGGAACTCGCCCGAGAGGAGGGGCTCTCCATCTGTTATTTGCAGGCGGACGCCGCAACGCTGCGCACAGCAGAGCGGTTTGACTTTATCCTCTCTCCCAACGACTGTTACAATTATCTCCCGCAGAAGGCGCTTCCCGGAGCGTTCCGTCGGGCCGCGGCTTGCCTCAAAAAGGGAGGCGTATTCTGGTTCGACGTGAGCTCCGCATGCAAGCTCCGCACGAAAGTTGCAAATAATATGATGGCGGACGATCGGGAGGAGGTCACCTACCTCTCCTTCAACCGCCTGTCGGATGACCGCGTGGAGACGGACGTCACCCTCTTCGTCAAGGGGCAGGACGGCCGCTTTACGCGCTACGACGAGGCGCACACGCAATATATTCACGAGGAGGCGGACATCCTTTCGGCGCTTGAAGCCGCAGGGTTTACCGTTCTCCGCGTCGAGGGCAGCCTCGGCGAAGATAAAAACGGGAGCGACAGGATGAATTTTATATGCAGAAAGTAAGCACCATCACAAAGACACTCCTATGGGACGGTGCGGTGTCTCTCGCCGTGCTTGATACGACTTCGCTCGTCAACGAGGCCATCCGCCGTCATTCGCTTTCGCCCGTCGCCGCGGCCGCATTGGGCCGTACCATGTCCGCGACGGCGTATCTGTGTAGCTGGCTGAAAGAGGAGGAGAGCTCCCTCTCCGTCACCGTAAACGGCGGCGGTGCGGGAGGCAAGATCTGCGTCGCGGGGGACGGAAGGCTGTTTCTCCGCGGCTTCTGCGAGCATCCCGAGGCCGACCTTCCGCTCCGTGCGGACGGCAAGCTCGATGTCGGCGGCTTTGTGGGGAAAGACGGCACGCTCACCGTCATTCGGGACGACGGCGACGGGATCCCGTTCGTCGGGACGAGCGCCTTGATCTCGGGCGAGATCGCGGAGGATTTCTCCGCCTACTTCCTCACGAGCGAGCAGCGCCCCACGGCAATTGCGCTCGGCGTGAAGATCGGAACGGACGGCATGTGCACGGGCGCGGGCGGCGTATTTTTCCAGCCGCTTCCCGGCGCGAGCGAGGAGACGCTCAGCCGTATCGAAGCGGAGATCGGGAAATTCACACGCATTTCCTCCCTGATCGAGGAGGAGGGGGCGGAGGGCATTCTCGACCGCATCGCACCCCATAGTGCGCGCAGCGTGCGCGAGATCTTCTTTCGGTGCCACTGTTCGAGGGAGCGCATCGGCGGGCTCGTGCTCTCCCTCGGGCGCAAGGAGGCGGAGAGCCTGCTAAGCGAGTACGGCAAGATCTCCGTCTACTGTCACTACTGCAATACGACGTATGAATTTGACGCGGAAGAGACGGCTCGCCTCTTTGCGTCGGGAGAACGGGATGGCGAAGAGTGATATCAACAAGTTGCGGTTCGACGATGAATTTCTCCTCTCGGGCGCGGAAAAGCGCTTTGAAGAGGGGGATTATTTCGGCGCGCTCACCATCCTGAACAAACGCGAGCGGCTGCACGCGCCGCTGGCGGACGCCTATGCCGTCTATGCGGACGTCTATGAGGCGCTGGAACTCTGGCCCCTCGCCGCGGATGCGTGGTTCCGCTTCCTCGACACCTGCAATGAGGCCGACTTTGCCGAGGGGTATGAGGGGCTTGCCGTCGCTTTCATGAATATGGGGAACGAGTTCCAGTCCGGCTATTACTATCACCGCGCCTTCTTTGAGGACGGCGAGGAGGACGACATCCCCGATCTTGCCGCGGAGCCCGCGCCTCCCCCCGCTCTCCGCCTTGTGCACGGAGAGGGCGTCAAGGAGGGGAGCTTCGAGGAGATCGCAGAGGGGCTCACGCACCTGAAAGCGGGCGACCTCGAAGGGGCGCGCGAGATCTTCGAAGCGGTGGACGGCGAGAGTGCGGACCATCCCTCCGCCGCGGGGCTCGCAGCGATGTGCACGCTCATGCTCGGCGACGAAGAGGGTGCGGAGCGCGCATGCGAAGCGCTCATGGAGACCTATCCCGATAACGTGCAGGTCCTCACCACCTACTGCGCCGTGTTGGGCGCGCGGGAACGCCGCGAGGAGGCGAGAGAGGTGGCGGAAAAGCTCGCCGCCCTGCCCGTGGATTCCACGGACGACCTCTACCGCGTCGCCACGGCGCTCTGCGAAACGGGGCTGCACGAGGAGGCGTACCGCAAGCTGGAACGCCTGAAAGAGCGCCTTCCTTTTGACGAGAACGTCCTGTGGTTCCACGCTGTTGCGGCATACCATGTCCGAGAGCTCGACGCCGCGATCCATTCTTTGGAGACCTTTACCACCGTCTTTCCGAGAAAGGCCGTGGCGCAGTGGTATCTCGAACGGCTGCGCCTTCTCCGCGACGGCGGCGGGGAAGAGGTCGGGATGAATTACTACTACCGTCTGCCCGAAGAGGAGTACCGCAAGGTTGCCTCCTTCCTGCTTCGCGTCAACGGGCGCGAGGAGGACGGGGAGGAGATCGCCGCGAGCGAGGAGTTCGCCGCCTGCTTCCGCCTTGCCTTCGACGAGATGGAGGGGCGGGACGAAAAATTGCAGATGCTCGCCTCCAAGGTCGCGGTCAGATTCCGCGCCGACGACCTGATCAGGGAGGTCCTTCTCGACTGCGAGGGGGACGAAGTCGTCAAACTCAGCATTCTGCACGACCTCATCTGCCGCAACGAGGAAAATTCTTTCGGCACCGTCGTGTGCAATCTCTATAAAGAATTCTTCATGCACGAGCTCGATATCGGGCGCAGGAAGCAGGGCGCGTTTCTCACGGCGTTTGCAGACGTCTATTCCAAGTATGCGCTGCTCGGCGATGACAGCGAGGGGAAGATCTGCGCGGCGGGGGAGGACGTCTACCGCGCGCTCGAAGAGGCGGAGGCATGGGATTACTTCGATGAACGCGCTGCGCTGGCGGCGGCCATCTATCGCGAGGCGCGCCTGCAAAAGTCGGAGCGGTCCATCGAGGAGATCTGCGCGCTCTTCGAGGCCAACCGCCTCGTGACCCAGCACATTCTCGACTTCATGATGTAGAGGGGGATGCGAACGCATGCAACAGCTCATTGATTTCGAAGGCCTGTTTGAGGAAAAACTCGCCGAGTACATGCGCCTCCACAGGGGGAAATACAGCGAGAAGCAGTGGGAAGCGCTCATTCCCAAGCTGTACCGCCAATTCGGCGAGACTTACATTTCCCGCGCGGAAAACACGCCGCGGGGTTACTTTGCGGAGCGGTCGGATGAAGCGCTCTGCGCGCTCCTTGTCCGCTATCTGCGGGAGGGCGTGCGCGTCCCGGACTTCCTCTGCCGCGAATTGGAGCGGCGCAAGCCCGAGGCCCTCGTCTCCCTTTTGCGGGCGGGCGCCCCGGCGGAGGAGGTGCGGGCTGCCGTGGAAATTTTCGGCGCAGAGGCGGCGGCGTTCGGGGGCTACTTTCGGGTCCTCGAAGGGGACGCCGACGAGGAGACCGTGGAAGCGGTCGCGGAGTGCCTGCGGGGCAATGCGGACGCGGCAAAGGCGGGCGCGCTTGACCTCTACGGCAGAAGCGTGCGCCCCGAACTCATGATTGAGATCCTCTCTCGGGTGCAGGAGCGGGACGACGCGGTCTTTCGCATCCTTTTGCGGGAGTTCCGCGGGAGCGTCGAGAGCGGCGAACTCATCGCCCGCGCGGGGTACCTTGCTCGCTACGGCGACCCGCGCGCGGCCGACGCGCTTTTGGAGGCGATCGAGCGGGAGGATATCGGCTATCTCGAATTTCGCGAGCTGCGCTGCGCCATCGAAACGCTGGGCGGCGTTTATGAAACCGAGCGCGATTTTTCCGACGATCCCGCCTTCCAAGCGATCTCGGGAAAGACGGAGTGATCTCGGGAAAGACGGAGTGATCTCGGACATGGTACCCGCAAAATCGCTTGCTGGTCCTTTTTATTGCACATCTTTACGGGCGGTTTCCGCCCTTTTTTTCATGCGCCGAACGGGGCCGCTTCCCCCCTCCGCAGGGAAAAAATCGCCCATGAATTTCGGGAAAAGTACTTGCAATTTTTCCGAAAATGGTCTATAATATTTTGTTCGGAAAAAACCAGCTATTGCGGGGAAGCAGATGAAAAAAGTTAAATTTTTGGTCGTTCTTCTTGCACTTGTTGCCATGGCCCTCGGCCTCTGCGCGTGCGATCTCTCGCCCGCCAAGCCCGATTACGACCTCTCCCTGAATGAGGAGCGCTCCTTCGTCCTCGAAGTCGGCGCCGAAGTTGACTTTACGCAGTTCTTTACCGTGAAAGACCGGAACGGGAATCAGATCGTCATTGACGAGGAAATGCTCGATCTGAGCGAAGTCAACACCGCCGAGCCCGGGACCTTTGACGTGACCTTGACGGTCGGCGGACAGAGCATCACGGCGACGTTCACTGTCGTGCAGAAGGCCGAGCCCGAATACGACCTCTCTCTGGATGAGGATTACTCTTTCGTGCTCGAAGTCGGCGCCGAGGTCGATTTTACGCTGTACTTTATCGTGCGGGACGGGAACGGGGACCGCATCCCCGTAGAGGAGGAAATGCTCGATCTGAGCGAGGTCAATACCGCCGTACCCGGGACCTTTGATGTGACCTTGTGGGTCGGCGGGCAGAGCATCACGGCGACGTTCACCGTGGTGCAGAAGGCCGGGCCCGATCATCCCAATCCCGATCAACCCACGGATCCCTCTGCCGTGTTCGGGCCGTACGCCGACCGTTCCACATGGAATTTTGCGGTCACGGTGACGGACGAGGCGTACGACATAGAGGACTATTACGAATACGACGGCAACCGCATTCTCAACTCGTACACAGGGTATGATTGGGAGGGCTCCTATGCGGATTATACCGACTACCTGGCGTATGACGAGGCCGCCGATCTCTACACCTATTATTCGGACAACGGAGACGGCACTTACGAAGTTTTCGACGGGGAATCGGATGAATTTTGGGAGTACTATTTCTACTGCTACCTCGTCGATCTGACCCATCTTGCCGATTTCAGCTTCACGGTGAGCGGGAACGTCTACACCGCCGTCTCCCCGAGCGAGGTGGGCAACGCCGTCCTCGGCGAATACGAGTCGCTGTCGTGGACGAGCGTCACCGTGACGGTCACGAACGGCAAGATCATGAAGATCGTCGGGCAGATGGACGACGGCGACACGGTGCAGTACACGTTCTCCGATCACGGGAACGTGCGCGTCACCCTTCCCGATACGGCGGGGGAAGAGCCCTCCACGCCCACCGTGCCGACGGACACGATGGGGAAGCAGACGTACGATCCCAACACTTTCGACAGCGAAAATTTGCAGGATAAAATGATGAAGACGGATGGCGCGATCGGGCTTCCCTCGACGGGGGATTACCACGCGCTCGTCATCCCCGTGCAGTTCAGGGGAGACACCGTCACGCAGGCGCAGCTTAACAACCTCGAAATCGCCTTCAACGGCACCGAGGAGCAGACGGGCTGGGAGAGCGTGAAAACATACTACCAAAAGGCCTCCTACGGCAAGCTGAATCTGACCTTTGACATTCAGAACGTCTATCAGGCGAAGAACAACGCCTCCTACTATGAGAGCTACCAAAAGAATACCACGCTCGACGGCGAAGCGTACACCATCACGGGCGAAGAGGTCATCCTCACGGAGGCGCTCGCCTACTACGAGGGCCGCATCGACCTCACGCAGTACGATACCAACGGCGACGGCGTGATCGACGCGGTGTACCTCATCTATTCGGCGCCCGTCGATTACGAAGAGCAGGATTTCTATTGGGCGTACGTGACATGGTACTACGGTTCGAATACATACGGCGGGCTGGACGCGTTTTATTATCTCTTCGCGGGATTCGACTTCATGAAGGAAAAGACCCCGGGCGGAAACGCGAACTATGGGACGCTCCCCGGGATGAAGATCAACGCGGAGACGTACATCCACGAGTCCGGGCACCTGCTGGGGCTGGATGACTACTATGACTACGAGGAAAATCAGGGCAGCAACGAGGGGCTCGGCGGCGCGGACATGATGGACTACAACATCGGCGACCACGGCGTGTACTCCAAGATCATGCTCGGCTGGCTCACGCCCACCATCGTGAATGAGAGCAGAACGGTCACGATCGGCTGTTCGGCCACCTCCGCCTCGGCGATCCTCATTCCGCTCAATTTCGACAATTCGTACTTCTGCGAGTACCTGCTCATCGACCTGTATGCGGCGACGGGCCTCAACCGCATGCACGCCTCCGATCTCTATGGCGGCGCGGAATACGGCGTGCGCATCTACCATGTGTCCTCGTCGATCAATGACCCGTACAACAACAGCTTCCGCTCGTTCACGGACAACAACAATTCGACCTCCAAGTACGCGCTGATCAAGCTCGTCGAGGCGGACGGCGAGAGGAAATTCGCAAGTTCGGGCGGCTCGGCGGCGCGGACAGACCTGTGGCGGGCGGGCCAGACGCTCTCCCAAGTCTTTCCCTCGTACACCCGCAACGACGGGAAGAAGCTCAACTTCGACGTCTCGGTCGGCGCGGTTTCCGCAACTTCCGCAACCGTCACGGTGACGTTCTCCGCCTGAATCTTCGGGCAGACGGCAAGGCCTCGGCGCTCTGTGAGAGACGCCGGGGCTTTTTTCTGCCCGCATGCCGCGGGCGAGGGGAGGGGGCGGAAAAAATTTCGTGTTTCTTCCGTTCAATTTTGCGTAAGTACTTGACAGTATCCCCCAAATATTGTATAATAACTGCGACAATGCCGAACTATGCCCTGAACGCGGGGTGTTCGGCGGTCAAAAAAGAATTTCAAGTAAGGAGGCTGCATATGAACAACATTTACAGCCTGCTCCTTATCTCCAACGCCGCGGCGATCTCTCTCTTCGTTGTCCTGCCCATCTTAGGGCTTGCGATCGGCGGGGCCGTCGTGTGGTTGGTTCTCAAAAAAGTTTCCAAGAAAAGGTCCGAACAAAAACTCGACGAAACTTCGAAGCGCGTGGAGGAGATGCTGCAAAACGCGGAGGCGGAGTGTAAACAGTTAAAGAAGGAAGCAATTTTAGAGTCCAAGGAGCAGGATCTCAAACGCAGAAATGAGTTTGACCAGGAGATGAAGGAAAAGCGCGTGGAGCAACAGCGCGCGGAGGCACGGCTCAGCCGTCAGGAGGATCTGCTCGAAAAGCGGGAGACGGAGATCTCGCGCAAGGAGCAGTCCCTCGAAGATCAGAAAAAGAACCTCGAAAAGAAGACCGCCGAGGTGCAGAAGGCGCAGGACCTCGTCTCCCACCAGCAGGAGCTCATGACGGCGGAGCTCGAACGCATCGCCCAGCTCACCCGCGAAGAGGCCAAAAAGCAGCTCACGGACGAGATCCTCGACGAGACGCGGCGCGACCTTGCGGTCACCGTCCGCAACCTCGAACAGCAGGCCAAGGACGAAGCCGAACTCAACGCGAAGAACATCATCTCTCTCGCGATCCAACGCTGCGCGGCAGACCATGCCTCGGAGACCACCGTCTCCGTCGTGCCTCTGCCCAACGACGACATGAAGGCGCGCATCATCGGCCGCGAGGGGCGCAACATCCGCGCCATCGAGAACGCGACGGGCATCGAGCTCATCATCGACGATACGCCCGAGGTCGTCATTCTCTCCGGGTTCGACCCCGTGAGGAGGGAGATCGCCCGCCTCACGCTCGAAAAACTCATCTCCGACGGCCGCATCCACCCCGCCCGCATCGAGGAGACGGTGGAAAAGGTCACCAAGGAGCTCGACCAGCAGATCAAGGCCGCGGGCGAGAACGCCATGTTCGAGGTGGGCATCTTCGGGCTGCATCCCGAGATCATCAAGCTCATCGGGCGGCTCAAATTCCGCACGAGCTACGGGCAGAACGTCTACCGCCACTCCATCGAGGTCGCGCAGCTCGCAGGCCTCATGGCGCAGGAGCTCGGCCTCGACGTGAACTTCGCCAAGCGCGCGGGTCTCCTGCACGATATCGGCAAGGCCGTAGACCATGAGCAAGAGGGCACGCACATCCAGCTCGGCGCCGACCTCGCGAAGAAGTACAAGGAGAACGCGATGATCGTCAACGCGATCATGGCCCACCACGGCGACGTCGAACCCAAGACGATCGAGGCCGTTCTGGTGCAGGCGGCGGACGCCATCTCGGGCGCGCGCCCCGGTGCGAGAAGGGAGACGGGCGCGGGCTACATCAAGCGTCTCGAAAAGCTCGAAGCCATCGCCTCCGGCTTCCGCGGGGTGGACAAGTCGTATGCGATACAGGCAGGCAGGGAGGTGCGCGTCATCGTCAAGCCCGATCAGATCGACGACGCCAAGGCCGTGTTCCTCGCAAAGGACATCGCCAAGAAGATCGAGAGCGAGCTCGAATATCCCGGCCAGATCAAGGTCAACGTCATCCGCGAATTCAGAAGCGTGGAGTATGCAAAATAAACAGGGAAAGGGCCTTCCTCTCTTCGGGGAAGGCCCGTACTTTCGCCTGCGCAAAGCAAAAAGGGGGACGCCATGGTCAACATTGCCATCATAGAGGAATCGGACGCGGACGCCGAAAAACTTCTCGGCTGTCTCGAAGCCTTCGCGCAGGAATGCGGGGAGGAGTTCTCGTATACGCGCTACCGCGACGCGAACAGTTTTCTCGAAGAGCGCGGGAAGATCTTCGACCTCATCTTCACGGAGGTCCAGCTCCGCGGCATCGACGGCATGGAGGCGGCGGTCCGCCTGAGGAAGTCCAACGCCTCCGTCCGCCTCGTGTTCGTCACGCAGACTGCCGCCTATGCCGCCAAGAGTTACGAGGTAGACGCGCTCGACTACATCCTCAAACCCTATACCTATAAGCGGCTCACGCTGCGGCTGCGGCGCGCGCTCTCGGCGCTCGGCGCGGAGGAAGGGGTGCTGCTCATGATCCGCGATAAGGCGGGCCCCGTGCAGATCTCTTCCGAACGCGTCTCGTACGTGGAGATCCACCGCCACAAGCTCACCTACCACACCGAGCAGGGCGAGTTCAGCGAGATCGGCTCCATGAAGCGCGTGGAGGAGGCGCTCTCGCGCTATCATTTCGCGCTCTGCAACGCGTGCTATCTCGTCAACCTCAAAGAGGTATTCCGGATCAAGGGCTACATGCTCACCATGAAGAACGGCGACGTCTTGAAGATCAGCCAGCCGAAGCGCAAGGATTTCCTCGCCACGCTGCGCCGTTATCACGAAAACGTCAAACATATTTAGCATTTTGCTGCGCGGACGCCCGTTTGTCACGTTCGATCCGCTTTCCCGAAAAAAATTCTCAAAAAGTCCTTGCATTTTGCGCAAAAATATTATATAATGTCAATACTGTAATAAATCCCCTTTTTTGAGGGATCGGCCGAGGGCGCAAGGGAATGGATCGGAGCGGAAAAATCATACGGAATTTTGCGGTTACAGCCATGGCTTTCGTGATGGCTGTGCTGCTTTTTCTTGTTTCCGCCTGCGGTCTGCTCGGCCCTGCGGAAGTCACCGTCAACATGATCCCGGACGAAGCGGAGATGACGGTGGGGGAACGGCTCGCTCTGGCGGCCGTGGCCTCAGACGGCTCCCCGCTCTTCTGGTGTTCGAGCGACGAGCACATCGCCGTCGTAGACAACGAAGGCCTCGTGGAGGCGCTCTCCCCCGGGGAAGTGCGCATCACAGCCTATATCGGGGACGCGGAGGCGGCCTGCGAGATCACCGTGCATCAGCGGGATGACGCATACGTCTCCGTTTCGCCGCGCACGGCGGAACTCGTCGTGGGAGACGTGTTGGCGCTCTATGCGGCCGCGTTCGACGGGTCAGACGTCCAATGGCGGTCGGAGGACAATGCAGTCGCCACCGTGAGCGAAGAGGGCGTCGTCACCGCGGAGGGCGTCGGGCAGACGCGCATCGTGGCGTACGGGCCCGCGGGCGAGGGGTTCTGCACCGTCACCGTGAGCGCGAAGCAAGGGGCGCGCGTCATCGTCAGTCCGCAGTCGGCGGAGATCAAGCTCAAAGAGACGCTCCGTCTGCACGTGAACGTGACGGACGGCACGGCCGTCCAATGGCGGTCGGAGAATGCGGAAGTCGCCACCGTGAGCAGCGACGGTCTCGTCACCGCGGTGGGGGTCGGGCAGACGCGCATCGTCGCCTACGGGTCCGCGGGGGAAGGTTTCTGCACCGTTACGGTCTCGCGCACACCCACGCCCAAGGATTCGCTCACGCTCGCATGGAGCGACGAATTCAGCGGCACCTCTCTCGACGAGAGCAAGTGGGAGTATCAGGAGGGCATCCGCGACTACTACGGCAATTCCGAAGGTCCCGAGTTTTGGGGCAACAACGAACAGCAGTACTACACGCGCGACGCGGTTTCCGTGGAATACGGCAATCTCGTGATCACGGCCGCGCGCAGAGATATGCCGAACGGCAGGCGGTTCTCCTCGGCGCGCATCACCACGAGAGACAGATATTCCTTCACCTACGGGTATGCCGAGATCCGCATGCAGACGCCCGCGATCACGGGCATGTGGCCTGCGTTCTGGGCGCTTCCGCAGCCTCTGAATCAGAGCAGTACGAACAACGTCTATGGCGGCTGGCCCGCGAGCGGCGAGATCGACATCATGGAGGCAAAGGGGAGGGAGCAGAACGTCGCCGGAACGACGCTGCACTTCGGCCCGGCCAATCCCGGCTCATGGCAGAGCGTCTATCGCTGGAAGGATACCGTCCTCTCTTCCTCGACGGAGGAGTGGCACACCTACGGCCTCGAATGGACGGCGGACTACATGGCATGGTGGATCGACGACGAGCAGGTTTTCCGCCTCGAAAGCAGGGAATGGTACACGCAGGCGGTCCGCAAGGCGGAGAAGCCCGCCGCGCCGTTCGACGTCGATTTCTATCTCCTCGTCAATTTGGCGGTAGGGGGGAATTTCGACGGAGGGCGGGAACCTCCCGAAACGTTCACCGCCGCGTCCATGCTCGTGGACTACGTGCGCGTGTACAGATAATTCATGGCAATCTCGGCGAAGAGCCGAATGTATAAAATTTTTAGGAGGAAGTAACTATGAAGCGTACTTTACGCGCCGTTTTGGCAGCGCTGCTTGCGTCGATCCTTGTGTTCTCGTTTGCGGCATGCACCAAGAACGGCGGCACAACCGTCACGATCACGCGCGAAGAAGCGACGATCGGCGTGACGGAAACCGTGCGCCTGAACGCAGAAGCGGAAGACAGTACCAAGATCACGTGGACGTCGTCCGACGACACGGTCGCGACCGTCAGCAACGGCACCGTGACGGGCGTCAAGCTCGGCGAAGCCACCATTACCGCCACGAGCGAGAGCGGCGGCAAGGCGACCTGCAAGGTCACGGTTGCGGACATCAAAGTCACACTCAGCGATACGACGCTCACCCTTGACCGCGAGGGGACGGCCACCGTGCCCAAGACCAAGAAACTTACGGCGACCGTCTCGGGCATCGAGGATACCGTGGTCTGGTCGAGCGGCGACAGAACGATCGCAGACGTTGACGGCCAAGGCAATGTCACGGCCGTCCACGAGGGCATCGCGAACATCACGGCTCGCCGCAAGAACGGCACGATCAGCGCGTCCTGCCAAGTCACCGTCGTGTGGGGCAACAAGCCCGCAGGATACGAAGATGTCGAGCACTACGAGCAGAACAAGGTCCCGACCAACACGTGGGGACGTTGGGCGAACCAGGCATGGGAAGGCGGCGGCACCATCAACATGAACGAAGCCGAGTACTGGGATTCCGCGGATAGCGAAGCGGGCGTTGTCGCCCTCAACTTCACCGTGGAAGCGCACGGCACGTTGAAGGGAGCCGATCTCCAACTCACCTATCGTTCCGCGGGCGAAGACGGCAAGTTCGAGACGGGCGCATATTACAGCCTCACTGCCGACGTCACCAGCTCCGTCGCAGGGCCCATCACCCTCAACGGCAACGACTTCACCCTTGAAGCGAACAAGAAGACGACGATCACTGCGTACTTCCTGCACGAAGATGACGGTACCATCTACCCCGATGGCGTCTACGACAATATCAATTTCACCGCAGTGTTCCTGCTTCTCGGCAACCTCGGCGAAGTCGGCGAGACCGTAGACTTCAAGATCGAGAACATGCACTGGTCGAAGTTCACCCCCGCAGCTTTGAACGCTCCCACCGTCGCAGTCGCAGACAAGACGGCTACCGTCACCGATACGGCGAACGAAGAGGGCACGGTCAAGGATTACACCATCGGTTTCTTCGCGAACGAAAGCGCTGCCGATCCCAAGTATGTCATCAACAACGCGGTCGCGGGTGCGAACACGATCCAGGATAACCGTTGGGAAAACGGCACCTATGTCGTCAGAGTCCGTGCGAACGGCCTCGACGCGCGCTACACCGACTCGGCTTGGTCCACGGGCAACGATGTGACCTACGAGGTCGCCAACGAGCACGTTGAGTACGAAGTGCCTTGGACGGAAGAAGCCAACATTCAGGGCGACGGCTGGTTCTTCTGGGCCGAGGGTCAGGATGGCATCAATGAGGATACGGGCGTGACCGAAGCCCGCTACTACGACGGCAGCTTGTTCTTCAACATTGAGACCTCGGCGGGGAATTGGTACAGCACCCAGCTCTACTATCGCGATTCCGCGACGTCCGCGAGCAAGCAGTACACCATCACCTTCACGATCAAGGCCTCGGAGCTCGAAGAGGGCGCCGAGAACAGGATCCGCATTAACGGAACTATGTTCACTCTCCAAGAGGGTGACAACACCATCAACGTTTCGAGCCGCGGCGGGAATGGCGTGACGTTGATCTCCATCCAGTTCGGCGAACTGTCGGGTGATTCCACGCTTTCCGCAATCGCTAAGGGTCATTTCGAGTTCTGCGATTTCAGCTTCGAAGAAGGCGCAGTCACGGGCGACGTTACTTTGGTGGAAGGCGGCACGGCAGCGGCGGTCGCCAATCCCGGAACTTGGACCTATTATGCGCAGTATGCCGACGCGCTGTACGCTGCGAAGTATGAAGACGGCACCCTGACGGTCACCGTCGGCGGCGGCAACTTCGATTCCTGGCAGTTCTTCTTCAAGCACTCCGGGCTCACCGCGGGCAAGACGTACACGCTCTCCTTTACCGTCGAAGTGAAGGATGTCACGTTCCGTGCCGAGGAAGAAGCGGCCGGAACGACCACGGTCGGTTTGATCACGACGGCCGGGGACGTCAGGCTTACCCCCAACACCCCTCAAAATGTCTCCAAGTCCGTGCCTGAGGGCGATGCAAGCACGCAGTCTCTCATGTTCATGCTCGGCGGTTGGCGTCAAGATTGGCCGATCGCGGGAAGCCCGACCGGCGGCCGTGTTGTTCTTCCCGACGGCAATGCGGACCCCGCGTGGGATTACGGCGGCCCGACCGAATATACGAAAGCTACTTTCGTATTCACGAACATCAAGTGGACGGACGCGGAAGGCAACGAGTTCACCTGCGATGACGAAATGGGTGAAATTCCTCCTACGACCCCCGCAAAGCCCGAAGATTATAATCTCGGCGATGCGATCAACGCGACCTATGCGCTTCAAAACGCGGATAAGGAAGCTTATCACGGCAGAGAGGACGCCGAAGCGGACAAATTCGCCGTTTGGCACACCGCCGAGAACGGTTGGGATGGTTGCGGCACCATCGTCACGATGAACGAGACGAAGATCGAGAACGACGCACTCACCATTTCCTATACGGGCGGCAGCGTGGATTTCAGCGTTCAGCTCTATTATAACAACGCCTCCGTCGTCAACGGCAAGGATTACTTCCTCTCGATGAAGATCAATGCCTCCGAGGGGTACTCGATCACCATCAACGGCGTGAAGTACCGCCTCGCACAGGGCGACAACAACGTCGCGCTCGTGTTCACCAAGACGGGCGCTATCCAAGCTCTCGACGTTCAGTTCCCCGGCCACGATACGCAGCTCACGTTCGTCATCTCCGAAGTTTCGTGGAGAGAAGTTCAAACTCCTCCGCCTCCCACTTCGAGCGACTTTAACCTCGGCGAAGCCATCAATCCCACCCAGGCCTTCGAGAAGAACGGCGAGAAAGAAGCTACGAACGACACCTGGGCATACTGGTTTGCGGAAGATGCAGGCTGGAACTGCGGCTCCGTCGTCACCATGAGTGAAAACAAGATCGACGAAGACGGGAAGATCACGCTCGCCTACACGGGCGGCGACGTGGATTTCAGCGTTCAGCTGTTCTACAAGAACACCCACCTCGAAGCGGGCAGCGAATACTTCCTGTTTGCCACGATCAACGTCTCTTCCGATCTGGAAATCAAGCTCAACGGGCAGATCATGAGCCTCACCGCAGGTTCGCACAATTTGGAGGTCAAGTTCGCAGGCTCCGAAACGGCTTTCAGCCTTCAACTCCATGGAGTTGGCGCGGAGTCCGTGACCGTGGAAGTCTCCAACGTGACTTGGCAGAAAGTGCTCGGCCCCAAGACCTCCGCGGCCGCACCTCAGCTTGTCAACGCGATCGTTCCCGTGAACAAGTTTGAGTTCTGATCAGAACAACAATCATTGTATGTTCGGCAAGAGGGGGCGGCGAGAGCGATCCCGCCGCCTTCTTTCTTGACCCATATCTTTTCCGCACGTTCCGTAAGGGATGGGAAGGACATCATTAACAAATTTTATAAGGAGAATAGAGATGGTTGCTTTCTTTTCAGGGAAGAGGGGCGTGAAGAGGATCGTCCTCATCGTGGTCGCGCTGGTGCTTGCCGCCGTGCTCATTGTGGGGAATATTGTTCTTGACGCGTACTCGCTCCTGCTGAATCAGTTTTTTGATGGCCTCTTCGGCAGTAAGTACAACTCTGTCGTCGGCGGGGAAGCCTATGAAATGGGCGACGCAATGGTCGCCCAGCTCGTGGAGGACAGCGTCGTGCTTCTGCGCAACGAAGACAACACATTGCCGCTCGATCAGGAGACGGATACGAAGAAGGTCAATCTGTTCGGATGGAACGCGACGGACAAAGGGTTCCTGCTCAGCGGAACGGGGAGCGGCGGTTCGCCCGTTCTCGACCAGAACAGAGTGACGCTTTCGCAGGCCTTCACCGAGGCAGGCTATGAGTACAACACAACCCTCTACGACGCCTATGTGAACGAGTCCGGCGCAGGCAACGATTATATCAACCATGTTGGGCAGGCGGCGGCGGCGTCCATGGCGGCGATCCACAACCCCGGCTCTACATTCTACTCGGCAGAGCGCATGGATCAGGCATGGGAGTACTCCCATGTGGCGATCATCGTGCTCAGCCGCAACACGGGTGAGAACTGCGGCACGGGTGAAACGATCACCACGGGCAGCTACACGAACGGGGCATGGCTGGAACTCACCGCAAACGAGAAGACGATGCTCCAAAACGTCACCCAAAGGTTTGCGGAAGGCAAAGTCATCGTGCTTCTGAACACCACGAACACGATGGAGCTCGGCTTCCTCGAAGATTACAACGTGGACGCTGCGCTCTACATCGGCGCCGTCGGGCAGTCGGGCGCGCGCGCCATTCCTCACGTGCTGTACGGCCAGAAGCAGGTCAAGGGCGAGGGCGACGCCGAAGAGACCGTCCTCGTCAGCCCCTCGGGCCGCACGTCGGATACCTACGCCTACAACTACAACTTGGTAGACGGCAAGTCTTACAGCGCATCGTGGTCCTCCACCCTGAGCAAAAACAAATCGGTGTACTATCAGGAGGGGATCTACATCGGCTACAAGTGGTATGAAACGGCAGACGCCGAGGGCTTCTTCAACGACGTTGAAACGTCCTACGGCGCGGGATACAACGGCATCGTGCAGTATCCTTTCGGCTTCGGCCTCTCCTACACCCAGTTCAAGTGGCTGGTCGAAGAGTGGCCCGCAGCCAACAAGCTGACGGCAGACGGCAAGTATGAAGTGAAAGTCCGCGTCGAGAACGTCGGCACGAGACCCGGCAAGGACGTCGTCGAACTCTACTACACGCCCACCTATATCGAGGGCGGGATCGAAAAGGCCGAAGTCAACCTGCTTGCGTTCGGCAAGACGGTCACCCTCAAACCGGGTGAGAGCCAGGTGCTCACGCTGTCCTTCACGACGTACGACATGGCCTCCTACGACGATACGGATGCGAACGGGAACCAAATCTACGGCTATGAACTCGACGGCGATAAGTACACGATCAGCCTGCGCACGGACGCGCACACCGAAGCGACGGTGTACGATCCCCACAACGCGGAGAAGGTCGTCTCCTGCCTCCACGAGTTTTCCTGCGACGGTATCAGCTTCGAGAACGATCCCGTAACGCAGACCAAGGTCGAGAACTTGTTTACGGGAGCCACCGCATACAGCGGCACGCCCATCGACCGTTCCACCGCCTTCAACACCCCGATCGACTATCTCTCCCGCGCGAACGGCTTCGCCAACTTCCCCAAGGAGACGACGTTCACCTGCGCCGAGCCCGACAAGAAGCCCAGCCAGACGTACAAGACGGACGCATGGGACAACGCGGATATCTCGGAGTTTGAATACGGCGTAGACCGCGGTGACTATCTGTTCACCAAGGTGGGCGGCGATAAGGCGAGCGCGAGCGACCTGAACGGCGGCGAGCTCGAACCCAACACCGATCTCATGGAGGATCTCTGGGATTACGATTCCCCGTCGTGGGATCTCTTCCTCAACCAGCTCAGCAAGTCGGAAATCAACGAGTTGATCGGTAAGGGCATGTTCCAGACGGTCGCCGTCGAGAGCGTGGGCAAGCCCTTCGCGGACGAGTTCGATGGCCCCGCAGGCTTCAACAAGAACAGCCAGGGAGTGCCGTCCGATCCCAACTGGGTCGTATTCCCCGTGGAGATCCTCCTCGGTTGCAGCTGGAATCCCCAGTCTACCTACTCCATGGGCAAGGCCATGGGCGTTATCGCCAACCAGACTACGGTCCACGGTTGGTACGGCCCCGGTCTCAACCTGCACCGCAGCCCTTACTACGGGCGCAACTTCGAGTATTACAGCGAAGATCCCGTGCTGACGGGCAAGCTCGCCGCAGAGTGCATCCGCGGCGCGAAGGAGACCAACCTCACCTGCTACATGAAGCACTTCGCATGTGCGGATATCGGGAATAACTCGCCGAACTGGTACACATGGCTCACCGAGCAGACCCTCCGCGAGATCTACCTCAGGCCTTTCGAGATCGCGGTGAAAGAGGGCGGCGCGAATGCGGTAATGAGCGGTTTCAGCGCAGTCGGCGCTACATGGGCGGGCAGCAACTATGCCCTTACCACGCAGATCCTCCGCAATGAGTGGGGCTTCCGCGGCAGTGTCATCAGCGACTACGAGAACGGCTACATGGATAAGACCCGCGGCATTCTCGGCGGCAACGACTTGTGGCTCGGTAAAAATTCCGCGAGCTTCAATTACAACGACCCCGCGCAGGCATACTGTGCGCGCCAGTCGGCCAAGAACATTCTCTACACCTATGTAGACTGCTACATGACCGCGCGTGAGTACAACGAGAATCCGGATGTGAACGATCCGTACAAGGTGGACGTCAACACGATCACCGCAGGTACGGCGGCGCATTCTCCGCTGTTCATTGCCCTTTGGGCGATTGTTGATGTCGCACTCGTGCTCGGCATGGGCGCCTGCGTCGTGTTCATGTTTGTCGGCAAGAAGAACAAGAAGCAATCGGACTAACCGTTCGCTTCCCGCACGCTGAATGAAGGCGGCCCCCGCGCAAGCGGGGGCCGTTTTGACGGTTATTTTCTTTTTTTGCCCGCCGCTTTCAGATCGTTCAAAATACTTCGTCAGATTGTGTCATAAATATGGTAATTTGTGCCATATTGCTTTCCTTTTCGGGAGGAGAGAAGTATAATAATGTCACGCGGGTGCGCCCGCGTGGATTTTGCTTGCAACGGAGGGGGCATGAAGCACATATCCGCACGCATCCTCATCGCGCTGTTTGCGGTGTTGCTGCTTCTCCCCGTTCTCGCGGGGTGCGGCGGCGAGCCCAAACTTCCCTCTGAGCCTGATTTTTCGGGGGAGACGCTTGCGGCGGGCGAGGCGCGCATGAGCTTTTACCTCGGCAAGAGCTATCTTCGCTGGGGCGCGGCGGAGGGCGCGCAGGGCTACAAGCTCTATCACAGCCAAACGCTTTACGGCGAATATCTCCCGCTCGATGCGGCGCTCGAAGGCACGCAGTACACCGCGCAGGCAGATTGTTTCGATTACTTTCGGGTGACGGCGGTCACGGAGGAGGGGGAAGTCCCGCTCTGCGAGCCCGTCTCCGCATTCACAAACACCCTGATCGTCGGCCCGGATGACGACATGGGTGCCGTGCAGGACCATATCGACAGGATGCACGAGCGCCTCGAATCGGGCTCGACGGGGCAGTTTTCCTCCCTTCGTTTTAGCATCCTCTTGCTCCCCGGCGTGTACGATCTCGACGTAAAAGTGGGGTATTATACGACGGTGAGCGGCCTCGGAGGCAGCCCGCGCGACGTCGTCATTTCCTCGCTCTATGTCTCCGACCGCGTGCTCGGTAACCAGAATGCGACGTGTACGTTCTGGCGCGGCGCGGAGAACCTCACCGTGGCGGGCAACACGACATGGGCCGTCTCGCAGGCGACGAGCCTTCGGCGCGTCCGCGTGGAGGGGAACCTCAAACTCTCGTACTCGGGTTGGTCCTCGGGCGGGTTCCTCGCGAACAGCGAGGTGACGGGCACCGTCGATCCCGGTTCCCAGCAGCAGTGGTTTTCGCGCAATTCCAAGTGGCAGAGATGGAGCCACGCAGGCTCGCACAACTATGTGTTCTCCGGCTGCGATGGAAGCGTTCCCACGGGGGCATGGACGGAGAGCGGCGTGCGTTCCACCGTGCTTGCCGAGACGGAGCGCATCGCGGAAAAGCCCTTCCTCGTCTTTCGGGAGGGGGTCGGCTACTCCGTGTTCGTGCCCGCATTGCAGAGGAACGCCGCGGGCGTGACGTGGGGAGACGGCATTTCCGCCGAAAAAGGATATTTTCTCCCGCTTGAAGAATTCTATATAGCAAATGAGCTTTCCGATACGGCGGAGACGCTCAACGCCGCGCTCCGCAGCGGAAAGGACGTGTTTTTCCCCGCGGGGCAGTATGAACTGAGCGCGCCTCTCGAAGTCACACGGGAGGGGACGGTGGCGCTCGGCCTCGGGTATGCAACGCTGAAAATTTCGGACGAGAACACCTTGGGAGCGATCCGCGTGGCCGATGTCGGCGGCGTGCGGCTCGGCGATCTCCTCATCGACGCGGGCGCATACAGCACGAGCATGGTCGTGATCGGCGATCAAAAGAGCGATATTTCCCATGCGGACGATCCCATCGTGCTCAGCAATCTGTACCTCCGCATCGGCGGCGTGGCGAACGTCCACACCGAGACGGGTACGGCCATAATCATCCGTGCGAACGATACCATCG
>CANQOY010000018.1 GCA_947625605.1 uncultured Clostridia bacterium | reverse complement strand
AATCAGGATTCGCAACAAGAACTCACAACGAACGAATTTATCGCTAGTTTTGAAGAAAGTTTGCTTGATCCAAACTTAGATTTAAGTATGGATATTGCTGATCTTACAGCGGATGCCCTTGGACTAATAGGTTTTCCTCTCTGTGGATTTTTTGTAAAAGTTGGCAAGACGGCAGCAAAAGCAATTCTATCTGTACGCGAAGATATTTTGCTCCAAAAAACCTATGCCACAGCACAAGCGGTTAATGCCAAAACGATAGCCCCTGAAGAGTTGAAAAATTATAGGAAAAAACTCGAAAATCGCGAATTTGCGATGGCTGAGGTGGGGCGATTGATTGATTTAATTGATAAAAGCACAGAAATCAGAAAGTGTAAAATTCTTGGAAACGCTTATAGACATCGTATTAGTAATGAAATTACTTATGAGCAGTTTTATGAATTAACGGAGGCACTTAACAGAATATTTACAACGGACTTTTCTATTCTCATAGAAGCATATAAGAGCGGAGGAGTTGGAATGGATTCTAATGAAAGTTATAAATTGGACAGACTAATTGCAGTCGGTTTATTGGAAAATAAGAATCGTTTTGGGAATTTCCGAATTGCTGACGAGGGAGATTTGATGCATGAAACCGAAGATTGTGTAATAACGGCATTAGGCAAATTACTCTGTAAATATGGATTAGAAATTGAGGAAAAATGATATGGTGAAGTTTAACCAATGTTTAGTTGACAAGGGGTGGGAATTATTAAGAGATGCTCATGATTTAGGAGAGTTGCTTCAAGACGCGGAGCACACAAAAGACCTGATTCGAAAATTTAATTATTCCCGTGAATGGGCTATTGACGCAGATACGTTGGATAAGGAACTTACAAAGAAATACAAGGAAATTTTTGAACTCAAACTCAAAGTATTTACGTTAAACCAAGTCAGTAATGCCATACATGGGAATGATGGCGGGGACGGGTTTAACGATTTTCAACGGTTAGAAAAACTTTTGGAATTGGATCAATTGGGAATACTTTTTCATGCATTGAAAGCCAAAGGGAAAGTCAAAGAAATTGGTGAATTTATTATAGAGGTTGTGTAATGCCGCAGTCCTTTTTCCCTCAAAGAGCACGTGTGTGTCCTACGATCTACGCCTATAAACTCCCCGAGGTTCAGTCGCACGAGGGGTATCTCAAAGTCGGCTACACCGACCGCGACGCGGAGACGCGCGTCAAAGAGCAGGTGGGCACCCCTACCCTCGAATATCAGATCGTCCTCAAAGAGTCCGCCATGCGGTCGGACGGCACCTGCTTCCGCGACGGCGACGTTCACGCCGTTCTGCGCCGCAAGGGTTTTCGTCAATTAAATGAAGGCGAGGACCGCAACGAGTGGTACTTCTGCACCGAGAAAGATGTCCGCGCGGCGATCTTGGAGCTTCGCGAGGGCATCGTCTCGGAAGAGGGGCGCACGCAGGACTTCAAAATGCGCCCCGAACAGGTCGTCGCCGTGCAGCGCACGATGGCTTATTTCGACCGCGCCGCGCGTGATGAGCCAAACAAGTCCCCCAAATTCCTATGGAACGCCAAAATGCGCTTCGGCAAGACGTTCGCCGCCTACGAACTCGCCAAAAAAATGGGTCTGCGGCGCGTGCTCGTCCTCACCTTTAAGCCCGCGGTGGAATCGGCTTGGCGGGACGATCTTCTCTCCCATGTCGATTTTGAGGGCTGGCAGTTCGTCTCCAATAAGGACGCGCACACCCAGGCGGTGAATATTGATGTCGCCTTTGAAAATTGCGATAGATCCCGCCCGATCGTGGTATTCGGTTCTTTCCAAGACCTCCTCGGCACCAACGAGAACGGCGGCATCAAGGCGAAAAACGAGTTCATCCACACCGAAGTTTGGGACCTTGTCATCTTCGATGAATATCACTTCGGCGCATGGCGGGAGAATGCGAAGAAGCTCTTCGAGAACCCCGACGAAGAGGAGAGCGCCGACTTCGACTTTGAAGCCTACAAGCGCACCGAGGCGGACAACGCCTATAACGAGAGCTTTTTGCCCATTTCCACGCGCTACTATCTCTATCTCTCCGGCACGCCTTTCCGAGCCCTCAACAGCGGCGAGTTCATCGAGGATCAGATTTATAATTGGACGTATTCCGACGAACAACGTGCCAAGGCGGAGTGGGTGGGCTCAAATAACCCGTACCGCGCTCTTCCTCGCATGGTGATGCTGACTTACCGCATTCCCGAGAGCATCCGCCAGATTGCTTTGCAGGGAGAATACGATGAGTTTGACCTCAACGTCTTTTTCTCCGCAAAGGGAAAGGGAACAGAGGCGAAATTCGTCTACGAAAACGAGGTGCAGAAGTGGCTCGACCTCATTCGCGGCTCCTATCTCCCCGCGAGCGTAGACGACTTGAAACTCGGGCAGGACAAGCGCCCGCCCATGCCCTATTCGGACGCGCGTCTCCTCTCCGTTCTCTCGCACACGCTGTGGTTCTTGCCCAATGTCGCGAGCTGTCAGGCGATGGCAAATCTGCTTCGACAGAAGCAAAATTCGTTCTACCACGACTACAAGATCAACGTCTGCGCGGGTCCCTCGGCGGGCATCGGGTTGGACGCTTTGCGCCCCGTGCTTTCCTCGATGGGAAATCCGCTCGAAACAAAGACCATCACTCTCTCCTGCGGCAAACTCACGACGGGCGTCACCATTCGTCCGTGGACGGGAATTTTCATGCTGCGAAATCTTAAATCGCCCGAGACGTACTTTCAGGCGGCGTTCCGCGTGCAGTCCCCGTGGGAAATTACCGACGACAACGGCGATAAAAAAATCATGAAAGAGGAGTGCTATATCTTCGACTTCGCGCTCGATAGGGCACTCCGGCAGATTTCCGACTATTCTTGCCGCCTCAACGTCGAGGAGGGCAACCCCGAAAAGAAGGTCGCCGACTTCATCTCGTTTTTGCCCGTTCTCGCCTACGACGGCTCTACGATGAAGCAGGTGAGCGCGCAGGATATTCTCGACATCGCCATGGCAGGAACGAGCGCGACGCTCCTCGCGCGGCGGTGGGAATCGGCGCTCCTCGTCAATGTCGATAACGAAACGCTCTCCCGCCTTTTGAGCAACAAAGAGGCGCTGGACGCGCTCATGCGCATCGAGGGTTTCCGCTCCCTCAATCAGGATATCGAAACCATCATCAACAAGTCCGAAGCCGTAAAGAGGGCGAAAAAGGACAGCGAAAAACTTTCTCCCAAGGCGAAGAAAGAACTCTCCGACGAAGAGAAAGAATACAAGTCCATGCGCAAGCAAATCCAGGAGAAGCTCATCAAATTCGCAACGCGCGTGCCCATCTTCATGTACCTCACCGACTATCGGGAACGTTCGCTCAAAGATGTCATCACCCAGCTCGAACCGGGGCTCTTCAAAAAGGTCACAGGGCTGAACGTGAACGACTTCAACCTGCTTTGCTCGATCGGCGTGTTCAACGCAAGCCTCATGAACGACGCGATCTTTAAGTTCAAACGGTACGAGGATAGCTCCCTCTCCTACACGGGCATCGAGAAGCACCTCTCGGATGAAGTGGGCGGCTGGGATACCGTCGTTCGGCGCGGGGAATACGAAAAACTGTTCTACAACCAACAGGCGACCATGGAGCAGCGGGATTACATTGCAGAGGAGATCGCTGCTTCCGAGACAGAAAACGAGGGCACCATGTCCGAGGCTGAATGGCGCGATAATGCGTCCGCGGTACCCATGTCCGAAAGGGGACCTTCGATACATACCATGCCCGTGACGACGATAAAAAGGGAACCCTTGCCGCCGAAAGAAGCGTTTGATTGTTCCTCGGTGGACGTCGGAACCGCCGTCTCTCACGCAAAATTCGGCGAGGGAAAGGTCGTGAAGTTGGATAGGGCGAAGAAGTACTTAACCGTCGCCTTTTCCGTCGGCGAAAAAATCTTCACCATGCCGAATTGCTTCGACATGGGTTTTCTGAAACTTTTATAAACAAAATGATAGCGACAAGCGCGGGGGCAATCGTCCCCGCGCTTAAAATATTCGTATCATTTCATCCATTCATCGAGCCACGGGCACAGGTCTTTGGTGCGGAGAAGTTTTCCGTTCAAAGAGTAGCCGACGTACACGAGCGCGTCGCCCGAATTGTCGTAGACGGCAACCGTATCACACAAGGGGATCACCTTCAAGAAATTCTCCTTCGTGCGCTCGTATCTGCGCACCACGGTGCCCTCGCTCACGCCATGCCCGCCGAGGGCGACGCGGCGCTTGATGCGCTCTTTTGCGATCTCCGCATTGTTCACGCCGACATAGCGAAGCTGAATCTCGTAGCCGAGCACCTTTGCCTTCTCGATGGTGCGGAAGATCTCCGTGCCCGAGAGGGTCGTCTCGCGGTTGAAGGAGAGCCCTTTTTCCATGCAGTCCTGTTGACGGCGAAGAATTTCCTTGCCCGCTTCCAGCTGAACGCTTGCGCTTCGCCAATCGCCGCCGAGTTCGTGGATAAGTTCGTCTGAATTGAGCCGAACGCCCAAATCTTCCTTGCTCTCCTCGCTGTAATAGAGGGTGCTCTTCCCCGCGCCGTTGACGCCCGCGAAGATCGTCAGACGTTTAGTAGCTTTCATGCGCCATCACTTCTTTCTGCCGCTTTGCGAGGAGAAAATTATAGATTGCGATGTAGAAGTCGCGCTCGTCCTCGGAGTTTGCTTTCTCGATCAGCGTCCGAAGCTCGGAAGCGGAAAGCATTTTCCCGTCGCCGACGAACGTCTGCGCCGCCATTTCAATCGTTTCGATCCGCGTCATAAGCACCTCCCGACAGTTATAGTTTATACCAAATTCGGCGCTTTGTCAACCTCTATGGGGCGATTCGCGAATTTAAGCGGCGGGAACGCCCTGCCGCTTGCAAACGATGAAAAACGGAAGATCTTTGATCGGGTTTGAGGCATCATAGGGGCACGGGTTTTTTCAAACTACATTTTTTGTGGTTGATTTCCGTTCTTTTTTCGCTTAAAATCAAAAAGACGCCGATTCGTTCAAGTCATTCCTTTGATTGAGCAGGCTCCAATTTATCCTTGAATCGGTCATAGGTTCCGCTTACAAAGGCGCCTAAAAATTTGTGGATCTCGCCGTTATCAAAGACGAAATAGCCGTCTTTAATGGCGTATTCATAATACGAGAACGTATACCCCGCCTCGCCGTCCTTCCAAAACGTGATGACCACCTTGCTCCAATAATTTTCGGTGTCGATTTTTTGGTATGTCTTTTCGCTGTACAGAGTGCCGTTTATGCTTTGATAGACCTCGTTTATGAGCTCTTCGTCGGACGAGGTTCCGAAGTAATCTGTATCGACATCGAGCGGCATCCGATCGGAATGTTTGGAGATATGATGATATTCGAGCGAAACTTCATCATAATTTTCCATATCCAAATCCAATTCGAGCCTCGGCCAACCCTCCATATCGCCGCCGCAGGCGCAGAGCGCAACCAAAAGGAGGGGGAACAAGAGCCAAAACAGTTTCTTCATAGACACCTCCCGCTCAATGATGGGTCGAAAGCCGAGCGATTTCCCGCAAAGGCGATTCATTCTTTTCGTTTTTATTATAACAGAAAACCGTCGAAAATCAAGTGACTTTGCAAAAAAGGTAAGAAAATTTCTCGGCACAAGGGCGCATTGAGGGAAGGCGTCACCTCCCGAACGGCGGTTAAATTCTGTTTTTATCTCCCCATTCGCACATCATATCGAGAATGGGCATGAGCGATTTTCCGCGTTCGGAAAGGCTGTATTCCACTTTCGGCGGGATCTGCGGATATTCTTTGCGATTGACCAACTTGTCTGCTTCAAGCTCTTTCAGCATCAAACTCAAAGTTTTATAGGAAATCCCCTTGATATACCTCTGTAATTCGTTGAAGCGCACCACGGAAAATTCCATGAGCGTGGAGTATAGCGGCAACGGCAGCTATACATACACTTTCACCGTCGGCACGGAAGATATGACCCTGACCCTCGGCGATCGGTTGACGATCAATCGCATTGATCGTCCTTGGCTTTTGAATGTTGACGAAACTGAGACCGATCATGCCTATGAAATCGTAAATGGTAATGGCATGTACGACGGGGTTTATGTTTATATCTTCGACGTGACCAATATTGAGGATTTGCAGACCTACGACTTTGAGAATGTAGTTCCGTTTGCAACATTCCGCTATACAACCGGAGATCACTTTATTAAGTGGGAAACGATCGACGCGGCCGTAATGGCTGCATGGCACAAACTTGCAGACAAGCAGACCGAATATACTTTTGCCTTTGCCCTGCGCGTCATTCCCAATGAAAAGGCAAAGGGAGAAGGCTATGCAAGCTCTGTCTTTGCCTTCGGGCGGGTGAGCCAAGAAGATACAAGCCGCGGGACAAAGCATTACGACATGATCGGGACGCTTTCAAACGATTCTCTCGCGGGGAATATGAACGGTGACACCTTCTACCTCATCAAGGGCGAGAGCAGTCCGAAAGAGGCCCTTGCCAAACAGCTCAGCGGTTTCGGCTATGATATCACGCAGGAGAACCTGAAAGACTATGTGGAGATCTTGCTCGAAGTCTTTGAACAGGGCAAGGAGACGAGCGAGCCTCTTTTCAGCGTGCGCGTGCCCTATGAATCGTTGGCCTACAAGTACTCCGACCTGTTGAGAGATTGGGCAACGCAGTATTACACCCAAAACCGCGACGCCGAGCCGATCGTGGCGCAGATCTCGGTTTTATCGAGCCTCGTGTTCAAGAGCGGGGTTTCCGAAGAACTGACGAAGTTCTTTACCGAAAAGGGCGAGAGCCAATCCATCGGTTTGGGCGATAAAGCCTCCGTTACGCTCGATAAGAGCTACGTCAGCGCACCCAACGACAATCAGGCAACGATAAATTCGGATGGCTCGGCGTATGAGTTTATCCGCTCCATTAACGGGGAAAATAAGCCGGGCAAGATCTTCACGGAATATCATGTGGAGCGCGTTCTTTGGGAGATCTCTCTCAATGACGTCACACTTCATGCCGCGTTCTATTATTCCGAAACAGACAACCTGAAACTCTATAAGACGAACGGGGAATGGGTCAAAGAGGCGGACAATCCATTTGCGCCCTCGAATGGCGTAGGAGACGCTTGGTGTACGCCCGATGCAATCGAGAAGTGGTTCACCGAAATGTATGCGGCCGAACTCGGAGGGCAGCCGTTTAAGGCGCAAGACGGATGGAGCTTCCGCACGAAGATCATCGTCGGTCAAGACAGCGTCTGGATGTTCGACGGCGAGTGGTCGGAGCCCATTCGCCACCCGAAAGCACCCGAACCCGCCGATCCCGATCCGGATCCGGATCCCGATAATCCCGATCCGAGAGTGATCTCCATCCGCACCGAGTTGGCGGAAGGGCAGCTTCGCCTCACATTCAATACCAAAAACATTGACTCGTTTGAAATTTTGAGAGGCAACCTCTCTGTCACGATCGACGGTCAAACCGTCGAAGTGTCCGATATCGGATCGGCGGTGGCAGGGCAATTCAAGCTCGCCGCCGATCTAACAGATCCTGTCAGGGGGGGGGGGTACTTATAAAATCGAAGTGACCGTGTACGAGGTCGCTTACGAGGACCTTCTCAAAAATGCCGTGTTGGAATCCACGATGATAAGTGACGGCAAAGCGTATACTTTGGTCGAACACGAAGGCGGGCTTGCGCTCTTGGTGGGCGAGGAGATCAGGATCACTACGAATAATCAGGATCCTCTCAGCAATCTCAACGCGTGGTATCTCTATTGCAATGGGCCCACCGTCACGATGAGGAGCCTTGATTCGGCGGGGAAAGTGATCTCTCTGGCCTATTCTTCCGGCAGTGCGGATTGGGGCATGCAGCTCCTCTATAAGAACTCCGAACTCAGTCAGGGGGCGACGTACACTCTGTCCTTTACCCTTGAATCCAACGTTGAGTTCTCCTTCCGCGTTCATGGCGCAACGAAAACCGCCGCGGTCGGCAAAACGCAGTTCACCGTAGAATATGCGGAGGGACAAGGGGAAACAAAGAGCTCCTTTGAACTGTATTTGGGTGCGGCGAGAGGGAATGCGCGCGTCACGATTTCCGATTGGAGTTGGAGTCTGGTCGCTCCACCGGAACCCCAGCCACCGGAAGTTCAAAAAGAGTTGAAATCGGGAGACAACAATGCCGCAGAAAAGCAGCATGAAACGTGGTTCTATTATGCGTCGAGTCGGAGCGTGACCGAGAATTCGGTAGACACGGACGCAAAAACGTTGACCCTGACCTATACCGTTACCGGAGGCTCGTATGAGGATTATACGACTCAGATCCTTTATATCAACGATAGTTTGGAACGGGGACGCGAGTATGAGCTGGTATGCACGATCACGCTGAATTGTGCGGGGACGATCAACGTAAACGGTCAAGACGTCACCTTTGAAGCCGGTGAAACAAAGCAGTTGCAGATCCGCTATACCGAAGGGCAGGGGAAGACGCAATGTTCTTTCTGTATTTGGATGGGGAACGTTCAATCGGCCGACGGCGGGAACATATCCATTACCGTAAAAGATTGGGCATGGAATCCCGTAACCTGATCTAAAAGCGGCGGTTGGGAGGAACGCTTCGCAAACGCCTAAAACTTCAAATTTATCCCCAAAGGCCGTCTGCAATGCGCAGGCGGCCTTTCACAAGAAAGAAAAACCCGTCAAACGCTTGACAGAAGAGGGGGGGATTATGATATGATTATATCTACAATTATCATAGATTTACGCTGAAATCAAAGGAGGAAGGATTATGAACGGGAGAAAACAATTTGCCCTGCTGTGCTGCATCGGGATGCTGTTTCTCGCCGCGATCCCTCTCGCGGCCTGCACCGAACCCGCTCCCGGGCCCGATACATACACCTTGACGCTCGAATATGACGAGCGGTACGGCACGGTCAGCGCGACCGAGCCCGCCGAGGGGGAAACGTATGCCGCGGGGGAGAACGTCACCGTCACCGTGAGCGCGGAGGAGGGCTATCAAGTTGAGGCCTTCACCGTGAGCGGCCATGCGGATGCCGCGCTCGAAGGCGGGAAGTACACCTTTGCGATCTCTGAAAATACGACGGTCCATGTGACGTTCGGGGAAGTTCCCGAGCCCGACACGTACACTTTAACGCTCGAATACGACGAGCGGTACGGCACGGTCACGGCGACGGATCCCGCCGAGGGAGAAACGTACGCCGCGGGGGAGAACATCACCGTCACCGTGAGCGCGGAGGAGGGCTATCAGGTCGAGGCCTTCACCGTGAGCGGTCATGCGGACGCCGCGCTCGAAGGCGGGAAGTTCTCCTTTGCAATCTCTGAAAATACGACGGTCCGCGTGACGTTCGGGGAAGTTCCCGAGCCCGAAACATACACCTTGACGCTCGAATATGACGAGCGGTACGGCACGGTCTCGGCGACCGCGCCCGCCGAGGGGGAAACGTATGCCGCGGGGGAGAACATCACCGTCACTGTGAGCGCGGAGGAGGGCTATCAAGTTGAGGCCTTCACCGTGAGCGGCCATGCGGACGCCGCGCTCGAAGGCGGGAAGTTCTCCTTTGCGATCTCTGAAAATACGACGGTCCGCGTGACGTTCGAGGCCATACCCATGTCCGAGGGTGCGCTTTCATCTTTGCGCGGTTCCGTGCTTTTCGAGGGGGAATATCTCTACAAAGAGATCGAGTTCGAGTATGAGACGACCTTCGAGATTTCCACCCTCTTCGACGCTGCGCACGAGGCGATCTGGATGCGCGAATCCAATCAGGGAGAGTCCACGTTTCAGGCGATCTATCGCAATGACGGCGGAAAGTTGAGTTTGATCACGCACGATCCGCAGGGCAAGCTGGCTCCGCTTGTCTCCGATGATTCCTATGCGGATTTCTCCAATCCGTTCGACCGCCTCGCCGGTTCCGATTTCCGCTATGTGTCGGCGGGCGTTTGGGAATTGAAGGCGGGGAAAACGGTCTCCGCGGCGAGTGCGATCACGGGCTGGGACGATCCCGTGAAATCCTTCTTGCTCTATGAGGAGGAAGGCGCCATCGTGCGGATCGAGATCTCCACGGAACGGTTGATCGGCAGCGCAGCGAGCGGGTTTACCCGCACCTCCGACTACACGTTCCGCGTCGCGCAATCGGGCACGGCTTCGATCCCGTCCGAATATTTTGAAGATTATCCGCTCACCGCGGAACATGAAGCGCTGGAAAACGCGCTCAAAAGCGCCGCGGCGGCCTCCAACTATACCGTGAGCTATTACAGCGAAGAGGAGGGGGAGGATGACCTCAACTACAAGATCTATGTGACGGAGCAGGGCATCTATGAGGCGCTCGCAGGGTGGGAAAACGGCTACGCAACGCGCGCAGACGGAGCCGTTTGGTCGTTCGAATACGATCCCGCGGAGAATGTGTTCGATTTCCGCGAGAAGCTCACGGGCGTCAAGTCGCTCTCCGATCTGGCGGCGCTCTTTGTTGCGCCTGCGGGTCTCTCTTACAGCATGCTCGAAAGCAAGGGGGACGGCGTGTTCGCGCTGCGCTCTGTTGACGCGTTTTTGATGGATTCCCGCACGGATGCGGCGGGCGCATTCGCGACCCTGTTTGCCGTCGGCGAGAACGAGATCGAATACTTCGCCCATGCGCTGGATTTCCAACTGACCTTGCAGGGCGGCGCGCTCTCCCAAGTGCAGTTCACATATGACCTGAGCGATTCCGGCGTGCCGTTCAGGGAGCACGTCACCCTTTCCTTCGGCGCATTCAACGAGACGACGCTCCCGATCGAGATCGTGGATACGGATCCGCCCGCGCCGGGCCCCGACGACCCCGATATCGAGAGCGATTGGCCGGAGTATGTCGGCGTTTTCGAAGGCACGGACGACGACGGCGTCTCGTACCGCATTGTCATCGGCGCCGACGCCATTACCATCACGGTCGGCGGGGTGACTTCGGCCGCGGAGAACCTCGTCTATCTGGGCTATGAGGGGTTTGAATTTGACTACGGCGGCACGGCGTATTGCATCAGCTCGGCCGGCTTCGGGAGCGCGGTGGATGAGATCGCGTTTTATCCGAAGGACAACATCCACGACTTTGTCCTGCTCAGCCGCACTGCCTCCGGCACGCAGAGCGCGTGGCCTGACTACATCGGCGTGTACGTCGGGGCGACCAAGGAAGGTGTGGAGTACCGCGTTGAGATCTCCGTAGACGCCGTCTCCGTCTCGATCGATAGCGTGCCCGCCGAAGTCACGATTTTGGGCTTCGATCTCTACAACGGCTTTACCCTCCTCGTCAACGGAACGGAGGCCGCGCTCTACGATCTTGCCTTTGGGTCGGAGAGCCCCGTTCAGCGCCTGATGTACGCCGCGGGGAGCGTCATGTTCACCCTCGGCCGCGAGGACGGGGGCGATACGCCCGATCCCGAACCGCCGGCAGGGGAGTGGACGGCCTATCTCGGCGTGTACGAGGGGACGGACAAGAGCGGCACGGTATACCGCATCGAGATCACGGAGACGGAAGTCAGGATCACGATCGACGGCGTTGCGGCGACCGTCGCCATCCTCGGCTTTGACGACGAGGGATTCACCCTTTCCGTAAACGGCACGGAGTACTATCTCATGGACGCCTCCTATACGGATCCCATACAAAGTGTCGCGCTCATGACGACGGACTATTCATTCAGCGTGACTCTGGCTCGGGTCTGAGCGCAGAATCGGGAAAACGGAGGGGGTCTCTGCCAAAAAAAATCGCTCGGGATCTTGCATTCCCTCTTTACAAATGCAAATTTTTCCGCTATAATTTCGGAGAGGGGGTAAGGTATGAAGACGCACGAATCGGAAGAAATGTATCTTGAAACCATCCTGTTGCTCCGGAAACGGGGATCGGGCGTGCACGCGATCGACATTGCGGGCGAGCTCGGCTATGCCAAGTCGAGCGTATCGCGCGCGGTCGGGCTGCTCAGCCGAAAGGGATATATCGAGATCAACGAGCTGGACGAGATCCGTCTCACGCCGTCGGGGCTCGCCAAGGCGGAGGATATCTATGAGCGGCACCGCGTGATCACCGAGCTGCTCATGCGCATGGGGGCGGATGAATCGCTCGCGGAGGAAAACGCCTGCCGCATCGAGCATGTGATCTCCCCCGAGCTCTTCGAACTGCTCAAAAAGCAGGTGAGAGGAAACTGAACCGAACGCCCGAGGCAAGCGCTTCGGGCGCCTTGCTATAAAAAATTTATTTGCGCTTTACAAATCGAATATTTTGTGTTATAATTTAAGACGATACCGAATATAAGGGAGTAAGCTACAATGCGGTGCCTGTTTTGCAACTGTACGGAGAGCAAGGTGATCGATTCACGCTCGGCGGATGACGACACGACCATCCGCCGCCGCAGGGAGTGTATCGGCTGCGGAAGAAGATTTACGACGTACGAGACCATCGAGGTCGCGCCCATTCTCGTCGTCAAGTCAGACGGGAACCGTCAGGCATTCGACAAGGGGAAGATCAAGCGCGGCATCATCAAGGCCTGCGAAAAGCGGCCCGTCCCCCTCGAAAAGATCGACGAGCTCGTTGACGACATCGCCAAACGCGTGTACAACTCGATGGAGCAGGAGATCTCTTCCAAGAGGATCGGCGAGATGGTCATGGACGGCCTCAAAACGCTGGACGAGGTCGCCTATGTGCGCTACGCCTCCGTGTACCGTTCGTTCAAGGATATCAACTCCTTTATGGACGAGTTGCAGCGCATGATCGAAAAGAAGGAATCATGAGAGAGGTCCGTGCGGTCAGGGTCGGCGGCGTCGTGCTGGGCGGGGGACGGATCGCCGTCCAGAGCATGACGACGGCCAAAACGAGCGACGTGCAGGCAAGCGTCGCTCAAATTCTGCGCCTCGAAGAGGCGGGGTGCGATATCGCGCGCGTTGCGGTCCTCGACGAGGCGGACGCGCGGGCGATCTCAGACGTGAAGCAGCGGGTGCACATTCCCGTCGTGGCGGACGTCCACTTCTCCGCCCGCCTTGCGGAGCTCGCCGTGGAGGCGGGCGCGGACAAACTGCGCATCAATCCCGGGAACATCGGGGGCGAGCGGGAACTCACCCGCGTCGCCGACTGCATCAAGGCGCACGCGATCCCCGTCCGCGTGGGTGCGAATACGGGAAGCATCGAGGCGGAACACCTGAAAAAATACGGCAGGAGCGCGGCCGCCCTCGTGGAGAGCGCGCTCGATAACGTCCGCCTTTTGGAGAGGCACGGCGTCTCGGATATCGTGATCTCCGTCAAGGCTTCGAGCGTGTCGATGACCGTCGAGGCCTATACCATGCTCGCGGGTAAGACCTCATATCCGTTCCATCTCGGCGTGACCGAGGCGGGCTGGGGCGAGGAGGGGCTCATCAAGAGCAGCATCGGGATCGGCGCGCTTCTCCTCTATGGGATCGGCGAGACCATCCGCGTTTCCCTCACGGACGATCCCGTAAAAGAGGTCGCCGCAGCGCACGGGATCCTCCGCGCCTGCGGCCTCGAAAAAGACTATGTCGAGGTTGTCTCCTGCCCCACTTGCGGCCGGTGCGAATACGACTGCATGGGCCTCGCGAGGCGGGTCAACGAGTGCGTGAAGGGTGTGAGGAAGCCATTCAAGGTCGCCGTGATGGGGTGCGTCGTCAACGGCCCGGGCGAGGCCAAAGACGCCGATCTCGGCATCGCGGGCGGACGGGAATTTTGCGTCATCTTCGAGCGCGGAAGAGAAAACGTTCGCGTCGCGGCGGACGCCGCGGAAGAGGCGTTCCTGCGGCGCCTGAAAGAGCGGCTGCAATCAGCCGGCATTTGAGCATAGATCGCAAATATCGCATATGAAGAGTTTAGAGTACTTACAGGAGATCAGAAAGGCGGAGGGCCTTTCCCGCGCCATCCTCAAAGGGATCACCGTGGAGGGGGGTGCGGCCGTCTTTCATCTCATCACGGATACGAATTATTCGGAGAAAGACGTCGCCTATGCAAGCCGCGTTTCCGAACGCTATGCTTCGGGCATGGCTGCCACTGCGCACGTCATAAAGTCCGTTCCGAGCGAGGAGGGTGTGCGCCGTGCGGCGGCGGAGATCCTGCGTTCGCGCTTCCCCGCGCTGGCAGCTTTCGTGCCCGCGGAGAACATTTCCGTCGCGCTCGACGCAAGCGGCGGGAGGTTCTATATCGACGCCGAGACCACGCAGTGCGCGCAGGACGCGGAGCTTGCGGTGGATGCGATCTCCTCTGCGCTCGCGCGCAGTTTTTGCGGAAATTGGTCGGGCGAATTCCGCTGCCGCGACATCCCGCGCGGCGAGATCGAGCACGAGGCCATTCCCGCGGAGGAGCCCGTCTTTGCGCCGCGCTTCTTTCCCATCGTCAACTATGCGCCCATCGACGGCGCCGACCCGAAGCGCGCCATTTACATCGCCGACCTCACGAAAGAGGGGAGCGGGCTCACCGTGTGCGGCACGATCACCTATATTGAAGAGAGGGAGACGAAGAACGGCAAGCCGTTCTTTCCCATCAGCCTGACGGACGGAACGGGGAGCCTGCGCGCTTCCTACTTTTCCAAGAAGGCGACTTTGGAGAAAGTCAGGGGGCTCAAACAGGGCATGAGCGTCTGCCTCTCGGGCGACTGCGAGCTCTTCAACGGGGCGCTCTCCCTCCGCGTCAAGTCCGTCGATCTCGGGTCTCCTCCTCCCGATTTTGTTCCCGAGGAGCGCCCGTCCCGTCCCGTCCCCGTGCGCTATACCTGCGTTTTTCCCGCACCCGTGTCCGACCCCGTGCAGGCGGATCTCTTCGGCGCGGCGCCGCTTCCCGAGGAATTTCGGCGGGAGACGTTCGTCGTGTTCGACCTCGAAACGACGGGCCTCAACAACATGGGCTCGGTCATAGACCGCATCATCGAGATCGGCGCGGTGAAGATCACGGGCGGGGCGATCACGGAGAAATTCTCCACCTTTGTCGCATGCCCCCAAAGGCTTCCTCCCGAGATCGTGGACCTCACGGGCATCACGGACGAAATGCTCGTCGGTGCGCCCCGGATCCGGGACGCCATCGCGGACTTTTATAAGTTCAGCGCGGGCGCCGTCCTCGTCGGGCACAACGTCTCGTTCGACTACCGTTTCGTGCGCCACTACGGCGAGAAGGAGGGGTACATCTTCGGGCAGAAGCAGATCGACACCGTCTCCTTTGCGCAGGAGATGCTGCGCCTCTCGAATTACAAGCTCAACACCGTAGCGGAGCACTTCGGGTTTGTCTTTCATCATCACCGCGCCTTTGACGACGCCTTCGTCACGGCGAAGATCTTCATGGAACTCGTCCGCATGAAAGGCGCGCTGCCCAAGCAGTGATTTTTTACGGAAAACTTTTCCAAAACGCTTGCAATTTGCAAAAAAACGTGCTACAATGGTCTTACTTGATCGATGAAAAGAGATTGAGAGCGGGTTTCCGCTCTCATTTCTTATGTGAGGCGGAGATGAGGGTAAAACCGATCGCGGAGATCGTCGAATTTCTCAAACCGATCGCGGAAGAGGTCGGCGTTGAGATCGTGGACGCCGAGTGGGATATGCGCACCCGCGCGCTCACGATATTTATTGATAAGGCGGGCGGCCTCGATCTGATCTCCTGCGAGGCATTTCATCGGGCGATCGACGCGCCGCTCGACGAGCTGGATCCCACGTTCGGCGCGGCATATACCCTGAATTGTTCCTCGCCGGGGCTGGACCGCCCTTTCAAGCGGGAGGAGGATTTCCTCCGCCACATCGGCGAGAACGTCGAGGTCCATCTCTATGCGCCCCTTTCGGGGAGCAAGTACCACGAGGGCAAGCTCCTCGCCTTTCGGGAGGGGGAGATCGTGCTCGCGGCCGAAAAGGGGGAGATCGTCATCCCCGTCGAAAAGACGTCGAAAGTCTGCCTCCTCATCGAAGTTTGAAAAAATAAAGCGATTCGTGAAAATATAACGGGAGAAAATATCATGATCAACAAGGATTTCTTTGCGGCGCTTGCCGATCTGGAACATGAACGCGGCATCAGCCAGCAGGTGTTCATCGACGCGCTTTCCAGCGCGCTTGCCTCCGCCTACAAGAAGCAGCTCTACGGGGAAACGGGCAATGTGGAAGTCCGCCTCAATCCCGAAAAGTGCACCATCCGCTTTTTCCTCCACCGCAACGTCGTGGACGACGACGTCGAGGAACTCGGCGACGGCGAGATCATGCTGAGCGATGCGGTCGAGATCAAGAAGAACATCAAGGTGGGGGATGTCCTCACCGAAGAGTTCGTTCCCAAGGATTTTTCGCGCATTGCGGCGCAGACCGCCAAGCAGGTCATCCTCCAAAAGATCCACGAGACGGAGCGCGACAACACGCTCTCCGAGTTCTCGGATAAGGAAGGAGAGCTCATGACGGGCCTCATCCGCAAGGTGGATATGCACAACGTGTATATCGAACTCGGAAAGGGGCAGATCGAGGGGCTCATGCTTCCGCAGGACCAAGTCCGCGGGGAGCGCTACGAGACGGGTGAAAAGATCAAAGTGTTCGTCAAGCGCGTCAAGAGCGGCGGGCGGAACGCGCAAGTGCTCGTCTCCCGCGCCGCGCCCGGGCTCGTCAAGCGGCTCTTCGAGGAAGAGGTCCCCGAGATCAAGGCGGGCACCGTCGTCATCAAGTCCATTTCCCGCGAACCGGGGCACCGCACCAAGATGGCGATCACCTCGATGGATGACCGCGTAGACGCCGTCGGCGCATGCGTCGGGAACCAGGGCGCGCGCGTCCACTCCATCGTCGCAGAGCTCGGCGGCGAGAAGATCGACATCATCCTTTGGAGCGAAAACCCGCTCGAATTTATCGCGAAGGCACTTTCCCCCGCCACCGTCCTCTCCGTCACGCAGATCACCGAGAAGTCCGCGGTCGCCGTCGTGCCGGACGAGAAGCTCTCTCTCGCGATCGGGAGAGACGGGCAGAACGCCCGCCTTGCCGCGCGGCTCACGGGGTGGAAGATCGACGTCAAGAGCGAGTCGGCAGCCGCCAAACTCAATTTAGACGCGGAGGAGTAAATGGAACCGCGGAAGGTCCCCATGCGCACCTGCATCGCCTGCCGCACGGAGCAGCCCAAACGGGAGATGGTCCGCGTCTGCAAGAGCCCAGAGGGGGTGATCTCCCTCGACTTTTCGGGGAAGCTCCCGGGGAGAGGGGCGTACGTTTGCAAACAGGAGGCGTGCATCAAAAAGCTCGGGCAGAAAAAGCTGCTCGCGCGCGCGTTCTCCATGCCCGTCGGGCCCGAGGTGTACGCGCGGATCGAGGAGGAATTCCTTGGAAGATAAACGCAGGACCTATCTCGGGTTCGCCAAACGGGCGGGAAAACTGACGCTCGGCGTGAATGCCGTCAAGGCGTCAAAATCAAAAATTTACCTTCTCATCGCGGACATGGGTGTCTCGTCGAACACGAAGAAGGAGATCGAACGCCTGCAAAAACGCATGGGGTGTCCCCTCGTTTTTGTGGAGGATTTAGAAGAGCTTACGGGAAAGGATTTCTGCAAGCTCGCCGCCGTGACGGAGGAACATCTCGCGGAGGCGGCGCGCAAGGAGATCGAAAAACGAAACAGTTCCGGTGATACGGAGGGTACGTATGGCATATGAGAATATCGAAAAACTGAGCGCACTCGCGAAGGACAAGGCAACGACCGCCCTTCGGGAGACGGTCGCCGCCAACGAAAAGCGGCTCTCGGAGCTCCTCAAAAAGATCGGCGATCTGGAAGCCGCCGCCGCGCAAAGGCGCGCGGAGGAGGCGGAGCGCCGCGCGGAAGAGGAGCGTCTGGCCAAAGAAGAGGCGGCGCGGATCGAGGAGGAAGCCCGCAAGCGCGCGGAAGAAGAGGCGCGCGAGAGGGAGAACGCCGAGACCGAAGCCAAGGCAAAGGCGGCCGAGCCCCAACCCGCTCCTGCGGCAGAGCCGGAGCGGGCGGAGAAGAAGCCCGCGCCGAGCGCACAGACGGGAGAGCGTCGCAGCGCGCCCGCACCGCGTCCTCAATCCTCCCAGCAGCCGCAACGCCCTGTAAGAGGGCAGGAGACCCCGCGGACGTTCCGTCCCGAGGCAAGACCGGACCAGCGCAGGCCCTCCGGCGCGCCCGGTTCCAGACCGCCCGCACAGAACGGACGGCCCACCTACACTCCTCCCCGCCCGCAGGGCACGGGGGCAAGACCCTCTTTCGGTGCGCGTCCCGCGCCCGCCGCGCCCGCTCCCGTACAGCGCAGGGAGCCCGCGAAGAAATTTGAAAAGACCTACGTCGAGAAATCCCGCGGCCCCGTCAACAAGCGCGCATTACAGCGCCAGCAGGGTGCGGATATCGGCGATTTCGATAAGGAGAGCGGGTACAGAAAGGCCCGATTCGGCAAGAAAGTCAAGAAGGCCGTGCAGACGGTCAAGATCGACCATGCCGTCGTCACGACCAAGGAGATCCCCATCAAGGTCCTCTCGGAAAAGTTGGGCATCTCCGCCGTCGAGATCACCAAGCGCCTCTTCAAGGAAGGCATCATGAAAACGGTGAACGAATCCGTTGACTACGACAACGCCGCCCTCATGGCGATCGACCTCGGGATCGACCTCGAATACAAGCCCGCGCAGACGGCCGAAGAGGCCCTCATTGCCGAACACGGGAACGACGACGCGGAGAACCTCGTCGTCCGCGCGCCCGTCGTCACGGTCATGGGCCACGTTGACCACGGCAAGACCTCCCTGCTCGACAAGATCCGCAGCACGAATGTCACCGCGGGAGAGGCGGGCGGCATCACCCAGAGCATCGGCGCATACACCGTCTCGCTCCCGGGAGATCGGAAGATCACTTTCATTGATACCCCCGGCCACGCCGCGTTCACCGCGATGCGCGCGAGAGGGGCAAAGGTCACCGATATCGTCGTCCTCGTGGTTGCGGCGGACGACGGCATCATGCCGCAGACCGTGGAGGCGATCGACCACGCAAAGGCGGCCGAGGTCCCCATCATCGTCGCGATGAACAAGATGGATAAGCCCAACGTTTCGCCCGACAAGGTCAAACAGGGCTTGATGAACTACAATCTCGTCCCCGAGGAATGGGGCGGCGACGTCATCGTCGTTCCCGTCTCCGCCAAGACGGGCGAGGGGATCGACGAACTCCTCGAAAGCATCTACTTGCAGGCCGAAATGCTCGAACTCAAAGCGAATCCCGAGAGGAGAGCGCGCGGCGTCGTCATCGAGGCCAAGCTGGATAAGGGCAAGGGCCCCATGGCGAGCGTTCTCGTCCAGAACGGCACGCTCCGCACGGGAGACAACCTCATCTCCGGCACCACCATGGGCCGCGTCCGCGCCATGTTCGACGACGCGGGCAAGATGGTCAAGGAGGCAGGGCCTTCCACGGCCGTCTCCGTTCTCGGGCTCGAAGACGTCCCCAATGCGGGCGACGCGATCTTTGCCGTCGAGCAATCCCTCATGAAGAAAGTGCAGGAAGAGCGCAAGAACAAGCAGCGCGAGACGCTTGCCGCCGAGATCCCGGGGAAGAAGTCCTTCGAGGACATGTTCAAGGACGTATCGGACGGCGCGGTAAAGACGCTCAACGTCATCATCAAGGCAGACGTGCAGGGCTCCGTGGAAGCGGTCAAGTCCTCCATCGAAAAGTTGGAGAACGAAGAGGTCAAGATCCGCGTCATCCGTGCGGCGGCGGGCGCGATCACGGAGAGCGACGTCTCCCTTGCGGATTCCGCAGGCGCGCTCATCGTCGGCTTCAACGTGCGCCCGGATTCCAAGGCCAAGACGCTTGCGGAGCGCAGCCGCGTCGAGGTGCGCATGTATCGCATCATCTACGAATTGCTTGACGAAATGGAAGCCATGATGAAAGGCATGCTCGCGCCCAAATACCGGGAGACGCTCATCGGAAAGGCGGAGGTGCGGCAGACATTCAACGTCACGGGCGTTGGGACGGTCGCGGGCTGCCTCGTCGTCGAGGGAAGGCTCATCCGCGGCGGGAAATTGAGGATCTACCGCGACAATATCATGATCGTCGAGGGCAACGCCAAGACGCTCAAACACTATAAAGATGAGGTGAAAGAGATCGCCGCGGGGTTGGAGTGCGGGTGCGCCATCGAAGGATTCAACGAAGTGCGGATCGGCGACTTCATCGAATGTTATCTCATCGAGGAGATCAAGGCATGACGAAACGGACGGAGCGGCTTGGGAGCGAGTTCAGAAAGGAGATCTCCGCCATTCTCTCGGGCGCGCTCAAAGACAAGGAGCCCGAACTCAAAGGCATCATCAGCGTGACGGAGGCGGACGTCGCTCCCGATCTCAAAACGGCGAAGATCTACGTCAGCGTGTACGCGGCTGACGCGGAGGCCAAGGAGCGCACGTTCGGGATCATCAAGGCCAACGCGGGATTTATCCGGCGGGAGCTTGCGCGCGTCATGCCTCTGCGCACTGTGCCCGAGCTCACCTTCCTGCCGGACGGAAGTTTCGAATACGGCTCGCACATGGACGAGCTCTTTGCGAAGTTGCACAGGGACGAAGAATGAATTCCATCGCAGAAATTGCCACTGTTTTGAAAAACACGAAGAGTGCGGTGATCTTTACGCACATGCGTCCGGACGGAGACACGATCGGATCGGGCATGGCGTTGAGCCGCGCTCTTTCTTTTCTCAAAGTCGCCAATGAGGTCGTCAACGAGGGGGAGATCCCCGAGAAATTTTCCTTTTTGCCCGCCGTGAAGGAGATCAAGAGGAGCCCGTCATTGGACGCGGCGTGCTATATCACCGTCGATTGCAGCGAAGAGGCGCGCCTCGGGGCTCTCGAAGGTGCCTTCCGCATGGGCGCGAGGAAAAAGACGACGGTCAATCTCGACCATCACATTTCCAACACGAATTACGCGAGATATAACTTTGTCCGCCAGCGTGCAAGCAACTGCGAGAACATCGCAGAACTCATCCGCGCGCTGCGCGTGCCCATTGCGGGCGAGGTCGCAGACTTTCTCATGCTCGGCATGGTGACGGATTCGGGCGGATTTTCGCACGGTGACGTGAACGGCGACTCCTTCCGCGCGGCGGCTTTGGCGGCCGACGGCGGTGCGGATGTGGGCAAGATCGCCTATGAGACCATGAAGCGCCAGAGCAAGGCGCGGGCGGGCATGTACGCGGAGGTCATATCTCATCTGCGCTATTTTCTCGGCGACGCACTCGCCGTTGCGGCCATCCCCGAGAGCCTGCTCGCGAAGTATTCGCTCGGGCAGGACGCCTCCGAGGGCATTGTGGATTTCGCATTGAGCATCGACGGCGTGGAGGTCAGCGTGTGTCTGCTCGAATCCAAGCGTGGGCAGTACAAGGCCTCCTTCCGCTCCAAGGGGAGGGTAGACGTCAACGCGGTCGCAAAGAGTTTCGGGGGCGGCGGCCACACGTTCGCCTCGGGGTGTATGCTCTTCGGCGAGCTTGAAGAGGTGTTCGAAAAGATCCGCTATGCGGTCTGGCAGAATTCGGAACTATGACAGGATTTCTCAATCTCGACAAGCCGGAGGGAGTCTCCTCGGCCTATCTCGTAAACGGTGTGAAGCGCCTCGTGCGGCAGGCGTTCGGCAAGCTGCCCTGCGGCCATATGGGCACGCTCGATCCGCTTGCGTCGGGCGTTTTGCCCATTGCGGTGGGGAACGCGACGCGCCTTTTCGACTACTTTTTGGGGAAGAAAAAGACGTACAGGGCGCGGTTTATCTTCGGCGCGACGACGGAGACGCTGGACAGGGAGGGGGATCGGATCGACGGCGGCATGGTTCCCTCCCCGGAGGAGATCGAGGCCGCGCTTCCCCGCTTCTGCGGCAAAATTTTGCAGAAGCCGCCCAAATACAGCGCAAAGAATTTGAACGGGGAAAAGAGCTACCGTCTCGCGCGGAGGGGCGAGGAGTTCGTGCTCCCCGCCAAGGAAGTGGAGATCTTCTCTTTCGAACTCCTCGGAAAGACCGCGGAGGACGAGTTTGAATTTTCCATCACATGCGGCGGCGGAACATACATCCGCGCGCTCTCGCGGGACCTCGCCTCCGCGCTCGGAACGCTGGGCTTCACGAGCATGCTGCGCCGCACGGCGAGCGGACCTTTTACGCAAGATACGGCGATCCCTCTCGAACGTCTTACGGCGGAAAATTTGAAAAATTACATCATACCCGCGGACATGGTACTTCCGTTTCCCGTCATGGAGGTGGATGACCCGCGCTTTTACAACGGCGTTCCCTATGCCGTGGACCGCGCGGACGGCGTCTATAAAGTGTACCGCGGCGGAGCGTTTTACGGCACGGGGACGGTGGAAGGCGGCGTCCTGCGCGCGGGGAAAAAGCTATGTTGATCCGCTCTTTCGGTGAACCATTCGGCTCGCCCTGCGCCCTCGTTTTGGGCGGGTTCGACGGGCTTCACGCGGGCCACATGTCGCTGCTTGCGGAAGCGAAAAATACGGGGCTCCCCATCGTCCTCACCACAATGTACGGCGGAAAGGGGAGAGAGCTCTTCCTGCGCGAGGAGCGGCGGGAGATCTTTTCCCGCGCGGGGATCGACGTGCTCATCGAGATCGAGTTCAACGAGGCGTGCAAAAACACGCCCGCGGAACGCTTTGCAGGGGCGCTCTTTTCGGAATTTGACGCGAAGGCCGTCTTTTGCGGCGAGGATTTCCGCTTCGGAAAGGACGCCTGCGGCACGCCCGAGCTACTCCGCCGCCTTGCGCCCTGTCCCGTCGCTGCCCTCCCCGTCAAAACGATCGGCGGGGAGAAGATCTCCGCGTCCATGATCAAGCAGATGCTCGCGCGGGGCGACATGGCCCTTTCGGAGCTGCTTCCGTTCGGCTATTTCGTGCAGGGCGTCGTGGAGCACGGCAGGGAGGTCGGCAGAACGTACGGCTTTCCCACGCTCAATCTCACGCCCCCGCCCGAGAAGTTGCTCCCTCCCGACGGCGTATACGGCGGCATGTGCGCCACGCCGCAGGGCGACTACTCCTGCATCGTCAATCTCGGCGCCCGCCCGACGTTCGGCGTGGAGGAGCGCAAGATCGAGGCGTATCTCGACGGCTTTTCTGGCAATCTCTATGGGGAAACGGTGCGCGTCTATCCGACCGAGCGGTTCCGCGGGGTGGAAAAATTCCCATCGCAGGAGGCTTTAAGGGGCCAACTCGAACGGGATATTCAGCGGCTTCGCAAACAAACCTGACATAAAACAGGGCACCCATGCCCGCAACACAGCATTCAGATAAGGAGTTTCATATGATAAAATTCGGGCCGAGCGGAAACAGCCTTTCCTTTGAGGCGGAAGGCCATACCCATACCGAGGAGGCCGCGGCGTTCGTGAAGAGCCGCGGGCTCGACTGCTTCGAATATTCTTTCGGCCGCGGCATCCGCATGACGGAGCAGAAGGCGCGTTCCATCGGCGCGGCGTTCGAAAGGGAGGGGGTGGAAATTTCCGTCCACGCGCCGTACTTCATCAACTTTGCCAATCCCGACGATGAGATGGCGGAAAAGTCTTACGGGTATGTGCTCGACAGCGGCAGGATGCTGCGCCTCCTCGGCGGGAGGCGGTGCGTCTTTCATCCCGCGGCGCAGGGCAAGGATGAGCGCGCCGTCGCCGTCGGCCGCACGATGGACCGCCTCAAAATCCTCCGCGACAGGATCTATGCCGCGGGCCTCGGCGACCTCATGTTCTGCCCCGAGACGATGGGCAAGATCGCCCAGATCGGCACCGTGGAAGAGGTCACCGCCTTCTGCGAGATCGACCCCGTATTCACGCCCTGCGTGGACTTCGGCCACGTCAACGCGCGCGAACAGGGGAGCCTCAAAACCGCGCGCGACTACCGCGACCGCCTCGAATACATGCTCGGCCGCCTCGGCTATGAGCGCATGAAGCACTTCCACGTTCACTTCTCCAAGATCAAGTACGGGCCCAAGGGGGAGCTCTGCCACCTCACGTTCCAGGACGAGGTCTACGGCCCCGCGTTCGAGCCGCTCGCCCAAGTTCTCCACGAACTCGCGCTGGAACCCTATATCGTCTCCGAGTCGGGCGGCATGCAGGCCGAGGAGGCGATGGAGATGAAGCGGATCTACCGCAGCGTCGCGCTGTAAGACGACCCCACGGACGGGATCCGCGGAAATTCATGTCGCGAAAGGACAGTTTTTTTATAAAAAGCGTTGACTTCATATGGCGTATTTGGTATAATAAGGGTATGTTAAACGAGAAATTGCACAAAATATATGAATCCGCACAGGCGGACGCACTGCTGATCGAATGCGAGTTCCTCCGGAAATATCTGACGGGCTTTTCCTCGACGGACGGTTTCGCCGTTCTGGACAAGAAGGATTGCACCCTCGTAGTTGACGCGCGCTATCTCGAAGCCGCGCAGAAGGCGCTTCGGGGCGGCACGGTCAAGGTCGTCGAGGGCGGGCGCGCAAAGGCGCTCGAACTCGTTGCGGACCGCAAGACGCTGGGCGTTCCCTATCCTTTCCTGAGCGCGCAATCGCTCGAACAGCTCCGCGCCGAGGGCCATGAGACGGTGGACTGCATGCCCGCGCTGAGAGAGGCGATGCTCGTCAAGACGGAGAAAGAACTCTCCTGCATCGCCCGCGCCTCCGAGATCGCGGAAGAGGCATTTTCCCTCCTGCTGCCCGAGATCAGGGAGGGGATGACGGAGACCGAAGTCGCCGCGATCCTCGAATATCTCATGCGCATGCTCGGCGCTTCCGGGACCTCGTTCGATACGATCTGCGCCTTCGGCGAGAACGGCAGCATTCCGCATTACGAGACGGGTGCGCGCCAACTCCGCTTCGGCGATCCCGTCCTCATCGACTTCGGGTGCAAGGTGGAGGGCTACTGCTCGGACATCACCCGCACCTTCCTCTTCGGCGACGACGGGCAGCACGAGGAGTTCAAAAAGCTCCACGGCGTCGTCCTCATGGCGCACGAGCTCGCGAAGGAGGGCATCCGCGCGGGCATGACGGGGGCGGAGGCGGACGCGATCGCGCGCCGCTACCTCACCGTAAAGGGCTATGGGGACCTGTTCACCCATTCCCTCGGGCACGGCGTCGGGCTCAGGATCCACGAGGCGCCCACGCTCTCTCCGCGCGGCGAGGAAGTATTGCGCGACGGAATGGTCTTTTCCGTGGAGCCGGGCATCTATCTTCCCGGCCGTCTCGGGATCCGCATCGAGGATACCGTTACGCTGAAAGACGGGAAAGTCGTATCTTTCATGAACAGGACAAGCCGCAGGGCGCTCATTTTATAAAGTTTGACAACGAATTAAGGAGAATAGAAAAATGGCACAGATTTTGGCAGGGGATATCCGCAAGGGCACGACGTTCGAATACAAGAGCGGCGTCTATACCGTCACCGAATTCCAACATGTAAAACCGGGCAAGGGCGCCGCATTCGTCCGTACAACGCTCAAAAACGTCGTCACGGGGCAGGTCCTCTCGGATGAGACCTTTAACCCCACGACCAAGCTCGAAACGGCGCAGGTCGAGACGAAGAAGATGACCTATTCCTATAACGACGGCGAATTCTACTACTTCATGGACGACGAGTTCAACCT
>CANQOY010000017.1 GCA_947625605.1 uncultured Clostridia bacterium | reverse complement strand
TAGGCGGGAAGGGTGGCGACGAGCGTCTTGCCTTCGCCCGTCTTCATCTCGGCGATGCGCCCCTGAAAGAGGCAGATGCCGCCCACGATCTGCACGTGGAAATGCTTCATGCCGAGGACGCGCCAGCTCGCCTCGCGGAGCGCCGCAAAGGCGTCGTAGAGAAGATCGTCGAGCGTCTCGCCGTTTTTGAGCCGATCCTTGAAGACCTGCGTCTGGCCCCGCAGTTCGGCGTCCGACATCGCCTGATACTTGGGTTCGAGCGCCTCGACGCGGTCGGCCATCTTATCGAGCTGTTTCAGGCTTTTGCGGCCGTCTCTGTTTTTAATAAAAGAAATCAATCCCATAACCTTACTCCGTTTGCGCGCGCATACGCGCTGCACATAAATCTACATTTTACTATTCTACTATAAAATTCACGGAAAGTCAAAGCGATTTCCCGCGGTTTTCGGGATTTTCATCAAAAGCACATGAAAAAAAATGTCGCAAGGAGGCCGCGCGCGCTTCCAACACGCCGCGAAGAGCTCCGTCCCCCAAGAACGGAAAAGAAAAACGCCGCTTCAAAGCGGCGCCGGATGGGGTTCGGGCTCGGGCTCGGGCAGAGGGACCGTCCTCAGGTGCTCGGATTCCTCCTTTGCCATGCGGTACATCTCCTCGGCGATCTTTTCCGCGCAGTCCGTCGTGATGATGGTCGCCCCCGCTTTGAGCAGGGCGCGGAGCTGTTCGGCGTTTTCCACCCCGGACGCGTCCACGCGGATCTTGCCCGCACTCGCGCGCAGGGCGCGGAGCACGAGCTGCGTCTCCCCTCTCACGCAGACGGCGTCCGCATCGGCCTCGCATGCGGCGCGCACGGCGAGCGCGACTTCCTCCTCCCCCAAAGAATGGTCCTCGACGGAGACCACGAGGGGAAGCTTTCTGATCGCGCGCTTCACCCGCTTGATCTCCCGCTTCAAATAGGAGAGATTGCCCGCTTTGAGGGCGGAGTAGCAGAGCACGAGGCGGATCTCCCGCGCCCCCGCCGCGACGGCCTTTTTCGCCTCGTACCGCTTGACGGGCGGAAGCGTCTCTCCCGTTCCCCCGACGAGCGCAACGACATAGGATTCGCTCCCCGCGAGATGGCGCTTTGCGGCCGCCACGCCCACGGGAGAGACGAGCGTCCCGTAGGCGAACAGCTTGCGCACGCAGCCGCAGGCGTTCTTCAACGTGTATCTGTCCGTTTCGCGGCGGGAAGCGTCCACGATGAGCTTGTGCAGGGAGACGGCGATCTCCGCCTCCCTTCTGTTGCGTTTGAATTCTCCGTACTCCGCGGCCTCCGCCGCAGAGAGCAATGTTGCCTCTTCCATACGCGCTATCTTTCCCGAAAATTCACGGTTGTATGCGTAAATCTTGCATCTTGTGACACTTGCCATGCGCTACAATGGAGGCATGAATCTCCTCTCCGTACAGGGAACGGGCGCGATCTATACCGTGCTGACCTTCCTCATCTGCATCGTCGTCGTACACGTTCTTCGGCTCGCGCGGATCGGCTACCGCACGCGCGCGAAAAAACTTCCGCCCGAGGAACCCAAGCCCTCCCCACCCGAACCCGAGCCCGTCTATTACATCGTGGAGAAAAAGAAAAAACGCGCCAAGGCGGAATATTCCGATCCGAAGCGCATTTCATTTAAGTGAAATTGTGGATACCATGCCCGAGGTATAGGGCATTTATCTCCTCATTCTTCGTATTTTTCCACGTTCTTTCCCGAATCCCAGAGGCGTTCGAGATAATAGAAGAGGCGGCTCTCCTCATTGAAAATATGGACGACCACGTCGCCGTAATCCAGCACGCCCCAGCGCCCCTCGCGCACGCCTTCCGTCCGCACGGGAGAGAGCTCGTGATCCTTTTTGAGCTGTTCCTCCACATTGTCGCAGAGCGCGCGCACCTGCGTGGTGGATTTGCCGCTTCCGATCACGAAATAGCTGCAAACGACCGTCTGCTCGTCAACCTTGATGATGACGATGTCCTCCGCCTTCTTGTCGGAGAGCACCTTTGCGCAAGTTCTTGCAAGTTCGTAACTTTCCATATCGTTCCTCCTTTTCTTTTTCGGTTCAGGAATGGGGATGGCTCTTCGCCCATTCGTAGGCCTCTCTGGTGAGCTCATAGATCTCCCCTCCCCTTGCGAGAAGAAAGTCGATCTGCAAGGCGAGGCTGCACACGAGGCAGGCGTGGAGATCGGTCCGGAACATCTCCCTCAGCTTTGCGATCCCCGCAAAATCGCGCTCCGCTTCGAGCAAGTCGGAAAGGTAAATCAGCTCTTCGAGCTCGGACATGCCCCCCCTTCCGCTCGTGTGATAGCGGATCGCGTTCAAGACATCCTCATCCGTCACGCCAAAGACGTGCTCCGCAAGATACGCCCCCGTGAATTGGTGCATGACGGGCGCAGGGACCCCGAATGGCGGGTCGAAATCGGCAAGCAGCGGCGAGGAGAGCGGGACGTATTTCCCGCAGTCGTGCAGCGCGGAAGCGATCAGCGCCTTGTGCTCCGGGATGCCGAGGCTGCGCGCGCGGCCGCAGGCCATGCGCGCGACGCGCAGGCTGTGCTCCCGCCGTCGCGGCCGTTCGAGTTTGAGCGCGGCGGGTATGACGGGGTCCGCGTACAGACCGCGGCGGTGAACGTAAGAATACACCTTTGCGTCCATCTCCTTGGGGCGAAGGCCGAACGCCAGCTTCACGCGGATATCCGTCGAGGAGACCTCCTCCCCCACAAAGGGAATACATTCGACGGGCGCATGAAAACGGGCCGCAAACTCCTCCCGCGCGGCTTCGGAAACCGCATCTCCCCTGCCGCAGACGGCGAGTTTGACGTTGGACAAAATGTCCTCGGGCATCTTCCAGTGCGGAAAATCCGCAAACATGTCTGCGCCCATCAGGAAAAAGATCTCCGCCTGCGGATACCTCTCCCGAAAGGCGCGGCAGGTGAGATAGGTATAGCTCGTGCCGCCCGCCCGAAGTTCGAGATCGCTCACCTCGGCGTTCTTCACCTTGCGGAAAGCGAGCCTGCACATTTCGAACCGATCTTCCCCTCCCGCAGAGGCGCCGCCCGCCTTATGGGGCGCGAGGAAGGAGGGCACAATAAAGAGCTTATCGAGCCCGAGCGCTTCTACCGCCGCGCGCGCCATGCGAACGTGTTCCCTGTGGACCGGGTCGAACGACCCCCCGAAAAGCGCGATCCTCATACTGCCGTTATTATACTATATTTTGCGCCGTTTTGCAAGGTTTGAAAGCGTATTTTTTGTCAAAAATCACACTATGCGAAAATTTGACCTCCCCCTCTTCCTCGACGTTGCATTTTACACGGCCGCCGCATGGTTCCTCGGGATCGGGATCTTGCGCTATTTCCGCGTCCCGCTCGGGATTTCGATCGCCGCGAGTACCCTCATCGCGCTCGCGGTCGGCGGGGTGTGCTTTCTCCTGATCTCCATGGGGCACAGAAAACGTTCCCTCTCCAAGGCGGAGCGGGAACGCAAAGAAAAGCTCATGCTGCACCTCGCGCTCGAACGGGACGAACGGGTGCGCGCCCTGCTCGTCAAGGCATTCTCTGCGGACGGAAAAGACGCTTTTGAGGCGGAAGATTCGGTCATGGTAGGGGGAGAGAAGCTCGTGCCCCTCTTTACGATGCAGCCCGTTTCTGCGGACGCGGCGGCCTTTCTCATCCGCCGATACGGGGAGGAAGCCTTCACGCTCGCATGCAACGAGCTCTCCCCCGAAGCGGAAAAACTCTTGTCCTCTTTCGGGAGAAAGGCGATGCGCGGCGACGAGATCTTCGCGCTCTTCGAACGCACGCAGGCCACGCCCGAGCGGCTCATTCTCGGCGAGATCCCCCGCCCGAAGATCAAGGCAAAACTTCGCCGCTCCTTCTCGAAAAAGAACGCGCGCCCCTTCTTCACGGGAGGGATCCTGCTCCTCATCATGAGTCTGTTCACCTTCTTTCCGCTCTACTACCTCATCTCCGGCAGCGTTCTGCTCCTCTCCTCGGTGCTGATCCGCTTCCTCGGCTACGCATGACCGCTCAGGTCTGTGCGGAGGCTGACGATCGCGCGCCCAAAGCGGGCGATGACGTCCGTTGCGTCGGGTGAATACTCGCCCATGTCCCGCGCGGCGATCTCTCCCGCGCGGCCGAGAATGTAGCAGGAGGCGACGGCCGCTTCAAAGGGCGGAAGGCCGCGGGCGAGCGTTCCCGCCAAAAAGCCCGCGAGCGCGTCTCCGCTTCCCCCTTTCGCAAGCGCGGGGCAGCCCGTGGGATTGACCGCCGTTCGTACGCCGTCCGCAATGACGGTGCGGTGGCTTTTGAGGACGACGACGGCCCCATACTCGCGCGCAAAAGCGGTGGCGAGCGGCGCGGGATCGCGCAAGATCTCCTCCACCGACTTGCCCGTGAGGCGGGAAAATTCCTTGGGGTGCGGCGTGAGGACCACGCCGCAGACGCGATCTACGAGGGGCTCCTTCCCAAACCGCGCAAGCGAATTGAGCGCGTCTGCGTCGAGCACGGCCGTCCCCCTGAAATTTTTCAGGATCGACCGCGTTCTCTCATAGGTCTCGACCGTCGAGCCCGCACCCATGCCCCAAGCGATGGCGTCAGAAAGCAGCTCATCCGCTTCATCGCGCCGCCGCACCATGCACGCGGGATATCGGGCGGCATACGGCCTGACGTCCCCGTCAACATAGAGTTTGGTGTACCCCGCGCCCGATTTCAGACAGGCGAGCGCGGCGAGCAGAGACGCTCCCTCGGAGGCCTCCCCCATGAGAATGGCGGCCGAGCCGCAGTCCCCCTTGTGGAGGTCTGCCCTCCGCTTGGGAAACAATTTTGCGATATCGCTGTCCTGCGGGACAAAGAAAGCTTGTTTCATATCAGATCCTCAGCGAGATCTCCGCGGCCGAGAGGAGCCGAAGCTCCCCGCCGCATTCGACCTCCAAACGGCCGTCCTCCGCGATGCGCCGCGCGACCGCGCGATAGCGGGCCTCCCCCTCTATAACTTCCACGTCCCTCCCCAAAAAATGCACGAAAGAGAGATAGTCGCCGAACGTGCTGCTCTGCCGAAAGTTTGCGATCAGCGCGTCGCGCACGGTCTCGACGGAGAGCGCGCGCGACGCCGCTTCGGAAAGGGTGATCGCATTCTCGATCCCGTGCAGGCTGTTGCAGACGTTGAGACCGATGCCCACGACGCTGTGGTCCACTTTCCCCGCGGCGACGCCGTTCTCGATGAGGATGCCGCAGAGCTTTCTCCCCTGCGCGAGGACGTCGTTCGGCCACTTGATCTCGGGTTCCGCCCCGAACGCGCTTGCCGTACGGCAGACCGCGACGGCGGCGTGCGCCATCACGCGGAAGGCTTCCGGGGCAGGCATGTCCGAGGGAAAGATGAGCGCGGAGAGGTAGACGCCGCCCTCTTCGGAGAGGAAACTGCGGGACTTGGTACCCCTCCCCGCCGTCTGGCGGCGCGCGCAGACGATCGTATTTTCCCGTGCGGGAAGATAGCGGCGGACGGCGTCGTTGGTGGAACCGACGGCGTCGAGCAGGATGGTTTTCATGAGACATCCTCCGAAAGAGAGGCGATGGCGCGCCCCGCCGTTTCGTAGTCGTAGCCCTTGGAGAGCAGGTGGGCGTATGCCTTGCGGAGCGTCTTTGGATCGGCGGGATCCTTGCCGCGCAGATACTTTTCGAGCACGCGGCGCGCCCCCTCCGTCTCGTCTGCGAGCGGCTGCGTCGCGGCGGCGATGGCCTCGTCCGAAATGCCCTTTTTGCGCAGTTCGGAGGCGATGAGGCGGCTCCCCTTGCGCTTGGCCGCGCTCTCGGCATAGGCCGCGGCGTAGGCGGCGTCGTCAAGATAGCCGTATCGCTTCATGCTCTCCACGACGAAGTCGCAGACCTCATCCAGATAGCCCTTTCGTTTGAGGAACGCGCGGACTTCCCGCTCCGTTTTCATGGAGAAAGAAATGTGCGCGAGCGCCTTGTCGAGCGCCGTCTGCTTTTCGCTTTCGAGCTGGATGCGGGCGAGCTCCTCGCGGGAGACGCTCATCCCCACTTTGAGACGGTTTTGCACGACGGCTTCCAATGTCATGCCGCAGAAAAATTTCCCGTCCGCTTCGATATTGCAGCGGGTCTTGTCCTTCTTCTGCACGGTGATGGCGGTGATCTCGGGCATGGGTCACAGCTCCCTCCCGTTTTGTTTTAAGAGAGCGCGCGCCGTCTCCACGCTGTCTGTTCCCGTCCTGTTTTTGACGGGCGCAAACTCGCGTTCACGGACGACTTCAAAGGGCAGGCAGGCACCACAGAGCCGTACCATGTCCAAGATCAGCGTCTCAAATTTGTATCCGTTCTCGGTCTGCGGCCTGACAAGTTCCCCCTCGGCGTTCATGAAATCGATCTTCTTTTTCGCCACGTGTACGGGGATCGTTGTCCCCGCGATCTCCCGCAGTTTTTCCAATGAAAAAAGGTAGTTGAGGATGACGCCGCAGCCGTAGGTCAGCCTCCCCGCTCCGTCCCGCAGCTCGGCGAGCTCGCGCGGAAGTTCGTAGTACTCGATCACGGAGGGACGGCCGTCTTCGAGGCAGAGCACGCCCACCCGCTCCTCGGGGCAGGACTTCATGACGACCTTTGCGCCGCACGGCATGCCCGAGAGGATGGTCGCGCCGAGGAAGGCGGGATCGGCGATCCGCTGCAACACGTTGTCCACCGCAAAGACGTTCAGCCACTCCAACGCGGGAAATTCCGCAAGCGTCCCCGCCCGTTGGAGGGAGGCGAACCAGCCCCCGTTTCCCCCGGGGGACAGCGCAAGCCTGCCCTTCCCTTCGAGGAGGATCTTTCCATCGAGATCCACGCTGGGGTGCATCTCCTGCACGAAAAAGCGCACGTATTCCGGCGGATACCCGAAATACGCATGGTCTCGCAGGAAAGCGCGCGTGGCGGCGTCGTTCTTCTCGCTCGTCATGACCAAAAGCGGAACGTGCGCGCCGCACCTTGCGCAGACTTCGAGCAGATTTGCGATGAGCAATTGGAAAATGTAGACGGGCTTCGTCACGCCGAGGTCGAACGCGCCCTTCGGGCCGTCTGCGCCGAGCCGCGTCCCCTGACCGCCCGCCAGCAGTACGGCGGCAACTTTTCCCGCTCGGATCGCGCCTTTTCCGACCTCTTCGAAGCGCTCCCGCTGCCGCTCGATGTCCTCCGTGCGGACCGCCTTGATCGGCGAAATTTTACCTCGCTTCTCGGGCATGGGGTGCCTGTAACAGTTGATAACGTCAAAATCGATCGCCCCGAGCTGGCGGAGATATTCCGCGCGCTCTTCGGCGGAAAGGTCTTTCATATCGAGCAGGTGCCCCTGCCCGTTCGCAATGAGTTTTTCTTCGAGTTTCATACTTCCTCCCATCTCTCTCATTATAGAAAAAAGCGGCGGGAATGTCAATATCCCGCCGCAGAAAATTTTTCGCGGTCACTCCGTCTTTCCCGCTTCCTCGTGCACGACGACCTGCGGGAAGGGAATGTCGATGTTGTGCTCCATGAAGAAGATGCGGAGCGCGCGGTTCATGTCGCGCTGGACCTGAAAGAAGTCGTCCTCCTTGCAGTAGGCGGCGAAGAGCAGGTCCACGCTCGAAGAAGAGAGCGCATTCACGCCCCAATAGTAGGGCCCCTCCGTCACGAGAGGAAGCATCTCGCGGATCTTCTGCGCGTTCTCTTCGAAGAGCTTTTCCACCCTCCGCACGTCCTCCTGATAGGTGATGCTGATGGTGACGGTGGGGCACGACCTCACCCTGCTCTGGTTGATATACGTCGTGATGGTGCTGTTGTTCGCAACGCGGATATCGCCGCTGTAATTGATGAGGCGGGTCGTGCGAATGCCGATCTCCTGCACGGTGCCGCGCCATCCGTCGATGACGACGACATCCCCCACTTGGAGCGCTCCGTCGCAGACGAGAAAGACGCCCGCGACGACGTCGGCGATCAGGCTCTGCATGCCGAGACCGATGATCAGGGTGAGCACGCCCGCGCTTGCGATGAGCGCGCTGACGTCCATGCCCCAGACGGCGAGGATGAAGAGGATGCCGACGATCCACAGCACGCCCTTGGTGATGCTCGAAACGAGCTTGCCAATGGTGACCCTGCGCGGCGTGCCCTTGAAGATGCTCGCATAGATGATGCCGAGCAGGTACAGAAGGAGCAGGACGATGAAGAGGATCTGGACGCTGCGGATCAGGCGCGGAATGAGCATGACGAGATCGGAGAGCAGTTTGTTGAGCTCGGTGTCCTCGCCGGGGGTAAACTTCGCGACAAAGGCGTCGATCTCGTTGTAAAAGATGAGGGAAAGGACGGAGATCGCCGCAAAAATCACGAGGAACACGATCCCCGTGACCCTGATCGCCTTTTTCTTCTTCATCTGTTTTTCCATTAAGGAATCGGTTTTTTGAGCCATGGCAGAGCCTCCTTACCCCGTATTATATCGGGAAAGGACGGCCCTGTCAAGAATTTGTACAAAATTTTCGCCGTCAAACCATGCGGGAGCCCCTCGCATGCGAGGGGCTCACAACTCAGAGCAGGATGCAGATCACGCCGCCCTTGCCTTCGTTGACGATCCGCGTGACCGTCTTTCTCATCTTGCGCTGCACCGTCTCGCCCATGGAGCGGTTTTTGGAGGAGAGCTCTTCGCCGAGCATCTCTTTCAGCGTTCTGCCGAACATGTTGGTGTTCCAGACGCGGTCAGGCTCGCTGGCCATATCCTCGTTGATGCGCTGCAAAAACGCCTCGCTCTGCTCCGCGCTGCCGAGGGCGGGACGCACTTCCCCGCTCACGTCTACGCGGATGATGTGGTAGCTCGGCGCGGCGGCGTGCAGGTTCACCCCCACTCTCCCGCTCTTCTTGACGAGCTTGGGTTCGGAGAGGCTCATCTCGGGAAGTTCGGGCGGCACGATGCCGTAGCCGTACTCCTGCGCGTCCGCAAACGCTTTCCCGACGCGCTCGTACACCTTTTTGGCCTCCGTGAGCCCGACGACATAGCTCATGAGCGCGAACTCGTCCGCGATCTCCTCGCCGCACTGCTCGCCGAGCACCTTCAAAAACGCGCCTTCCTGCGGCTCGACGCGGCAGCTCGCGGTGCCCGTCGCGGCGTCGAGGCGGAGCGAGACGGGCGGTTTGAGACGGCTGCTCTCCGAAAACATCGTATCGAGCAGGGCGCAGTCGCTCATCTTTGCGATCTTGGGCGCAACCGCGCGGACGCCCTCCAAGAGCTCGGAGATCATGGGCGTATCGGCGTCGAGGCAGCGCATCCAGTCCGGGATATCGACGTCGATGGAGACGACGGGGAATTCGTACAGCACGCGTTCGAGAAGGGAGGAAATCGCCTCTTGGTCCATCTCCTCCGCATTGGCCGCGATCACGGGCGCTTTGTACTTCTCTTGCAGCGTTTCGCAAAGCGCACCCGCGGACATGGGTGCCTTACAATTCATCAAGATGACAAACGGCTTGCCGCTTTCGCTGAGTTCGGCGAACGCCTTTTCCTCCGCTTTTTCGTATGCCTCGCGCGGAAGGCCCGTGATGGAGCCGTCCGTCGTGACGAGCACGCAGATCGTCGCATGGTCGCGGCAGACGCGGCGCGTCCCCTCCTCCGCGGCGGTCTGAAAGGGAACGGGGGCGTCGTCCCACGGCGTTCTGACGAGGCGGGGGCTGCCCTCCTCTTCGAATCCGCTCGCACCCTCCACGGGGAATCCGACGCAGTCGATGAGGCGCACGCGCGCGACCGCATCTTTCACGCGGATCTCGGCCGCGTCCTCGGGAACAAACTTGGGCTCGGTGGTCATGACCGTTCTGCCCGCCGCCGACTGCGGAAGTTCATCCCGCGCGCGCTGACCCTTTGCCCCATCGAGGCCGGGAAGCACGAGCTCCTCCATAAACCTCTTGATGAACGTTGACTTTCCCGTGCGGACAGGCCCCACCACGCCGATGAAGATGTCCCCTCCCGTGCGCTTTGCAACGTCCTCGTATACTTCGAATGTTTTCATAAACTCCTCCGCAGAAAAATGCTTGCTATGTTACGATATGACGGCTGTGGGAAAAGTATGACACAAAGATGAGAGCGCACGGGGAAGCTTTTCCCTTGCGAAAAACAGTTGACAGAACGCACAATTGATTTTATAATGGGGCTATGATTGAGATCGAATACGTTAAGACGAAGAAGCAGCAGAGGGAGTTCGTACAGTTTCCCTTGAAGCTCTACCGGGGCAATCCGAACTTCGTTCCGCCCCTGTATGGCGATGAAATGAAGTGCTTCAAAAAAGATTACCATTACTATGAACAAGCCGAAGCGATCTACCTGCTCGCCCTGCGCGACGGCGAGACCGTGGGGCGCATTTCGGGGATCTTGCAGAGAGCGGCGAACGAAAAGTGGAAGCAAAAGCGCGTCCGCTTCACCCGCTTCGACTGCATCGACGACCAAGAGGTCGCAGACGCGCTCTTCGGGGCCGTGGAAGATTGGGCGCGGGAAAAGGGCATGGAAGAGGTCGTCGGCCCCCTCGGGTTTTCCGATTTGGAGCGCGAGGGCCTGCTCATCGAGGGCTTCGACGAGCCCGCCACCTTCGAGGAACAGTACAACTTCCCCTATTACCGCAAGCTGATCGAGCACCGCGGTTATGAAAAGGACGTGGATTGGATCGAGCACAAACTTTCCCTCAAAAAGGATGACACGGGCGAAAAATTGGACCGCACCTGTCAGCGCATTCTCGAACGGTACAACCTCCATCTCGGGCCCGCAAAGAATACCAACGACTTTTTGAAGAAGTATGCCGACAAGTTCTTCGATGTGCTCGATGAATCTTACAGCGGCATTTACGGCACTGTTCCCTTCACCGAAAAGATGAAAAAGGAGCTCATCCGGAGTTTCCGCCAGATCATCGACATGCGCTTCGTGCGCATCGCCCTCGATGAGAACGACAACCCCGTCTGCCTCGGGCTCATCTTCCCCTCCATCGCGAAGGCCGTGCAGCCCTCGGGCGGCAGACTGACGCTCCCCACGCTGCTCCGCATCCTGAAAGCGGTCAAGAATCCCGAGGTCGTCGATCTCGCCCTCATCGGCGTCGTTCCCGAATACAGCAACCGCGGCATCGGCTTTGTGCTCGTCAACGAACTGCTGCACATGATGCGCCAAAGCAGGGTCAAATACTGCGAGACCAACCTCAACCTCGAAGAAAATTACGAGATCCTCAACGCGTGGAAGATCTTCGACTCCGTCCAACACAAGCGGAGGCGCGCATACCTCAAAAAACTCTGAGACGGCCGTACGAATGAAGCTCAACTTTCTCTCCCCCGCCTATTTCATCTGCATCGGCGCGGAACTCCTCTTCATCGCGGGATGCTTCTTTCTATTGAGAAAGAGGCGCCCCGCCATCCAAAAGCTCGCCCTGCTCATCCTCATGCTGCTCAACATCGGGCAGCATCTTGCCAAAAGCATCGTGTGGCCGCACCTGTGGGGGACGGGCTTTTCGCTCATCAACACCGCGTACAACGTGTGCGCCTTCCTCATCCTCCTCTCCCCCTTTGCGCTGCTCTCGAAGTCGCAGGGGCTCAAAGACTTCATGACGTATGTGGGAACGTGCGGCCCGCTCTTGGCCATCACCGTTCCCTATTGGTTTACGGGGCAGGATCTCCTGCAATGGGAAGTCGCCCGCTTCTATGTCTGCCACGATCTGCTCATCGCGACCTCCGTTCTCCCCGCGCTGTTGGGGCTTCACAGGCCGTCTTACAAGAGTTTCTGGAAGATCCCCCTCCTCTTCTTCCTCATGCTCATCCTCATTCTCTTCAACGACGCGGTCTGCGTCGTGCTGGGGCTTGCGGGAAGCGGCACGCAGGATCTCTTCCAAACGCTCGATTCGCTCAACCCGTGCATGGTGATGCATCCCTCTTTCCCGGAGGGGTTCGGCTGGGCGCAGAAGGCGCTGGAACTCTTCACGCCCGCGGTGTTCCTCGGAAAGAACGGGCGGCCGTATACGCCGCTCCTTTGGTACGCCATCCCCCTGTATCTGCTCATGGCGGCGCTCGGGCTCATCCTCGGCGTACTGTTTGACTTCAAGCGGCTGCGGTCCGACGTAAAAAAAATCTTTGGGAAAAAGAATGAATCGGGAGTTTGAAATGAAAGAATTCTGCGAATTTCTCAAATCCTCCTACACCTGCTATCACGCGGTGGAGAATGCCGAAACATTGCTCGCGCAGGCGGGATTTTCCGCGCTCTCGGAGCGGGAAAGCTGGGATCTGGCCGAAGGCGGGAAGTACTACGTCACCCGCGGCGGCGGAAGCCTGATCGCCTTTCGCTATTCGGCCCGCGGGGCGTTCCGGATCGTTGCCTCGCACACCGATTCTCCCTGCCTCAAACTCAAAGGGAACGCCGCCCTGTCTGACGGCGCCTTCACGCGGCTGAACACCGAGCCATATGGCGGCGGGCTCTGGTATACCTTCTTCGACCGCCCCCTCAAAATCGCGGGGCGCAGGATCGCGGAGGAGGACGGCGCGCTCGTCGCAAGGCCCTATGCGAGCGATTTCTGCGTGGTTTTGCCCTCTCTGGCGATCCACCAAAACAGGCAGGCGAACACGCAATTTTCGCCCAATTTACAGACCGAGCTCCCCCTCCTTTCCCTCGGAAAGAAAGAGCTTGCCGAGGTCATCGGAGGCACCCATGCCTACGATCTCTATGCCGTTCCTGCGGTCGATCCGTTTTTTGCGGGGCCCGAGGGAGAGTTCCTCTCGTCGCCGCGGCTGGATGATCTGACGGGCGTGTTTTTCTCGCTGAAAGCGTTGACGGAGGCGGACGGCGCGGAGGATACCGTCATGGCCGCATGCTTCCACGCGGAGGAGATCGGCAGCTCCACCCAAAACGGCGCGGCGAGCGATTTTCTGAGGTCCGTGCTTGCACGCATCGCGCGCGCACAGGGGCGGGACGAAGAGGAACGGCTCGCGGCCGAGGCCTCCTCCCTCCTCCTCTCCCTCGACAACGCGCACGCGCTTCACCCCAACCACCCCGAAGTGTGCGATCCCACGAATCGGCCCGTGCCGGGAGGTGGCGTCGTCATCAAGGGGCATGCGGGCGGAAGCTACACGACCGACGGACTGACGGCGGCCGTGATGCGCAAAATTTTCGAGAATGCGGGCGTGAAATATCAATTTTTCTACAACCGTTCGGACGCGGCGAGCGGAAGCACGCTCGGGGCGATCCTGCTTCGGCAGACGAGCATTCCCGCCGCCGATCTCGGCCTTGCGCAGCTCGCCATGCACTCCGCGGTGGAGACGGTTGCGTGCAGCGATCTCGAAGAACTGAAAAGGGCGCTCGCGGCCTTCTACGCGTGCAGGATCGCCTATGCGGGCGATCGCATCGAGATCAAAGCGTAACAAAAACCAAAAAAAACCAAACAAGAAGCCGAGAGTGTATGCTCTCGGCTTCTTGTTTGACTTTAATAGAAAATGCGCCGCACCGTACGCCATTCATCTAAGCGTCACGGTGAAGGGCTCCTCCGAGGCGACGGAGAGGAAGAACTTCCTCCCCCGCACTTCGATCCCTGCGCTCCATGTCCCGCGGTCCGTTTCGATTTGCGCGGGGTGAAACGCTGTTCCGCCGCGGAGCTTGAAGAGCGCCTCTTTCCTCGTCCAGAGCTCGTTGGCACGGAGGGCGCGCGCCGCTTCCCCCAGCCCCTCTTCCCCATATGCCTCGCGCGGCGTGAGGATCTTTTTCCGGAGCGCGGGGGAAAAGCGGGAGGGATCGGCCGCTTCAAGATCCACGCCCACGGGCGCATGCGAGAGCGCCACCGCCGCGCAATCCCCGCTGTGCGAGAGGGAGAAACAAAATTCCGCACAGACCCATTTTTCGCCCTCTCTCCGCAGCCCGAGCCCGCCGATGTCGAGGCCGTACGTCTCTGCCGCCGCGCGTTCGAGCAATTTCCACACATAGTACTTTGCCGCCCGCACGGCCTCGCTCCCGCAGGACGCGATCTCCTCGGCGCGGAGCGCGGGCAGGATCTCCTTGCGATCTACGGGAAAGGGATATGCCGCAACGTAGACGACGACCTCATTTGAGGCACCCATGCCTTAAACCTCCCCTCTCAAAAAGAGTTCGTCGGCGTTGGCGTCGAGCACGATCTTCGTGCCGGGCGCGGGGTCGTTTGCGACGATGAACCGCGCGATCGGCGTCTCCGCACGGCTCTGGATGAACCGTTTGAGGGGACGCGCTCCGTAGACGCTGTCGTACCCGTTGTCCGCAATGAATCCCTTTGCACGGGGCGTGACTTCGAGTTCGAGCGGCTTGACCCGCTCCGCCAGACGGCGCAAGAGGATCTCCACGATCCCGTCCACCTCCTCCTTGGTGAGGGGCTTGAAAGTGATGATCTCATCGAGACGGTTGAGAAATTCGGGACGGAAAGAGCGCCGCAGGACGGCCTGGATCCCCTCCCGCGCCCGCTCGGAGAGTTCGCCGCCTTCGATCCCGTCAACGATCAGGTCGGAGCCGAGGTTGGAGGTCAGAATGATGACGGTGTTCTTGAAGTCCACGGTGCGGCCCTGCGAATCGGTGATCCTGCCGTCGTCGAGGATCTGCAAGAGGATGTTGAACACATCGGGGTGCGCCTTTTCGATCTCGTCGAAGAGGATGATCGAGTACGGCCGCCTCCTCACCGCCTCGGTGAGCGCGCCGCCCTCTTCATAGCCGACGTATCCCGGAGGCGCCCCGATGAGGCGGGAGACGGAAAATTTTTCCATATATTCGCTCATGTCGATGCGCACGAGATTCTTTTCGTCGTCGAAAAGATTTTCCGCAAGCGACTTGGCGAGCTCGGTCTTGCCCACGCCCGTGGGGCCGAGGAAGAGGAAGGAGCCGATGGGACGGTTGGGATCAGAGATGCCCGCGCGGGCGCGCAGGATGGCTTGGGACACCTTTGTGACGGCCTCCTCCTGCCCGACCACGCGGCGGTGAAGATCTTCTTCGAGCCGCAGAAGTTTCTCGCGCTCCCCCTCTTTCAGGCGGGAGACGGGGATCCCCGTCCAGCGGGAGACGATCTTATGGATCTCCTCCTCGGTGACTTCGTTTTGCAGCAGGGCGTTCTCGCGGGAGCTCACGCTCTTTTTGACCTCTTCGAGCTGCTTTGCGAGGGCGGGCAGTTCCCCGTAGCGCAGACGGGAGGCCCGTTCGAGATCGCCGTTCGTCATCGCGGAATCGATCTCGCCCTGTATGCGGTCCACCCGCTCTTTGAGCTCCTTCTCGGTGCGGATGGATCTCTTCTCCTCCTCCCACTTTTCCTTCATGGCGGCAAACTGTTCCCGCAGCGAGGAGAGCTCCTCGCGAATCGTTCCGAGGCGGGAGACGGAGAGCTGATCGCTCTCCTTGGAAAGCGCCTTTTCCTCCACTTCGAGCTGGATGATCTTGCGGTTCATGGCATCCATGTCCGCGGGCATGGAGTCGATCTCCGTGCGGATCATGGCCGCCGCTTCGTCCACGAGGTCGATGGCCTTGTCGGGAAGAAAGCGGTCGGAAATATAGCGGTCGGAGAGCGTGGCCGCGGCAATGAGCGCGTCGTCGTGGATGCGCACGCCGTGATAGATCTCGAAGCGCTCCTTCAAGCCGCGCAGAATGGAGACCGTGTCCTCCACGCTCGGCTCGCCCACATACACGGGCTGGAATCTCCTCGAAAGCGCGGCGTCCTTCTCCACATACTCCCTGTATTCGTCCAAAGTCGTCGCGCCGATACAGTGCAGCTCGCCGCGGGCGAGAAGAGGTTTGAGCAGATTGCCCGCGTCCAGCGCGCCCTCCGCCTTCCCCGCCCCCACGACGGTGTGCAACTCGTCGATAAAGAGCAGGATATTTCCATCCGATCCCGTCACCTCGGAGAGGACTTCTTTGAGCCGTTCCTCAAACTCGCCGCGGTACTTTGCGCCCGCGATCAGGGCACCCATGTCCAAGGAGAAGAGCGTTTTTCCCTTTAATCCCTCGGGGACGTCCCCCTTGACGATGCGCTGTGCAAGGCCTTCGGCGATCGCTGTCTTGCCCACGCCGGGCTCGCCGATGAGAACGGGGTTGTTCTTCGTCTTGCGGGAGAGAATGCGGATGACGTTGCGGATCTCCTCGTCCCGCCCGATCACGGGTTCAAGCTTGTGCGCGTTGGCGAGCTCGGTCAGGTCGGCGCCGTACTTTTTCAGCGCCTCGCTGCTGCTCTTGCGCGCGGATCCCGATTGGTCGCGTCCAAATTCTCTTTCATCCATAAAAATCACCTTCTTTGTGCGCACGAAAGTTTCGCCGCACCGTTTGTTCTCTTCTATTATAACGCAATTCGCCCGAAATGAAACAGCCTGCCCACCTCTTTGCCTCCGCCGCAAAATTTTCAAAAACAGACGGAAATTGCTTGACAAGTTCGTCAAAACCGTATACTCTATATGTAAATTTCAATATGGAAAAAATAAAAATGATTTGGGATGAAGAAAGATTTTTGAAAACCTACAAGGGAACGGAATCCTTTATAAACGGCGATCGTGAAACTTATTCTCTCTTTTTGGAGCTCTTGAAGGACGAAAAGCTTCTTGCCCATATCCGCTTTGCGAACGATGCGCTCCATATCCCGCCGCTGAAATCTTTCGTTCTCTATGAGCGGGACGTCTTGAAAAAGGACGTATTTTGCGCGAAAATGACCTCTGCGGCAAAGCGCGGGTTGGGCGCCTGCTTCGGGTATCTTTACAAATTTATTTACGGCGGATACGAATCCAGACCGTGCTGGTTCAACGACGCGCCGACGGGCATCAAGACGGCAAGCTATTTTGAGAGGCGCCCCGTATAGAGGAGCGTTCGGAAAGGAAAGGCGATGAAGACAGACCGCGTTCTGATCGGTGAGGTCAGAGAATTTCTGACAACGCCCTCGTTGAAGAGGGATTTTATCACAAACTATGTGCGCGACAACCTCGGCAAGGGCACGCGAAGCGTTGCGCTGTGTTTCCGCGGCCGTGCGGCGACTCTCTACTATCGTTGCCATCGGCTCTTGCAGATCCGCCCTTCGCGCAACGGGATCGTTGGGGAATTCGACTTTCGCCACGCCCGTTTCACCGAAAGTTACAGACAAACGCTCAAACGGCTCGGCGAGCTGCACGTTGACACCTCTACCTTTTCCGACGCACCCAAACAAAATGCGCGGAACATTGTCCGCTTTGTTTTGGAAGAGTGCGATGTCGCCGAATGCAAGGAAATTTTGCAAACATACCGCAAACTCATCGATGATTTTTTCGATCCCGAAAAGACGGAATACGCCTTCGGCGCACCTGCGACGGGGCACGAAAAATCTCTGTGTTTGGAAAAGAACCGTCAGCAGCAACTTTGGGCCGGCTATTTTTTGAACGACACGTTGACGTATTATGACTTGGAATATTCGGAGCGTTTTGCCGAAAAAAACGGCCTGCACGGCAGATTCGACCTGTTGGGGCTGCGTGCGGGATCAGAGGGCTACACCCTGCTTCTGACGGAGTTGAAGTCGTCGCCGCAGGCGACGGGCGGCAAATCGGGGATCGTCAGCCACGAAAAAGATTACCTCCGATATCTGGACAGCCCCTTTATCGCCGCGCGCAAAAGGGAAGCCTGCGAAGCAGTTCGTTTGCTCTGCGAGATCTTTCAAAAACCGTATCCCGCCTCTCTTACGCCGGAAAATATCAGGGAGGCCAAGGTCAAGTTCGTCTTTTCCGACAGAGTGATCGACGTCGGGAGGAACTATTGCCCGCCCGACGGAAGAATCGAAAAGGTCTACCTCGAAAACGGGATCGAAAGGCCCTATTAAAAACTGCTCATTCCGCGGCGGAGAAGTTCCGCCTTTCATTTTACGCTTACAACCTTTATATTTGAAGATTGAAATATGAGAATGTGTGCACAGGGAGAAGATTGATGGTTAAAAATGCGTTTTCCTCGGAGGCTCAACCGGCGCATCCCGCCGAACGGATAGACGACCACGCGCCCCAGCTGACATACAGCATACTGCGAGGAAGAAATAAAATCGGGGAAAATCTCATCGAAATTTCCTACGGTAAAACACGCATTTTGGTCGAACTCGGCAAGGCGCTCGACGGCGGCGAAGAATTGAGTGAGCGCGAAAGAGAGGTCTTGGCGAAGTCGTACGACGCAGTTGTCGTTTCCCACTATCATGCCGACCATGCGGGATTGATCGAACAAAAGCGCGACTGCCCCATCTATATCGGAGAGGGCGCGCGCCGCATTCTGGGAGCGATGGATGATTATCGGGGAAAAGCTCTTCCGCAGAATATCGTCTCCTACAAAGACGGAAAACCGTTTTGCGTCGGAGAGATCACGGTCACGGCCTTCCTCTGCGATCACTCGGCGTTCGACAGCTATATGTTACTCTTTGAGGCGGGCGGGAAGCGCATCCTTTACACGGGAGACTTTCGCCTCCACGGCAGAAAAAACGGTGAGAAACTGCTTGCGCGGCTTCCGCAGTGCGTTGACACGCTCATCGCGGAGGGCACGAATATCGGCAGCGGAAAGCCCTGTTTTTCGGAGCGCGAACTCGAAAATCGTGCGGCCGAACTCATCAAGAGTACGAAAAAACCCATCTTTGTCTTGCAGTCCGCATCCAACATCGACAGGCTCGTGAGTTTCTACCGTGCCGCCAAACGGTGCGGACGCATCTTCTACGAGGACGTCTATACCGCACTTCTCGCGCAAGCGGCGGGCGGGAAGATCCCGCGGCCGGACGTTTTCCGCGACGTTTATGTCTTTCCGGCGCGTCCCGTACGCGGACGGCGCAAAGAGATGCTCTTTGCATTTGAACAGAAATGCGGCTCCGCCAAAATCGCAAAAGGCGCACCGTTTGTCATGCTCCTCCGCCCGTCCGTGCTCGGCTACCTCAAAAAGTTTGCGGAGGAGACAGATCTCTCTGGCGCGTTGCTCATCTACTCTATGTGGAAAGGCGATCGGGAGCGCGACGACGTAAAACAATTTTTGACAGAAACACATGCTTTGGGGCTGAAAGAATACACCCTGCATACGAGCGGACACGCGTCCGAAGAGGATCTTGCGCGTTTGAAAGCGCACGTCGGCGCTGCCGAATGCGTTACCGTCCACACCGCCGCTCCCGCTCCGTGTGCACGGCCCAAACGCGCGCTTCCATAAAAAAGCGGCTTGGCAAACCGCCAAACCGCTTGATTCCGCCCTTTTGCAAAGGCGGCGCCTACTTGATGAACTTGCCGTATACTTCGGACGCCTGTGAAAAGTACGCGAATGTGCCCGGGTACTTCTTCACGATGCGTTGGAGCACGGCCACCTGCCGCTTGCGGATGATACATACGAGCATGCTCTTCCCCGTGTGGGAATACATGCCCGTTGCCTGCACGAGGGTGACCCCGTGGTGCGTTTTCTCCATGATCTCCTGTGCGACCTCTTCGGGCGCGTCCGTGATGATTTCGAACTTATACGCCGTCTGGAAGCCGTGCATGATGACGTCGGAAGTCTTGCTCGTGACGAACAGGGAGACGAGCGCGAGCAGCACGGGCATGAGGTTGACGGCAAAGTTTTCGGAAAAGGACTGCCCCCACTTGAAGTACACGAAGAAAGAGGCGACGACGACGGTGGCGTCAAAGGCGAACGTCATCCAGCTGATGCTCAAATGCCGCCACTTCTTGTTGATGACGGAGGCGATGATGGACGTCCCGCCCGCGGTGTTGCAGCTGCGCAGGAGCACGGCGAGGGAGACGCCGAGCAGGATCCCGCTCGCGAGCGCCGCCACGATGCCGTAGGCGATGGGCTCCGCTTCGAGCGGAGCGAAGATCGGGAACCCCGGAATGTAGTCGAAGAGAATGACGAGGCCCGAGGTGAGGAGCATGGACGCCGTGGCGACGATCGCCTCCCGCTTCCCCAGCAGAAAAAATCCGACGAAGAAGAGCGGCGTGTTCAGGATGAGCATGAAATAGCCCGAGTTGATATAGTGCCCCGCCTGTTTGGTGATGTATTCGAGCAGGACGGCGATCCCGTTGAACCCGCCCGGAGCGAAGTTGTTCGGGGTGACAAAAATATAGATCGCGAGGGCGCGGACGACGCCTGAAAGCACGATGGGCACAAGGAACATCGTGACGAAGTACCAACATCTCTCGCGGATTTTGCTCTTTTCCATACGATCCTCTCCGTTCTTCCCTCGCTACATGATATTCTTGACGCTTCTCGGGAAGAGCGTGACGTCCCGGATGTTCTCGATCCCCGTGCAATACATGACGAAACGTTCGAAGCCGAGGCCGAATCCGCCGTGCGGAACGGAGCCGAAGCGGCGCAGATCGAGATACTGCCGATATGCGTTCATATCCATGCCTCTCTCGGACATGGCTGCCACTAATTTGTTCAGATCGGCCTCTCTCTCGCTCCCGCCGATGATCTCGCCGATGCCGGGGACGAGCAGATCCGTGGCCGCGACCGTCCTCCCGTCGGCGTTCTGCTTCATATAGAAAGACTTGATCTCCTTGGGGTAATCGGTCACGAACACGGGGCGCTTGAATACCGCCTCCGTCAGATATTTTTCGTGTTCGCTCTGCAAATCGCTCCCCCATTCGACGGGGAACTGGAAGCGGGCGTTCTCCTTTTTGAGGATCTCGATCGCCTCGGTGTAGGAGCAGACGGCAAAGTCCGATCCCGCAACGTGTTCGAGCTTTTCGATGAGCCCCTTCTCCACAAAGGAATCGAAGAATTTCAGCTCGTCGGGGCACTCTTCGAGGAGGGCGCGGATGAGATATTTGAGCATATCCTCCGCGATCTCGATGACGTCGGGCAGCTCGGCGAAGGCGATCTCCGGCTCGATATGCCAGAATTCGGCGAGATGGCGCGTCGTATTGGAGTTCTCCGCGCGGAAAGAGGGCCCGAAGGTGTAGATCTTCCCGAGCGCCGTTGCGGCGACCTCGCCTTCGAGCTGGCCCGAGACGGAGAGCCCCGCCTTCACGCCGAAGAAATCGTTCTTGTAGTACTCTTCCTCCGTCTTGGCGACGGCGTTCCACGGGCGCGTCGTGACGCGGAACATTTCTCCCGCGCCCTCGCAGTCGCTCGCGGTGATCAGCGGCGCGTTGATATAGTAGTATCCGCGCTCATGGAAATACCGGTGCACGGCCTGCGCCGCGACGGAACGCACGCGGAACACGGCCGCAAAGGTGTTGGTGCGCAGCCGCAGGTGCGGGATGCCGCGCAGAAATTCGAGCGTGGTGCGCTTCTTCTGGATGGGATATTCGGGCGGGCACTTGCCGAGGAGGGCGATCTCGGCCGCATTGAGTTCGTTCCCCGTCCCCTTATAGGCCTTGACAACCGTCCCCTTGACGGCGACCGATGCGCCGAGCTTGGTGCATTCCGGGTCGAACTGCAACGCATTCTTATCGATGACGACCTGCAATTTTTGGAAACTCGATCCATCCGAAAGCTCCAAAAAGGCAACCTGCGCCGAGTCGCGAAACGTCCGCACCCAGCCGCACACGACGACGTTACTGCCTACCATGTCCGCGTTGAACAGCACATTTTTAATATCTGTATGTTTCATATCATCCACTTCCTCAGTATGCTCTGGCAAAGAATACAGTATGCTTTGCGGGCTTTCCGCAACAGACGCAGACGGGCTGCGTGCCGTTTTCATCCATGACGCGCGCGGTGGCCTGCGCAAATTCCTTTACCCTGTCCTCGCAGGCGCGCTCGCCGCACCACCCCGTGCGGACAAAATTGCCGCCGTTCACGCCGTCCAACAGTTCGCCGAGCGTATCCGCGCTCACGATGCGTTCCTCCATGCGCGCCTTGGCGACCGTATAGAGGTTGGAGGAGATCGCGCCGAGTAGCTCCTTCACGCGGTCGGCATCGCCGAGCTCCGCCTCGCACTTCTCGCAGGTATCGCGGCGGAACAAGAGCATCTTGCCTGCCTCGATATCGCGCGGGCCGAGCTCGATCCGCACGGGCACGCCCTTCATCTCCCACTCGTTGAACTTCCAGCCGGGGGAATTCTCCGAGTCGTCGAGCTTTACGCGCACACCCGCTTCCCGTAATGTTGCGCAGAGCTTTTCGCACGCCTCCAACACGCCCTCTTTCTTTTGGGCGATCGGCACGACGACGGCCTGCACGGGCGCGACGGGGGGCGGCAGCACAAGGCCGCGCTGGTCTCCGTGCGTCATGATGAGCGCGCCGATGAGCCGCGTCGAAACGCCGTAGCTCATCGTGTATCCGTACTTCAATGCGCCGTCTTTATCCGTGAACTGCACGCCGAACGCCTTGGCAAAATTCTGCCCCATATAGTGCGTGGTGCCCGCTTGCAGGCTCTTTCCGTCGTGCATCATCGCCTCCATGCCGTAGGTGGCGACGGCGCCCGCGAACTTCTCCTTCTCCGTCTTGCGGCCGACGAGGACGGGCATGCACAGGACGTTCTTCGCAAACTCCTCATAGAGGCGCAGCATGGCCTGCGTTTCGGCCTCCGCCTCCTCGCCCGTCGCATAGACGGAATGGCCCTCCTGCCAGAGAAATTCGCTCGTGCGGAGGAAGGGCCGCGTCGTCTTTTCCCAGCGCATGACGTTGCACCACTGGTTGAGGCGGAGGGGCAGATCACGCCAGCTCTCCACCCACTTGCCCATCATGTGGCCGATGATGGTCTCCGAAGTCGGACGGACGACGAGGGGCTCTTCGAGCTTCGCCCCGCCCGCATGGGTGACGACGGCGACTTCGGGCGCGAATCCCTCGACATGCTCGGCCTCTTTCGTCAAAAAACTCATGGGAATGAGCAGCGGGAAATAAGAATTTTCAACGCCCGCCCGCTTGAAGCGTGCGTCGAGCTCCCTTTGGATGTTCTCCCAAATGGCGTAGCCGTAAGGGCGTATGACCATCGTGCCCTTTACGGGGCCGTAGTCCACGAGTTTCGTCTTGATGACGACGTCGGTATACCACTGAGGGAAGTCCTCTTCGATGCCGGCGATCTGCGATACAAACTGTTCCTTTGCCATATCTGCTCTCCTGTGCGCTGCGTGCGCCGCATAGCATTCATTATACCATATCTTCCACCCGAAGTCCAATATTTGCAGGGAATTTTTGCAAAATTTATCAGAGCAAACGCGACGGGGATTTTCAAAATTTTTATTCTATATGTTGAAATTATTGTGTAAGACGGAAGATTTTGTATATAATTTCGGGTAAGGACGGGAGCCGCATGACAGAACGCGATTTTCTCAATCTCAAAAGCGGAACGGATGTACGGGGCACGGCGATCCAAGCGGCGGGCGATCCCGTAACGCTTACGGACGAAGCGGTCTTCGCCATTGCGCGGGCCTTTCTGCTCCGCGTGAGAGAGCGGACGGGCGCGGCCGTTCCGACGATCGCAGTCGGGCGGGATCCCCGTCTCTCCTCGCCGCGCATCGAGGCGCAGGTCGCCGAGGCGATTTTGAACGGCGGAGGGAACGTCATCCTCACAGGCCTCTCCACCACCCCGTCCATGTTCATGCTGCTCCACGACGGGTTCGGCGCGGACGCTTCGGTCATGATCACGGCCAGCCATCTGCCGTACAGGATGAACGGGCTCAAATTCTTCTTCCCCGAGGGCGGGTTCGGAAGCGAAGAGACGGAAGCGCTCTTGCGGCTTGCCGCCGAACTTCCCGACGCCGCACCCGCGGCGCGCGGCAAACTCACCCGCCGCTCCTATCTCGGGCGGTACGCCTCCCGCCTCGTCGAAACGGTGCGCAGCGCCACCCGAGAGGAGAGGCCGCTCCAAGGAAAACACATCATCGTGGACGCGGGAAACGGAGCGGGCGGTTTCTTTGCCGAACTCGTTTTGAAGCCCCTCGGCGCGGACATGGGTGGCTCGCAATTCCTCGAACCGGACGGAAATTTCCCCAATCATATCCCCAATCCCGAGAATGAAACGGCGATGCGTTCGCTCTGCGACGCGGTCGTCCGGCAGGGCGCGGACCTCGGCATCATCTTCGATACCGACGTCGATCGCGCGGGCGCCGTCTCCGCGGACGGAAAGGAGATCAACCGCAACCGCCTCATCGCGCTTGTCTCCGCCATCCTGCTGCAAGAGCACAAGGGCGCGTACATTGTGACGGATTCCGTCACGAGCGACGGGCTCACCGCCTTTCTCACCGCCCACGGCGGCATACACCGCCGCTTTAAACGCGGCTATGCGAACGTCATTGCGGAGGCGAAGCGCCTGAATGCGGAGGGAAAGTACGCCCCGCTCGCCATGGAGACGAGCGGCCACGCCGCCTTTGCGGAGAATTATTTCCTCGACGACGGCGCGTATCTGATCACCCGCATCCTCATCGCGCTTGCGCGGGAAAGAGCGGCGGGCCGCGACCTTCTCGACCTCATCCGGGAGCTGCCCGAGCCCGCGCAGGCGTGCGAAGTTCGGCTGCCCTTTGTACACGGTTTTGATGCCAAGACCTTGGGCATGGGTATCATTGATGACTTCAAACGGTATGCCGAAGCCCATTCTTACATGGCGCTCGCGCCCGAGAATTTCGAGGGCGTCCGCGTCAATTTCAACAGAGAAAACGGAGACGGATGGCTCCTTGTCCGCATGAGTTTGCACGAGCCCATCCTCCCCGTCAACGCCGAGTCAAACAGCGCGGGAGGCTGCTTGCGCATGCTCCGCGAGCTCTGCGCCTTCCTCCGCGCATACCCCGCCCTGTGCCTCGACCCGCTCGAATCCATTCTCTAAGGAGTGATTATATGAGACAGACCACCGTCAATGCCATCCGCATGCTCGCCGCGGAAGCCATCCAAAGCGCAAATTCGGGCCATCCCGGGCTCCCTCTCGACGCGGCGCCCATCGGCTATGCACTCTTTCAGGACTTTTTGAAGTTCAACAACAAGGATCCCAAATGGGACGACAGAGACCGCTTTGTCCTCTCCGCAGGGCACGGCTCCGCGATGTACTATGCGCTGCTGCACCTGTACGGCTTTGACGTCTCCATCGAAGATCTCAAACACTTCCGCAAGCTGGGCTCCAAGACGCCGGGGCACCCCGAGTACGGACACACGCCCGGGGTGGAAACGACGACGGGCCCGTTGGGGCAAGGCATCGCAAACGCCGTGGGCATGGCTGTGGCCGAGGCTCACCTTGCGGCACGGTTCAACCGCACGGGGTACCCCGTCGTCGATCACTACACCTACTGCCTCTGCGGCGACGGCTGCCTCGAAGAGGGCATCTCCTACGAGGCCTGCTCGTTCGCGGGCTCGCATGCGCTCGGCAAGCTCATTCTCCTCTACGACGACAACGACATCACGATCGAGGGCGACACCGACGTGACGTTCCGCGAGGACGTGGCCAAGCGCTTTGACGCGCAGGGCTGGCACGTGCAGAAGCTCGATCTCGTCGCCCGCCCGGACGCAACGCTGCTCATCTCCAACGCCATCCGCAGGGCGCAGCGCGAGAAGGAGCGCCCCTCCATCATCATCTTCAAGACGCATATCGGGTACGGCTCCCCGCTCGAAGGAAGCGCAAAGTGCCACGGCTCCCCTCTCGGCGCCGAAAATCTTGCCAAGACGCGCGAAAAGCTCGGCTGGCCGTATGCGCCCTTCGAGATCCCCGCGGAAGTCTATAAACACACCGCCGCGGCGGGAAAGCGGGGCGCCAGACGGGAGCGCGAATGGAAAGTCATGTTCGCCGAATATGAGAAGAAGTTCCCCGATCTCGCACGGGAGTACCACGCGATGATGCGCGGCGAGACGCCCGCGCTCACCGTCGAGGAGCTGTTCGACCTCAAAGAGCCCATGGCGACGCGAAAGACCTCGGCCGTCGTGCTCAACAGGCTGGCGGCGCGGCTTCCCGGGCTCGTGGGCGGCAGCGCAGACCTCGCGCCCTCCAACCTCAGCGACATGAAGGACACGGAGAACAACGTCTACGGCAACTTCTCGTCTGAAAACCATGGCGGGCGCAACCTGCACTTCGGCATCCGCGAACACGCCATGGCCGCGATCGCGAACGGCATTCAGCTCCACGGCGGGCTGCGGGCTTACTGCGCGACCTTCTTCGTCTTTTCCGATTACTGCAAACACGCCATGCGCCTCGCCGCGCTCATGAAACTTCCCGTCATCTATATCCTCACGCACGACTCCATCGGCGTCGGAGAGGACGGCCCCACGCACGAGCCCGTGGAACAGCTCATCGGCCTGCGCTCCATTCCGAATATGAGGGTATATCGCCCTGCGGACGGGAGGGAGACGGCATGCGCGTGGATCGCTGCGATCACGGGGAACGCGCCCACCGCGCTCGCCCTCTCGCGGCAGAATCTGCCCCAATTCGCGGGAAGCGGGGACGGCGCTCTCAGAGGCGGCTATATTCTCGATGACTGCGCGGGCACGCCCGACGTCCTGCTCATCGCAAGCGGGTCCGAAGTGGCGCTGTGCGTTTCCGCCAAGGCGCGGCTCGCCGAGAGCGGGATCCGCGCGCGCGTCGTCTCCATGCCCTGCATGGAGGTGTTTGAGGAGCAGAGCGCGGAATATCGGGAGAGCGTGCTTCCCTCCTCCGTCAAGGCGCGCGTCTGCGTGGAAGCGGGGAGCCCGTACAGCTGGTACCGCTATGCGGGCGACGGCGGCGAGATCATCGCAATGACGACGTTCGGCGCGAGCGGCCCCGCACCCGAACTCTTCGAAAAGTTCGGGTTCACCGTCTCCAACGTTGTGGAGAAGGCAAAGAAAGCCCTCTTGAAATGATCGCATGAAAAGGACGATCCCCGCGCAAATCGCGCGGGGGTTTCATTTTCGGGCATGGTTTCCATGTCATACCGCCCCGCCCGCACGTTCTTATCGTTGTCCAAGGGCGGCACAAGCCCGCAAGGGCGAAGTATCCCGCGAAGCGGTCGAGTGTATCCCCTTGGTCGTTGATGGACTGCGTTTAAGGGGATTCTCTCCTCCCTCGCAGGCTCGGTCGTCGGAATGACCATGTGGGACAGGGGCATGGTTTCCTGTCATACCGAGACCGCGGAGCGGGCGAGTATATCCCCTTGGTCGTTGACGGACTTCGTTTCCATGTCATACCGAGACCGCGAAGCGGTCGAGTGTATCCCCTTGGTCGTTGATGGACTTCGTATAGGGGGATTCTCTCGGGGCGTTGCCCCTCGGAATGACAGCGTGGGACAAGACAGGCGGGGCGGTATGACAGCGTGGGACAAGACAGGCGGGGCGAAATACAAAAAAGAGAGGCGAACCTCTCTTTTTCGTGTGTGGATGTTTACGGATGAAGGAGATCACCCATCTGTGAGCTTATTCTTCGTCCTTCTTGGGAAGCACGGCAACCATGGAGATTCCCGCAGAGCGAGAATCTTTTTCATTATTATCGCTCTGAACAACATTATTCCCTGCTTGCAACATTTTTCCAACCGTAGCCGGTCTTTGCCATAGACCCGACTCAAGCTTCACTGCCGCTTTCACTTTTGTGATTTCGGCACTTGAAACCATCTTCGCGGGATTATTGCCGATTTTTTCCAAATAGGATTGGCTCGAGTACCCTACACTGTATGCCGTATTGGATACTACAGCGGCCCGATTGGAAGTATCAGTTCCTTCCGCGTAGCCTACAAAACAGCTCACGTTGGCGTATCCTTGGAAAAAGATATTTTCTACTTCACACTTGATGACGGAACTTGAAATCGCAGTGCCTAAAATGCCGCCCAAATTTGTGCCGTTCCAATAGTAATCCTGAGTGCCGTCGGCATAGTCCAAATAGGCCCAAAGGGGCAACTGTCGTGAGTTGGGGCTGGCGGGAGTTCCTTTAACAACGCAGTTCTTGATCGCCGCAACCTGATCTTCCGCATTGACGCTGCCCGTCGAAATCGCGGGACCTGCCTTATAAGCATAGCCCGCAATACCGCCGACATGACGGTTACCGATGAGAGCGACGTTCGTGGTCGTGACATTTGTAATGCTTGCCTGTGTTCCCGTGATGAAGCCCGCGACTCCTCCGACAAACGCATCACCCTCGATCGTGACAGATGAACTTACATATCTACCGGATGTATCAAGGGTGCCCTCGATGTTCAGATCTTTCACGGTGCCGCCGTTGAGGCAGGCAAAGAGCCCCGTAAAGTGCGTCCCTGTTATCGTGAAATTCTTAATGGTCTTATTCTGTCCGTCGAAACTTCCCTTGAAGCCGCCCTGCACTTCCTTTTCACTGTCAAAGGCATAGCCGATCTTATCGAGTTTTACAAGTTCGCTTGCATTTGCCGGAATACCGATCGGCATGAGCGACGCGCCCTTAAAATCGATGTCGTTCATGAGCTTGATCTTCCAGCCTGTCGTATCTTCCGCTTTGTTGATGAGATTTACGACGGCATTCCAATCGCTTGCGTTGTTAATGTGAATATATCCATCGGAATCGGTCATGCTCTCCTTTGTGACGACTTTCTCCCGATATCCGCAGACCGAGCACTCCTTCCAATATTCGTAGGAAGGCGTCGTAATGGAATTCTCCCCGTCCCACTTGACGGTCGCGTAGGTGAAGAAGTCGTGTTCGTTGACGTCTTTGTTGCCGAGTTCCTTGTGACTACAGGTGATGGCGTGCCAATGGCTGTCCTTGTCGAACCGCCACACCTCGGTGTCGTAACGGTGCTGCAAAAGGGACGATCCGATCTGACTTGCGGGAGTGACAAAATAGACCCAGTCCTTGCAGATCCCGCACTGTTTCAATTGGATTGTGCCCTGTTCGCAGTCGTTCTGAACGAGCGTGATCGTCTCCCCGTACTCCCCGTGGGCGCAAGAGGTGGGAAGGAAGTAGGCGGTGCCGTCCTCGTAGATGATCCAATATCCCATCAGATACTTGTCGCTTTCTTTCAACGTGGGACGCCACCAGCCGTCGGGCGTGTTTTCGGGCGTGGCGCGCACGGGCGTGCCCTCCGTGATGTCATGCGCTTCCAAATAGCTCTTTTGCTGGTCGTTGAACTTATTGTATTCGGCGCGAACGCCGGTCCAACGCGTATAGACTTTGTTGCCGTCCTTGTCCTGTTCGGTCCAAAGGCCCGTTTCCTCGTCGTACACTTCCAAATATTTCGTACCGTAAGAGGAACTATGGTCGGAGGACGAAAGCTGCTTTGTACTCGTGCCCAAATATGTAAATTTATTATTTACCCCCATCTGCGTCTTGTGTACCCATTCAACGCCGCCGATGTCGTACTCATCGTCACCACCCCCCGTGCTGTTCCCGAACAGGTTGATAATCTTTTCCGCATTGTGGTAATATTCCAGCTTGCCCCAATGCAAGGAGCGGTATTCTACGTTGAGGACCTTGCCGCCGACGCCCACATTGCCGAGATCGGTCCAGATGGGAAGTCCTTGATTCTTTCCGTCGTACCGCCAAAGTCTGCCCGACACAGTGTCGAAATAGAGTCCCCAAATCTGCGTGTCGCGCGGGGTCTCGAGCTCTTTGTTCATCTCGGGATTGTCGTACGGCGCGCCTTCGCCCGTCCACCACTCTTTTAAGTTGACCTCTTGCTCGATGTCCTTGTCGCTCGCCCACGAGCCCTTTTCGCTGTAATCGTCGTACCAGCCCTGCATTGAGCCTTCCTTGCCCTTCAAAGAGCCGAGGTCGTCCCATTTTCCTTCGGCGTTTTTCTGCCAAACCTCAAAGTTTTCGGTATCGAGGT
>CANQOY010000016.1 GCA_947625605.1 uncultured Clostridia bacterium | reverse complement strand
GGGGCATGTCTGAAAGGCATGCCCCGTTTTTGTATAAAAAGCCCAAAAAGTTTGCGCGGATTCGGGGAGGTTTTCCGAAAAAGGTTGAAAAGAAAGCTCCTTTGGGTTAGAATAGAGGAGGAACGCCCGACGGCCGCAAACCCGATCGTGAAAAAAAATTTTTTCCGAATCTGAAACTTTTTGCGGGGTCCGGGCGTCTTAAATCATGAGGAGCAGACGATGACGGACGAAAGAAGGCTGGCTTTCGCGCTGCGGTCGGGCAGCCGGAAGGAGCCGAAGGCAACATTTCAATATCTCTTTGAAAGGTATAAGCCGCTCGTCGCGTTCATCGCGGCGCGGTACCTCAAAAACAGGGCGGACATCGAGGACGCCGTGCAGGAGACGTTCGTCAACTTCTTCTCCCATGCGGAGGGCGTGCGCGTCTCGGTGAAGTCCTATCTCGCGGCGAGCGCGAAAAACATCTCTCTGCGCATCCTGAAAAAGAACGGCGAGGCCGATTTGGGCGATCCCGACGAATTCGCGGCTCCCCCGAGTGACACGCTTGCCGGGGAAGAATTTCGGGAACTGATTGCGGAGATGAGGCGCGCCCTGCCCGAAAAGGACGTCCGCACGATCCTGATGCGCCTCGTGGACGACATGACGTTTTCGGAGATCGCGCGCCGATGCGGGGAAAAGGAAAAGACGGTGAAAACGCGCTACTACCGCGCGCTGAAAAAGTTTCAAAGGGTTTGGGAGGCAAAACGGTGAACAGAGCGGAAGAAAAATTTTTGAAGCGGTTCGATGACGCACTCGGCATCTCCGTCCCATTCGAAGCCGTGGAGGGGAGGATCCCGTCTCCCCCCTCGCGGGAGCGCGCGCCGCACAAAAAACGCTACGCGATCGCGGGCATGGTGGCCTCGTTTTTCGTCATCGCCGCCGTCCTCGTCCCCACGCTCGTGTCTTTGCGGCCCGCCGAAAAGGATTTTTTCGACGGCAAAAACATCACGTTGCAGGAGCTTCGGGAGAGGGATTGCCTCTTCTATGAGGACCTCGTATTCGCGCAGGACCGCCAAAACCACGTCTTTGTGACGGACGGGGAACAGATCGTCGCGCACTATGCGTACGAGAAGGCGGAGTATGAAGAGGGGAGCTTCGAAAGGGCGTGCAACCGGAGCATGATCGAGGCGGTCGAATATATCGGCATCCCCTCGTATGCGGGGGTCTCGGGCGAGCTCTCGCTCGATTATTCCTTTAACGACGGGCGCCTGCGGAGGCTGAAATTGTCGAGGACCGCGCAGGGGCTCTTTGTGGACGGTGTGGAGACGCTGAACAAGGAGGATCCCGCGACATGGTTCGACCCCGAAAAGACCGCCCTCCCCACCCGCGCGCAGTGCGAGAAGATCAGCGTCGGCATGAGCCTCGACGAGGTCGTCGGCACGATCGGGAAGCCGCAGCGGGATATTGGCTACGGGGCCGTCCTGTTTGAATTCGACCTCGAAGACGGAGCGGTCTTGCGGCTGACCATGGCCCTTGACGTCGAGAGCGAAAACAAGTACGTTCAAAACAATCCCGAAAGCGATATCTACGGCACGCATTGCCTCTGTGTTGCAGCGGTTATGCTGATCGAGCGCGGCTGATGTGGCGGGGCCAATGAAACCCCCCGAGCGGAAGAATTCCGCTCGGGGGTTTTTCAATCAACATGTTTCAAATCGTAATCGTTTCGAAGGGCGTCCTCGCACGCCGCAATACTTTCGTAATCGCGGAGATATTTCGGCTTAGTGAGCACGAATGCCTTGTTGAGGACGGGGCAGAAAGGGATGTCCGGCGAGATCTGTTTCCCGCTCGCCGGGAACACATAATTGAATCCCATTTCGGACGCGCGCAACGAGGCACACGAAAAATATCGGATCCCGACGAGCTTTTCGTTCTTCTGCCGCACGTTTTTCTCAATCTTTGTGCGGATCCACTGCATGAGCAACTGCGGAACAATGTACTCGGCGGCGAAAGGGTCGCGTTTGTCTGCGCGGATGAACGAACACGCTGCGATCAGCGGATACCACAAGAGATAGCGTCCCCTTTTTTCGTCGGAAGCCCCAAGTCGGGTAGAGCGCGACCGGGTAGAACCTGAATCCCACGGATTTTCTTCGAGGAAGAAATCCTGCGGCTTTATGCCGAGTTCGATGACCTCTATCTCACGTTCGCATATGGCATATTCGCGCTCTATCTTGAACCGCGCAGCCAAGGCCTGCATGGTTGTCTGCGGGTATCCGAGTTCTTCGCAGCAGAGCGGCAGCGAAGTTCCCAAATAGAGGCTGGGGAACCCCGCAATGCTGAATCGGTTGGTGGAGATCTTCGCGCGCAGGGAATAAGGGGTGTGAAAGACGCGGGCCCTATCGTACAGGATGGCGTCGGGCACGAGGGCGACGCGAAAAAGATCGAGGGGATCTTGACGATATGCGTCAGTATGATTTTCAAACAGCTCATATGCGGTCTTATTATAGACCTGGAAGGGGGTCTCCATCATTTTTTCCATGAGGCCGGAGAAATGCGTGTACGCCTTGGCGGGGAAGCCGTTCAGATATTCGCGGATCGCAGATAAGATCATTCTGCAAAACCGTCTGATTTTCCGGAGATACTCGCGGCGGGATCGCAATTCATAGGTGGACCAGAAATCCATAGCGTGCTCTTCGGCATTCTCATTCATGACTTCGTTTTGGACGGCGTCAAGATATGTTTTGAAAAGGACCTCGACGGAATGATAAAAGTCCTTTCCGTCCCAACGGATGGGGAGATACAGGTCTTTGTTTTGAAAAATTGCTCGAAAAGATTGGTCGGAAATGTCCAAGATCATAAATTTTCTCCTGCGTATTAAAGTCTTCGGCGCGGGCCCGTTCAAAATGCAGTGCATCGGGCATCTGCCGAAGTTTTTGCTCAAACCAATTCAAAATTTGGGGAATTTCCCCTCTCGCGCAAAAGAAGAAAAAATAATTCGAGGGGGGCATGTCCGCGAGAGCGGCATAAAAAATGCAAAAACCGTCCGCGGCCGCATGGGCCGCGGGAACGCTTTACTCGTCTGTGGGATTCATCAGATCGCACAGCATGATGAGCAACTTGGAGAGGGGGAACGACCCGAGGACCAGACAGACGATGAACAAGATCTGCGGGAACGTAAAGGTGAGGTCGGCCCACATCGTCTCCGCGCCCGTGATCGGATCGAGGTAGGAATACACGATATTCCCGAGCTCGGGGACGGCGAGCACGATGACGCAGATGGCCACGGAGACGCCGTACACCGCCAGCCGGAGGGGATTCATGGGCTGCAAGATGCGGAAGAGGACCACGAGCCCGCCGAACGTGAGCGCCATGAGGAAGAGGCCGCCGCGCGTTGCGGGGTCGGAAAAGCCGTAGACGGGGGGCAGGAACAGGGAGGCGACGTACACCGCGAGCACGCCCGCCACCAGCGTGACCGCGCCCGGGATGCTCCGCGAGATGACAAAGGGAATGAACCGCCCCTTGACGCGCTCCACGTTGGGTTGCAGCGCGAGCACGACGGAGGGGAAGGCTGCAATGAACATTTCGAAGAGCAGCATGTTGTTCGTCGTGAAGAAATAGGGCACCCCCATGCCGATGCAGATGACCGCGAGCATGGTGATGAGGAGCGTCTTGGTAATGTAGAGCGCGGCGCAGGATTTGATATTGTTGATGACCCGCCTGCCCTCGTACACGACGGTGGGGAGATTGAGGAAGTTGTTGTCCATGAGGACGAGGTGGGAGACGTTTCTGGCCGCCTCCGAACCCGAGGCCACCGAGATGGCGCAGTCCGCCTCTTTGAGGGCGAGAATGTCGTTGACGCCGTCCCCCGTCATCGCGACGGTGCTGCCGTGCTTCTTGATCGCCTTGACGAGGATGGCCTTCTGCTCGGGCGTGACGCGCCCGAACACGGTGTACTGCGTGGCGACGTTCTCCACTTCGAGGTCGGTGAGGCCTTCGAGCGAGATATAGTCTCCCGCATTCCGAACGCCCACTCTGCGCGCGACCTCGGACACGGTTATGGGATTGTCGCCCGAGATGATCTTGATCTCGACGTCGTTCTCGCGGAACCACTTGATCGTGTCCGCCGCGTCGGAGCGGATATTGTCCGCCAGCGTGATGATGGCGGAGGGGCGGAGAACGGAGGGGAGCCGCTCGCCCTCCATGGCGTTGGGGGAATAGGCGAGGACGAGCACCCTCAGGCCCGCGCTTGCATATTGTTTGACGATGCGCTCGATCTTGGGCTGCATGGGGCGGAGCACGAATTCGGGCGCGCCGAACACGAACGTCCCCTCATCCTCAAAGGAGACCGCCGAGAGCTTCCTCTTGGAAGAGAAGGGCAGCATGGCCGACGGCGTGAGCGTGGAGGAGGTCCCGAAGCGCGCTTTGAGCGCGATGGAAGTCTGGTTGTTGTCGTCGAGGGCGGCGAGCATGTTCGCCATGACCTCGTCTATGGAGCGCTCGGTGAATTGTTTTAAGATCATGCAGTCGTTCACCGTCATGCGGCCGTCCGTGATGGTGCCCGTCTTGTCGAGGCAGAGGACGTTCACCCGCGCGAGCATTTCGAGGGAGTAGGCGTCCTGCACGAGCGTCTGCCGCTTGGCAAGCCTGCGCTGGCCGATCGCCATGGCAAAAGAGGTGAGCAGCATGAGGCCGGAGGGGATCATGCCGATGACGACGGCGCCCGTGCGCATGATGGACTCCGAGACCCGCCTCCACGTGTCGATCTCGCCGCCGTTTGCGGAGAGCATGCTCTCGCCGAGCGCGTCCCACGTCCTCCAAAACATGAGCGAGGCGATGACGATGATGAGAACGCCGATCACGCGGATGAAGAAGCGGATGGAGTTCATGATCTCGGAGTGCGGTTTTTTGTACTCCTTCGCCTTGGAGGTGAGGGAGTTGAGGTAAGTCGCCGCGCCCACGCGGTCAACGCGCACGCGGCAGTTCCCGCTCGTGATGTAGGAGCCGGCGAGCAGGGCGTCTCCGGGGTGCTTGCGCACGGGAACGCTCTCGCCCGTCAGGAGGGATTCGTTGACCTCCACGATGCCGTCGGCCAAAATGCAGTCCGCGGGGACCTGGTTGCCCGTTTCCAGCCACATGACGTCGTCGAGCACGATCTCCTTGATGGGGATCTCCCGTTTGATGCCGCCGCGCACGACCTTTACGGTGGAGGTGACGAGCACGGCGAGTTTGTCGATCTGGCGCTTGGCGAGGATCTCCTGCACGATGCCGATGAGCAGGTTGACGGCGAAGATCCCCGCAAAGAGGAACTGCGTAAAGCTCGCCCCCGCGTACACGAGCGCGATGGCGACGAGCACGCAGAGGAGGTTGAAGAAGGTGCAGATATTGCCGAGGAAGATGCTCGCATAGGACTTGGAGTACTTCTTGTTGACGTCGTTGAACAGGAACTGCTGCATGCGGGTCTCGACCTGCTCGCTCGAAAGCCCCTCTTTGAGAGGGGGCGAAAAGCGCTCGACATCCTCTGCCTTGGGGATGTTCTTGGCGCGGCGGAACTGTTTTTTGAGGGCCTTGCGGCGATCCTCAACCGTGAGATCCTGTTTCATAGGCGTTTCCTGCTTCCTCCCGCGGCGGGGCGGCGGCCCGTCGGGAGGGTGTGGTTTTAACCTTATTATACACACTAATTTCGGAAAAGTCAAAAAAACGGGGGAAGATTTGCGCTTTTTTTGCGGAGTTTGGGGACGGGAACCGCCGCCAAAAAAGTTGCCTTTCGGCGCAGAATGGTGTATAATGGGAAAAAACAAGCAGACGAGGCAGAAAATGATTGACATCGCCCTTCTCCGCGCCGATCCCGAACGGGTGCGCGAGAATCTCAGAAAAAAATTTCAGGAGCACAAGCTCGGCCTTGTGGACGAGGCGCTTGCGCTCGACGCGCGCCGCCGCGCGCTCCAAACGGAGGGGGACAGCCTTCGGGCCGCGCGCAACGCGCTCTCCAAGCAGATCGGCGCCCTCATGAAGGAGAAAAAGACGGAGGAGGCGGCCGCGGTCAAGGCGCAGGTCACGGCGGACGCCGAGCGGCTTGCGGCCGTCGAGGCGGAGACCGCAGAGACGGAAGAGCGGCTCAAAGCCGTCATGATGCGCATCCCCAACCTCATCTCGGCGGAGACGCCCATCGGAAAGGACGACTCCGAGAACGTCGAGCGGCAGCGCTTTCTCGAACCCAAGACGCCGCCCTTTGAGATCCCATATCATCTCGACATCCTCGAAAGGCTCTCGGGCATCGACCTCGACAGCGCACGGCGCACGAGCGGGCAGGGGTTCTACTACCTGACGGGGGACGTCGCAAGGCTGCATTCCGCCGTTTTGGCGTACGCGCGCGACTTCATGATCGATAAGGGCTTCACCTACTGCATCCCGCCCTTCATGATCCGTTCGGACGTCGTCTCGGGCGTCATGTCTTTCGAGGAGATGGACGGCATGATGTACAAGATCGAGGGCGAGGACCTCTACCTCATCGGGACGAGCGAGCACTCCATGATCGGCCGCTTCATGAACACCACGCTGGACGAGCGCGAACTTCCGCTCACGCTCACGAGCTATTCCCCCTGCTTCCGCAAGGAGAAGGGCGCGCACGGCATCGAGGAGCGGGGGATCTACCGCATCCATCAGTTTGAAAAGCAGGAGATGATTGTCATCTGCAAGCCCGAGGACAGCGAGGCATGGTACGAGAAAATGTGGAATTACACCGTCGAGCTCTTCGTCTCGATGGGCATTCCCGTCCGCACGCTCGAATGCTGCTCGGGCGACCTTGCAGACCTCAAATACCGCAGCGTGGACGTGGAGGCATGGTCTCCCCGCCAGCAGAAGTACTTCGAAGTGGGCTCGTGTTCCAATCTCACGGACGCGCAGGCAAGGCGGCTGGGGATCCGCTACCGGGGAGAGGGCGGGAGCCGCTATGCGCACACCCTCAACAACACCGTCGTCGCGCCGCCCCGCATGCTCATCGCCTTTTTGGAAAATCACCTCCGCGCGGACGGCAGCGTGGAGATCCCCGAGGTGCTTCGCCCCTACATGGGCGGCAAGTCCGAGATCGTGCCCGCAAAGTGAAATACGTATTCTTCGACATCGAGTGCGCATGCGTCTTTAAGAACGTCGCCAAGATCTGTGCCTTTGGGTATGTCGTCACGGATGAGAGCTTCCGCGTTTTGGCGCGCGAAGACATCCTCATGAACCCCAAGGGGAAGTTCCACCTCACCGGCCGCAAGGGCGGGGAGGGGCTCGTGCTGCCCTATGAATACGAGGACTTCAAAAAGTACCCCGTATTCCCCGCGAAGTACCGCGAGATCAAGGGGCTCTTGGAGGACAAGGAGGCCATCGTCCTCGGGCATGCTACCATGAACGACGTCAACTACCTCAATCTCGAAACGAAGCGCTACAAGCTGCCCTCCTTCCGCTTCGAGTTCTTCGATACGCAGTTTTTCTGGATGAACGCGACGGGCAGTTTCGACCATCAGATGGGGCTGGGCGCGATCGCGATGGAGCTCGGCGTGGAATTCACGCCCCATCGCGCCGTGGACGACGCCTATGCCACCATGCGCGTCTGCGAGGCTTTCTGCAAGCGCGAGGGCGTGGACGTAAAGGGGCTCATCGCGCGCTACGGCATCCGCGGCGGGCGCGTCGAGAACTATCAGATCCGCTGCCCCTCTTCGGGCAAACAGCGGGAATATTACAGGGAGCGGGCGCGGGAGAAGGAGGAATACCACCGCCGCCACGAGGAATTTTACCGCTACGTCAACAAGCACATGCACCGCCGCAAAAAGGGCGGATCGCTCGAAGGAAAGGTGTTCTGTTTCGCGAGAGACGTGGAAACGGACGTACCCATGTCCGTGAAGCTGGTCGCGGCGATCTTCAATTCGGGCGGGAAGTACACCTCGCATCCCGCGGAGTGCAACGTCTATATCGCGCGGGAGACGGGGGGCCTGAGGTACGAGAGCGCGCTCTCGGGCGGCGCGGCGTTCATCTCTTACGACGCGCTCGAAAGGCAGCTCGTCGAAGGGGAGGAGGGCTGACGCATGGCGCCCCTGCCCGAACAATTTCTCAAACGCATGCAGGAGAGGCTGGGGAAGGATTTCCCCGCCTTTTTCGCGTCTTACGGGCGGCCGCCCGCGCGGGGGCTTCGCGTGAACACGCTGAAAATTTCCCCCGAGGAATTTGCCCGCCGCGCACCCTTTCCCCTCGGCGAAACGATCGGAGAGGCGGGCTTCTATATTGAGGAGGAGAAGCCCGGCGCTGACCCTTACCACTTCGCGGGGCTGTACTATTTGCAGGAGCCCTCGGCCATGACGGTGGGGAGCATGTCCGTGGAATGCCCCAAAAAACGCGTCCTCGACCTCTGCGCCGCGCCCGGCGGAAAGACGACGCACGTCGCCGCGCAGATGGCGGGAGAGGGCGTGCTCATCGCCAACGAAGTAAACTATTCGCGGGCCAAGATCCTCTCGCAGAACGTCGAACGCATGGGCATTTGCAACAGCGCCGTCATCAGCGCGTCCCCCGAAACGCTCGCCGCGCGCTTTCCCGCTTACTTCGATCTCGTGCTGGCCGACGCGCCCTGCTCGGGCGAGGGCATGTTCAAGAAAGAGGAGAACGCCATCCCCGAATGGAGCGAGGCGAACGTCGCACGGTGCGCCGAGCGGCAGAGGGAAATTCTGGACTGCGCTGCGGACATGGTATGCCTCGGCGGGCGCCTTCTCTACTCCACCTGCACCTTTGCCGAGGAGGAGGACGAGTGGCAGATCGAGGACTTTCTGGCGCGCCACCCCGCGTTCACCCTCCTCGGGATGAAGAAACTTTATCCCCACACGTTCCGCGGCGAGGGGCACTTCTGCGCCCTCTTGCGGCGGGATGAGGGGGAGAGCTTTCCCGCGAAGCCCTTTCCCGTGCACAGGAGTATACAGGCTGAGAAGGCGTACCGCGCGTTTGCGGAGGACTTCTTTACGGCGCCGCCGCAGGGGACGGTGCACACGCTCGCAGACGGCAGAATGTACCTCGTGCCCGCGGGCATGCCTGCCCTTGCGGGGGTGAGCCTCCTGCGCCTGGGCGTGGAGCTCGGCGAGTGGGACGGCAAGCTCTTTCGGCCCGCCCATGCCCTTGCCATGGCCTACGGAGACCGCGCAAGGCGCAAGATCATGCTCCCGCGCGAGGCGGCGAAAGCATATCTGCGCGGCGAGACGCTCGCCTCGGATGCGCAAAACGGTTGGTGCGTCGTGTGCGTGGAGGAGTACCCTCTCGGCCTCGGGAAGGCGGTAAACGGCACGGTGAAGAATCATCTGCCCAAGGGGCTGAGGATGGCGAAAGACGTCTTGCGCTGAATAAAAGCGACAAAAAAAATCGGCGGTGATCCGCCGATTTTTTATTTGCGTCCGTTATTCGTTGTACGGGTCGTTCTCGTCCCGTTCTTCGGGGATTTCGGGCTCCTTCGCCTCGGGCTTCTCGGACTCTGCCGTCTCCTGCTTTGCGGGAGCGGGGGTAAACCGCTTCGCCGGCTTCTTGGCCTTGGGCGCCTTGCTCTTCTTGTTCTTGCGCAGTCTGCGGAAGCACACGACCGCGATGGCGAACACAAGGGCGACAACGAGGAGGATGGAGACGAGGGAGAGCCAGAGGTTGTTCTGGTTGTCCTCATCGCTGTCCGTCGTCGTGTTGTTGCCGCTGTCCGTATCGGTTTCGTTGTCTTGGCCGAGGTCGGCCTCCTCTACGGTAACTTCATTCGAGGCGAAGCTGAGGAACTTCGTATAGGAGGGGCCCGTCGTCCCGAGCAGTTCGCCGTCCGCGTCCTCCGCGAAGAGGTACACGAGGTTCTCCTCGTTGGCGGACTGCACGTATTCGCCCCACGGGTTGCCGAGCTGCTTCTCGTCCTGCGTCTTGTCGTAGCGCAGGTAGTCGGGGGAATCGAAGAAGGTGAAGGCGTAGTAGAGAGCGCCGGGAACATTTTCCTTTTCGCCGATGCCGCCCGCGCGCTTGATCTTGCTCACCGTATCATCGAGGACGGAGGCGTAGTTGGAAATGGAGGACGACGTCACGCAGCGTTCGAAGAAGATGAAATCTCCCGCCTTGATCCCGTCCGTGGCATTGTCGCGGTCACCCGCCCAGAGTTCGAGGCGGTAATTCTTGGCGGCGTTGCCCGTTTGGACATAGAAGGAAACGGTGATCCAATCGTCATGGTTGGCCTCCGTCCCCTCGACGCGGATGCTCGCCTCGTAGTTGGCGTTTTCAATGCCGCTGTAACGGGTGGGCGTGGCTGCGGGGATTTGGAGGACGGGCTGCGAATAGGCCTTCGTATCCTTATCGTAATAGGCGTAGGCGGTGTTCGCGTCGGCGTCGTCGGGGTTGTGATAGAACGCGATCTTGCCGTTCGTCGTCACATAGTTGCCGTCGTCGTCGCGGTCGAAGTTGGCGAGGTTGGCGTAGAAGTTGGCGTCGTTGTCGTCCTGCGCGTTCTTGTAGAGGCCGTTGGATTCGAGCGTGAAGAGGATCTTGCCGTCTTGCTCGAAGTTGTCGTCGGCGGGGTCCATGTTGACGAGGTTGCCGTCGTCATCGTACCAATAGGTGAGCTTGGGCAGGTTGCTCGTGAGGACGGTATCCTCATCCCCGCTCACGTCCACGAGATAGATCGTCGCGACCGCACCCACGGAGAGTTTGAGGCGCACCGTGATCTTCGTGGCCGAGTTGGCGCTGATGGTCGTGGTCTTGCCGTCCGTAAAGCCGTAGGAGGGCATATCTTTGAGGGTGTTCACGAGGACGAGGGGCTGATAGGCGGGGCTCGCCACGGTGCCCTTCGAGCCGAACAGATCTTTCCACCAGTCGCTGCCGGAATTGGGAACGCCGAGGGTATCCAGCCAAGGATTTGCGGTGCGGTCGAGCGCGGCGTAATTTTCCGCATATTCGTGGGAGAGCAGACCCGTGTAGAGGCCCTCCGCCGCGAGTTCGCTGCGAGAGGGGTTGGCGTTGGTCACGTTGCCGTCCTCATCGGTCTTGTTGCCCACGATCAGGTTGCTGCCGGCCTGAATGCCGCCGTAAGTTGCGGGCGTCGCAAGGCCGTCTTCGAGGGAGGCGCCGCTCGCCGCCGCGTTGTCGAATTTCGAGGAATCCTGCACGGTGGAGGTGAGCGTCGTCTTTTGCGCGTACGTCCCCGTTTGGGCATAGCCGTACTGCTTTTCGGTCATGTCCGCGGTCTGGAAGTTCGCAAATGCGGCATACCCGTCGCAGTAGTCGTTCACCGTCGTGCTCGCGATGGAGGTGGGGCCGTACGTCAGTTCGATGTGGAATGTCTTTGCCTCGTCCGTGTCGTTCTGCACGAAGAAGAAGCACTGCACCCAACCGTCATAGATATCCTTGCGGGTGTCGTCGATATCGACCTTGGCGACGTTGGTGGAGATGAAGGGGGAGATCGATGTCTTGTTCTCCCCGTCTACGAGGACGGCGCCCGCGCCGCTCGCGTTGGGGTTGTTCTGGAAGGAACTCGTCTTGACGAAGAAGGAAAGGAGCATGCGGCTGTTCGGACCGAGCACCTGTTCGGGAAGTTTTGCCGTATAGGCCGCGCCGTTCGTCGAGAGGAGGAGGACGATGCCCTGCTCGTTCTCAAAGGGGAAGCCCGCGAAGTCCTTCTCATAGATATTTCTGAGGTAGCCGTTGCCGTCGGGATACGCAGCGAGGGATTCGAGGCTGTTCCCCGTCCCTTTGAGCGGGAACACGCCCACGACGCTCTTCCTGCTCTCGGGGATGTCGGAGCGGGTGTTGTCGTACAGGGACCCGTCGATGTTCTCGGACGTCCACACCTTGCCGTTGGAGAGGCGCTCCTCGGTGGGGCTGACTTCGATGTCCGAAGAGGACAGCGTGTAGGGCTCAAATTCGGCGGAGAGGTCGATGTTGAACGTGTCGTGCCCGATGGCGCCCGTGCGGCGGTCGGTCGCATAGAATTTCCAATTTTCGTCGCCGACGGTGTTGAGGTTGCAGTAGTTGCCGTTCTCGCCGGGGACGTTCAGCCCCTCGGTCTCGGCTGCGTACTCCTCGTTGTCGAGGACTTTATAGGTGAGGTCGTCGAAGAACGCGAAGCCGTCCACATATTCGTAGCGGGAGGTGGAAGAGCCCTGCCCGAGGCCGAGCACGATGCGGAAGGTGGTCGTCGCAAAGGTGTTCGCGCGGATATAGACCGTGTACTGCTTCCAGCCGTTGGTGTCGGCGAGGGTATCGTCGTTCTCCGTGATGATGTTTTTGATCTGCATCTGGTCGAGCGTCGTGCCGCCCACCGTCTGCGTCACGCCGATATAGGCGCCTGCGCGGCGGGTGACTTCCACGTCGTCATCCGCACCGTAGTGGTAGAGGGCGGCCGTCTTGACCCAGACGGAGACGCGGGCCGCGGTGCCTGCGGAGAGGGTGACGGTGGTGCCCGACGTGTAGTACTGCGCCGTGCCGCGCGCCGTGTCGTTGGCGGCGTTGGTCTCGTTGGAGAGGTTGTGGATCATGAGCACGCCCGTCTCCTTCATCGAGGCGTCGTGCAGGCCGGGGCCGCCTTCCACTTTGGAGAGCTCCTTCACGTCGTCGAAGGAGATGGTGTAGGGGTAGTCCTCGTAGAGCGCGAACTCATCCTCGTCGTCAATGCCGAAGAAATCATAGAATTCGAGGCGGTCGTATACGCTCGCCTCCTCCCAGTGCGCGGTGGCATAGTCGGCCGCCGCGGTCGTGAGGGTGCCGCTCTCGGCCTCGACCTCCTCGCCGTCGTCGTTCGTCGTCTTGCGGTCCTCCTCGCGGATGAGGGAGAACTTGGAAGCGGCAAGCTCGGCCCATTCGTCCGTCTTGACGATCCCGGAGTCCGCAACCGAGCTGGGGCTGCCCTGGGAGAACGACCAGTTATAGCTCGACGGAGAGTTGATGAGGTCGCGCTTCTCGGCGAACTCCTTGTTCATCTCCTTGTAGAACTCGAAGTTGCCGTTTTTGAGCGGCTGGGTATCGGTGGGCGTGGGGGTGTCATCGCCCGGCTCTTCGGGCGTGACGGGTTGCGTCGCGCATGCGGAGACCGCGCCCAAAGCGAGGGTTGCGGAGAGCGCGGCGCCCAATAGGAACGCCAGCCGCTTCTTCCGCTTTTTCGAATCAAAGAATTTTGCCATAAGTCACACCTTATCGCGGCCCTGCCCGCGGAGCTTGTCCGCCGACGGGAGCCGGTTATTTTCGGATTGCACTTGCCGTCCTCGCCGCGAAAGGGCATAAAACGGCAAAATGCTTTTTCTATTTTAATATAAAATGCCGAGACTTGCAAGCGGTTTTCGCGCAAATACGCAAAAAAAGGAAAACTTTTTTTCGCTTGACACAAACTTTTCATAAAAAAGGGGCGGCGCTCCCTCTACATAATGAAAAATCTCCATGCGACCTATCTTCTCGGCGGGGCGGCGGTGGGGGCCGCGAACGGGCTCTTCGGGGGCGGAGGCGGCATGATCGCCGTGCCCGTCCTCAAAGCGGCGGGCAGATCTGCGCGCAGCGCCCATGCGACCGCGATCGCCGTCATCCTCCCCGCAAGTCTGGCGAGCGCCGCGGTGTACCTCTTCTGCGGCCTCGTACCGTTCGCCGTGCTCCTGCCCGTCTCGCTCGGCGTGTTTGCGGGCGGGGCGGTGGGGGCGAGGCTGCTCTCCCGCGTCCCGCCGCGCGCCGTCACGTTCGTGTTTGCCCTGTTCATGCTTGCGGCGGGGTTGAGGATGATCTTCTGATGGCCTTTCTCGTGTTCTTTCTCTGCGGGATCGCGGGCGGGATCCTCGGCGGAATGGGGATGGGCGGCGGCACCGCGCTCATCCCGCTGCTCACCCTGCTCTGCGGGGTGGAGCAGACGGCTGCGCAGGGCGTCAACCTCCTCTCCTTTCTGCCCATGTCGCTGCTCGCGCTCTCCATCCATGCCAAAAACGGCCTGCTCGAACGGCGCGGGCTGGGGTATCTCATCCTCCCCGCGCTGGGGTTTTCCGTGGCCTTTTCCCTCCTCGCGGCCGTCTTGCCCGCGGCCGCCCTTTCGAAAGCATTCGGCGCATTTCTCGCCGCACTCTCCCTCTTCCAGTTCAGATCCGCGTTCCAAGAGCGGAAAAAAGGCGCGTTTACGGAAAAAAATTCGGAAAAACGGTGAATAATTTTCTCAAAGGGTATGGACAAACCCTCAAACCTGTGTTAGAATAGGGTGAAGTAAAATAGGGATTTCTCGAAGCTCTTCCGCGGGATACGATCATTCGCAATTCGGGGCAAGGACGGGGCAGAAAAAATGGAAAAAATAGGAATCATCGACTTGGGGTCCAATTCCGCCCGTCTCGTCGTCGTGCAGCTTTTCGGCGACGGGAATTTTATGGTGGAGGATGAACTCAAAGAGAGCGTGCGTCTCGGGCAGGACATGGACCGGGACGGTTTTCTCAAACCGCAGAGGGTGGCGGAGACCATCCGCACGCTCAAAATGTTTAAGCGTCTTTGCGACGCGAGCGGGGTGGAGCGCATCATCGCCGTGGCAACGGCGGCCGTCCGCCGCGCCAAGAACCAGCGGTCCTTTCTGGATGAGATACAGGCCACCTGCGGCATCCGCGTGCAGGTGCTCTCCGAGGAGGAGGAGGCGACCCTCGTCTACCGCGGGGTCATCAACTCCATGGACGTGCCCAAGGGCATCGTGCTCGAAATCGGCGGCGGCAGCACCAAGATCATCTACTACAACCGCCGCAGCATCATCAACTTCATCTCCCTGCCCTTCGGCGCGGTGACGCTCTCCGACCTCTTCTCCAACGACGGCGGTCCCAAGGAGCAGACGGAGCGCATCGAGGAGTTCTTCACCGAACAGTTCAAGAAGATCGAATGGCTCTCCGAAGTGGAGCCGGACGCGCAGATGATCGGCGTGGGCGGGTCCTTCCGCAACCTCTACAAGATCAACCGCATCATCCGCAAGTATCCGCTCAATATCGTGCACAATTACCAGTTCACGACGGAGGACTTCCTCTCCGTCTATGAGATGGTGCGCGTTCTCGACGTGGAGAAGCGCAAGCGCATCCGCGGGCTCTCGCCGCAGCGTGCGGACATCATGCCCGCCGCGCTCGCCATCATCAAGGCGTTCACGGACTATCTCCACATCGAAAACTTCACCATCGGCGGCTGCGGCCTGCGCGAGGGCATCATGTTCAACCAGGCCATCCCGATGACGGTGGAGCGCCCCATCTCGGACGTGCTCAGCTACTCCCTCAACACGCTCGTGCAGTACTACGGCTGCAACGAGCGGCATGTGGAGAACGTCGTGCATCTCTCCATCCAGCTCTTCAAGCAGCTCCGCGTGCTGCACAAGTATCCGCGCATCTACTTGAAGATCCTCAAAATCGCGGCCAGCCTGCACGACGCAGGCCTGCGCGTCCGCTACTACAACAACCAGATGCACAGCCGCTACATGATCCTCAACAGCAGCATCTACGGGGCGACGCACAAGGAGATCGTCCTCGCCGCCTTCGTCGCGGGGTGCCACAGGAAGGAGGACGTCTCTCCCGCCGAATGGGCCCGCTTCAAAGATATCGTCACGGATGACGATCTCGACGTCGTCAAGAAGCTCGGCGTGCTGCTCCGCATCGCGGAGTGTCTGGACCGCAGCGGCCTCGGCGTCGTAAAGGGCATCAACTGCGACGTGCTGGGCGATTCCGTCATCATGAAGACGGAACTTGCGGGGGACGCCTCCCTCGAAATCCGTCAGGCCATGGCCGCGGGGGCCGAGTTCAAGCGCGCCTTCAAGAAGAATCTCGAAATCTTATAGCCCCATGCAGCTCATTCTCGCGAGCCGTTCCCCGCGCCGCGTCGAACTGCTCGCACAACTCGGATATCCCTTTACGGCGGAGCCCTCTCTGTTCGAGGAACAGGCAAGAGGGCTCTCCCCGCGCGAGACCGCTCTCACGTTTGCGCGCGGCAAGGCGGAGGAGGTCTTTTCCCGCTTCCGCGGCTCGCTCGTGCTCGGCGCGGACACCGTGGTCGCGCTGCACGGCGAGATCTTCGGCAAGCCCAAAGACGCCGCCGACGCGGCCCGCATGCTCCGCGCGCTCTCGGGAAAGACGCACACCGTTCTCACGGGCGTCTGCCTGCTCGGCGAGGGCATACGGCGGTACCATGTCTCGGAGACGGCGGTCACTTTTCACAATTTATCGGAAGAACTCATCGCGGATTACGTCGCGAGCGGGCTCCCCGCGGACAAGGCGGGAGCCTACGGGATACAGGACGGATATCCGCTCGTCCGCTCGTACGAGGGCAGCTACACGAACGTCGTGGGCCTGCCCGTCGAAGCGGTGCGCGCCATGCTCGAAAGCGCGCTCGGAGGAAGCAAATGTTGAAGCTTGCAATCGACTTCGGGACAGCGGTCACGAAAATTTTCAGGCTCGGGAGCGGCATCGTGCTCGCGGAGCCCACCTGTGTCTCCGTCTCCAAGGATACGGGGGAGATCCGCGCGTTCGGCGCGGACGCCAAGCGCCTGCTCGGCAAGACGGCGGAACTCACCGAGGTCGTCTTTCCCGTCTATGAGGGGGAGATCGTCAACGAGGCTTTCGCGGGTGCCCTGCTCGAATACTTTCTCTCCAAGGTCGGGCGCAGAAAGTTCGGCGGGATCGAGGCCATCTTCTGCGTTCCCACGGGGTGCAGCCTGCGGGGGCGCGAGAGCTACTACCGCGCGGCCAAGGCGGCGGGGGTCGCCCGCGTCAACTTCGTCGAGGCGCACTATCTCGCCGCGCTCGGGCAGGACATTCCGCTCTCCGAATCCAACCCCGTGTTTGCCGTAGATGTCGGCGCGGGAAAGACGTCGCTCGCCGTGTTTTCCCTCGACGGGACGATCGCGGGCCTGACCATGTGCGTAGGCGGCAACAACATGGACGTGCACATCATCGACCATATCGCCGATCTCTATAACCTCAAAATCGGCTCCCTCACGAGCGAGAAGCTCAAAAATACGGTGGGCAGCCTCATCGAAAACGACGGCCAGAGCACGATCGTCAACGGCAGGGACGTCACCTCGGGCAGGCCGCGTTCCGTCTCCGTCTCCTCGGAGGACATTCTCTTCCCCATCCGCGTCTATGTAGATAAGATCGCCGAGTATGCCGAGCTCATGCTCCGCAAGCTCCCCGCGGAGGTCTCCGCGGCGATGTGCAAGAACGGGATCCTTCTCTCGGGCGGGGTGTGCGGGCTCGCCGGGTTTGCGGATTACATGGCGGAGAGGTTGCAGATGGAGACGCACCTCGCGGGCGATGTGCAGACGGCGGTCGTGCTCGGCGGCGGCCGCGTCATCGGGAACGGCGCGCTCATGCGCAAGCTCTGCATGGAGGATTGAGCGGCGGAGCGAAAAGAAAACAAGACGGGAAGGCGGCCTTTGGGCCGCTTTTTTGTTGCGGCGGGGCTTCCCTTCCCGGGCAAAAGAAGGGAAGCCCCGCCGCGAATTTCTGCGCCGTGCGTGATTCTCGGTATAATTTTTTCCGCCTTGCTCACATTGTGCATAGGAGGAAATTATGAAGAAGTTTTTATTGGCAGCGGCGATCGCGCTCTCGTGCGCTGCGGCAACCGCCGCCGGGACGGGGATCGCCTTGGTGCAGCCGACCGCCGATACAGCGTATACCGCCGTCGCGGAAGCGGCCGTGCTCAGGCAGGGCAGCCGCGGCGCCGAGGTCAAGGAAGTCCAGAGGCGCCTCAAACAATGGGGCTATTACAGCGGCGCAGTAGACGGGATCTTCGGCGCGGGGACCAAGGCGGCGGTCATCGCGTTCCAGAAGAAGAACGGGCTCACCGCGGACGGCGTCGTCGGCAAGGCGACGTATGCGGCGCTCGGAATGACGGATTCTTACAATGCGCTGGGCGGCGGCTCGTCCTCGTCCTCGGGCGGCGGGACGTCGAACTACACCTCGTCCGATCTCTACCTTCTCGCAAAATGTATCTATGCCGAGGGCAGAGGGGAGGTCTACACGGGGCAGGTCGCCATCGGCGCCGTGATCATGAACCGGGTGAGGAGCTCATCCTTCCCCAACAGCATCGCAGGCGTCGTCTATCAGAAGGGCGCATTCACCGCGGTGACGGACGGGCAGATCAATCTGGAACCCGACCAGACGGCCTACAACGCCGCGCGCGACGCGATGAACGGCTGGGATCCGACGTACGGATGTCTCTACTATTACAACCCCGCCGTCGCGACGAGCTCGTGGATCTTTAACCGTAAGACGGTCACGGTCATCGGCAAACACGTCTTTGCCATATAAGGAGGAGTTATGAAGAAAGAAATCGGAAAGAATGTTTCGAGCGGAGCAGAGAAGGTGGAAAAGGTCGAACGGGAGCAGGAGTTCACGCCGGAGTCGGTCAACGAGCAGAAGGAGCAGAAGGCTCCCGCCGCGCGGAAGAAGTCTCCCGCCAAAAAGGCGGCGCAGAAAACCGCGGTGAAAAAGGAACATGCGGCGGCGGACAGGCGCGTCGCCGCGGCAAAGGAGCGCAACGGCAAGAAGGACGAAAAGACTTCCGTGAAGCAGGCAAGGATCGAGAAGCGCGCCGCCATCCGGCAGAGACGCATCGAGAAGAGGCAGCGGCTCGCCGAAAAGCGCCTCGAACGCAAGGAGCTCATCGCAAAGAAGAAGGCGGAGCGGCTGGAAAAGAGGCAGCAGAGGCGCGCCGACCTCAAAGCCCGCCGCGTGGAAAAGCGGGCGGAGCGCATCGCGCGCCGCGAGATGTTGAAGAACGAATCCAAACTCGAACGGAGCAAGCGCATCGCCCGCGAAAAGAAGGAGCGCATCGCCCTCAAAGCCAAGCGGCGCGAGGCGCGCGAGCGGGAGAAGGAGCGGAAGCTTCAAGCAAGAGAGGCCGCCCATGCCCGCAAGGCAGAGGACAGAAAGCACAAGCGCGAGCAAAAGACGGAGCGCAAAAAGCACGCGCCCGGCTTCGGCGGCTGGCTGGCCGCGGTCATCTCGCTCGGCACGGCGTGTCTGGTGCTCGCCACCGTCGTCACGGCGGGAGCCCTGCGCATGGACAGCATGCAGACGGAGGCGGAGAGCGGCTACCGCACCACCCTCTATGAGATGGTCGAAGCGAGCGAAGGGTTGGATGACGACCTCTCCAAACTCCGCGTCTCCGCGGGGAATGCGGAGCAGAGGGCGCTCCTCACGGACATCCTCGTCAACTCCGCCCTCATGGAGAGCGCGATCGAGAAGATCCCCGTAGACAGCCAGACGAGCACGGACATCTCATCCTTCGTCAACAAGACGGGCTCGTACGCGCGCACCCTCCTTCGGAAGATCTCGGCGGGCGGCACCCTTTCGAGCGAAGAGAGGGAGACGGTGGCCCACCTGTACAGCCTCAACGATCGGCTCTACCAGGAGCTCAACGAGCTCGTCACCCATTTGGAGCGCGGCGATATCCGCGACTTTATGACGGGCAAGGGCGGCACGGTCGCCGAAAAGTTCGGCGAGCTGGGCGAGAGCGCAAAGGAAAAGACGTTGCAGGACGCTCCGTTTGCGGAGGAGGGCAACGTGGGCGAAAACCGCCTTGCGCGCTTCGAAGAGATCACCTCTTCCGAGGCCGAAGAGCGGGTGAGAGAGCTCTTTGCGGCATACCATGTCCAAGATGTCAAGTACACGGGCGAGACGTTGACGCAGGAAGTCGCGTGCTACAACTTCACCGTGACCTGTCAGGACGAGCTCGAAATCTTTGCGGAGATCACCAAAAACGGCGGCAAACTCGCCTTCTTCGACACCTATGAGGAGTGCAAGACGAAGAACTTCGATCTCGCCACCTGCGACGCGATCGCGAGAGAGTATCTTGCGTCCATCGGCGTCGGCAACGTGGAGGCCGTGTGGCTCTCCGACGGCGGCATGATCGCCAACCTCACCTATACGGCGGTGGAGGACGGCGTGCGCATCTATCCCGAGATCATCCGCATCCGCGTCTGCGAGGAGAAGGGCCGCGTCGTCGGCATGGACGCCAGAGGGTATCTTCTCAACGACGAACAGCGCGATCTCTCGCCTGCACTCTCCGCAAAGGAGGCGAAGGCGAAGCTAAATGGCGGCCTCGAACCCTATGCGCAGAACCTCGCGCTCATTCCCGTCGAGGGGCAGGAGGTGCTCTGCTATGAGTTCGCCTGCAAGTACGGCGAGGAGGAATTCATCGTCTACCTCGACGCAAGGACGGGCGAAGAAGTGCAGATCTTCCGCGTATTGCAGAGTGCGCGCGGCAGCTATCTCAGATGACCGAAAGGAACCGTGCAATGCACGGTTCTTTTGAACAAAGGCGTTTCCCGCGGGCCGCGGCTCTTTCCGCTCCCCGCGGGAAAATAATTTTGCAAACCGCTTGCCAAACGGAACGAAATATACTACAATAGGGGCATGTTTCACGTCGTTCTGCTCGAACCCGAGATCCCGCAAAACGCGGGCAATATCGCGCGGACGTGCGCCGCAACGGGCTGCACGCTCCACCTCGTCAAGCCGCTCGGCTTCGAACTCTCGGATAAATATCTCAAACGCGCGGGCCTCGACTATTGGCAATACGCCGACGTGCGCGTCCACGGCAGCATGCAGGAGGTCTTTGCCGCCCTCGACGGCGCGGAATTTTTCTATTTTACGACGAAAGCGGAGCGCTCCTATGCCTCCTGCAACTATCCCGCGGGCTGTGCGCTCGTATTCGGCAAGGAGACGGCGGGCCTGCCCGAGGAACTCCTCGTCGCCAACCGCGAACACTGCGTGCGCATCCCCATGCGGGGAGAGCGCCGCTCCCTCAACCTCTCCAACAGCGTCGCCGTCGCGGTCTATGAGGCCTTCCGCCAGCACGGCTTCGAAGGGCTGGAAGAGGCGGGCGCGCTGCATCGGCTCTCATGGGATTGAAACTGCGCAAAACGGCAAATTTTCTGCTCGCATTTCTCCTTACGGCGGCCTGTTTTCTCCTCCTGCTGTTCCCGCTTCCCGCTTCGGCCGGCGCCGAAGAAGAGCGCTACCTCTGCGAATGGGAGGACGGGACAAGCTCCACCGAGGGTTACGCCTCCGCGTTCGCCTGCCTTACGGGGATCGGCGACGACGGATGGATCGAGCTCAAACGGGGCACCCATGTCGGGAGGATACGCCCATCTTTCGCGGCCATGCACGTTGCGGACGTGTTCCGTGCGGGCGAACTTGCGGAGCTCATTGCACTCGACCTTTCGGGCCTTTCCCGCATCGAGCGGGCGGCGCTCTTCTGCGAATACGGCGATTGCGTATGGTACGCGGGCGACGCCTTCCGCTATACGGGCCGCTCCGTCTCGCCCTCGGAGAAAATGGGGGCGAAGCGGGTCTCTCTTCTCATGGGAGAGCTGCCCGAGGGATTTCTCAAATTGTACGCAGCCGCGTCGCTCCACCTCGGCCCGGACGCGGAATTTCGGGCGGCGGATCTGATCGGAAGCCGCGTCTGCACGGTGACGGCGGCGCAGCCGTACCGCGCGGAGGGCGGGCAGATCTTTCTCGACACACCCGGGGGAAGGCGGCTCGTCGCCGCCCTGCCGGATTCGGAGGAGCTCGTCCTTTTTGAGAGCGACTTCGCGGACATGGGTGCCCTCTCCGCGTGTGAGGGGCTCCGTTCCCTCACCATTCCGTATGCGGGGAACATGCGCGATCCGCTTGGCAGAGAGTACCGCGGCGAGGTCGCGTGGCTCTTCATTCGGGAGGGTGCATACTGCGTCCCCGCCACGCTGGAACACGTCAAGGTGACGGGCGGGAAGCTCGGCGCCTATGCCTTTTACGCCTGCCCGAACGTCGTATCCATCGACGCGTGCGGGCTTGCGGCGGAGGATGTCTCCGCTCAGGCGTTTCTCGGCGCGGACGGTCTCTGTCTTCTGCACACGCCCCGCGCGGACGTTGTGCTCGATGGCGAATTTTCTTCACGCACCGCGCCCTGCGGCTGCACTGTTTACGAAAGGATCACGGAGGAAGAGGAGTGAAAGCGTTCTTCAAAAAGGTTTTTAGCCGATTTTCCATTGTCGCGCTCACCATCGTCCTGATGGTCGTGCTGTTCTTTGCCGTCATCGTCGGCGTCGTGTATGCGCTCCTGATCATTCTGGCGCATTACTTTCCGAACGCGGCGGAATATATCACTTTGGCGCTCGTCGTGCTCGCGTGGATCATCGTCATCATTTCCGTGCTCCATGTGACGAACCGCGACATGGTGCCCGAAACCAAGATCCCGTGGATCCTCTGCATCGTCACGCTCAACGTGTTCGGCGTGATGCTCTATGCCACTTTTTCCGCCCAGCGCCCCTCCGCGCGCCGCCGCAGGCTGTACCGCGCCGTGTACGAGACCACGGCCCAATACGAGGTCTCCGCGGTGACAAAGGAGCAGATGGAGCAGGACATGCGCCACTGGGCCGCGCCCTTTGTCGCGCTGCTCACCGTCAACCCCTCGGCCATCGTGCACGACGGGACCAAGACGGAGTATTTCCCCTCGGGCGAGGACTTCTTTCCCCGCTTTCTCGAAGATTTGGAGCGTGCGGAGAAGTACATCTTTTTGGAATACTTCATCATCGAGCGCGGAACGATGTGGGGGTCCATTCTCGACATCCTCGAACGCAAGGTCAAGAGCGGCGTGGAGGTGCGCGTACTCTATGACGACGTGGGCAGCATGGGGAAGATCCACCTCAACTATCACCGCAAACTTCGCAGGATGGGGATCAAGTGCATGAAGTTCAACCCCTTCGTCCCCGTGGTCACCACCGTTCACAACAACCGCGACCACCGCAAGATCGCCGTCATCGACGGGACGGTCGCCTATACGGGCGGGCTCAATCTCGCGGACGAATACATCAACGCCGTCGAGCGCTTCGGCTATTGGAAGGACACCGCGGTGCGCCTCGAAGGCCCGGGGGTGCGGAATTTCCTCTTCATGTTCCTGCGCCTGTATGCCATGCAGGCGAAAAAGACGGAGGACGTCGGGCATTTCCTTCCCGAGAGCTATCCGCGCTTCGAGGGCGAGGGCTATGTGCAGCCGTACGGAGACGGCCCTTTCCCCATCTATGAGCGCCACCTCAGCGAGGACGTCTATATCAACATTCTCAATGCCGCAAGGAGATACGTCTGGATCACGACGCCCTATCTCATCATCGACTACCGCATGCGGCAGGCGCTCATCCTTGCCGCGCGGCGCGGCGTGGACGTGCGCGTCGTCACGCCCTTTATCCCCGATAAGAAGATCGCCTTCGCGCTCACCCGCTCCAACTACATGGCCCTCATCAAGGGAGGCGTGAAGATCTACGAGTATACGCCCGGCTTTATCCACGCCAAAATGTTCCTCGCGGACGACGAGGCCGCCACTGTCGGCACCGTCAACCTCGACTATCGCTCTTTCTTGTACCATTACGAGGACGGCGTGTTCATGTACAAGACGAAGGCGATCGAGAAGATCAAGGCGGACATGGAGGGCATCTTTTCCGTCTCCGCCCTGCAAACGGAGGAGGATGCAAAGCGAAGCGTCGTCTGGCGCTGGATCTGCGAGATCGCAAAGATCTTTGCGCCGCTGTTTTAACGCGTCCCGCCTCCGCGGCGGGCGCACCCTCTTGACAAAGCGCGCACGGCATTCTATAATAAGGTTATGAAATACATCGAACTCACCGTAAGAACCACCTCGGAGGCGAGCGAGCTGATCGCCGACCTCCTCTGGAATTATACCGAGGGCGGCGTTGCCATTTCAGACAGCGCAGACGTCATCGCCCTGCAATCCGGGCGTTCGGGCGTGTATTGGGACTATCTCGACGAAACCCTGCAAACGCCCCGCACGGAGGTCCTCGTCAAGGCCTTTCTTCGGCCGGACAGAGAGGGGGAGATCGGGCAGATCATGCGCGAGATCTCGGACATGGTATCGAGATCCGAGGGCGCGATCCCCTTTGGGACGCTCGAAATGACGCGGCGGGAGATCGACGGAGACGACTGGATCGACATCTGGAAGAAGCACTTTCGGCCCCTTCCGCTCGGCAGGATCACCGTCGTGCCCGAGTGGATCGAATACGAGAAGCGGGAGGGGGAGGAGATCGTCCTGCTCGACTCGAATATGGCCTTCGGCACGGGCGAGCACGAGACGACGGCCATGTGCGTCGAACTGCTCCAAGACGCCTTGAAGGCGGGAGATACCGTGCTCGACATCGGCTGCGGGAGCGGGATCCTCGGGATCGCCGCGGCCAAACTCGGGGCGGGGAGATGCGATTTGACGGATATCGACCCCGTCGCCGTTTCGAGCGCGCGGCACAACGCCGCGAAGAACGGCGTATCCGACCGCGTTACCGTCTCGGAGGGCGACCTTGCGGAAGGCGCCGCGGCAAAGGCCGACCTCATCCTCGCCAACATTACGGCGGAGATCCTCGTGCGGCTTGCGCCCGCCGTTCCCATGCGCTTGAAGGAGGGCGGAACGGTGATCCTCTCGGGCATCATCGCCGACCGCCGCAACGCGGTCAAGGCCGCCTTCGGCGAGCAGGGCCTTGTTGTGAAGAAAGAAGTGCAAAGGGGCGAATGGTTTGCCCTCGTCTTACAGCGTAAATAAGAAAAAAGAGGCGCCCATGTCCACGCCGAAGCGATTTTTTATCGAGAAAATAGCGGAAGAAGTCTCCCTCGAAGGGGAGGAGTTCCGCCATGCAAAAAACGTTCTCCGCCTCGGCGTCGGCGACGAAGCGACCCTGCTCGACGGAAGCGGAAGGGAATTCTCCGCCGTCGTCGTCCGCGCCGAAAAGAGCCGCCTGATCTTCCATGTCGTCGGCGCGCGCGAATCAAACCGGGAGCCGCGCGCAAACTACTGCCTCTTGATCGGCGCGCTCAAAGGGGACAAGACCGAACTCGTCGTGCAGAAGGCGGTGGAGCTCGGCGTCTCCAGCGTGATCGTCTTTGCCTCCCGCTATTGCGCCGCCTATATGAACGAAAACAAGCTGGAACGGCTCAACAAGGTCTCGCGCGAGGCCGCGAAGCAGTGCCTGCGCGCCGCCGCGCCGCCCGTCGAGTATTGCGGGGACTTTTCCTCCGCGTTGGAGGCCGCGCGCTCCTACGACGTCAAGCTCATCGCCTGTGAATTTTTGAGTGAAAACGAGGGAACCATGTCCGAGATAAACGGTTCATGCGCGGTCATGGTCGGCAGTGAGGGCGGCTTTTGCGAAGAGGAATTTGAGGAGGCGAAGCGCGCGGGCTTTTGCGGGATCACGCTGGGCAGGCGAATTTTGCGCGCCGAGACGGCGGCCATCGCCGTGCTCTCCGTGATCGCCCACGGGATGGGGGAGCTGGGATGAAGGCGTGCGTATTCACCGTGGGCTGTAAGCAAAACGAGGCGGAGAGCGCGTCCCTCATGCGCGGCCTCGAAGACCTCGGCTATGAGACGACGGCAGAGCTCTCCCGCGCCGATCTGTATCTGCTCAACACTTGCGCCGTGACGGCGGAGGCGGAGAGGAAGTCCCGTCAGGCCGTCGCGCGCATGCGCAAATTCAACCCCGAGGCGCCCGTCATCGTGTTCGGCTGCGCCGCCCAGCACGACGCGGAAGCCTTCCTCGGGAAGGAGGGCGTGCGCTGCGTCTTCGGCGCAATGCACAAAGATCGGGTCCTCGATGCCGTGCGCGAAGGCATGGCGTCTGTCGGGCCTGCTGAGGCGGAGACGGCCTTCTGCGAGCTACCCATGCCCAAGGATGTGCGTACGCGCGCCTTCCTGCGCGTGCAGGACGGGTGCAACCGCTTCTGCTCCTATTGCCTCATTCCGTACCTGCGGGGCCGCTCCCGTTCGCGGAAGATGGAGCGCGTGGTCGAAGAGGCGCAGGCGTGCCGGGCAAGGGAGATCGTGCTCACGGGCATCGACCTTTCCTCCTACTGCGACGGGGACCGCGACCTCGGCGACCTCGTGTATGCCCTCCGCACGCTTCCGGCCCGCGTCCGCCTCGGCTCGCTCGAAGTCGGCATCGTGACGGATGAATTTTTGCAAAAAGTGAAGGCTGCGGGCAATGTCGCGCCGCACTTTCACCTCTCCCTCCAAAGCGGATCCACCAAGGTCCTGCGGGAGATGAACCGCCGCTACACGCGCGAGGACTACCTCGCGGCCTGCCGCAGGATCTACGCGCTGTTCCCCGACGCCGCGATCACGACGGATATCATTGTCGGATTTCCCACCGAGACGGAGGAGGACTTTCAAAGCTCGCTCTCCATCGTCGGAGAGGCCGCGTTTGCGCGGGTGCATGCGTTTCCGTTTTCCCCGCGCGAGGGCACGGCGGCCGCGAAGAGGAAGGATCTGCCCGCCCGCGTCAAGAGGGAGCGCATGGCGCGCATGCTCGAAGTCTGCAAGGCGGCGGAGGCCGCGTATGCGCAGCGCTTTCTCGGGCGCACGCTCACCGCGCTCTTCGAGGAGGACGGCGGCGGCTACACCGAGAACTACATTCGCGTTGTCTGCGAGAACGCAAACGAGGGGGGCATGTACGAGGTTCGCCTTCTGGAAATGGGGGAAGGCGGCGTCCGTGCGGAGATCGTAAAAGAGATTTGACGCCTTATCGGGCGAGATTTTTTCGGAGGCTTAGTATGCAAGACTGTATTTTCTGTAAGATCATCGCGGGGGAGATCCCCTCCTCCAAGGTCTATGAGGACGACGAGATCCTCATCTTTCGGGACATCGATCCCATCGCGCGCGTCCATCTTCTGTGCGTGCCCAAGGAGCACTACAAGACGGTCGCCGAGCTGAACGCCGCCCGCGCCGAAACGTTGGGGAGAGCTCTGCAAAAGATCGGCTCGTTCGCGCCCTCTTTCGGCCTCGATGGGGGATATCGGCTCGTTATGAATCAGGGCGAAGCGGCGGGGCAGACCGTGCCCCATCTCCACATCCATATCCTCGGCGGCGAGCCCCTTTCGTGGGGGAAGTGATCCCGCAGGTATAGGATCGTTCATTCCCGTCCATAATCCTTCCGAGTTTTCGGGAGGATTTTTTTATGCGCGCTTTTCTGAAAGCCGTCAAGGCGGGGTGCGTCCTTCTCTCTGCACTCCTGTGCGCCGCCTTCGCCATGCTGCTCCTCTATTCGCCCGTCTTTGAGGAGGGGGAAGCGTATGAGCTCTACTTCGGGGCGAGTTCCTCCTCTGAGATCGCCTCCACACATTCCCCCTTTCTCGATAAACTGCTGCGGCAGGACGTTGCGGGGGAGAGCGTCCGTTACAGCGGAAATTGCTATGAGGCGCTCAAAGCGCGCTTTTGCGCGGAGCTGCTCTTCACGGAGGGAGCCGCCGGCGTGACCTCTTACTATCTCTATTCCCCCCTGCTCGGCGAGGGCGTTCTGCTCGACGGCAGAGTCGTCAATCTGCAAATCGCGGTCGGAAGCGGGCAGACGGCCGCGGGAACGCCGCTCATCTTCGGCGGATTTTGAGGCCGCGCGCGGGCGCATTTTCCGAAAGATGAAAACGCAAAGTATAAAATTTGTGCGCGGCGTCCATCATCTACATAGAAATTTTCGGAGGATATCATGAAAGAAGAAAAGACAAAAAGTAAGAAAAAGGTGATCTACTACCTGATCGTGGCGGTCTGCGCGCTCTTGCTGATCGCCGCGACGGTGCTCACGGTGTACTTTGTCACCGCGGGAAGCAAAAATGTCGTGGAGAAGCCGCCCGTAACCGACCCCTCGGATCCCGGCGATGATCCCTCGGACCCGAACGATCCCTCCGGCTCCGAACCCACGCCCCCCACAGGCGGCGACGCCGTCACCTTCGTCTCGCCCATCGACTGCGAGACAGTGGACGCGCAGTTCGGCGACATCTTCTGCAACCAGACGATGCACGGTTGGTACTATCACCATCAGGGCATCGACTTCACCGCCCCCGCGGGGACGGAGGTCAAGGCCGTGGCTGCGGGGAAGGTCTCCTATATCGGCCCGCATGAGAATCTCGGCAACCTCATCATCGTCGATCACGACGACGGGGTCAAGAGCTACTACTATTTCTGCGAGCCTGTCACGGGTCTGGCCGTGGGGGCGAGCGTGACGCAGGGCATGAAGATCGCGGAGGTCGCGGAGGCTTACGGCTTCGAGGCGTTCCTCGGACCGCACCTGCATTTCGAGATGTATCTCGAAGACGATCTCGTGGACCCCGCGGATTATTTCGACCCCGTGCTGGGCGAGAAGTAATGCAAAGAGGGCGCGCTCGGCGGCCGTGACGCGGGCGTTCTAAACGCCGCAAGTCCTTCATAAAATACCCTGTCGGATCTTCGGGAGGGTATTTTTTATGCGAAAGATTTTCAGTTTGATCCTCGCCGCAGGGTGCCTTGCGGCGGCGTGCGGGCTCGCTTCCTGCGGCACGGCTTCGGGCGGCAGAACGCAATATGACATCAAAGGGGAGTACCATGCCCAAGAGCGCCTCTTCACGGCCGAGATGACGGCAGACATCCGCAACCCCTTGGGGCGGGAGACGGACGAGCTGAAATTCCAACTCTGGCCCAACGCCTACCGCGCCGAGGCGAAGTTTCGGCCCGTCTCCGAACTCTTCGCCTCCTCCGCGTATTACGACGGCGAGAGCTACGGCGAGATCGAGATCAAGGGGATCACGGGCGCGAAGAGCTTCGAAATCTGCGGCGAGGATGAAAACATTCTCTCCGTGAAGCTCGCTTCCCCGCTCAAAGCGGGCGGAAGGGCGAGCATCGGGATCTCCTTCGAGGTCGAACTCGCAAAGATCGAACACCGCCTCGGGGTCGCCGCGTGCGCCGTCAACCTCGCCAATTTTTATCCCATTCTGTGCGCCGCCAAAGACGGAGAATTTTGCGAGTACGTCTACTGCCCGAACGGCGATCCCTTTGTGAGCGAGACTGCGGACTACGACGTCACGATCACGCTCCCCTCCTCGTACACCCTCGCGACGGGGTTCGCCGCGGAGGAGGGGGAGGAGATAGAGGGAAAACGGGCATACCATGTCCGCGCAGAGGGGGTCAGAGACGTCGCCTTTGTGTTCGCGGAGGGGATGAAGTGCGTCACGGCGGAAGAGGGCGGCGTGGAGGTCGCGTACTACTATGCCTCCGATCGGGATCCGCAGCGCACGCTGGAAGCCGCGGCGAAGAGCCTCGCCTATTTCTCCGAGACGTTCGGCGCGTACGCCTATCCGAGGTACGCCGTCGCGGAGACGGGATTTGTGTACGGCGGCATGGAGTATCCCGCCCTCTCGATGATCGCAAACGACCTGAGCGAGGCCGAGCTTCCCGCCGTCGTGGCGCATGAAACGGCGCACCAATGGTGGTACGCGATGGTGGGGAGCGATCAGTACGGGAGCGCGTGGCAGGATGAAGGCCTCGCGGAGTTCTCCGCCGCGCTCTTCCTCGGCGAGCACCCCGAATACGCGACGACCTACCGCGATTTCGTCAACGCCTGCGAGCGTTCGTACCGCGCGTACTTCTCCGTCACATCCCAGCTCAACGGCGAAACAGACACCACCATGTCCAGACCCCTGCCTTCCTTTTCGGGGGAGTACGAGTACCGAAACCTCGTCTATGACAAGGGCGTCATTCTCTTTGACCGCGTCCGCGAAGTGATGGGCGAGCGGAAGTTCTTTCAGGCGCTGCGCAGGTACTGCGATGAATATTGCGGGAAGATCGCCGCGGAGGATGACCTCATTCGCTGCTTCGAGCGGTCGAGCGGCGGGATCGGCGATCTCTTTGCCTCCTTCCTCGAAGGCAGATGCGTGATCTGAAAACCGCAAAGCCATGCAAAACGGCGGAACTCCGCCGTTTTTTTCGTGAAAGCTGCGGTCGGCCTCTTGCGTTCGGGCGGAAGTTATGGTACAATCAAGGAGACCGCGGCGGAAGCCGCGCATCCGATTGCAGGAGGGGAACATTGGGAATGGAAAAGATCATTTTGCAGTTCGTGCGCGGGGAAATTGATTTCGGCGCCTTCTATCGCGAATATTGCAGGGACGAAGCGATCATTCGCTGTTTAGAGGACACCGTCACGGAGCTCGGCAAGAGGGGGATCCCCGTGACCTATGACGCCGTCTTTCGGGCAGACATGGATGGGGAGGGCGATGTCCAAAGGGACGGAGAGAGCCATGCCGAGGTCGTTGTCCCGAGCAAGCATTTCCCCACGGTCAGATCGCGGATCGACTTTTTCATGAACAGCGATTGCAGCCTCGTCATGAAAAGGGCGGAAATTTACGATCTGATCTTTTCCATCATCGCCGCGCTCGAACCCGAAACGGCGTATTACCGCAAGTATTCCGAGGATTTCAGGTTCTTTCTGCGCGCCGTGCCCGAATATGCCGCGGGAGGAGAGGCGGCCTGCGATTATATCGAGCGGGAGATCGTTGCAAAGATCCCGCGCGGCCTATCCGAAGCGAAGCGCGTCAAGCTGTGCAGGGAGATGATCAGGCAGAACTTTCATATCGAGGGGAACAAGTATCCGAGGTGGGTGCAATCGGCCGAATGGCCGATGAGCGGCGGCGCGCCTGCGAGATATTTGGGGGCCGAGCGGGAGGGCGATCTCGTCCGCTATCACTTTGAGGACGTCCTCACGGGGGAACGCATCGCGGTAGAGCAGATCGCTTGATCCGCGCAGAAAAGGCAGAGGGCTTCGGAGGCGGAGCGGAGGAAAAATTCCGCTTGCTTTTTTCCGCGGGAAGCGGTATAATGGGCAGCAAGGAGGGACCTCTATGCCCGTTTTTTCTTACAAGTGCAGCGCCTGCGGTTTTTGCTTTGAAGAGCTCGTCAAAAAATACGATGAACCCGTACCATGTCCGAAGTGCGGGGGCATGTCGGTGCGGACATGGTATGGCTGTATGTATTCCGCGACGGGCAAGCCGACCAAACATTGCAGCGGAAAGTGCAGCGAGTGTTCGGGCTGCCGGTGAACCCGGGAAGCAAAAGACGCACGGAAATTTTAAGGAGACAGCGCTGGGTGCAGGGCTCGGATTGGCCGTTCGGAAAGACGGGCAAGCCGATGAAGTACCTTTCGAGGAAAACGGACGGCGAATCGACGGTGTTCTTCTTTTAGGATGCGGACACGGGAGAGACGGCCGAAGTGCGGGAATATTCATAAAAAGGAATATTATAATATGGAAATGCGCGGGCTCATGGGGTGTGCTTCCCGTTTGCGTCGGAGGCCGAAAATCGCCCCGCGTTTGAAAAAATCCGCAATTTCCGAAAAAAAAGTAAAATCCGCTCCGAAAATTGCTTGACGGATTCCGATTGAAATGGTATCATTAGGAAGCTGTCTCGCAAGGAGGCATGATTTTTTGCGAGGCGCGCCTGCTGTTGCAGGCTTTCCGCAGATTGACAACTGCATAGCGAGATACGGAGTAATGCAAGCCGGAATCCGGGGGAACCCGGGGGAAGGGGAGCATGAAACGGAAAGAGTACGTAAGGCAATAGAATTCTAAAAGACCGCGCGGCCGGAAGGCGGTGCGG
>CANQOY010000015.1 GCA_947625605.1 uncultured Clostridia bacterium | reverse complement strand
CTTTTCCGATTTCGAGCAAAGAAAAAACCTAAACCAAACCACTCCAACAGTGGTTCAATTTAGGTTTAGTGTGGTGCGGATAACAGGACTTGAACCTGCACGGTTTCCCAACGGATCCTAAATCCGTCGCGTCTGCCGATTCCGCCATATCCGCATAAACAGAAAACCCCACATATTGGTCATGCCATAGGCTTCCGACACAATATACAGGGTTTTTTGGTGGGAACGACAGAACTCGAATCTGTGACCTCTTGCATGTCAAGCAAGCGCTCTAACCAACTGAGCTACGCCCCCGTGTGCAACAATTATCATACACAATTTCCAAGGCCTTGTCAAGTATTCTTCACGGGAAATGAAAACTTTTTTTGCAAATTTCCGAAAAACAGCCCGAGGCCTGCCTGCAAAACAAAGCGATTGGCCGTAAAGGCCGCGCCCGCCTTGCGTTTTTACAAGATCATTTCCGTGCGGGAAGATGCAGGACGCGTCTGAGAAATTCGATCTCCCCCGCGCCGAGTTCCCCCTTGGGAATGAGATAGATGGACGAGGTGTTGGGATAGAGCAGAAACTCGCGCTTTCTCTCGCGCTTTTTGACGAAGTCGGAATAATACAGCTTCACCGTTCCGATATTCTCGCCGCGGCGCACCGTGGAGACCGTCATATACCCTTCATAGAAAGAGTACTCGTTGGTCGCATTGAGCTCCGCCGCGCGTTTGATGTTCTTCCTCACCGTGAGGAGAAACACCAACCCCATCCCGAAGAACAGCGCGCCCCAGATCAGGATCGCAATGAGAAGGATCTCGCCCACCTCGATCACCGAGCCGTCCAGAACGAACAGGGCGATATAGGTGCCGAGGAGAAGGACGCCCAAGATCATCGCGATCAGGCTCCCCGTTCTCACGGGCTTTGTGAAGTCCTTCTGCGTCTGCGCGTCGATTAAGCACGAAACGCGGACGACGGGCTCGCACGGCTCCGCCGTCTCCGAACTGCATTCCGCCTTTTCTTCGGCCACACTCTCGGACATGGTACCCTCAGATTTCGTCTCGTCACTCATACATTTCCGCCTTTGTACTGCGGGCAAAGAGTTTTCCGATCTCCTCGCGGCAGCGGGAAGCGTCGTCTCCGCTCCCGTAGCAGACGCGATAGACCGCCTCGGTAATGGGGAGCTCTACGCCGTACTTGTGGCCGAGGAGGCGCATTGCGCCGCTCGTCGCCACGCCCTCCGCGAGCTTTCCGAACCGCTCCCCCTTGGCGAGCAACTCGCCGTACATGCGGTTGTGGGAATAGGGCGAAAAGAGCGTCGTCTCATAGTCGCCGAGGTGCGCGAGGCCGTATGCGGAGAGTTCGTTCCCGCCCATGGCCTTGATGAGACGGGCGACTTCGCGCGCCCCGCGGGACATCAAAGGCCCTTTGAGCGGAACGCAGATCACGTCGAGCGCGCCCGCCGCGATGCCCATCACGTTCTTTGCCGCCGCGCCGATCTCCGTCCCGATGAGGTCGTTTCCGTAATAGAACCGAATGAGGTCGCTCTTGAAGCGATCCACGAGCGCCCGTTTGAGTTTCTCATTCGCAGAGTCGATGACCATGCAGTTGGGAACGCCCTGCACGAAGCTCTGAATGTGCCCCGGGCCCACCCATACGGCGATCTTTTCGGACGAGACGCCGCTCTCGACAAGGATCTCCGAGAGCCGCTTGCCCGTTTCCGCCTCAACGCCTTTCATGCACAAAACAAAGACCTTGTCTTGGACATGGTACCTGCAAACGCGCTGCATGAAGCCGCGAAGCCCCTGCGCGGAGATGGAAATGACAATGATCTCCGCACTGCGGACGGCCTCTTCGAGGTCGCAGGTGAGGCGGATCCGCCGATCGAGCGCGACGTATTCGTTGCGGCCCGTCGTGGCAAGGATCTGATAGGACGCGTCCTCCTCAGGGCCCCAGCTTGTGACCTCGTTCCCCAAGCCCGAAAGATACCACGCGATGAAGGAACCCCAGCGGCCGCAGCCCAAAACCGATATTTTCATCTCTTTTCTCCCCGTTACAGTTCTTTCCGCTCGATCAGCGCCCTTGCGAGCGTGACCTCGTCGGCGTATTCGAGTTCGCTGCCGATGGGAACGCCGTGCGCGATCCGCGTCACCTTTACCCCCATCGGTTTGAGAAGTTTCGCAATGTACATGGCGGTCGCCTCCCCCTCCACGTCGGGATTGGTGGCCATGATGACCTCTTTGACCCCATCGCCGATGCGGGCCAACAGCTCCTTGATGCGGATGTCGTTCGGCCCGACGCCGTTCATCGGGTCGATCACGCCGTGCAGCACATGGTAAACGCCCCTGTACTCATGCAATTTTTCGAGGGCGATGACGTCTTTCGGCTCCTTGACGACGCAGATCGTGGAAGCGTCCCTCGTTTTGCAGATGGCGCAGGGGTCCTCTTCCGTAAAATTTCCGCAAATTTTGCAGAAATGCACGCGGCGCTTGACGTCGAGAACGGCCTCGGCGAAGGCGCGCGCCTCCCCCTCGGGCATGGCGATGATGCGGTAGGCGTAGCGCTGGGCCGTCTTTTTCCCCACGCCGGGCAGCTTGCTCAGCTCATTGATGAGGCGGCCGATAGGTTCGATGAATACTTCCACTCAGAGTAGACCTCCCATCCCGCCGAGCCCCGCAAACTTGCTCATCTTTTCCTCGCGGACCGCGTCCGCCTTCTTGTATCCGTCGCGGATCGCCGCAAGGATGAGATCTTCGAGCATCTCCACGTCGTCAGGATCAACGACGGAGGGATCGATCTCCACGCCGTCTATGATCTTCTTCGCGTTCATATAGATGACGACCGCCTCGCCGCCGCTGGTGCCGACGATCTCCCACTCATCGAGGAGTTTTTCGGTCGCCTGCATCTCCTCCTGCATCTTCTGCGCCTGTTTCATGAGATTCTGCATGTTGCCGGCTCCCATGCCGCCTCTGCCGTATGACAATGTTGTATCCTCCTCTGCTGCGGTTTTACGATCGGACGCGTCACTTGACGTCGATCGGGTAGTCCTTAAAGTTGTTTCTGAGTTCTTCGAGCGCCGAGCGCGCGTTCACGGTCTGTCCCTTTTTGCGTACTTCGTAATCCCCGACGCCGATCTCGGTAAAGATCTCCTTCATGAGCCGAACGTTGTCGGCGCGGCCGAGGATGGTGAAGATGGTATCCGACTCTGTGACGAGCACCAACTTCCCGCCCTCAAAGGACGCGAGAAGGTCGGCGCACATCGTGAACAGCATGCCGTTGTTGTACTTCTTGCGGAGCGTCCGCAAAAAGGTTCCGAAGGCCTGCTCCGCGGACATGGTGGGCGGTAAGCGCTTCTCACTCGCCTCCGCGGCGGGGGGCGGTGCGGCAGGCGCGGGCGGCGCGGGCGGCTGTGTTTCCCTCCGCTCCTCCGCTTTCCGCTCCGTTCGCTGCGCGGCGGGCGGCTCCTGCGGGGAAATGGGCCCGTCGGAGAAATAGGCCTCTGCAAAGACGGGCTCCTCTTCGGGGAAGGGAACTTCCGGCTCCTGCGGCTGCGGTGCGGCGGCATTGGGCTGCGGCTCGGGCTCCGCCGACTCGGGCTGCGGCTGCGCGGGCGCGCAGACGGGCGCGGACGGCCGCCGTTCGAGTTCTCCGATCCGCTCTTCGAGCCGCTTGATGCGGACGAGAAGCGCGTCTGTGTCTCCGTCCGCCTCGGGGTAGGAGACGCGCATGATGGCGGCCTCCAACGAGATGCGCGGCGTGGAGACGAAGCGGAGCTCGTTTTCCGTCTTGATGAAGATCTCTGTCGCCCGCAAGATCGCCCTGCCGTCCGCACGGTCGGCGATCGCTTTTACTTCGCGGAACAGATCGGCGGGAAGCGCGAGAAGGCGCTCGGCGTTTTTACACGTCTTGGCCACGGCAACGCGGCTCAAAAGTTGAAGAATGTCCTTTGCGAGCACGCCCACGGACTTCCCCTCGGCGAGGATTTTCTCACACGCGGAGATCGCGGCGGGCATGTCTGCGGTAAGCATGTCCGAGACAAGCCTTGCGGTTTCGTGAAAATCCGCCGCGCCGAGCACTGCGCAGACCGCCTCGTAAGTCAGCTTCTCGGAGTAGACGATGCAGGCCTCGGCGATCGAGAGCATGTCGCGGTCCGAGCCCGCTCCCGCACGGGCGATCGCGGCGACGGCCTCCTCCTCATAGGGCTTGCCGATCTCGGCGAGAATGGACTTTAAGTGCTTTTCGAGATCTTCCTCGGGGATGAGCTTGAAGTCCAGACGCATACAGCGGGAGAGGATGGTCGCGGGGATCTTTTGCGGCTCCGTCGTTGCGAGAATGAAGATGGCGTGTGCGGGCGGCTCTTCGAGGGTTTTGAGGAGGGCATTGAAGGCGGAGTCGGTGAGCATGTGCACTTCATCCACGATGTACACTTTGTACCTGCCCGTGACGGGAGGATACTGCACCTTTTCGCGTAGGTCGCGCATCTCGTTTACGCCGTTGTTCGAAGCGGCGTCGATCTCGGTGATGTCGAGCGAGCCCTCGGCGAGCGCACGGCATGTCGGGCAGACGCCGCAGGGCGAGCCGTTTTGGGTATTTTCGCAGTTGACGGCACGCGCGAAAATGCGGGCCACCGTCGTCTTGCCTGTGCCGCGCGGACCCGTAAAGAGGTAGGCATGTCCGACACTGCCCCCCTCGATCTGATTTCTGAGGATGCGCACGACATGCTCTTGCCGCACCATCTTGTCGAAGGTGTCCGGCCGAAATTTCCGATAAAGTGATAAGTGAGACATAGCGCCTCCTTGGGCGGATTACGCAAATGTTTTTTGCAGTTTTCGCTTTGCGCGGGCGAGCGCGTTGTCCACGCTCTTGAACTGTTTGCCCGTCGCTTCGCAGATGCGGGCGTAGCTCATGCCTTCGAGATACATCATGACGACGCGGAATTCGAAATCCGAGAGCGAGTTCATCAGTCGCATGCGGAATTCGGAATCCGACTCGCTGCCGATGAGCTGTTCCTCGGGGGTGGCGCTCTCCTCGGACAGCTGTTCGGGATCGAAATCGAGGCGCTCCCCCTCGGGTTCTCTGCGGTTCACGCTCCGCAGATAGCTGTAAATCCTCCGCACGACGCAGGTGTAGGCAAAATTTTTGAAGCTCTTTCCCCCTGCGGGCGAAAAGCTCCCGATGGCCGAATAGAGGCCGATCATGCCCTCCTGCACGAGGTCGTCCGTCTCCGCGAGCAGGCTGAACGCAAACTTGCGCGCGATCCTGCGGACGGTATCCTTATAGCGGCGGAGAAGTTCCTCCGTCGCCCCGCGCTCGCCCTTTTGGGCCTTCGCAACGAGGCTCTCATCCGCTTCATTTCCGAATTCTTGCACGCACCACCTCGTAAACCCCGATGCCGAGCGCCACGGAGGCGTTCAGCGAATTGACCTTGCCGAAGAGCGGAATGGAAAGGACGCCGTCGCACTTTTCACGGGTGAGACGGCGGACGCCGCTGTCCTCCCCGCCCACGACGAGGGCGATCTTCCCCGCAAGGTTGCTCTCATAGATGCTCCCGCCGCCCGCTTCGAGCGCGTATACCCAATAGCCGCGCTCTTTGAGCGCGTCCACCGCGGCGTTGATCGAAGACACCTTTGCCACGGGGATATGCTCCGCGGCCCCCGCCGAAATGCGGATGACGGCCTCCGTCACGCTCGCGCCCTTGGCCTTGGGAATGACGACCCCGTCCGCGCCCGCGCATTCCGCAACGCGCAGAATGGAGCCGAGATTGTGGACGTCCTCGACGCCGTCGCAGAGTACGATGAGGCTTTCCTCCCCGTCCTTGGGCAGGTCGAAGAGATCCGCATAGACGAAATCCGTCGTGTACGCGATCACGCCCTGATGGCGCTTTTCCGCGCTCTCCCTGTCCAGAGCGGCGCGGTCCACGAATTGGACGCGGATATCTTTGCGCCGCGCCTCGGCGAAAATCTTTCCGAGCGTTCCCTGCGCGCCCTTTTCGAGCAGGATCTTCTCAATTGTTTTGTCCGTTTTGAGGAGTTCCAAAACGGCGTTGCGTCCCTCTGTTTTCACTGGATCCACCTTTTCTCTTTGCCGAAAACTGCGCGGCGCGCCCTATTGCTGCCGGAAGAAGAGTTCCTCGATCCGCGCTTCCTGTCCCGTGAGGTACAGGTACCCCATGACCGCCTCGAAGCCCGTGGAACGGACGTATTCCGCCACGGTGGCGTTCTTGCTCTTGGTCGGCTTCTTTGCGTTGCGGCCGCGGCGGAAGATCTCCTCCTCTTCCTCTGTAAGAAGGGGAAGAATGCGGTTGAGCGCCTCGCTCTGGCCGTGCGCAGAGACGATCTCGGAGGCGAAGTGATTGAGTTCGCCCGTCTTGTGGCCGCATTCGAGCGCGAGACGGCGGCGTACGAGGAGCGTATAGGCCGCGTCCCCCACAAAAGCGAGCACGACGGGATTCATCTGCCTGACCCGTTCCTTCTCGACGGGACCGAAACAATTTTCCATTTTCTTCATTATAACAGGGAACGAAAAAAAAATCAAGCGGTTCGCCCCGAATTCACATCGGCCGTGAAAGTTTTTCAGAAAAATCCTCCTCAAAAAAAATCTTGAAAAAAGTTGCTTTCCATGCAAAAAAGATTATAATAGGTCAAGTTGAAAAAATATTGAAGCGTAAGGCATATGGAACCGTTTGAAATTTTATTGCCGCTGGCCCTGATCCTGCTCCTCTCCAAATCCATGGGGCTCGGGGCGCACAAGATCGGCATGCCCGCCGTCATCGGCATGCTCCTTGCGGGCGTGCTCATCGGACTTCTTTCCTATATCCCGTGGGCGCCGCTGCACGAGGCGTTCTTCGGAGCCGAGGTGAAGGAGGTCATCGCGGTCATGAGCAAGATCGGCGTCGTGCTGATCATGTTCTCGACGGGGCTGGGCACAGACCTGAAAAAACTTCGCGAAACGGGCTTCGCCTCTGTGGTGATCACCGTGTTCGGTGTGGTGGTACCCTTGGGCATGGGTACCCTTGTTGCGTTCATCTTCCAGCCGGAAGCGGGAATTCTCTCGTGGCTTTTCTACGGCGCGATCCTCACTGCGACCTCGGTCTCGGTCACGGTCGCCGTGCTCAAAGAGCTGGGAAAATTGGACAGCAAAGTGGGCACCTCCATCGTCGCGGCCGCCGTGATCGACGACGTGCTCGGCATCATCATCCTCTCCGTTCTCTCCGGGTTTTCGGAGAGCGGAAACAGCGCGGGCTGGGATTGGTTCAACCCGAACGCCGCGCTCGTCACCATCAAGATCGTCGTGTTCTTTGCGGTCGCGATCGCGCTCGGCGTGGGCCTGCGCAAGCTGTTCAACCTGATGGAGCGCAAGAGGCCGCACAACCGCAGAGTGCCCATCATCTCGCTCGCGGCCTGCTTCGTTTACGCCTACTGCGCGGAAAAGTTCTTCGGCGTGGCGGATATCACGGGCGCGTACGTCGCGGGGATCATGCTCGGGGGAACGCTTGCGGAAACGCCCTATGTGGAGAGCAAGGTGGATACGATGGGCTATCTCTTTTTCAGCCCCATCTTCTTTGCCTCGATCGGCATGAACCTCGACTTCTCGGGGATCACGCCCTCCTTCGTCGCCTTCGGATTCGTCTTTGTGCTGGTCGCCCTGCTCGGGAAATTCCTCGGATGCGGCGCGGGGGCGAAGCTCTGCAAGTTCTCGTGGAGCGACAGCGCGCGCACGGGCCTTGGCATGATGGTGCGGGCGGAAGTCGTGCTCATCTGTACCGAGCGCGGCGTTGCGTCCGGGCTCGTGGACCCCGCGCTCTATCCCTTCGTGTTCCTCATCATCCTCTCCTCCTCCGTGATCACGCCCATCCTGCTGAAATGGTCGTATTCGCGAGAAGAAAGGAAGGCAAAACTCGGATAAAGGCCGTCTATACAGTGGGGCCGCGGCGGAGAAGCATCTCCGCCGCGGCCCTCTTTTTTTATCCCGATCGCGTTCGGCGCCCTACTCCACCGTCACGCTCTTGGCGAGATTGCGCGGCTTATCCGGGTCGTTCCCGCGGGCGAGGGAGACGTAGTACGCGAGCGCTTGGAGCGGAATGACGGTGAGCGCGGGGGAAAACAGCTCTCCGCAGTCCGGAACGAGAACAGAGGCCGTGACCTCCACCCGTCCGACGTATTCGGGGAGGCTCGTGACGAGAAAGACCTTTGCGCCGCGGGCATACGCCTCGTGTACGGCGTTCATCGTCTTTTCGGCAAGCCGCGCGGAGGAAAGAACGGCGACGACGGGCGTGTTCTCCTCGATGAGCGCAAGCGTGCCGTGTTTGAGCTCTCCCGCCGCGTAGCCCTCACCGGGCAGATAGGAGATCTCTTTGAGTTTCAGGCTCCCTTCGAGCGCGGTGCAGTGATCCGCGCCCCTGCCGAGAAAGAAGACCGACCGTGCGCCCGTGAAATGCGCCGTCCACCCGCGGACCGTCTCGGCCGCGCGCAGCGCCTCCTCCGCGAGCGCGGGAATGCGGGCGAGGATGCGCTCATCCCCCTCCCTCCCCTTTGCGCGGGCAAGGCGGCACGCGAAGGCATAGAGCGCCATAAGCTGGGCGTTGAAACTCTTGGTCGCGGCCACCGCGATCTCCCTGCCCGCCGCGGTGAGCAGCGTCTCATCGGCGATCCGCGTCAGCGAGGAATAGGGCGAGTTGGTGACGGCGAGAACGGGCGCGCCCGCCTCCTTCGCGAGCTTTGCCGCGGCGAGCGTATCCGCCGTTTCCCCGCTCTGCGAAATGGCAATCACGAGCGTATCTTTGCCCACGATCGGATCGCGGTAGCGGTATTCGCTCGCGACCTCCGCCTCCGTGCGGACGCGGGCAAGACGCTCGATCGCGTACTTTGCGCAGAGGCCGCTGTGGTACGCCGTACCGCAGGCAACAATGGAGATAAACCTCGTCTTTTTGAGTATTTCGATTTGTATCGAATTACTGAAAAAGTGCCCTGTTTTTTCGTAAGAATTGCGCATTGCGGACGGAATTTCGTCCATTTCCTTGCGCATGAAGTGCATTCTTCCGCCCTTTTCAGGCGTGTTCTCGGGCACGTCGAACTCAATGGGAGCGTGGCGGACGCGTTCGCCCCGTTCATTGAAAATGCGCACCTCGTCGCCGCCGAGGAGGGCAAATTCACCGTCCTCCAAAGCGTAGATCTCGGCGCCCTCTTCCGCCACGGCGGGCAGATCACTCGCGGCAAAGACGCCCTCCCGCCCCTTTCCCACCACGAGGGGACTGTATTTGCGCGCGACGGCGATGACGTTCGGCTCTTCCGTGCAGAGCACGGCAAGCGCGTACGAGCCGACCAGCCTTGCGGCCGCACTGCGGAGCGCGGCGAGCAGATCGCCCTCATAGCAGTGTTCCAACAGATGCGCGACGATCTCGCTGTCCGTCTCCGAGGAAAACGCTTCCCCGCGCTCCAAACACTCGCGCTTTAAGGCGAGCATATTTTCGACGATACCGTTGTGCACGACCGCAAACCGCCCGAAGCTGTGGGGATGGGCGTTCTGCTCCGTGGGCGCGCCGTGCGTCGCCCAGCGCGTGTGCCCGATCCCGACATTTCCCCCGAGCGTGCGGGCGGGTTCGAGACGGTCCACGCTTCCCGCACGGCGGAAAATGTGGATGCGGCCCCCCTCCGCCACGGCGATCCCCGCAGAGTCGTAGCCGCGGTATTCGAGCTTCTTCAATCCGTCGATCAGAACGGGCGCGGCCCGCCTTTTTCCCGCGTACGCGACGATCCCGCACATTAGAAGTCCTCCGCGGCGCGCACCGCGCGCTCCAACAGGTCGGCCGCCTGCGCACAGGCCGCACCGTCCTCCCCCTCCGTCAGAATGCGGATGACGGGCTCCGTGCCCGAGGCACGAAGCAGGACCCGACCGCCTTTGAGGGCTTCCTCCGCCTGCGCCTTCGCTTCGAGAACGCGGTCCGTCGAGATCACTTCCTTATCCCGCACGCGCACGGCGCGCTTCACCTGCGGAAGCGGCCGATAGCCCTCGACGAGCACGGAGAGCGGGCACTTGCTCTGCATCATGAGCTCCATGATTTTGAGCGCGGTGAGGACGCCGTCTCCCGTCGTGGCGTACTTGCGGAAGATGATGTGCCCGGAGCTCTCGCCGCCGAGAAGATAGCCCGTTTCGAGCATCTTTTCGTAGACAAAGCGATCGCCGACCTCCGCATAGGCGACGTTTATGCCGTACGCGGCAAGGCTGCGTTCGAGCCCGAGATTGCTCATGCGGGTGGCGACGACCCCGCCTCCGTCCAGCTCGCCCTTTGCCCGCATGCCCCGCGCGGCCAGATACAGCACGGCGTCTCCGTCAAGAATGCGGCCGCGTTCGTCCACGGGAATGCAGCGATCGGCGTCCCCGTCGAAGGCAAAGCCCGCGTCGAGAGAGCGCTCCGCAACGAGCGCGGCAAGCGCTTCGGGGTGGAGCCGCAGCCCGCATTGATATTGACGCCGTCCGGCTCGACGCCGATGGGAAAGACATTGGCACCCAGCGCGTCGAACACCGCTTTTGCGATCATGAAGGCGCTGCCGTTGGCGCAGTCGAGCCCGATCCGCATCCCGCGGAAGCCGACCTGCGGAAGGGACAGCAGATAGGCGAGATAGCGGTTGCGCCCCGCGACAAAATCCACCGTCCGCCCGATCTCCTCCCCTGTGGCGAGCGGCAGAGCGCCGCCGTCGAGATAGCTCTCGATGAGCCGCTCCACGCCGTCGTCGAGCTTTTCGCCCGCCGCATTGAAGAGCTTGATGCCGTTATCCGCGTATGCGTTGTGGCTCGCGGAGATCATCACGCCGCAATCAAAGCGTTCGGTGCGGGTGAGATAGGCGACGGAAGGCGTCGTCGTGACGTGAAGCAGATAGACATCTGCGCCCGACGCAGCCGCTCCCGCCGCGAGGGAATATTCGAGCGTATAGGAAGAACGGCGGGTGTCCTTCCCGATCAGAATACGCGCGCACCCCTCCTTCCCGCGGGCGAAATAGCGCCCCAAAAAGCGGCCCACGCGAAAGGCGTGAATGGCGGTGAGCGTCTCGTTTGCCCGCCCGCGAAAACCGTCCGTTCCGAAATACTTTCCCATGCTCCCTCCCCTCAATGATTCCATGTTATGCGGAGAGAGGGAGGCAAAGTTCCTTGCGGCAGCCCGCTTCAATTTTTGCGTAAAATTTAGAGAATTTTAATAAAAACGTGAGAAATTTCTTTATTTAGATGAAAATCGAAATAATGATTTTTTGAAGAGCGGCCCCGATTTGGAGCCGCTTCCTATGCCAAAAACGAATCAGCGCTTTGCGACGCCGGAATCCCTTGCCGCCTTCGAGACGGCTGCGGCGACTGCCTCATGCGCGCTCTTCTCCCACGCCATGGGAAGAATGTGTTCTGCGCTCAGCGCGCCGTCGGGAACGCATGCGGCGATCGCCTCGGCGGCCGCGCGCATCATTTCAAAATTGATCTCGGCCGCGCGCACATCCAGCGCACCGCGGAATATGCCCGGGAACACGAGCACGTTGTTGATCTGGTTCGGCTTCTCGGAAGAGCCCGTGCCGACCACGGCCGCGCCCGCCGCCTTTGCCCTTTCATACGAGATCTCGGGCGTCGGATTGGCGCAGGCGAATACGATGGGATCTTTCGCCATGGACGCGACCATCTCCTCAGTCACGCAGTCGGGGCCGGAGAGGCCGATCAAGACGTCCGCTCCCCTGAGCGCGTCCGCAAGGTCGCCGCGCATCCTTCCGCGGTTGGTGACGCCCGCCATCTCGCGCTGGGCCTCGTTGAGCGCACCATCCCCCTCACAGAGGATGCCGCCTCTGTCGCACAGAATGGGTTCGGCCATGCCGAGGCGGAGGAGAAACTTTGCGACGGCGATCCCCGCCGCACCTGCGCCGTTTATGACGACCTTACACGTCCGCTTGGAAAGCAGCCTGCGCGCGTTGATGAGGGCCGCCGCGATGACGACCGCAGTCCCGTGCTGATCGTCGTGAAAGACGGGGATATCGAGGTCGCGTTTGAGGCGCCGCTCGATCTCAAAGCAGCGCGGCGCGGAAATGTCTTCGAGATTGATCCCCCCGAAGGAGCCCGCCAAGAGTTCGATCGTGCGGACGATCTCCTCGGGATCCTTGGAGCGGATGCAGAGCGGGAAGGCGTCTACCCCGCCAAATTGCTTGAAGAGCACGCATTTGCCCTCCATGACGGGCATTCCCGCCTCCGGGCCGATGTCGCCGAGCCCCAACACGGCGCTCCCGTCCGTGATGACGGGGACGGTGTTCCACCGACGGGTGAGGTCGAAGCTCTTCTCCGCGTCCTGCGCGATCGCAAGACAGGGTTCGGCCACCCCCGGCGTATAGGCGAGGGAAAGCATCTCGCGGCCGTCCACCTCCACGCGGGGCGATATTTCGATCTTGCCGCGCCAGAGCGCGTGCTGCCTGAGCGATTGCTTCCTGAGATCCACGGTTTTCTCCCCGATCCCCGCAGGGATCATACGATCGGCGCCGCCCGATCGGCGGCGCCGCAAATTATTTGATGTATTTTTCCAGCCTCACCGTAAGATAGGCCGAGACGGTCAGTTTGGCCAAGTCGGGCAAAATGTAGGGCAGAACGCAGAGGACGAGCGCGTAGCCGACCGTGCAGCGGTACATGAGCACAAACCAGACGGTGCCGAAAAAGTAGCAGACCGCCATCCCCAAGATCCCCGCCGCAAAGAAGAGCGCAAACCGCGTCCGCCGCCTCTCTGCGGGGATGAGCCGAAAGAGCGCGGGAATGAGCACGGCAAAGAGGAAGCCGAAGAGGTAGCCTCCCGTGGGACCGAGCAGAGCGGGGATCCCCGCCCGAAAGCCCGCAAATACGGGAATGCCGACAAACCCCATCAAAAGATAGACAGCGATGGCGGCAAGCCCCCGCTTCCACCCGAGCACGCCGCCGACGAGGCAGACGGCGAGCGTCTGCAACGTAAACGGGACGGGTCCGACGGGAATGGAGATCCATGCGCAGACGGTGATGAGCGCAACCGAGAGCGCCACATAGGCGAGGTCGCGGACCGCACTGTTTTTGGTTCTTTGGACGCCGTGAGGAGTTTTCATTCTGCCCTCAGAAGCGGAGATGCTTTTTGAGATCTTCGGCGCGGTCCGTTTCCTCCCACGGGAAGCCGGGACGGCCGAAGTGCCCGTAGGCAGCCGTCGCCGAATAGATGGGACGGCGAAGGCCGAGCGTACGGATGATGGCCGCGGGACGCAAGTCAAATTCTGTCTTTACGATCTCCGCGATCCTGTCGTCGGGAAGTTTCCCCGAGCCGAACGTGTCGATAAAGACGGAGACGGGCTGCGCCACGCCGATGGCATAGGCGATCTCTAACTCCACTTCATCGCAAATGCCTGCCGCAACGAGATTCTTGCAGACATAGCGGGCCATGTAGGCCGCGCTGCGGTCCACCTTGGTGGCGTCCTTCCCCGAGAAGGCGCCGCCGCCGTGCGCGCATCTGCCGCCGTAAGTATCTACGACGATCTTCCGCCCCGTGAGCCCGGAATCCCCCTCCGGCCCGCCGATGGAGAACTTCCCCGTGGGGTTGATATAGTACTTTGTGTTCTCGTCGAGGAGGGAGGACGGAATGACAGACTTCACCATCTCCTTGATGTCGTGATGGATCTGCTCCTGCGAGACCGTCTCCTTGTGCTGGGTGGAGACGACGATGGCGTCCACGCGGACGGGCGTCTTTCCCTCGTACTCGACGGTGACCTGCGTCTTGCCGTCGGGACGGAGATAGGAGAGCTCGCGGGTCTTCCGCAGCACGGTCAGGCGCTCGGCGAGCCTGTGCGCGAGTACGATGGGCAGAGGCATGAGTTCCTCCGTCTCGCGGCAGGCGTATCCGAACATCATGCCCTGATCGCCCGCGCCGAGTTCGTCGAGCTCGCCGCCCCCCGCCTTTCTTTCAAGGGAAGAATCCACGCCGAGCGCGATATCCGCGGACTGCCCGTGGATGTTCACTTCGATGTTGCAGCGGTCGAAGGCGAAACTGCCGTGGTGATAGCCGATCTCGCGGATGATGCGGCGGGCGACCGCCTCGTAGTCCACCTGTGCGCGGGCGCTGACCTCCCCCGCAATAAAGAGCGTGTTGTAGGCCGCGCAGCATTCCACTGCGGAGCGCGCGGCGGAATCCTGCTTCAACAGCTCGTCCAAAATGCCGTCCGAGATCTTATCGCAGAGCTTATCGGGATGCCCTTCCGTGACGCTCTCACTCGTAAAAAATCTTCTCATGTGTAATTCCCTCTCTTTTGACCTGTCTATTATAATAAATGCCGCCGAAAATGTCAAACGTTTCCGTTGCAATTCGGCCGCGAACGTGGTATAATTTTCTCATGCGGTGCACCCTTTGCCCCCTTGCGTGCGGGGCGGACAGATCGGTCATGGCGGGGCGGTGCGGCGTGCAGGGCATGACGGTGGCAAAATACTACCTGCATCCCTTCGAAGAGCCGCCCATCTGCCACACAAACGGAAGCGGCGCCATCTTCTTCGGCGGCTGCTCGCTCCGCTGCGTGTTCTGCCAGAATTACGAGGTCTCACGCGCACAGCGCGGAAAGGCGGTCTCCCCCGAGGAACTCGCGGGTATCTTCCGAGAGCTGGAAGCGCGCGGAGCGGACTGCATTGACCTCGTTACCTGTGACCATGTCTCAAACCTCGTCGTCAAATCGCTGAAAATCTACCGCCCCAAGATTCCCGTTGTTTACAATTCGAGCGCGTACTGCACCCTCCCTTCCCTTGCGGAGATCGACCCCTATATCGACGTGTACCTGCCCGATTTGAAGTTCGTTTCCCCCGCGCTCTCGGAGCGGTACACAGGGCGGCGCGACTACTTCGAGCAGGCGGGCAAGGCGATCGCATTCATGGCAAAAAAACCCCTCGTCTGGGAGGGGGAACGGCTGGTACAGGGCATCCTCGTGCGGCATCTCGTCATGCCGATGTGCACCTCGGATTCACTGAAAGTTCTCGATTTTCTCAGGGAGATCTTGCCGCCCGAGGCGCCGATCTCCATCATGCGGCAATACACGCCCATGGGCGGCGCGGAGAAGTACCCCGAGCTCGGGCGCAGGATCACCGCCCGCGAATACAGGCGCGTTGTCGATCACGCGGCCTCTCTCGGCTTCTCACGGATCTATACGCAGAGCGCGGAGAGCGCGTCCGCCGATTTCATCCCGCAGTGGGACGATTGATCGCCGAGAGTGCGCCTAACGATCTAACCACTCCTCTTTGAGCCTCACGAGCTTTGCGGCGAGTTTGCCCGACTTCACGGGATCGGCGCTTTTGAGTTCCTCTTCGAGGCGGCGCACCGCGTCAAGTTTCTTTTCCTTCATAAGCACAGTTTCGGCATCGGAGATAAAAGTATGCTCGCAAGTTTCGACCAAGTGACATTCGGCTACGACGGCGTTCCCACCGTAAAGGACGCCGATTTTTCGCTGAACGAAAACGAACGGGTGGGCTTTGTCGGCCCGAACGGCGCGGGCAAGACCACCGTGTTGAAACTTCTCGTCGGAGAGCTCGTTCCCGATGCGGGCGAGGTGTTCCGCAAGAGCGGGATACGGATCGGCTATCTCGAACAGACGGGCGGCTTCGAATCCGACTCCACGGTGTACGGCGCGATGAAGGAGGTGTTCCGCGAGGACGAGGAGCTCATCGCCGCACTGCGCGAGACCGAACTGCGGCTTGCAACTTCCCCCGCAGAGGAGCTGCCCGCGCTCTCGGCGAGGATGGAAAGCCTGCACAGGCGCATCGCGGCGAGGGACAGCTACTCCTGCGACGTACGCATCAAGACTGTGCTCGGCGGCATGGGCTTTGAATGTGTCATGAACCAATATGTGGCTACCATGTCCGGGGGTGAGCGTACAAAACTCAAACTTTGCCGCCTCTTGCTCGAACAGCCCGAGCTGCTCATCCTCGACGAACCGACCAACCACCTCGACCTCAAAACGCTCTTCTGGCTCGAAGAGTATCTCACCTCCTATAAGGGCGCGATCCTCGTCGTCTCGCACGACAGATACTTTTTGGACAAGCTCACGACGCGGACGCTCGAATTGGAGCGCGGCAAGCTCTCGTCGTTCAAGGGGAACTATTCCAAATACAAGGTCTTGAAGGCGGAGCGCTTCAAGGAAGAAATGCGGGCCTATGAACGTCAGCAGGAGGAGATCTCCAAGTTGCAGGACTATGTGGACCGAAATCTCGTGCGCGCGACCACCGCAAAGAGCGCGCTCTCACGCGTAAACCGCTTGGAGCGCATGGACCGCATGGAGCGGCCCGCGCCCCCTCCGAAGCCGCCCCGCTTTGTATTCGAAACGGAGGAAAAGCCGTATGAGCGCGTCCTTTCCGCGGAGCGCTTCGACTTGCGGGCGGAGGACAAGCTGCTGCTGCACGACGCGACGATCACGCTGATGCGGGGCGAAAAATATGCGCTCGTGGGCGACAACGGCGCGGGCAAGAGCACCCTCCTCAAATTTTTGCTCTCGGGGGACAAAAAGGTCGTCCTCGGGCGCATGGCGAAGGCGGTGTACTACGATCAGGAGAATGCGGATCTCGACCCCGAGGAGCGCGCGCTCGACGCGTTTTGGGGCAGGCATGTCGGGATCTCGCAGACGGATGCGCGCAAAATTTTGGCGCAGGCGGGGCTGTTTGCGGAGGACATCGAGCGCAAGGTCAAGGAACTCTCGGGCGGCATGCGCGCCAAGCTCGCACTCGCGATCGCGGAGGCGGAAAAGGGAAATCTTCTCGTCCTCGACGAGCCGACCAACCATTTGGATCTGCCGACGCGCGAGGCGCTCGAAGAGGCCCTGCAAGCATATGACGGGACGCTCCTCTTCGTCTCGCACGACAGGCGGTTCATCCAATCGCTCGCGACGGCGATCTATGCGATCGAGGACGGAAAGCTCACCTTCTTCAAGGGAAGTTACGAAGCCTACCTTTCCTCGCGCAAGACGGCGTCTCCCCCACCCATGTCCGCGGAGAAGGAGAAAAAAACGGACGGATTCCGCTCCAAGGAGGAGCGGGCGCGGGAGGCGCGGACGAGAAATCGGATCCGCGAGATCGAGGCTCGGCTCGAAGCGCTCGAACAGGAGGAGACAGAGCTCAACGCGGCGCTTGCCGCGTGCGCCGCGGATTACCTCAAAGTGCGCGACGTCACCGCCCGCCTCGACGCCCTGCATGCGGAGAGCGACGCGCTCTACGCCGAGTACGAAACGCTCATTTAACGCGAAAAAGCGCCCGAGATCGGGCGCTTTTGCTTTGCAACGCTTTCAATTTTCCGCTTTCTTTGCCTTCTCTCTGGCGCGCATTTCCGTGAAAAACGAGGTGAGCATGTCCGAACACTCCCGTTCGAGAACGCCCCCCGTCACCTCCGCCGTGTGGTTGAGCAAGTTCGCGCTCGCAAGCTCCTCCGTGAGGCTCCTGCCCTTCTGTTCGTAGGCGCCGAAGTACACCCGATCGATGCGGGCATTCAGGATCGCTCCCATGCACATCGGGCACGGTTCGAGGGTGACGTAGATCTCCGCGCCCTCCAACCTCCACGAGCCGAGCTTTCTGCACGCCCTGTCGATGGCGCGGATCTCGGCGTGTTGGGTCGCCATCTGCAATTTCGTCCGAAGATTGTACCCGCGGCCGATGATCTTCCCCTGCAACACGACTACCGCGCCGATCGGCACCTCGCCCTGCTCTCTTGCCTTTGCGGCGAGACGGAGCGCCTCGCGCATGAATTTTTCCTCCATTTCACGGCTCCTTCGGCCCGCCGTGCTCCTCCGGCGGCGGGGGCAGGTTGGGGTTGGCCTTATCCTGCGGCATCAAAAAGTCCACGCCTTCGGAATGGAACCCGCGGCCGCGCACTTCCGAGACCTCGGAGATGGTCATGAAGGCGTCGGGGTCGATCCTCTGCACCTCCGCCTTCAACATCACGAGCTGGCGGTGAGAGATCACGGTGAGCAACACATGGCATTCCTGTTCCAGGTAGCCCGTTTGCCCGTAGAGCACGGTGACGCCGCGGCTGATCTTCGTCAGGATCATATCGCGGATTTCGAGATAGCGGTTGGAGACGATCTTCACCTGCGTGCGGCGCATGCCGATGGGCGCGACCTTCTCGATGACGACGGAGGAGAGCAGCGTGATGATGAACCCGTACAGGATCATGTTGAAGTCGGAGGCGACGATCTGGATGAGGACGATGGAGATATCTATGATCCAGAGCCCCGTGGAGACGGGCATGTTGAAATATTTTTGCAGAATGAGCGGCGGGATATCCGTACCGCCCGTGGAGGAGCCCACGCGGACGACGACCCCGATCCCGAGCCCGAAGAGGATCCCCCCGCACACCGCGTTGAGCATGAGATCGTCGCCGAGAAAACTGCTGACGTCGATCAGGTTGAAGAGGCTCATGAAGGCGGGATAGAGCAGCGTTCCCGCGAGGGTGGAGACGGCGAACTTCTTCCCGAGGAAGATGACGCCGACCACGAACAGGATCAAATTGGCCACATAGACGGTGATGTTGACGATCCACTCCGTGTTGGCGGCCGAGATGGAGGCATACTGCACGAGAAGGTTGCGGATGAAGATCCCGACGCCCGTCGTGCCACCCATGGCGAAGTTGTTGGGCACGATGAAGAGCACGGAAGCGGCCGCCGTGATCGCATTCCCGACGACGATGATGATGCTGTTTAGAATGAATTTCTGTACCTGACGCGAAGTCGGCTTTTTGAGAGGGATTTTCTTTGCTTTCATGGCTGTACCGTTGCGGAATGACTCCACGCCGATATTATATCAAACGGCGGGCGGGATTGCAAGGAATTTTCATGAAAATCAAGCGGATTCTCGCGCAACTTCCTCGCGGACACAAAGAATAACGGCGCCGCCCAAGGGCGACGCCGCGCGTTCTATCCGGCTCAGAAGCCGCAACCGCAGCCGCAGGATTGCGTATTGTAGGGATACAGGGCGTACTGACGGGCATAGTAGTCGTCGTAGCACTGGTTGTTGCAGGCGGTGAAAGCGGTGAGATCCGCATTCGAGCCGCAGCCGCAACCGCAGCCGCTGCCCGTGCCGCCCTCTCCGAAGAGATTGACGAGCACGTTGTTATTGCTGAAATTGCCGCCGCCGAAGCCCTCGCGGGTCGTGTTGTTGCCGCCGCTGCGGCCGCTTCCTCCGCAGCCGTTGTTCCAGCAGACGGGGAAGAGGTTGTTGATGGCGTCCGCGAGATTATCAAGGAAGCAGCAACAGCCGTTATTGCCCCTGCCGCTGTTGCCACAGGAATGATTCGACATGATTTGGTCCTCCGTTGTAACTTCCGGCAAACCGCCGGTACTCCATTTTATGCGGAGGAAGGCCGCCAAAGTGAAGATCCGCCAAGGCGCATGCCGGCGGATCGTTTTTTTAGCGGCGGGGCGGGAGATCTTACAGGATCTCCTCTGCCAATTTGAGCGCGTTGGCGATGACGGCGTCCATGTCGTAATAGCGGTAATCCGCGAGGCGGCCGCCCAAAATATAGCCCCGCTCGCGGGCATGGGTGGCATATTTTTCGGCTAGCGCGTTGTTCTTCTCCGTGTTCACCGCATAGTAGGGCTCGTCGCCCTCCTCCCACTGCTTGGAATATTCCTCCGTGATGACCGTCTTGGGCTGCGTGCCGAATTCGAAATGTTTGTGCTCGATGACACGGGTATAGGGCACGTCGTGCGAGGTGTAGTTGACGACGGCGTTGCCCTGAAAGTTCTCGGTGTCCTCGACGCGCGTTCTGAATTCGAGCGTGCGGTATTCGAGCTTGCCGAAACAGAAGCTGAAAAGGCTGTCTGCCGTGCCCGTATAGACGACCCGATCCGCGAGCGCTTCGAGCTCCCGCTTCTGTTTGAGAAAATCGCAGTTGAGCCGCACTTCGACGCCATCGAGGAGGCGTTCGATGATCTGCGTATATCCCCCGACGGGAATGCCCTGATAGGGATCGGAGAAATAGTTGTTGTCATAGGTGAAGCGCACGGGCAGCCGCTTGATGATGAACGGCGGGAGTTCGCTGCACGGCCTTCCCCACTGCTTCTCGGTGTATTCCTTGACGAGCTTGCGATAGAGATCGGTGCCCACCATGCGGATGGCCTGCTCTTCGAGGTTGCGCGGTTCCCCGATCCCCGCCTCCGCGATCTGCGCCTCGATCTTCGCCTTCGCCTCGGCGGGCGTCTTTACCCCCCACATGCGGGAGAAGGTGTTCATGTTGAAGGGCAGGTTGTACACTTCGTCCCGATAGACGGCCACGGGGGAATTGGTGAAGCGGTTGAACTCGGCAAAGCGGTTCACATACTCCCAGACGCGCCGATCTTTTGTGTGGAAAATATGCGCGCCGTAGCGGTGGACGGTGATCCCCTCCACCTGCTCCGTGTAGATGTTCCCCCCGACATGGGTACGCCGTTCGACGACAAGACACCGCTTGCCGCGCTTTTTTGCCTCATATGCGAATACAGAGCCGAACAGCCCTGCACCCACGATCAAAAAGTCATATTGTTTCATATGGTTTCCCCTGTTTTTTCCAGAAGCGGACACGCGCCCGCCCCTTGCGCGGTGCGGATCAGCCGAGCTTGATCCGCTTGCAGAGCTGTTTGTATCCCCAGACCAAGATCTTCCCACGAAGTTTCCACGGCAGCCCGATGACGAGGAGCGCGTAGCCGCGGCGGAGCTTTTTATACAGCTTCCTGTCGCGTTCGCCGATGTGCCGCCACATCTCTGCATAGGCCTTGCGGCGCTCGGGAGAATCCTCCGCGCAGATGAAGAGCAGCGTCGTCATCAGGTAATTGTCCAGCGCATGGAACATGTACTTGCCCAGCCCCTTTCCCTGCGCCTTGATCTCGTCGTACGTCCAGCAGTCCGTCATGGAGAGCATGACGCGGATCTGCATCTCGTACCGCTTGACCATGTTCACGATATTGACGGACTGATCCGCCCTGCCGATGAAGTAGCGGTAGAAGTCGAGGTCGAGGAAGCAGACCGTCTTGGCGTACGGGAGAGGATTGTACGAGAAAATATCGTCTACATAGAACGTGTGCTCGGGGAGCACGAGGCCGCTCCTGCGCAGCACGTCCGTTCTGAATATGAGGGAGTGCATGAGGAGCATGTGCGAATAGTGGAACGCCTTTGCCCTGTCCCATCCGCAGATCTCGTTTGCGGGGAACTTTCCGCGGTAACTGCTCACATGGCGGGTATTGTCCGCAACGTGTTCATAGACGTAGTTGACGATGTACAGATCGGGCGAGACGCCCTCTTCGAGATGGCGCCTGACCGCGGAGAGCAGACCCATGTACGCGTCTGCGTCCACCCAATCGTCGGAATCGACCACCTTGTAATACAGCCCTGCGGCGAGGCGGAGCCCCGCGTTGACGCCCGAGCCGTGCCCGCCGTTCGGCTGATCGACGACGCGCACGATCGTGGGATACTGTTCCCGATACTCGTTCGCGATGGCGAGCGTTGCGTCTTTGGAGCCGTCGTTCACGATGACGATCTCCACCTCATCCCCGCCGGGAAGGAGGCTTTCAATGCACTTGCGCATGTATTCCTGCGAATTGTAGCAGGGAACTGCAAAGGTGATGAGTTTCATGGTCTTTTTCTCTCTTGCGGATTGCCTTGCGCCGCGGAAAAGCGGTCAGGGAATGAGATATTTTTCTTTGAGGGTCGCGATATCTTCCTCGGTGACGCCGAGTTCTGCCGTGCAGTATTCCACGATGCCCCCGTAGCGGCGCTTCATCTCGTCGATGACGGACAGCAGATACTTGCGCTTGATGCTCATGAATCCGAAGAGAATGAGCTTCACGCTGATGGGCATGGGTACGACGGCGATCGCGCTCTTGTTGATGAAATAGCGCCAGCGCCACATTTTGCGGGAGACGATATAGTCGTGCAGAATGGTCGCTTCGTCCACGCCGAGCAGGGCCTCCACGAGCATGGATGCGATGCCCGCCCTGTCCTTCCCCGAGGCGCAGTGCCAGAGGATGCACCCCTCCTCCTCGATGACGAGGCGGAGGAACTTTTTCCACCCCTCCATGGATTCGGGCGTGAAGAGCAGGTCGCGATACATCGCAAGCATGTAGTTCTCGATCGAGCCGAATTCCTGACGGATGCGCACGCCCTCCTTCTTGGCGCGGGCGTATTCGCGCTGCGTCGTTTCGAGCACGTCCTCATCCGCGTTGACGGGCGTCGCGAGCAGGGGGATGTTGACGAAGGTGCAGCCCTCGAACACGGTATCCGGGGAGGCGTCCCGCTCGTTCTGGATGCGGAAATCGACCACGGTGGTCACGCCGAGCCGCACGAGCGCGTCCGCCGTCTCCTTGGGGAGTTTTTTGAGCTTGCCGCTCCGGATGAGCTTGCCGCTGCGGATCGTGCGCCCGTCCGCCGTCTTGATCCCGCCGAGGTCGCGCGTATTGGTGAGTTTTTTGAGTTTTAAGCGTTTGGCTGACGTCACTGCGAACGCAGTCCTCCTTTTTCCGCCGCCCTGCTCCTCTTTGCGGGAATGCAGACGGTCAGATCTTGGCGGGCAGGCCGAGGCGCTCCATGACGGAGAGATATTCGGCCTTGGCCGCTTCCTTTCTGTCGATGGCGTCCCCCGCCGCCTTAAAATATGTCTTTACGCGGGCTTTGAGGTCGAGCTCTGTCCACTCCGCCTCCGCATAGGCCATGACCTTGCGGGCGGTCTCCGCTGCATCGCCGCGCCGCTTCGCCTCTTCGAGCGCTTCGCCCGCGGCCGCGGTGTTCTTCTCCGCCTCCGCGATCTTCTTGATGGTCGCAAAGTATTTGAGCGCCTTGGAGTTGGCCTGCGTCACCGCCTGCGAGTACGCCTTTTCCGCATTCGAGCGGTCCGCACGATCCTGCGCCTTGCGCCATGCGGCGCGCGCCTTTTCTACCTTTTCCGCCGAAGCGTTCGCAGCCAGCGCCTTCTCGTACTTCGCCTTCGTCTTTGCGGCCACCTTGTCGTTGTTCGGGAAGATGACGAGGAAGATGAAGAAGAAGATGAACATCGAAACGCCGCCGGTGATGACCGTCTTTATGAGCGTTGCGAGGAAGTACAGGGCGCCGTTCTCCACGAGCACGCCCTCACTGTTGACGACGTAGTACCAGCCCGCGCTTTTGAGGAGCGGGTCGATCGCGCCCCAGACGATCCCCGTCAGGAAAGAGACGCCCACCCAGCCGATGAAGTACCACATGGCCTGATACCACGGATTGCCGTGGGAGCGGTAGGTGATATTCCTCTGCAAGGGGAAGTTGATGCACTGCGCCGTAAAGACGGCGATCTCAAATGCCAGCCAATTCCCGAGGCCCGCGCTGTCGCCGAAGATGGAGAAGTATACGGGCACGTTTTCGTGAAATCCGCCCGTGAGTTTCCCCGCTTCGAAGATGGGTTCCGTCCACGTCATGTCCCCCATCCGCACCATCGGCCATGCGAAGGTGCCCGAGAGGGAGGAAAAGGCCTGCGGCAAAAAGAGCATGACGAGCAGCTGCCAGATGGTGACGCCGTACGAGAACACGACGAAGAAGAATACCATGTAGATGATATTCGAGAGCTTGGGATGCCTGTCCGCAAACCCGTACCACGCCGAGAGCCACCCCCGCCAGATCTTCTGGAAGAAAGCGGCGAGGGGGTTCTTCGAATAGGGTTTGAGTTGGAGTTCAAGGTCCCTTTCCGTATATTTGCCCATGCGTTTACGCCTCTTTCGCGGGCTCTTCGGGCTTCTGCTTGGGCGCCTTTTCCTTCGTCATGAACATCTTGAAGCCCTTGAAGAAGTGGCCGTTGCACATGACGATGAGCCCCTCCATCTTCCTCCGCGACATGCCCGTGAATTTGGCCATCCCGCGGATGGGCTGGTGCACCATGCCCATGATGAGCGTGTTGATCATCGCCTTGTTGCCGAGCATCTTGAAGAAGCCGATGGCGGCCTTGCAGATCGCCCACGAGAACACGCGGCCGAACCAGCCGGGCGCATGTTTGAGGTCCTCTACCGTGCTGTTCTCGTGCACGGGGATGCGCTTCTTGCCCGCCTCTTCCTTTTCGGGAACGTATCCGAGCAGAGCATAGTATTCCTCATCGGGAACGTTCTTAATATCGCCCTTTGCGTAGGACGGGAATTTTTCCAGCTCATTCTCGCACACGACGCCATCGAGCGTGACTTCCGCTTCCAGACGGACGTCCTCGGAGGAAGCCGCGACCTTGACGGTGTAGGCGCCTTCCTCGATCTGCCAGCTGTTCGTCTTGACGTCGAAGAAGGAGAATGTGCGGTCGTTGAAGGAGACGGTGACCTCCTTGCTCTCGCCCGGTTCGAGATGGACGCGCTTGAAGCCGCGGAGTTCGAGCGCGGGACGGATGATATTCGTCTCGGGTTTGGAGACGTAGACCTGCGCGACCTCGTCGCCCGCGACGCTGCCCGTGTTCGTGACGGTAAACTTTGCGCCCTCCTTGGTTGCGGTGAGATCGGAGTATTCAAACTTGGTGTAGCTGAGGCCGAAGCCGAACGGATAGCGGGGCTTGACGCCTGCCGTCGTGAAATAGCGGTATCCCACGAAGAGCCCCTCTCTGTATTCGACGGTATCTCTGCCGCCGGGGAAGTACGAGGGATCGGAAGTGGGTTCGTCCGCATAGTCGGCGACCCACGTCTCCGCAAGTTTCCCGGAGGGATTGACGTTGCCGTACAGCACGTCTGCGATCGCGAGCGCGCCCGCCTGACCCGAGAGGCCCGCATAGAGCACGGCGGAGGCGTCTTTCATCCACTCCGTCTCCACCACGGAGCCGCAGGAGAGGACGACGACGACCTTCTTGCCCGTGGCGACGAGGGCGCGGAAGAGCTGCTTCTGGTTCTCGGGGATCATGATGTGCTCGCGGTCGATCCCCTCTGCCTCGGAGAATTCATCCAGCCCCGCAAAGTAGAGCACGACGTCCGCTTTGAGCGCACCATCGATGGCCGCGCGGTAGAGCTTCTTGTTCTTCTTCCCGAAGCGGTTGAAGCCCTTTTCCCGCGCCACGATCTGCGCGCCCAACCCTTCGAGCGCCGTAATGGCCGTGGGGAACTCGCCCTTATCGGGATCCTTGGACGGATTGACGATGGAAGAGCCCGCGCCCTGATAGCGGGGATTGAAGGCGAAGTCGCCCACGATCGCGACCTTGGTCTCCTTTGCGAGCGGGAGAACGCCGTCGTTTTCGAGGAGCACGAGGCACTCTGCGGCCGCTTCGCGCGCGATCTCGTGGTTCTCTTCGAGCAGGGCGAGGCGTTCGGGGCTGTCGAGCTCCTTGGGGAACTTCTGCTTGTTGTCGCAGAACTCGATGAGTTCGAGGATGCGATAGATGTTTTCATCGAGCAGGCTCTCGGGGATCTCCCCGTTTTCGACGGCCTTGACGAGGTCGTCCGCGCCGTATTTGCAGGGAGGCATTTCGAGCTCGTTGCCGCATTTGAGCCCCTCGACGCGGCTGTTGCACCCCGCCCAGTCCGTGACGACGAGATTCTTGTATCCCCACTCTCCGCGCAGAATGTCGAGCAGCAGGTGCGGGTTCTCGTTCGTGTAGACGCCGTTGAGCCTGTTGTAGGAGGTCATGACGCCGTGGGTGCCGCCCTCCTTGACGGCGATCTCGAATCCCGTGAGGTAGATCTCGCGCAGCGTCCTCTCGTCGAGAACGGAGTTCGAGGTCATTCTGCGGTACTCGCGGTTGTTGACGGCGAAGTGCTTGACGCACGCGCTGACATTCTGGGATTGGATGCCGCGGACAAAGGAGGCCGCCATCTTGCCCGCAAGATAGGGATCTTCGGCGAAGTACTCGAAGTCGCGGCCGCAGAGCGGGCTGCGCTTGATGTTGAGGCCGGGCCCGAGCAGCATGTCCACATCGATGGAGGCGCACTCCTTCCCGAGCGCGACGCCCACTCTCTCGCCGAGCGCTTCATCCCAGCTGCACGCCATGATGGACGCCGTGGGGAAACAGGTGGAGGGAATGCTCTTGTGAAGGCCGAGGTGATCGGCTTCCTCCGCCTGCTTTCTCAGTCCGTGGGGGCCGTCCGAGAGGTACATATCGCGGATCCCGTGTTCCGGGAACGCGCGCGTCTTAAAAAAAGCGCCGCCGGTGAGACAATCCGCCTTTTCGCGAAGCGTCATCTTTGCGACAATTTCCTGTTTATCCATGTTGGTCTCCTTTTTTGAGATTTTTTTTATTTTATCATAAACGCGGGCAAATTGCAATATCTTTTCATAAAATGTAACTTTATTGACGTAAATTTATGCAATTTGTCGCACGTTCTCTCCCTCTCCCGCGCCGCCGCAGGGGCCCGCGAGAAGGCACGGCATCATGCCGCGGACGGTCTCCATGAGCTTCTCGGGCGGGGCGAGGCGGGGGTCCGCCAGCCAGTCCGCAACGATGCGCGTGACCGCGCGGGAATAGAAGCGCATGGCGTACTCGATATCCTCTCCCTCGACGGGCATGCCCGCCGCCGCGCGGTCTTTGACGAGGTACCCGTACACGAGCTCGCTGTTGTATTGGAAGAGGGAGTTCACGTCCCCCTCGGGCATGGCGTTGAGCACCGCCTTCGCGTTCTTCCTGAAATCGTGGAGCAGCTGCATGAGAAAACTTTCGAGCGTCTCGTTTTCCAGCGCGCGGTCGTAGCAGAGATGGCGGAAGCACTTCTGCAAGAGGTCGTATTTATCGCAGTAATATTTGTAGAACGTGCCCTTGCAGATCCCGGACTGTTCGATGAGATCGGAGACATGGATGCGGGAGACAGGCTTTTGCCGAAGCAGTGCGATGAGCGCGCCCTCGACGACGGGTTCGATCCTCACGCCTCCCCTCCTTCCTCCGCGGCGGGAGCGGGGCTCGCCCACTTTTTGATGACGTCATAGAGGCGCGTCCCCGAACGGAACGTGTAATAGTAGCCCGTTTCGGTGTTGATCAGATCGAATTTTTCGCGGGCGGCTTGGGGTGAGTCCGTATGCGCGTTGACCTTTGCGTTGTCATATGAGGGGAGATTGATGATCCCCCACGCCATGTTGCCCACGACCTTGTACGTCCACGTCGTCCAGTGGATATGGCTGTCGTTGAAGAGGCTGAGCGTCTGGTTCCAGAACTCCTCCATGTCGTAACAGGTGAATTCTCCCATGTGGATGGGCACGCCGAAGCCTGCATTGAGCAGCCCTTCGACGCGGCGCCGCATGCTCTCGAAGTTTTCCGCGGGCGTCTGGGGCGCGGGGACTTCATTCAAGGTGTAGTGGTGGAAGGAATACATGCAGTTTTCCCAGCCGTACACGTCGGGCATGGGCAGGCCGTTTTCATCCCAGCAGGACTCGAAGATGACGATGTGCCCCTCGTCCTTCTCGCGGATCGCGCGATACAGCCTGTCAAAGACGTCCCAATGGCGCTGCGAAGTCAGACCGCCCTTTTCGCCCGGTTCGTTGAGGATATCGTATCCCGCGACGGCGGGGTTATCCTTGAAGTGCTCCGCGAGCGCTCCCCACAGCTTTTCGGTGAGGGCGATCTTCTCCTCGCTGCGGTAGAAATCCACCTGCTCCGACGAGGAGATCGTCTCGCCGCTGTGGTCCTGCCCGTTCTGCGAGCCGTACGCGCCGTGCATATCGAGAATGGTGTAGATGCCGTACTGCTCCGCACGCTCGACAAAGTCGTCGAGGAAGGTGAAGTCGTAATGCTCTCCCGCATAGGAGAGGCCCTGTACGGCGGCAAAATCCACATTCATATAGGTGAAAGGCAGGCGGATGACGTTAATGCCCATGTTGCGGCAGTTCTCGAAATCCTGTTCCGTCCACCATTTGGAGCGGTAGTCCGACCAGAGCTGCGCCGCCTCATCGAGGCCGAAGCGCGCCGTCCAGACCTGACTGATCGTGAGATGGTCGCGGACGCGGATATCGCCGCCCGCGGAGCCGTCTCCCGGGGCGCTCCTCTCCGTCGCAAAGCCGGTCATCCACCCCTCGATCACGCCGAGGCCGCCCGCGTTCACGCCGTGGAGCGGCACTTCCTCCCCCTCCGCGTTTTGGATGACGGCGCCCTCCGCTTTCAGGAAAGAGAGCGTGTGTTCGGGCGCGTGAGGTTGGGGCGCGCAGCCCGCCGCAAGGCATACGGCCGCGGCAAGCAGGAGCGACGGGAGCAGCATTGTTCTCTTTTTCATCATCATTTTCCTCCGAAGCGGCCTCCGTGCGAGGCGCCGACCGCCTACGCATGACAGTATATCACGAATGAAAAGATTTGTCAATTTATTCCTCGATTTTTTACAAATTTTATGCGCTCTGTTGATGCTTTCTATAAAAACCGTGAACGTTTTTTTACATTCCGCGAAAAAAAGAGAACAAACGCGAAAATAGACTTATTTTTTATTTCGTATATTTTTGTTACAGAACGGAAAACTGCATATTGCCAACGCGCGCGGGTTAGGATATTATAGTTATGGCGTTTGCCTGCGGGGCGGAAATTTTTGCACCGTCCCGTAAAATTTTATTAGGAGGAAGGACTATGAAATCAAAGAAAGCCATCGTAGCGATTTCGGTGAGTGCGGTCATTCTGGCGATCGTCCTCGCACTGAATATCGCCGTGGGCATCCTCTCGGAAGTGATCGACGTCTGGGTCGTCGGGTACAAGGGCGGCGCTTCCGACGAAGCGGCCCGTGCCGAGGGTGCGGCGCTCGTAGAGCAGATCCAGCAGGAGGGCACCGTTCTCGTGCGCAATGAGGGCGACCTGCTCCCCTTGACGAAAGGCGCGGAGGAAAAAGTCAACGTCTTTGGCTGGGCTTCCGTGGACTGGATCTATGCGGGCTCGGGCTCGGGCAAGATCGTGGGGCAGACGAGCGGCGAACATGAGCTGTTCATCGACCTCTACGACGCGCTCACGGCATACGGCGTGCAGTACAACCCCGATTTGAAGGCGATGTATGAGAGGTTCCAGAAGAGAAGATATAAGGCGGATAACCTCTCCGCGGGCAACGACGACGGCACGGGCGCCCTGCACTCTTTCAGCGATGAGTTCAGCCGTCTGTACGAACCGCGCGTGGACGACTCGAATTTCTACACGGAAGATCTCTTAAACAGCGCGAAGGAGTGGTCGGATACCGCCCTCGTCGTGCTCGGCAGGATCACGGGCGAGAGCAACGACTGCCCCAAGGTCCAATATAAGAAGAATTCCTCGTCCAGCACGATCGTCACCGATGCGGACAGGACCTATCTTGAAATCTCCACCGAGGAAGAAGCCCTCCTCAAATACGTGGGCGACAACTATGAGAACGTGATCGTCCTCATCAACTCCACCAACGTCATGGAGCTCGGCTTCCTCGAAAAGCTCCAAACGGAAAAGGGCCTCGACGCCTGCCTCATCGTCGCCACGACGGGCAGCGCCGGCGCGACCGCCATCCCCAAGATCCTCTACGGCGAATACAGCCCCTCCGGCAGGACGGCGGATACCTTTGCTTATGACCTCTCCACCTCCTCGACGTATGTCAACACGGGTGCGGGGATGAAGCACGAGCCGAGGAACGGGATAAGCGGCGCCGATACGACCAACTTCTACACGAACGGAAAGGGCCTCTACCCCACCACGGTAAAGCATACCAACGGCACGACTAACAGCGGAACGAGAACAGACTACTCCGGCGTCGCGTACACCGACTATGCGGAAGGCATCTACCTCGGCTATAAGTGGTACGAGACCGCGGACAAGATGGGCTTCTGGAACAGCGAAAGAGCCAAAACGCAGTGGGGCATCCAGAACGGCTATGAGGACGTCGTGCAGTATCCCTTCGGCTTCGGCCTCAACTACACGCAGTTCAGCTGGGAAGTCGCCTATATGTCCGTCCCGAACGGCGCGACCCTTGACCCCGACACCGAAGTCACCATTCAGGTCAAGGTCACCAATACCGGCGATCACGCAGGGCAGGACGTGGTAGAGCTCTACTATGAACCGCCGTACACGCAGGGCAAGGTGGAAAAGGCTTCCGTCAACCTCCTCGCCTTTGCCAAGACGCAGCAGGTGCTCGATCCCGGCGAATCCGAGACCGTCGCCCTCACCTTTAAGGTAGAGGATATGAAGTCTTACGACTGCTACAACCTCAGCGGCAAGGTCGGAGAGGACGGCGGCTATGTCCTCGAACGCGGCGAGTATGCCCTCACCCTCCGCACCGACGCCCATACGCTTGCGGAGGACAGGCTCGGCAGCAAAGAAGCGGCGCAGCGCAGCATCCACATCGGCAGCGACACGGAGATCGACGGCAACACCGTGAAGAACCGCTTCACGGGCTCCAACACGACGGACGGCGTTGCGATCGACGGCAACAGCGACGGAACCGCTTCCATCACCTATCTTTCGAGAGCGGATTTCGCGGGCACCTTCCCCTATGAGCGGGCGGCAAACCGTGAGATGACACAGGCCATCGCCGATCTCAATCTCTATACCCAGCAAATGGCAAACGACTGGATCGACGAGAGCGCGCCCGATGTCTCCTTCGGCGTGAAGTCCGATAAGGACGTGCTCGTCTACGATTCCGCCAAATACACCAATGAGGAAGCCCAGCAGGTCACGCGCGGCATCACCGACCTCGGTGTGCGCCTCGGCACGGACTACGACGCCGAAGAGTGGGAAGACGTGCTCGACGCGATCTCTCTGTCCGAAGCAACCAGCCTCGTCCTTCACGGCTACACCAAGACGAGCCCGATCGCCTCGATCGGCAAGCCCATAACCCGCGACCTCGACGGTCCCAACCAGATCGGCAGCTTCGTGGATGATTTTAAGAACAGCGCCCTTACCGGTTTCAGCTCCATCGTTCTCGCGCAGAGCTGGAACCTCGAACTTGCGTACAGCATGGGTCTGACCGTCGCGCGCGACGCGGCCAACAACACCATCAGCGGTTGGTACGGCCCCGGCATCAACGTGCACCGTTCCCCCTTCGGCGGCAGAAATTACGAGTACTACTCCGAGGACGCCTATCTCTCCGGTATGATGAGCGCCTATGCGGTGGCCGCGGCCAAGAATGCGGGCGTGTTCAGCTACCTCAAACACATCTGCCTCTATGAGAGCGAAAGCGGAAGAGACGGCATGTACAACTGGCTCACGGAGCAGGCTCTCCGCGAAGTGTACATCAAGCCCTTCGAACTCTGCGTCAGAGAGCATCAGATCAAAGACGTCACGGGCGAGAGAGTCATCCGCACCGTCGGCAAGGCCACGGGCATCATGACCTCTTACGGACGCATCGGCGCCGTCTGGACGGGCGGCAGCGAGGCGCTCCTCAGCGAAGTCGTGCGCGGCGAATGGGGCTTCGAAGGCGCCTTCCTCACCGACTACGCAGACAATCATGAATACATGAACGGCGACCAGATGATCCGCGCGGGCGGCGACCTCTGGATGGACGGATACCTTAACGATGGCGCATTCAGATTCGAGACGACCTCCAACTCCTTCAAGGGCGCCCTCAGAAGAGCGACCAAGAACGTCGTGTATATGTGGCTCAACGCGTTGGCAACGAATAAGGACTACAACGAGAAAGTTGCAAACGGTGAGATCCAGGAAGGCGTACAGATCATTACGAGCGCGCCCGAACTCAACTTCCGTTGGTACATTCCCGTACTCGTCGTTGTGGACGTGCTCGCCGTAGCCGGCTGCGGGGCATGGATCTTCCTCTCCCTGAGAAAGAAGAAGGAAAAGAAAGAGAACTGACCCGCAAATCAGGCCACGCCATTTGGGATTTGACCCAAAGACAACCGAACAAACAACAGGAGCAACGGATCTTCCGTTGCTCTTGTTTTATGCGCCCCTCCCCTACTCGGTTGCGGATGACCTGCCCCCTTTTCAAGGGGGCAAGGTACCCTGTCATACCGAGGCCGCGGAGCGGACGAGCGTATCCCCTTGGGGGATGAACGAAGTGCGTTCTTCTGTCATACCGAGGCCGCGGAGCGGACGAGTGTATCCCCTTGGGCGTTGACGGACTTCGTATCAGGGGATTCTCTCCTCCCTCGCAGGCTCGGTCGTACTTCGCCCTTACGGGCTC
>CANQOY010000014.1 GCA_947625605.1 uncultured Clostridia bacterium | reverse complement strand
AGCGCAAAAGCATGGTTTTGCTCGCGCACATTCTCTTCACAAAATTCTTTCTTATTTTAGCCCCCTGCGGGGAGCATATTGCAAATTCCCCTTTGGGATCCCTACTTCACAACGACGACCTGCGCGAAGCGGAGCACCTTGCCCTCCTGCTCGTAGCCTTTGAGGTAGACCTCGCGCACCGTCCCGCTCTCCTCACCCTCGCGGGGATCCACGGCCATGATCGCCTCGTGCTTTTCCGCATCGAAGGGCGCGCCGACGGGGTCGATCACCGCGATCTTTTCCTCTTCGAGGATCTTTTCGAAGGCCTTCACGACGAGTTCGATCCCCCGCCTCGTGGCTTCGTCCCCGCATGCGGCGAGCGCACGGCCGAGATTATCCGCAATGGGGAAGAGTTTGGAGACGACGTCTGCCCGTCCCTCGCGGTACCTTCTGGCGGCGTCGTTCGCGGTGCGGCGGCGATAGTTTTCGTATTCCGCCGTCACGGCATACCACTTGCGCTTGAAATCCTCCGCCTGCGCCTGAAAGACGGCCGCGTCCGCTTGCTCCGCAGAGGGCTCCGCAGGCTGTTCCGCCGCGGGCTGCTGCTCCGCGCATTCGGGATCCTCTCCCTCGCTGCGTCCGCAAACTTCTTCCGCGGGCTGCGCCTCCTCTTCGGGGGGCAGCGCCGCTTCTTCCTGTTGATTTTTTCTCTTTTCTTTCACGGCAACTCACTTCGCTTTCTTTTTTCCTGTTTTATATAACGAAATCCGCGACGTTCTAAACGTGATTTGCAAAAAAATTTCCCCGTTCGCCGAAAAAATTAAATTTCGCCCTTTACAACTGCGCAAAATTATATTAAAATAAGAGGTACAAGAAGGGGGAATTATGGAACGGAACGCATATGAGCTGTTTGCCAAGCGGAACAATCGGGTGAGCATCCGCGTCATGCCGGGGCACTTCGTGACCCAGCACTCCCACGTCAACTACTGCGTGGATCCCACGCGCGTCAAGACGGAGGCCGTCATGGCCCGCGCCGCGGCGAAGCTCTTCGCCGAGAGCTTTTCGGACGTTGCGGTGGATACCGTGATCACGCTCGAACGTATGAAGATGGTGGGAGCCTTCCTCGCGGAGGAGCTCAGCACGAGCACGGGCGTGAACATGCGGCAGGAGATCGCCGTCATCTCCCCCGAATTTACCGCGGACGAGAAGCTCATCCTGAGGGACAACCTCATCCCCTACGTTCGCGACCGCCATATCCTCATCCTCGCCGCCTCCACGACGACGGGGATCACCGCCATGGGCGCGATCCGCGGGATCCGCTACTACAACGGCGACCCCGTGGGCGTTGCGACGGTGTTCGGCGGGGACTTCGAGATCCCCGGGATCCCCGTCAAAAAGCTCATCGGCATCCGCGATCTGCCCGCCTATGCCTCCTATCGCGCCGTCGAGTGCCCGCTCTGCCGCTCCGGCGTCAAGATCGACGCGCTCATCAATTCCTACGGGTACAGCAAGATCTGATCGGGCCGCAAGCGCAGCGCGTTCCCGTCCGCAAGGGCGGGAATTTTTTTGCCTCAAACAAAGAAAATTGGCAGGCCGTCCCCCGATTTCCCCCGCTCTGTGGTATCATAGAGATGCGGCGGGTATGAAAGAGGTGGCCGATGTCATTCGTTCAGATCCTGAGCGCGTTCCGCCTGTACGGCGCGGACGTGCTCCTACTCGCATTGGGAGTGACGCTGACGGTGTCGCTCCTCAAAAAGACGGTTTTCAAGCGCCTTCCGAAAAAAGTGTTCGTCTTTCTCCCCTTTCTCGTCGGTCTCGTATTCTATGCGGGATTCCGCGCGATCGTCACGCTGAGCGCAGACCCCTTTACGCGCGATCTTGCGCACACGCTCGAAGGCGGCTTTGCCTGCGGCTGCGCCGCAACGCTCTACTATGTGATCTACGAGCAGTTCATCCGCGGAAGATCGCTCTCTCCCCTCTATCCCCTCCTCGAAGGCATCGTGCCCCAAGAGGCGCGCGAGGAGGCCGCGAAGTCCCTCTATGAGGGCAGCGAAAACATGACGGAGACAGAGCGCGTCGAATACTTCAAAACGCACTTGAATACGTTCGCAGACCCACCCATGTCCGAGGAGGAGCTCGCAGAAACGGCGCTTCTCCTTGCAAAGTTCCTCTCTTCGCTTGAAAGGAAATGACCGTCTTTCCCTCCCCGCGGCTTTGCTGCGGGGCGGTTTTTTTCTGCGGCTTTGAGGTTGCCCCTTTCCCGCTGCATATTTTCCCGCCGCGCTCTGCATACTTCTTGTATGAAAAACATCACGGGCAGCCTCAAAGAGAGCACGGACGCGCTGAAAAAGCTGCTCCCCGCGGAGGACATTCTCACATTCTCGTTTTCCTCCGCGGAGGGGCTCGCCTTCACGGTCGTCTTTGCGGACGCGATCACCAACAAAGAGGTCCTCGGCGATCAGGTCATCCGCCCTCTCATGCACTATGAGGGCAAACCCGCCGCCGAAGAGATCGGAAAATGTATCGTCTCCCCCGAACTGCGCACGGAAAAGGAGCTCGAAAAGCTCTCCCGCGAGGTCCTCGCGGGCAACCCCGTGCTCCTGTGGGAGGGCATGGACGAGGCCGTCATCGTGGGCACCAAGCTCGTGTTCGTGCGCGCCATCTCCGAGCCCTCCACCGACGTCGCGGTCAAGGGCCCGCGCGAGGGCTTCATCGAGGACGTGAAGATCAATACCTCACTTGTGCGGCGGCGGCTAAAAACGGGCGAACTGCGCATCGAGATGATCGAGGTGGGCCGTCGCTCCAAAACCGTGGTCGCGCTCTGCTATCTCGACGGCACGTCGGTCAAGCGCAACGTGGAGGAGATCAAGCGGAAGCTGAACAAGATCGACATCGACATCGTGCCCGATTCCTCCTATCTCACCCACTTTCTCGCCTCGCGCCCGTACTCCCTCGTCAAGCAGGTGGGCACGACGGAGAAGCCCGATATCTTCTGCGCGAAGATCGCGGAGGGGCGCGTCGGCCTCATCGTGGACGGATCCCCCATCGCGCTCACGGCGCCCTATCTTCTCATCGAGGACTTCCAGTCGAGCGAGGACTACTTCGTCCCGCCGTACCGCGCGACGTTCACCCGCCTGCTGCGCCTCTTCGCGCTGCTCGTCGCCATCTATCTCCCCGCATTTTATGTGGCGGCCCAGCTCTTCAAGCTCCAACTCTTTCCCATCAAGCTCCTGCTGACGATCTCGGGCAGCATCCGCGACATCCCCTTTTCTCCCTCCCTCGAAATGCTCCTCGTCCTTCTCGTGCTCGAAGTGCTCAACGAGGCGAGCATCCGCATGCCGAAGTATGTCGGCATGGCGCTCTCCGTCGTGGGCGCGCTGGTGCTGGGCGAGACGGCGGTCTCCGCGGGGTTCGTCTCCACGCCCGCCATCATCATTATCGCCTTTTCGGGCATCGGCCTCTACGCTGTGCCCAACCTCATCGAACAGACGAGCGTTCTGCGCCTCGTCATGCTCCTCGTCGCGGGAAGCGTGGGAACGTACGGCATCATCCTCGTCACCGCGTTCGTCATCCTCTATCTCGTGACGACGGAGAACATGGGTGTCCCGCTCATCGCGCCATTCTCCCCGATGGTGGGAAGAGATCTGCGCGATTCCCTCGTCAAATACAATCTCGGCTCCCTGCAAAAGCGCCCGGGAACGCTCAAAAGCCCGAACAAAAGGAGGCTCAGATGACAAAGATCGGCAGACGGCAGATCTACTTCTTTCTTGCCTGCATCGCCCCCGTGGGGAAGCTCGTCTTTTTGCCCGCGCAGCTCGCGGACGTCGCCAAGAACGACCTCCTCTTCCCCGCCGCCATGCAGTACCTCATCCAGACCGCGGCCGTTTTCTGCGTGCTGCTGCTCGCCAAGCGCGGGATGAACTTCTTCGAGCTCCTCGCGAACACCTTCGGCAAGATCGCGGCGCGCGTGCTCATTACCGTTTACGCCGCCTTCCTCTTCTTCGCGGCGCTCCTGCCCCTGCTCGAACAGAAACTCTTCGTGCAGAGCGTTTTCTATGACACCCTGCCCTCTCTGGTGGCGTTCGCGCCCTTCTTCCTGTTCACGGCCTACCTCTGCTCCAAGCCCCTCGCCTCGTACGGGCGGACATGGGACATCCTCGGCCCCCTCGCCATCGTGGGGTTTGCGGGCATCCTCGCGTTCTCTTTCGGAAGTGCGGACTTCGCCGCGCTCCTGCCCGTCGGCGCCGTCGGCTTCGGCGGCATTTGGAAGAGCGCCGTATCCGCGTTCAGCTGGTTCTTCGACGCCGCCCTTCTCCTCCCCCTCCTCGGGAAATTCGACTACGAAAAGGGCATGGCGTGGAAGGGCGCCCTCTTCTATCTCGCGGGAGGCGCGGCCGTGCTGCTCTTCCTTGCCGTGTTCTACGGGATCTTTCAGGAGACCGCCGTGAACCAGCTCTTCGCCTTCTCCACGACGTCCAAATACTTTTCGGGCATCACCATGCTCGGCAGGATCGACTATATCTTCATCTTTACGCTCGGGCTGGTGATGGCCTTCTACGTCACCCTGCCCCTGCAAGGGGGGATCGAATGCCTCCTTTTGGCCTACGGGAGGAAGAAGTACCTCCCCACGGCGCTCGGCGTGGCGGTGAGCGCGGCCTTTTTGACGACCGTGCTCCTGCTCGACTACCGGTTCGGGGACGTTCTCAAAGCGATCACGGGAGCGGCGGCGTGGATCTTCCCCGTTTTCGCCTCGGCCTTGCCCGCGCTCATGCTTCTTCTGCGGAGGGAAAGACGTGAAACTGCGTAAATTCATCCAGACCATCCCCATGAAGATCTACGTGCTCCTGCTCGCCATCGTGCTCTTCGCATTCTTCTCCAACGATTTCGGGCTGGTGGACATCCAAAAGACGGCCATCATCCTCGCCGCGGGCATCGACAAGACGGAAAACGGCTTCTCGCTCACGGCGCAGATCGCCGTCCCCAAGGGGAGCGACAGGACGACGGGCGGCACTTCCAGCGTGGAGATCGAGGCGGAGGGCGAAACGGTCTCGGACTGCATCTCCCTCATCTTCTCCAAGACGGGCTGGGTCCCCAAGCTCGTATTCTGCGACCTCATCGTCCTCGGCGAGGACGCCGTGAAGGAGGACGTCATCGCCTATCTCAATTACTTCCTGCGCAACGAGTACATGCCGGATTCCTGCCTCCTCGCCGTCTGCGAGGGCAAGGCAAACGAGCTCATCGCGTCCAAGAGCGCCATCGACGACGCCTCTTCGCTCGCCATCGAGAAGCTCTTCTCGGACGCGGCGGTGAAGTCGGGCAAGGTCGTCACGAACACGCTCAAAGACTTCGCGATCGGCTACTACGGCGTCTCGGGCAGCGGGTATCTCCCCTTCATCCGCATGACCGACCAGCAGGGCGAACAGAGCGACAGCTCCTCGGGCGGCGGGAGCGGGGGAAGCGGCGGCGGAGACGGCGGCGAGATGCAGAAGATTTACAGCGCGGAGGAGACGGCCATCTTCCAAAACGGGAAGATGGTGGGTCTATTGCCGCGCGAACAGACGCTGGCATTCAGCCTCTTGCAGGGCAACGTCTTTACGGGAACTTTCAATGCGGAAGAGGACGGAAAACCCGTGACGCTCACCGTCGTACGCAACAAGGGCGGCGTCTCTCTGAACGTAAAGGAGGCACCCATGGCCGAGCTCTCCCTCGAAGTAACGGTGCGACTGTGCTGCCGCGGCATCACCGCGCCCATCGAGGATATCGCCTCCGACCGGATCTCGGGCGAGATCGCCGCGAGCGCCAAGGCAGCCCTCGACGGGTACGTGGAGGGACTTTGGAGGACGTGCAAGGAGAGCGGCTGCGACCTCTTCAACCTTAATCGCATGCTCTACCGCTCCTCGCTCAAAAAGTACTCCGTCTGGAAGGACAGCCTGTTGCGTTCGGCAAAGGCAAAGATCGAGACGAACGTCAAATCCATGAAATAAAAGATCCCCTCCTCGGAGGGGATCCTGCATTGTAACGGCTCAGTGGGACGGATGAGATTTTCCGCCGCGCTTCTTTTTGAGGATCACGGCCGCGGATACCCCCGCGACGACGATCGCCGCACCCGCGATTGCAAGGGTCAGGATCCACCAGAAATCGCCGCCCGCGGCGGGCTTGTAGTAGTACACGGGGCGGGCGTAGAACGTCCTTTCGTCCTCGGTATAGCGGACATGGATACGCCAAAAGCGCTCTGTCTCCTCTACTTTGTAGACTTCGCCCGCGGCGTCCGCATTCTCTCCGGAGTAGCGCACGAGCGTGACCATCAGCGTCCCGCCCTCGCGGGGAACGATGTCCGCGGAGGCCTTCTGCGCATCGGCGCCAAAGATGTATCTGATCTCGTCGCGGAAGCAATCCGCCTCGTTGTTCGTTACGCCGAGAACACCCTGCTTCGCGGCCGCGAAGACGTTGGCCGCCGCATCGTACGTCCAATACCAGCCCACAAAGCCGCGGTCTTTGAGCTTCTTGCCGTAGCTCGCGGTGCAGTTGGAGTTGGAGAGGTCGAAGCCCGCGTTGAGCGCATTCTGCCCGCCGAGACGGCTTGCGAACTGCGTTTCCCCGATGCCGTCGAGGTTGGCGACGGGGATCCACGGCACCTGTTCCCTGAGCGCGGGGAGCTGGTGCTCCGTCCCATCGAAAGTGATGATGACGATGTGCTCATAGAAATTCTTTTCGTCGAGGATCGCCTTCATATACTGCACGAAGTCTTTCTGGTCATCCTTGATCTCAAAGACGAGCACCACGTCGGCGCCCTTTTCCGCATTGTATCCGCTGATGACGTCGATGACCTCTTCGAGCGTGGGGATCTTTTCGTGCGGCTCGTGCAGGTCGAGGTCATACTTCATGAGCTGCTCGTACGTCATGGAGGAGATCGTGCCCGTGCCGTTGGTCGCCGCGGTGATCGTGTCGTCGTGAATGACGACGATGCGCTTATCCTTGGTGAGGTGGCCGTCCAGCTCGACGTGCGTCACGCCGTTTTCCATGGCGGCGCGCAGCCCCGTGAGCCCGTTCTCGTTGTACTTTTTGGGGAGCGCCCTGTGCCCGACATTAAAGATATTGCGCGTGTAGACGGCCTCCGTGTCCTCCATAAAGTCGTACACGGCGGAAAAGTCCTCCGCGACGACGCCGTACGCCCCGCCGAAGAGGGCGTCCGCAACGTCACCGAACGCCGCGCTCTCCGCGCGCACCCACACCGTCTTGAAGCGCGCTTGAAGATAGTTCACCGTGACCGCGTCCGCGCATTTTTGAGGCAGGATCACGGTCATGGCCCCCGCCTCGGTGCTCTCGCGGACGATGGGATAGAGCTCGTCTGCGTCCCGATACTCCACGATGCCGCGGATCTCGGGAAACTCGCCGCGCACGCGTTTGACGAGGCCCGCATCCTCGGAAAGCACGGCGAGATCGAGGATGAAGAGGCGGGACTTCATAAACGAGATGAACGCGTCCGCCTCCGCCGCGCCGTCGAGACGGACGATGGGAATGATCTTGTGGTCCAAACTCTTGTAGATCTCATAGAAGGAGCCGAGCGAGGCGCCCTGCGCATCCACGACGTTGGCCTGTGCGTCCAAGCGGAAGACGGCGCTCGCGGGAGAACGGCCCTCCGGATCGGTGAGCGCGGCGAGCCGTTCCGCGCTCGTCACGTCGGCGACCACCGTGGGCGCGTTGACAAGACGCGTCTCGGGGGCATAGGTCGCGGCAAGCGTGCGATCCTCCTCCGCCACCGTCTCCTCGGCCGCGCCGCGCACGGAACGCGTCGGCAGCAGCGCGCACAGCGCAAACAGCGCCGCTCCGAGCACGCAGATCAACATCCGGACCCCGAAAATACGCTTTTTCAAAATTTTTCCTCCCTATCCTTATCTTTTCTTCATTGTAACAGATTTCGCGCGTACAGAGCGCATTGATGGCATAATCTGATCATATACAGGCACGATTTCATCATTTCCCCGCCTGCGGGAGGAGAGCGGGGCCGCCGCAAACCGCGTCCGAAAAAATTTCGGAAAAATTTTTCCGAAACCCCTTGACAGATTCCGATCTTGTGCTATAATGAGGGTGTAAATGAAAGTGACACACAAAAAAAGTTACTTTCAAACAAGAAAAGGCGGTCTACTCCCATGATCATGTAAACCCTTTTCCGGGGGCAAACAACAAGCGCCGAGGCGGCGCCGCCATAGGGAAGCCGAGAGGGAGGACGGAAGGCTTCCGAAAAATCTCATATCGGAGGTACATCGATATGAAACTCAGGGTCTTGGAACTCTAAGGCAGGAGGAAAGTCCAATGTACACATTTATGACAGGGGCGGAAAAATAATCGACGGAAGCGGCGCGGCAGAGTAACATCCCGCGCAGGGCCGAGGCCCGCACCAGAGAGCGTCGAGCGATCCCGTCGCCCCTCTACAACAAAATCAGAGTGTTTATCCCCGTGCGGTTGCGCGGGGATTTTGCTGTCTGCCCCGCTTTTGGCGAGATCGGACAAATTCAGACAAATTCCCCGCCCGCTTTTCCCCCGTTTTCCACTATAATTGCGGAAAAACATATGGGCAGGTCAGTATGAAAAAAAAGTCGATCTCTTTCAAGACGGCGTCGGGATATGCGGCGCTGGCGGCGGGCATGGTCTTTTGCAACTTTGCGTTGCCCATGCGCGAGCCCCTCTCCTTTGCGCTCTTCTTCGCCGCCGTCGCCTGCGGCCTCAACCCTTTCCTTTCGGGTGCGCAGTATGTGCTCGCCTCGGCCGTCTCCCTCTCGCTCTATGCCTCCCTCTCGGCCGCCGTGCAGGCCGCCTTCCTCATCCTCGTCGCCTGCATCTACCGCAGATTCCAAAGGAGGATGGGGTACGAGCGCATCCTCTACGCGGCCGCCGCCCAGCTCCCCTTTCTCTTCCTGTTTCCGCATGCGGGCTACGGGATCTTCCCCTTTTCCGTCATCCTGCAAAAGCTCGTCATCGGCGCATTCACGGCCGTGCTTTCCCTGCTGTTTGAGGGGGGCATGTCCGCCCTGCTGCACCGCGTATTTCGCTGCCGCCTGCCCGCTTCCGAGCTCGCCGAGCTCACAATTATGTGGCTGTTCGCGGGCATGGGTATCCTCTCTTCGCTCGGCATGACCGTCTTTTCTGCGCTCTCGCTTACGGCGCTCCTCTTCTCCGTCATCCTGCTGAGATCCGCCGCGGCAGTGCCCTTTTCCGTCGTGCTCGCCATCCCCACGGCGGTGATTACGGGCAGCGCGGTCCCCCTCGCGGAGTATGCCCTCTACGCCTGCATCGCTCTACTCTTTACGGGCTACGGAAGGATCGCCTCGGCCGTGAGCCTCATGGTCGCCTTCCCCGCCGCCATGTACTTCGAGGGCCTCTACGGCGGAACGACGGTGCAGATCGTCCTCACCCTTCTCGGGTGTGCGATCCCCGTGATCCTCGCGGTGTGCGTGCCCGAAAAGCTCCTCCGCCGCGCCAAGCGGAGCCTGCTCTTCTACCGCGAACGCACCCTGCCGCGCATCGCCGTCAACCGCAGCCGCCGTGCGGTGGGAGAACAGCTCTACGAGGTGAGTTCCCTCTTCCGCGAGATCGAAAACGCCTTCGACTTCCCCGATGGCCCCGACCGCGCGGGAGCGCAGCTCAAAGAAAAGCTCGTCGCCTCCCTCTGCACGGGCTGCGAACGCCGCAAGGCCTGCGAGCATGCGGGCGTCTTTGAGAGCATGGACAAAATGATCGCCGTGGGCAAGGCAAAGGGACGGGTCAACCTCATCGACCTCCCCTTCGAGATCTCCAAGGCATGCTGCAATGCGGGCGGGCTGCTCTTCTCCCTCAACAAACAGCTCGCCGACTATACAAGGGTTGCGGCGGAGCTGGAAGCGGCCCGCGAGGGAAGGCGGCTGCTCGCCCAACAGGCGCACGGCGTGAGCGAGATCCTCCGCGACATCGCCCTCCAACAGAGCGAGGAGTACGTCTTTTCGGATGAAGAAAATTTACTCTACGGCGCACTCGCGCGCGAAGGGCTCCTGAGTTCCGAGATCTTCCTCTACGGCGAGGGCGCGGGCTATACCGTCACCCTCACGCTCGAAAGCCGCACGGAGGGAAAGCGGATCGCGGAGATCGCCTCCAAGGCGCTCGGCCTCCCTCTCGCCCTCTGCGAAAAGATCCCCTTGACCGCGGACCGGGCCTGCTTCGTCTTGAAGAAGAAGCCGGACTTCGACGCGGCCTTCGGCGTTGCGGCATGCCCCAAGGAGGGGGAGATCGCGAGCGGCGATACCCACTCCATCCTCAAAATCGACGAGAGGCGGTTCATCGTCGCCCTCTCCGACGGCATGGGCAGCGGCGAGGAGGCGAGGAATGTCTCCGACCGCACGCTCTCCCTGCTCGAAAGCTTCTACAAGGCGGGCATGCCCTCGGAGACGGTGCTCTCTACCGTCAACAATCTCATCGCCTTTTCGGCGGAGGAGACCTTCTCGTGCCTCGATCTCGCGGCCGTCAACCTCGACACGGGGATCGCGGACGTGGTGAAGATCGGCTCGCCCGTGGGATTCGTGCTCTCGGGAGAGACGCTGCAAGTGTTGGAGGGGGAATCCCTCCCCATCGGCGCACTGGAAGCCGTCCACCCCGCCTGCCTTCGGGTGGAGCTCAAACAGGACGACTTCCTCGTCTTTATGAGCGACGGCGTGACGACGGCATTCGGCTCCAATTCCGAACTGTGCGCCTATCTCTCCCGCCTGCACCCTTTGAACCCGCAGTCGCTCGCCGAGGAGATCCTCAAAAATGCGCTCGGCCGCTATCGCGACCGTGCGGAGGACGATATGACGGTGGTCGCCGTCAAACTGACCAAAAGCGCATAACATGGCACCCGCCGCGAGGTATTTTTAAGCGTTTCCCCGCGACATGGTACCCACGTAAAAGCTCTATCTGTCATTTTTATCTATTATAGATACGGCGGCCCTGCATTTCCGCAGAGCCGCCTTTGTTAAAAATTTTTCGGAAAAATTCTACACTTTGCCGAAATATATTTGACACACATTGCTTTTTTTGTTATATTTTGTCTATCCGAAATCTTTTTTTACGAAGGCATAATTATGAATGGTATTGCAGCATCGCGCGGCAAGTTATCTGTCATTTTGTGTATGTTTTTGGGTTTAGCGGCGGCGCTCGGGGTGAGCGCATGCGGCGCGAAAGATCCGGGAGCGGACGCAGAGGACAGTGCGCCGGGATCCGTGCTTGTTTTGGGCGGCGCGCCTGAGGCATCGCTTGGGGAAGCGGGAGACATCTGCCTCGACGCGGCGACGGGAACGCTGTACCGCAAGACCGCGGAGCGCGGTTGGGAAAAGGAAGAATACACCGAACTCGCGGCGGAAGGGGACCGCGTGACGGTGACATATGCAGGCGGCAGGCGGGAGACGTATGAACTGCGCGCCGCACAGGAGCCTTGCGAAGAACACAGCTTCGGGGAGATCTACACGATCTATCAGCCGTACTGCGTGGTGCCGGGCATCGGGATCCACATGTGTGAGACGTGCGGGGAATCCGCGGCGGTGATCCTTCCCGCCGATCCCGACGCGCACCTGTACGGCGCGGACGGATATTGCGTCTACTGCGGCGCAAAGGCACCTTTCAAGATCGTGGAAGACGCCGAGGGCGATACCGTCACGGTCACGGGTTCGAAGGAGGCCTCGGGCCGCGTCGTCATCCCCGGCGAGATCGAGGGCAAACCCGTGGAAGTAGAGAAAGATGCCTTCAAGGGCAATACGGAAGTGACTTCGGTTGTCATCGAAGAGGGTGTCAAGACGATCGGCGACGCCGCCTTCGCGGGCACACAGGTGGCGGAGATCGAACTCCCCGAAGGCCTCGTCTCCATCGGCGCGGGCATTCTCGAAGATACCCCCTATTATGCAGCCGAGGAGAATTGGGAGAACGGCTCCCTCATAAACAGCAGCTATCTGCTCGACTTCCAAGAGAGCGAATATACCGACCATGATACTCTGAAAGCCGTTTCGGCCCGCCGTGCAAGGGCGGAGGAGAGCGAGGCGTTCTTCTACCGCGTGGCAGAGGAGATCAACCTCATCGCGGCGGAAGTGTTCCAAGGCACGCAGATCACGACGGTCGAGCTCTCTGAGAGCCTTGCCTTTATCGGAAAGGACGCCTTTGCGGGAACTCCTTTGCAAGCGGTGGTGCTTCCCGTGGCGGGCGGCGCGGTCTCTACGGAGGGCGATCCTTTCCCCGAAGCCAAACTCTTCTACCGCGGCACGCGGGATGAGTGGAACACTTCGGCGTGGAAGGAGCTTGCCGAAAGTAAGAGCGTCTACTTCTATTCCGATAGCGCGACGGGAGAGGATGACCTTTGGCATGTGGGAAACGACGCGCCCGTCATCTGGCCCGTTCTCACGGGCATCGAGGCGGATGCGAGCGGAGCTACCACAGAGTTCCATGTGGGGAGCGAATTCAACCATGCGGGGCTGGTCGTTCGGCTCGTATACAACGACGGCAAGAAAGAGGAGACGAAAGATTACACCGTTTCCGAGCCTACCATGTCCGAGGTTGGGGCTCAAACCGTGACGGTGACCTATGATCCGAACGAAGAATTTACCGCGACCTACGAGATCACAATTACGGACCATCATTACGGCGATCCCGCATGGAGTTGGACGGAAAGCGCAGAGAGCGGCTACACCTCCGCGGCGGCGACGTTCACCTGCGATGTGGGCAGCTGCAGCCACACCGAGCGTGTTGCGGACGGGGAACTCGACGAGGAGACGGAGCCCGCGACCTGCGATCAGCCCGGCAAGACGACGTACACCGCAAGCGTTTCTTTCGGCGGCAAGGAGTATTCCGCCACCCAAGAGGTGGAGATCCCGAAGATCCTGCCGAAGACCTTTCTCGAAGGCACCGCGCAGGATGCGCTCGAACACGCGGGTGCGTGGTATTATAGCGGGGCGTATGTGGACAACAACTTCGCCGATGACGTGACGGATACCTCCTTCTCACTGCAATTCACGGCAGGGGCAGCGCTGGAAATCTTTTTCAAAAATCCAAACAACGCGGCGGGCACGGACTATACCCTTTCGTTTGAGCTCGAGCTCGAACTCGATCTGTTCTACGGCACGGAGGCGGAATGCACCGTCTATGTGAACGGCCTGATGGGCATCATGCAATCCCCTTGGCAGGGTTTTGAAATCGAATATACCGAGAGGGCCGATGAGCCCTCCCTTTGGCTGATGATCATGTTTTCCTGTGACGTGGAGGGCACGATCGCTGTGTCCGAGTTGCGTTGGCAGGCGGCGCCCGCAAGCGGCATGGCGGCCCTTCTCCCCCATTCTTGCGGCGAACAGCCCGAGGCAGAGGGCCGAAAAAAGCCCGCGCGTCGGAAGTGATCCCCCACCTTGTGCAAATCACCGCCTGACGTTATTCCCCTATACCATGTCCGAAAACCATCCCCACGAAAGAGCGTAAAACTCAAACAAAATCGAACAAACAACTCCATGCAAAAACCTCGGCGGACTGCGCCGAGGTTTTGTGATTGCCCAATAAAAAATCAGGGGAAAACGCGTTACAGCGATTTGAAAAACAGCACGACGTCGTGGCCGCGTTGATTCTTGTAGACATAATCATCCGTCTCAAAGCCAACTTTGCGATGGAGCTTGATGCTCGCGAGATTGTCGGTGCGCACCTGCTGATAGACGATTTGATAGCCCTTTTCCCCGCAGATCTCCAAGGCCCGCTCCATGGCGGCCGTGCCGTGCCCCTGCCCGCAACAGCCCAAGAACAGCTCGATGCCGATGGAAACGACGCTCTTCGAATGTTCGTACAGGGAGAGGGTGCCGACGACGTTTCCCGCCCGAACGATGGCAAACATTTCGAAGTATTTGCCCCGATAGTCGAGCGAGTTCCAATCGCCGATCATCGCCTCGATCGCCTTGACGGGCATGGTCGGACAATAGCATTTTTGCAGCAGGCCGACGTCCTCCGCGTTTGCCGTGAAGTGCCGCAGGACGCATTTCTCCATGTATTCGCGGATCAACAGGTCCTCGGCTCCCCTGCTTTTGGCGTCGGCGGCCGAAATATTCTGCTCCGCCCTCTTCTCGTATTGCGTCTCGTCGAGCCGTTCGCCCGATAACAGCTCGTTGACGCTGATGCCGAGCAGCTTGCAGAGCGGCAGCATCAGGCCGACTTCGGGCAGGCCGCCGCCCGTCTCCCACTTGGAAACCGTCTTTTCCGAGATCTCCAACGATTGCGCCACCTGACGCTGCGTGAATTTTTTCTCCGTTCTGACCGCTTTCAAAAATCGCCCGATTTTCGCCTGTTCCATAGAGCGCCTCTCCTTTTGCCCCATCATAGCACATCCGTTTTTCAAAAACAACCCACGCTCCGTAGAGTCGGAAAAAAACCCTCAAAAAAACGGAAATTTCCGCGCAGAAAAATGTTTTTGATATTTTGATAATTGTTGACTTGTCTTTACGGTTATGATAGGATATAGACATCAAATTTCGGTAGAGGAGTCGGCTTTGCCCCGCGGCGCGAAAACACACGATCTGCCGTGCGCATAAGCTGAACTTGCAGGAGCACCGTATGAAAAAAAGCAACCTTGTAAAGAGCTCTCTCTGTCTCATGCTCGTCTTTGCGCTCTGCTTCGGCGACGTCGTGCCCATCCTGCCCCATGCGGGCGTCTCGAAGGCCGCCGCAGCCGCTGCGGAAACCGCGCAAACCGCATCGCTTGGCGGGGACGAACTCCAAACCGCCCCTGAACAGAGCGAAGGCGTGGTGCGCCCCGAGGACATCGACGAGGGGCTCTCCCTGAACAGCCTCGAAGACATCCGCGGCCGCCGCGTGACCGTCCGCCAGCCCGTCATGGAGATCGTGCGGGACGATATCGTGCGCAAGCCCGCCGAGGTGATGCCAAACGACTATCAGATGCTCGATTTTTCCTCGGGCAAGGTGATGCATGCGCTCGCCAAAATCGATTTCGCGAGCGATCCCGAGCGCGAGGCGGGCAACAAGGACCACCCCATGTACCCGATGAAGGGGCTGGACCGCTCTCCCAAAGACGCCGACGGCAAGGTTTCGAAGCAGACCTATTTTTCGGAATTTACCAAGTACATGCTGCTTCGGCAGGCGTACTATTTCAACACGCACGCCGGCGAGATCATCCAGAGCGGCCAACTCAAAAAGCATCCCGCCGCGGACTTCATCTACGGCAAGATCCCCGATGACGCGAAAGCTGTGACGATGCGCATCGTGACCGATCCCATCTACCGCTCCCCCATCACGACGGGGCTCTACCTCGTGCCCGGGGAGGTCGCCACGGTGAAGATCAAGGGGTTGAAGGCGGGAGAGACGGTCACGCTCTACACCCATCATCAGGACACGATGGGCTACCTCGGCTACAACGAGGAGGGCCGCGGCTTCGGCAAGATGGAGGATTATCTCGCCTATTGGGACCAAAGGATCGTGCAGGAGGCGGAGCGCGCCGAGAGGGAAGGCACTGCGCCCGATTTCGACCGCTACGATTACGGCCTCCACGGCCAATGGCAGTGGCAGAACCAAAAAGTCCCCTGCATGGGCACGACGTTCACCGTCGTGGGCACGGGCGAGGAAACGGAAGTAAAGATCGGCAGCATGTACGGCGGTCCGCTGTATGTCAAGCCCACGGCGGGCACGGTGGAAATGGAGATCACGGGGGCGGTGCTCACCCCGCACTTTGTGTTGGGCGTGACGACGGTGGAGGAATTTGAAGCACAGCTGCGCAAGGCGCCCGGGCTTATCGCCACGCTGGATGTGGAGAACGGGCAGCTCATCGGCCCCGCCGAGGACATGCGCAACTGCGACGACATCGAGAAGCTGGCGTATTTCTGGCACAGCGTGTTCGCGATCGACATCTCTCTGAACGGCAGAGACTACAACTACAACATGACGATGTGCTACGATCTGCACGTGCCCGCAGGCGAAGCGGTGGCGCTCAATTCCAACTTCTGCGCGCAGCCCGCATACTGGTTCCCGATCTGCATGAACTATGAGACGCTCACTACCAAGGGAAATTGGGGAACGTTCCACGAGCTCGGGCATGTGCAGGCCAAGACGTACGGCGTGAATTGGGGATTCTGCGACGGCGACGGCGAGGTCTGGAACAACACGCTCATCCTCCTGATATACAGCCTGCTCTGCAACATGGACAGCCGCGTGATCGGCGTGGAGCACGGGGAGTACGTCCACCCGTATACGGCGGTGGAGCGTTCCCAGAAGATCACAAAAGAATACAAGGATAAAGACACGGGCGCGATGCGCAAGATCGAGGACTACGGCGAGATCAACGAGGGCGGCGGCGCCCACTTCGACCAGCTCTCCATGTACGCCACCCTGCTGCACAGCTTCGGGCCGGATAAGTTCGTGGATATGTTCTATACCTACAAGATGGATCCCGCCTACTGCCCGAATAAGCGCGCCGACTTTGTGTACCGCATCGGCATCGTGGACCGCGTCAACATCCTCGATTGGGTCAACGAAAACTACTTCGCCAACATTTCCGACGACATGTTCACCGAGGGACAGCTCGAATTTTTGCGCAGTCTGCCCACCTTCGTCCCCGTGGCGTACCGCTGGGCGAACGGCATCGACGGGCACGAGACGGCGCGCAAGTACGACGTGGACGGCAAGTTCCCGACGGTATTCGACCTCAGCAGCAACAACATCACGTCTCCCAAGAAGGTGGAGATCCTTGCGGTGACGGACGCCCGCTACGGGGAAATCGAATACGACGAGAGTACTCAAAAAGTGACGTATACCCCGCCCAAAGCGGTCACGGAATACGATCGCTTCGATATCATCGTCAAGACCGAGGGCGGCAGACGCGTCACGCTCAACGTCAACATGCGCCTCGTGTACAGAGGGACGTACGCCGAAGTGTGGGATCTGGGCTCCAAAGCCGCATGGCAGGGGCAGTCCCCGTCCGTCTCGCAGGCGAAGGACAGCGTCAAGGATAAGCCGTATGACTACACCCTCACGTCGCCTTCCGCAGGGGTGGAGTTCAACCATGATACCATGGAATATCTCCATCTGCGGCTCAAATACCGCGCCCCGAAGAGCGGCGATTACGAATTCTATGTCAAGGCGGACGACGTCGCCGACGTGGACTTCTATCGGAGCAAACTGGGCGGAACGCATTTGGGGAAGATCTCCGTCACGCACGACACCACGGACTTCAAGAAGTACGGCAAGGTCACGGCGACGCTTACTCAAAACGAGACGGTGTACATCGATTGTCATCTCGTCAACTGGGGCGGGAAAGGACATATCACCGTGGGCGTGCGCCTGCCGGGCGCGCCCGAAAACGAGATCGTCGCACTGCCCACCGAGAATCTCCTCAGCGCGGGCGTGGACGACAGCGAACTCAAAGCCGTAGACAGTTTCAAGGGCTGGCAGCCGCGCTTTGTGGACAGCATCAAAAATGCCACGATCGACTATCAGACCTCCAACATCGGGTGGAAAGTCCTCGTCGAGCCCGCAAGCGAAAACGGCAGCGACGGCAAGAACATGGTGGACGGCAACGAGAGCACGTTCTTCCACTCGAAGTACAACGGGAGCAAGGCCGCGCTTCCCCATGTGTTCGTGATCGACACCCTCGAAAACCAGACGTTCAACTTCTTCGAGATCGTCCGCCGCACCAACGGGAACGATAAGCTCGTGAAATTCGCGCTCTACGCCTGCACGGCGGAGGCGTACGAGGCGGCGGCCAAGGATGAAAGCGAGGACGGCTGGCAGAGACTCTTCCAAGGCGCGAGTTCCAACGTCAACGCCGCCCGCCAGCGCATCAGCTTCCCCCGTACGCAGCTCCGCTACTTCAAGTTCGTCGTCACCGACAACAACGGCGGGCACACCGTCATCAGGGAGCTGTATGCGGGCATCGAATCCAAGCTCGGCCAGACGGTCAAACCCTCCAACTACATGACGGACAGCCACAACTTCGAGGAGAACGCCGCAAACGGCAAACTCTCCGCGGCGACGCAGGGCGCGACGTTCACGTTCAAGTTCTTGGGGAGCGGATTCGAGCTGTTCGCCGATACCGACCCCTCCTTCGGCAAGGCGTCCGTCACTGTGGACGGCCAATACAGGGGCGAGATCGACCTGAGCGACAAGCCGCTCTTCAACAAGCAGGTGTTCTTCTGCGAGAAGCTGGAAATGGCGGTGCACGAGGTCGTCGTCACCACTCTCGACGAAAGGCCGTTCAACATCAGCTTCATCAACGTGCAATACGGCACACCCGTGTCCGCGAATGAGTATCCCGCAAATAAAAACGAACAGGGCGAAGACGACTTCGGAGATATCGCGGTGCCGCGCCAGTTCACCCGCGAATGGAAGACGTTCGTCAAGGACTACAAGGCGCTCACGAGCATCCGGTTCACGAATGAGATCCCGCAGGGCTACAAGGATACGTTCGTGCGCGTGGACACCTATATCCGCCTCTACCGCAACGAAAGCAAGATCGCCTTCGTGTACCCGGGCACGATTCTGGCGCCCATCGAGTGCGGATCGCTGTTCTCGGGCTGCGCGGCGCTCTCCGAGCTCGATCTCGGGAACTTCGACACGACGTACATGCGCGGCGCAACGAGCATGTTCTACGGCTGCGTTTCGCTCAAAACCCTCGACCTCTCCAAGTTCAAGACGGAGAACGTGCTCGGCTACGGCAAGATGTTCGGCGGCTGCACGAGCCTGCAAAGCGTGGATCTGAGCGTGTTCAAGCTGGACGAGAACGCCAACATTTACGCCATGTTCGAAAACTGCGGCGCGCTTCAAACCATCGGGCTCCCCGATGAGATCGACGGCGCAGGGCTCCTTGCAAGGGCGCGCAACGCGCGCAGTGCGGAAGAGGCCGTGATCTCCTGCGAACTTCCCTACGTCTACCAAGTAGAGGGCACGAATACTTTCATCACCGAGCTGGTGATCGGCGAGAATTTGGCGGGGAAAACGCTCAAACTGCACAGCGAGCACAACTTCCTTTCCACAGGGATCCACGAGCGCGTGGCCCCGACCTGCACGGACGAAGGCACCGTGGCTTACAAGGAGTGCTCGGTCTGCGGATGCAATTTCGACATCGAGAGCGGCAAGACGCTGTACCGCGACCTCACGATCCCCGCGACGGGACATGTGTTCGACTATGAGAGACCGCACGAGCTGAGCGACTATCCGACTTGCACGAAGCCCGGCATCGAATGCAGACATTATTGCATAAATTGCGATATAGACTGCCCCGATGACAGCGGGAAGGTGGCAATGCCCGCGATCGGCCACTCCTACACGCTGGATCGGGACAGAGGAGACGGCAAGGGCTATACCGTCGAGTTCCGCAGGGTCGAAGTGGTCGAAAAAACAGAAATGATAGACGAGAACGGAGAAAGTTACTATACGCAAGAGGAAGTCGTCGTAAAAGGCATCGCGAAAGTGACCTTCTATCTCATCTGTCAAGGCATTGCCGATTGGGACACTTGGGAAGTGTGCGGCCATACGGCGGAAGTCACCATCGAATTTGAAAGCGAGCTCCATACGGAAGCGACCTGCACGGAAGCCGAGACCTTCTTCTATGACTTCACCATTGACGACGAAATGCTCGTGAAAGCAATGGTGGAGCAGGATACAGAGGATAAGGTCGAGGACGGGCTCAGCCCGAGCAGCTTCCAATCCCTTACGGTCAGTCAAGTTGTCGAGGGCGCACAGACTGTGGACGGCTTGGAGGCCTTGGGGCATGTGGAAGAGATTGTGGACGAAGTCCCCGCGACCTGCCTCAACCATGGCAGCACCAAGGGCAAGAGATGCGCCGTCTGCGACGCCGTCTTAGAGGGCATCACGCCCACTGCCCCTCTCGATCACGACATGAAGTATCGGCCGAAGCTCGAACCCACCTGCACGGAGGCGGGCCATGAAGCGGGGCTCGTCTGCACGCGCTGCGGCGCGGAGAGCGAAGGCGTCGAGCATATCGCGCCGCTCGGCCACGACTTCTCCGTAGAGATCGCGAAAGAACTGCCCACCTGCACCAAAGTGGGCCACGCCGCGGGCAAGAAGTGCTCCCGCTGCGACGCGATCGAGGGCTGCGAGCTGATGGACGACCTCGGCCATGACGAAGAGATCATCCCGGGCAGAGCGCCCACCGAGACGGAATGCGGCCTCACCGAGGGAGTGCGCTGCTCGCGCTGCGGCGAGATCTTAAAGGAACAAGAGGTGATCCCCGCACTCGGCAGCGAGAAGCCCGCGCCGAACGTTGCGGTGTGGGTGATCGTCGGAGCGGGCGCGGCAGTCGTCGCGGCAGCCATCGCCGTCACGGTGGTCTTTGTGACCAAGAAAAAGCGCAGAAATTAACGCTTCGGATGCTTTTCCGTAGCAAGGCAGCCGAGGGCAAAATGCCCTCGGCTGCTTTTTGCGTTCAGTTTTCTTTGGGGTCATTGGCGGACATGGTACCGCGGAATGACGTGCAGGCCGTGTCATACCGAGCACGGGACGGAGTGGCGGGAAGAGATAAGCACCAACCCCCACCACCCGGTTGCGGCGGTAGGGACCGCCGCAACGCCGTCAGCGAGGCCACGCCTCCTGTCGCGGTGCGGCTCACAGTGCGCTGCACTGTTGAGCAGAATTGCACCGCTCCACCCTTCAATGGGGGCAGGTAAGATTGGACTTTGTATAAAAACAAACGGTTCGGCGGATGCCGAACCGTTTGACGCGATTTGTCTTGGCCGCAGGGCGGCCGCCCGATCACGAAGCCGCTACGGCGGTCACCGTCATGGTGTCGTCTTCGAGCTTGACCGTGTAGGTAATCTTGTTCTTGCTGCTGCCGGAATATGCGGAGAAGCTGCCGTCCGATTGCGCCGCGCCGCTGCTGTTGAGCGTTGCCTTTGTGTAGGTGCCGGCTGTGGATCCCTTATATTCAAGCGTCAGCATTGTGGTGGTCCCGTTCGATTTGAGGAACATTGCGCGGTACTGGGTGCCGTCCTCCCCCGTCGCTTCCTTGATGATGATATCATCTTTCCACGTGACGCTGAATGACGCCTCGGCACCGTCCCGAGCAGGGATGTAGACCACGGTGAAGTGTAAAACGACGGTCGTTGTGGTGCTTGAAGAGAGCGGCCTCACATAGCCCTTTACCTCGATATCGAAGGTGTTTTCAGCCGTCTTGGTGACGATGAGGTTCGTGCCCGTGTAAGAGAGTTTTGTCGCATTCTCATTCTTTGCGCCCGCTGTGGTGTAAGTGTAGTAGTCAAGCGCAAAGCTCTGGATCGTCAATGCATTGCCGTTCGCGTCGACAAAGAATGTTGCACCATAACTCTTCGCAAAGTCGGTATGATCGGCCGCATCCAAGGTGAGTTCCTGTCCGAAGTCGACTTCCTCTGCGATTTCGAGCTTCTCCTCTGCGTCATCCGTTGCAGGAGTGTAGGTGAGGATGAATGCATGCTTTGTGCTGCTACTGGTGGAATAGACGAGCCACTTATTTTCGCCAACACTGATCATTGATACGCTGCTGGCGTTAGAGAATGCCGTCGTGGCGCCGATCTTACGGTAGGTCATCCCGGTGACGCCGGTCATCCTGGTCGTCTGATCGTCGCGGGAGTCGAGCACGACCTTGAATCCGTAGTTGTTCGTCTCATCCCCTTCGACATGGTAGCCCTCGAAGGTCTTTACGCCGTAGATGAGCTCGATCTCAACAGTGTAGGTGTGATCGGCCTCATTGATGGTGAAGGTGAAGATCCACTCGTAGTCTTTGGTGCTGCTATTCTTGCTCTTGACGTGCGCAGTGATGGTGTCCCCCTCAAATGTGGGAGTCTCCACAAATTCATAATAACTTGTGCTACCCAAATTAAGGGCTTCCACATAGGAGCGGTGTGCATCGGACTCCGGCGCAAGTTGGCCGATAGCGTCGCAGACCTTGCCATTTGTACCAAAGCTCAGAACTTTGCTCTGCGTACCGTCTGCCGCCGTCGTGGTCGTGACCTTAATGCGTTCGGTCGCAGACGAATTCGGCGAATTGAATTCATCCTCTGCGGTGGGAACGGTGAAAGTGAGATCGTTTTTGAGCGCAAACTGGTATTTGTATGTGCTCGTCTTGCTCATTTCCAAGCACCCCGTCTTCTTGGTGAGGTCGCCTGTGACTTTGGTTTCACCTCTCGTGTAGACGCCGCTGAGCGCGACCGAGAATGTTCCGTTCGTCACGGTGAATTTGCCCGTGATCGCGAGGGTATCCTCTCCGTTCGTGTAGACGAGCCCGTCATCGCCGAGTTTCACATAGGAAAGGTCATTGATCGTGAGCTTGTAGACGCCGCCTGCCTCGGTGAGCGTCGCGGTCTCTTCCACAAACTTCTGGGGTTGCGCCGCATCGTAGCCGATGAGATGAAGGGTCTCGCCGTCCTTGACGTAGCAGAGGTTGCGATAGACTTTGGACGTCGCGCCGTCGCCGTCGGCGAGCATGCCGTCGAGGCGGACGATCTGCGCATCCGAAGCCGTGGTGGCCGTGTAGTCGGCGCGGATGTAGTAGCCGTATTCCTCCGTCGAGCCGTCGGAGGCAATGCGGATGAGCTGGTGATACGCCTGCTGGGCGCCCGTGGAGCGGTATCTCGTCGCCATTTGGCTGTTATAGATCGCCTTGACGACTTCGACGGAATCGACGTAGAGCGCGATCTCCGTCTGGTAGAACACGCCGTCCTCCGTGATGAGGTTGTCGTAGTCGGCGTCCGCTCCCGTGTGCAGATAGACGCTGAGCACGCCGTCGCGCGCAAACGCGTGGATATTGTGGAAAGCGTGGGAGCCGATGTGCTCGATATGTTCGCCGATGTGCACCTCCCGGAACTTGGGATGGTTGGGATTCGAACCGTCCAGAGCGCCGTAGTTGGAAGCGAACGCATACGCATCGATCTGCTCGATCGAGTCAAGCGAGAGGGAGACGATGGAGATGGTGTTGCCCATGCCGTAAGTGCCGATCGTCTTGGCGCCGCTGAGGTCGATCTCTTTGAGCGCAAGGCAGTCGTAGAAGGCGTAGGCGCCGACGGTCTCGATGCCCTCCGCCCCTTTCACGGTGGCGAGGGAAGCGCTCTCTGCGAACGCATAGGGTTCGAGGGTCGTGATGCCCGTGAGGTCGATGGTGACGACGGGCTTTTGATAGAACGCGCCGAAGGCGATGGTATCGACGCCCGCGGGAAGCGGTGCGGCCTCCGCGCCGCCCTGATAGCCGTAGATGACGTTATCAATGTACGCATAGTCGCCTTCTACGGGCACGATCTCGGACATGGGTGCGCCGTCCGCCGTGTAGGAGATGTGGAAGTAGCGATATCCGATGCCGTTTCCGTACACTTCGAGGAGGCTCTTATTCTCGCCGAGGAGGTTGTAGCTTGCATTGTGGACGACGCCGAATTCATCGTAGTAGACGGCCGTCTCGTCGTCGTTCAGCCAGACGGTGGTGAACCGCTCCGTCTCATAGTAGTAGCCCGTGTAGCCCTCGGTCTGGATGGAGAAGTAGAAGGTCGTATCGCTCAAAGCGCCGCCCGTGGACACATAGAGCGTGTAGCGGAAGGAGATGTTGCCGTCTGCGCTCTTGAAGGCATAGAGGCTACCCTCGATCTGCTCATAGGTGCCCTCGATCTCGTTCCCCGCGACGGAATACACCGCGTGACCGTGGCCGTCGGCGGTGAGGGTCTCTCGCGCGTCGTGGAGCTGACGGTTGTTGCGGACCGCCACCATGGCGAGCGAGGTGCGAAGCCACAGCTTGTTCTCTTCGAGGAGGTCGAAAGTGAGCGTTCTCACATTCTCGCCGTCCTGCGTGATCTGGATGGTGACGTACTTCGCCTCCGCGTTGAAGTCGGTCACGCGCATCATGTATACCTCTCCTTTGTCGTCCGTATAGGTGAGGTTCATGAAGTCGTAGCCGTCGCCTTTCAGGTGCCCGATCACATTGCCTTCGTCGTCCACTGCCTCGTAGTCGAGATCGTAGCTCTCGTCATACACAAAGGCGAGGTGCCATTCCTTCCCCGAAGCGCCCGGTTTCAGGCGGAGGGCAAGCTGCTTTGTCTGGACGGAAGCATTCGAGGAATAGAGCGCGGTGAGCGTGAAGTTCGCGCCCGTCTCCGTCTCCACGATGGAATCCACATGGCCGATCCACTGGACGCTGTTGCCGCTGTTCCCCGCCATCTGGTAGACGTGCAGGCCGTCGTAGAAGTAGTAATTGGAACTCATCGCACCGTTGCCGTTGTTGTTTTCGATGATCCAATACACGCCTGCGTAATCGCCCGCCACGCGGAACGTCTTGCGGTTGTCGGCGGAATCGTAACTTCCGTTCACGTTCTCCACCGAGAAGTTCCAGACGGTGCCGTCCGCCTCCACGATCCTGTAAAGGTAGAGGCCCTTGGTCGTGTCGCGCTTATTCTCCGTATCGTCCCAAATGCCTGCGCTCTTGCTGTAATCGAGCACGAGCTGCAATTCGCCCGTGTGCGCGGCGCCCTCTTTGTCGGTGTAGGTAGCGGTGCCGAAGCCGTCTGCTTTGAGCGTCGCGCCGTCTGCGTCCGTCGCGTTGAGTTCGAGTTTATTGGTGTAGATGGCGAACGTATCCTCGTCGAGGAATTTGATTTTGAGGGACGTGAGCGAGAAGGACGGGATGGTCTTGGTCGGGCCGTCTTTCTTGGTGAACTGATACACGCCCTCTTCGCCCTCTACCGCAGACAGCTGGCCGTAGAAGATATGGGTGCGTCTGACGACCGTACCGCCCGAGAGTTCCTCATAGAAGACATAGAGGAGGACGTCGGTATCGTTGAGCATGACGATGCGCGCCGTGGTGCATACCCCGTTCGCGCGGTAGCCCGCGTTCCAGCCGTAGAGGCCGACCGCGTTGCTATGATCCTGCACAAAGATGCCGCCGAGCAGCTCGATGCCCGCATTATCTTCGGGAGCGGTGTTGGGGCGGAAGAAGTCGTACGTCAGTTCGCCCGCGGTGAAGCTGTACATGATGCCCACGTCGCCGACCGTGCTCTTTGTGAGGTCGGCGGGAACAGCCTGTGCGCCGTCCTTCTCAAAAGAGATATTGCCGAACTCATCGATCTTGAAGACTGCGCCGTCCGCCGCGGTGAAGGTGAGCGGATCCGTCTCGGCGAACACGGCGGTGCCGTCCTCTCTGAAACAGATCCTGATAACGGTGTTCACGGCATAGCCGCCCTTGGACGTGGAAATATTCGCTTTTTTGACGGTGAGCTCGTAGATGGTGAGACCGTCTGCCGTCTTATCCTCCGTGGGAAGCAGGTTGCCCGAGCAGATGCGCTCGAACGTGTCGTGCCCGTCCACGTTGAACCCTGTGCTGCCCCAGAGCTCGGCATAGTTGTTCTCCGCCGTGCCGAACGATCCGGAGGCAGTGAGGCGCGGCGCGCCCGTGACGTAGAGTTGCAGATCGGATAAGTAATACGGATACCGGTTGCCGGGTACGCCGCTCGAAGAGACCTCCGCACCCTGTATGCGCTTGCTGCTGTCAACGGCGTAGAGGCCTGCGGACTTATCGAGCTTGGAGATGACGCCCGTGCTCCACGTCCCCGTCTGCGTATCTCTGTCAAAGCGGTAGACGGGCGTCGAGGTGACGGAGACGACGTATTGGTTGCCGTCTGCGTCGGTAAAGATCGTGCGGTTGTAGGAGACGGGGCTGCCGCAGGAGACGCCGATCACGCTCCCCTCATCGTCCTCTTCTTCAATAATAGGATAGAAAGAGGTGAAGTCGGGGGCATAGGTGCACTGCTTTTCAAACTCGAACTGCTCGGAGCCGTCGTCGCCTACGGTCACCTTGCCGAAGTAGACCGCGCCGCCGAAGCCATCCATATAAAACCGCTCGGTGACTTCATTTCCGTTCTCGTCGGTATAGGTGCAGTTGTAGGGGCCCGTGCTGCCGTCGTTCACGTCGAACACGCCGACATCTACGGGCGTATGGTCTTGGGTGTAGCCCTGCTCCACGCGCAAGCGGACATGCCCGAACAGCGTGGAGGCGCTCGTCAGGATGACGAATTCATTCTCCGCCGCATAGGCATAGTTTGCAATGTAGCTCGCGGGCGTGTAGCTGATGGCGGTGTTGGCCGACGAAGTTGCGCTCGCATAGTAGGCACAGCCGCCGAAGCCGTCTACCACGAGCACGGGGAAGCCGAAGCCCTGCCTCGATTCGTCGAGGGTGAGGTATTGCCCGTCCGAGCCGTTCGTGGCCTCCGTTCCCTGCATGGCAAAGAAGCGCACGGTCGTTTCATCGGAGAGGGTACCCATGCCCAAACGGAAGTTGAACTTTTCGTAATTTTCATCCCCTTCCTCGGGCATGGTAGTGGCGTGGAAGGTGTAGATGCCGAATTCACCCCAATAGGGATCTTCGAGAGCATAGGTGCCGTTGATCTCTTTCAGGAGGTCTCCGTGCGCGGTGGCCGTCTCCCCCGGTTCGTAGAATCTGAGGGTGGCTCTATCGTATTCTCCGATGCTCAGAACGGTGGAAGAGGCGTAGGCGCCGAGGTAGGAATCGAGGATGCCGTAGTCGCCTTGCAGGGCGTCGGTGAGGTAGACGAAAGTCCTCTTGGCGTCGTTCAGCTGACCTCTGAGCGAGAAGTCCTTCCCCGTAAAGGTGAAGTAGCCGTTTTCATCCACAATGCCCTGCACTTCGGGCAATCCCTTGCGCAGGAGATACACGACGCCGTAGTCCTTCTTGTCGCGGAAGAGATAATCCGTCCCGCCGAGGGTGTCTGCATAGCGGTCGGAATCCCATACCGCATAGAGGACATAGGTACGGTCGATCGCGTCGATGACGTCGTCTGCAAAGTACTCCGCTTCCCCGTTCGCCTCGGTGGCCCAGCCGACGAAGTGGCACCCGTCGACGGTAAACACTCCCGTGCGGATGGCGACGTCGGTGCCGTAGGGATAGGACTGCATCTCGCTCTCGCCTTCGAGCGACGCATCGTTGGCGTTATAGACGACATAGTAGAGTTCGCGATCGTAGTAGGCCGCGACGGCGTTATCGTCTTTCTCTTCGAGTACGACGGAGGCGGAACGCTCCGTGTTCAGAGTGAAGTGCTCGATGGAATCCCCCGCAGAAACCGTCTCGCCGACGTAATCGAACCCCTTTACGGTGAGCGCGTTGTCCTGTTCATAGGAATCGAGGGAAAGGTCCTGCTTATAAATATTGATAGTATAGGGGACCTTCCAGTGCGCCGTCAGCGCGATGCCCTCCGACGGCATGACCGCGTTTTCCGCAAGCGGCGTGCCGTCCGCAAGCCATTCGCCGAACTCACGGTTCGTCTTGGTGGGAACGTAGTCGCTCAGGAACGCGGCAAGATTTTCGCCCGCTTTGAGATAGAGCGTCGTCTTGGAGAGCGTGCCGCCATCGAGATTCAGCGTGATCGCGGGGAGCGGAGACCACTTCGCATAATATGTGGCGTCCGATTCCGCCACGACGGGCGATTGAACGGGGTCTCCCGTGAGGGAACTGTCGGGATACCACCCTTCAAATTCAAAGCCCTCGCGCTCGGGGGTCGGCAGCGGAACTTCCTCCCCCTCTGCAACTTCCAGCTCATCGTAGGGAGCGGAAGTGTCGGTTACATCAGTTACAAAGGAAAGCGTCACTTTTCCGTCGGAGCCGCAGGCGGCGGCAAACAGAGCGACGGCGAGAACCGTCAGAATGCCGAGGAACGTGACGAGACATTTGCGCAATGACTTCATAACCATACTCCTTATAAATATTTTTATTCATTCATTATATCACCCCGCGCGCGAGAATGTCAACGATTTGAACACCCGTTCAATAATATTTTTAATAATGTCAGAAATTTTCATAAAAACGCCGCCAGAAAGAGACCATTTTCCGCAAACGGATGAAAATTTGTGAAAATCAGGCTTTGTATTTATTCATGTAAAACCGCATAAAACATCGAAACCCCTCTGCGATCGTGCTTCGGATATAAAAACACCAAAAAACCCACCGCGTTCATCTACTGCCTGAACATATTCAAAACGAGCCCCCACTCATTCAAAAAAAGAGGGGGGCTCATGGTGAGCGGACGGGTTAGAAAGTCTAACCTTTTTCTTTACAAGATGACTTAAAGATACTTGTTTTTCTAGGCATATTCTGCTATAATAATGAAAATTACTAAATATTTATTGTCATTGTAATTTCAAAAGCCGGCTTTTCATGCCGGCTTTGCTTTTACAAAAAACGGCACAACCTTTTCAGTTCCGCCGTTCGGCCGTTTTTATTTTTTTCGCTTGCGTTTTGCGACCGCAAATCCGATCATCCCGCCGATCACCAATATTGCGGCCGGAATTCCTATTGCCAACCAGATCAAGCCATCTCGTTTCGGCTCTTCGGTCGGATTCTGTTGTTCTTCTTCAATGATGATCTCAAATGTAAGTTCGGTCGTTTCGTAACTGCCCGAATCATCGCCCGTGTAAACGGCTATTGCGGTTATTCTATTCTCCGTAATTTCAAAATTACCATTTTTCCAAACAAAATTATTCGGAAGCTGAACATCCGACAAGATAGCGACTTTGTGGTCAAGCCGAATCGTGGTATTGCTCACATCCGGTTTTGCTGCTTTCTCAATGGCAAACTCTATCTCCGTCGAACCGGTGTAGTCATTTTTGAACGTGACGATAGCTTTACCGTGACCTGCATATTTATTATCTTCATACCGGACATCGTAGTCTACTCCCGGCGTGAGTGTCGTATCTCCGTCTTTTACGATGACGTTGGGCATTCTTTCTGTACCGTTATAGACAAAGGATTCGACATCGAGATCGACACTTAACAGCGAAGCTTCTTTCCGCGGCTCTTTTGTTAATGTGATTTGAATTGTATAATGCTCATAGTTCTCCTTGTCGGAATAAACCGCGGTGGCTGACATATTTTCGCCACTGATTTCCATGCTTGGCGTTTCCCATTGCCAGCCTTCCGCATGAAGGAGCACATCCTGTAATGTTTTTGCCTTTCTGTCGATCGTTATGGATCGTTCCGGCATCTGAGGCGGTTCGTCTGCTTTTGCGATCGTAAATTGGGCGATATCTTCGGCGGAGTTATAGTTCGCCGTCTCTCCCATCACCGCTTTTACCCAGTATGTGCCGGCGTTTTTCGGCTGTTCTTCCGAATAACTGCCATCTCGGCTGTCGGAGTACGAATAGGTTACATTCGCGCCTTCGGCGTGACCTTCGGTGCGCGGCTCCGGTGCTGTTTGCCCGTAAGTCCACCCCGGTAAAACGACCGTAAAGTTTTCCGCATCTGCCCGTTGGATCGTAAAATAAATTGTTTTTGAGCCCTTGTATCGATCGATACCTTTTATGACCACGCTTGCCTGACCTGCGTCCGTGTTGTTTTGATATTCCACTTCGAAATCGGTGTTTAAGATAAGATCGTGTTCGCCGTCGCGTGCAATGACCGTAGGCTTTTTCTCCTTTCCGTCATATACAAAGGAATCGGCATCGAGCGTTAACTGTGAAATGGAAGCAATATTTTTTCGCGTAGTTTCATTCTCGCGGACAATTGTGACCGCCGCCTTTATGTTGCCATAATTTTTCTTGTCCGTACCGTTATAAATGGCAACTGCTTGCGTTTTATCACTCTGTATATCAAGATTTTTTTGCCAAGTCCATCCCGAATCGAGCGAGATCTCATTCAAATTCTTTACAGCTTTATTGACAAGAACGGTGCTTTTGGGCTTTCCCACGGGCCATCTTGCCTTTTTGATTGTGAAGGTTTGGGAGGTTTGACCTGTAAATTTTCCAATGCCTTTCACAAGTACCGTTGCCTCGCCCGCATCTGTATTGTTTTGAAGTTCCAATTCATAATCTTTGTGTTCGAGAAGTTCTTCGCCGAGATAAGTAATTCTCATTCTCGGCGTGATCTGCTCCCCGGTGTAAACATAACTCCCCAAAACTTCCATGGTTGCCTCGGAAATCTCTCTCTGAGAGGGTGGATCTCCTGCAACTTTTTCGATATAAAAACTGCTATACGGATTTTGATAATGATCTGCATCCGCCCCTCGATAGATAAGCGTAAATGGGCCTTGCCGTTTCCCGATTTCCAGTTTTTCATCACCGCCTATCCAGTCCCAACCCTTTGGAACCGGAAGTTGCTGCGCCGTTTCTATATCATCATAAACCTTGATCGTGCCGCTTATTCTGCTTGGTACATATTTGGCCTTTGCAACTTCGAAAGAAGTTGTTCTTGACCCGGTATAGTCGCCTTTCCCTGTGATCGTCAATGTTGCCAAGCCAAGAGAATCGTTGTTTTCGACTTTTAATTCATAATCCACATCTTGCCTTAAAAGCTCTTCGTCGAAATAAACTTCTATGCCGGGAATAACTTTGCCCCCAGCTTCATAAGGAACGAGCCTGTTCTCTATTTCAACTCTTGCGTATGCTAAGTTATTTCCATAATCCGTGTCACGCTCTGTTACGTTGGTGATTGCCCTGATTTTTGCTACACAATTGATGTTTGAAGTATCGGCGTAATTTTCGCTGCTTTTATAACTTTTCCACTTTCCATCTTCATAATAATACGTCATGTCATTGACCGAATTTTGATTGTCGCTCGTGTTGGAAACCACGGATTGATCGGTATCATCACTGCTTACAACAATGGAAAAATACTCACCTTGTTCCAAATTTACGGGTTGATTTAAGTCGATGGTGTGAAATCCCGCAACGGCAATATGCTCGGTTTTGCTTTCGACGACAGGACCTTGCTCCGGGTTGTTCATTTCGTCGTTTACGTCGCCCGGATTTGTTTCCAAATTTTTGCGGATCTCTACTTTGACATCAATATTGCTCAGATCTGTATAGATCGTCACGGCGGTCAGTTGCTCTTGCAGTGAGGAAGTCGAAAGCTTTGCCTCGTATATTGCCGCTTGTTTTTCGGCGTTGATACTCGTTTTAGATGAGGAAAATTGCCCGTCATAATGATAGATGTTTTGATAATTTTCTCGCATAGCCACATCCACGACATAGGGATGATGAAAAGGCTCTTCGTATGACATATAAAAACAGGATATCCCATTATATTCGTTGTTGCCATAATTTCCCCAACTGTTTTTTACGATCCACGCTCCATTTCTTGTTGGCTGATTTGGAGTGAATCCTTGCCTGTCTATTGTGTCATCCCAACCGACAATAAGCGATTCATGATTTGTATTTGACTTTCCCGAGTAATATTTTGAATTATTCATACCCGGTGCAACGTAACTGAAAGACACTGCTCCGTATTTCAAAACGGCACGTTTAATTGATTCTGTATCATTTGAAACCGTAAAGTAATTTCGGACATAATATTTTGATTGCATAAGCTCGCAATTCATGGCATCCATGTCATTTTCAAGTAAAGAAGGAACTTGGTCAACCAATGCGTAACCTTCCGTCATAGTGTCATAGGCTTGCGCACCGGAACCCGCTAAACTCCATGAACCCGCAAGCCCCACATCGTCTTTGGTCAAGTAAAGCGGATCATGCAGACCGTCTCTATTGATACGAGCGTAAGCAAGCAGTCGCTCATCTAAATTGAGCGTAGTTATTCTCGCACTATCATCAATTCCTTTACGCAAAATGTTTGACTCGACAGCACCAATCGTTGCATACGCCCAACATATATTGCTATTCCCCTGATTTCTGGTCGGAGTGACAATGTCAAAATGCCTTCCATCAAACTGATCGAGCTCAGCTGCCCAATGTTCAAGCTGATCGTCGCTTGCAGCTTGGAGTTCTTGAAGGTTTTGCGGGGCATCATCTTTGAAACCCTCTGCCTCTTGGGCAAGTGCGCTTGCGGAAATGGCTGTCGGACGATACATTCCAACACAGGAAACGCTTATTACGGAAATCAATAATAAACACGACATGCAATGAAATTTTTTCGTTTTTTTATTCGCCATAACAATCTCCGTTCTTTGCTTGCGACACAATCGATGCAGGCAAACCGACTATCACTCTCGCACAGTTACAATTATACCATACTGCGACAAGAGATACAGCGTTTCATCTCTTAGTTCTCTGCTCCAATTCTGCACCATAGCGTATAACCATAGAAAGTAAATCAAGCAAATACCAAGCGTAACACTGCCTGCATCATCAAACCTGCTCCATGCTGATGATATATTTCTTCAGATATTTGCTTTCATTCCATTAGCTCCTTTCCCTGCCCGTGCAAATGACAAGCTCACTCTTAATGCCATTCAATTCGATGATGTTTTCCGCATCA
>CANQOY010000013.1 GCA_947625605.1 uncultured Clostridia bacterium | reverse complement strand
ACCCGCGCTGCCGTTTCCCAGCACTACTCCCTTAGCAGGGGAGCCCCTTGAGCCTCTTGGGTACTTCTGCATCTTCTCTATGAAATTGAACCCGCGCTGCCGAAAAACCGCTTGGGGACTTCCGCACGGCCCGCTTCACCCTATCAATATATCATAAATTTCTTGCATTGTCAAAGTATATTCCCGTCAAAATAAAAATTTTTTCGGGAATTTCTCCACCGCATACGGCAAGGCGCGCCTCACACAAGCGTGAAAGACAAAAAATCGACGACGCCCTTGCCCTTGTAGGTAAACAGCAGGGGACGCGTGCCCCGTTCGACGCAAAGCGGCGCCGAAACCGTCCTCTCCTCTTTTGCCGCGGAATGCGGGATCGGAAGCACGGCCGCGGGCATGCCCCCCTCTTCCGTCCTCACGACGATGCAGCCGCCGCCCTTTCCCCGCACTTTCACGGAGATGTTCTGCGCGCTTTCAAAGCAAAAATATCGGTAGAGCGCGGTGCTCCCGTTGCGGAAATTCGCGATGTACTGGTCGGGGTTGTCCTCGCGGTCCTTCCCGCTCTGCGTAAAGTACGGGCGCACCCCTTTCGGCTTTTTCGGCATCAGGGAAAAATAGGACGGCTTCCTGCAATACAGCCCGCACGCGATCCGCGCCTCGTATTCCCCTCGGTCTTTCAGGGGCGCCCCGTTGAGGCCGCAAGAGGTGATCTCGGCCTGTCGGAACGCGCCATCCTCGAACACGATGCGCTCGGCGCAGGCCTGCCGCGAAAAGGCGTGGCGGTTGGTGTGGCGGTGGTAAAAGACGTAATACGTCCCCTCGATGCAGATGACGCTGCCGTGCGTATTCCCGAGCGGGCAGAGCGCATTCTTCTCCGTTCTGCCGCCGAGCCCCACGTCGCCGTTGGAGACGAGCGTGCCGCCGTACGCAAAGCCCGTGCGGGGATCGTCGCTCACCGCCCAGCAGAGTTCATGCCCGCGGCGGGAGCTGTAAATGAAGTAGTACTTCCCGCCGAACTTGCGCATGGAGGAGGCCTCGAAGAAGGCGTGGTCCTCGTACGGCGTGCCCTTGCTCTCGCGCGCTCCCTTGACGCCGATATAGGAAAAGCCGCCCTTCACGGTGAGCATGTCGTCTTGGAGCTCGAAGCACATCGGGCCGTGCTTTGTGGGCTTGCGCAGGCCGAGCAGGAGGAGCGGGTAGAAGGTCGGCCCGAACCCCGTATAGAGATAGATCTTCCCGTCGTCGTCCATGAACACGCCGGGGTCGAACTGATAGGGTTCACCCTTTCTGCCGAGGGGCGTGCCGTCCTCATAGCGGACATGCCCCAAGAACTCGAACTTGCCCGCGGGGGTATCGCACACCGCCACCGAGATGAGGCCGTTTTGGCCGAGGAAGTAGTAGAGATAAAATCTGCCGTCCTTGCCGCGGCAGACGTCGGGCGCGTACATGGCGTTGAGCATGCCCGCCTTACCGTTCGGATCCTGCGTGCGCCTGTAAATGACGCCCTCGTATCGCCAGTCGGCGAGATCCTCCGCGGGCGCGGACCAACAGACATAGTCGTTGAGACAGAAAGACGCGCCGTTGAACCGATCGTGCGAACCGTACACATAGACCCTGCCGTCAAAGAGGTGGGGCTCTGCGTCGGGAATGTATTCATAGGATGGCAAGTAGGGATTGAACGCCTGTTTCATGCCGCGCCTCCGCACCGTTCCGCCCGCCGAGGGGAGCGCTTCAACGAATGAAATTTGTTTGGATCCGCGGCTCTGCCTCGGGCATGGTTATGCCGTTTTGCTTCCCGAGCTCGATGCAGCGAAGCAGCCACGCCATATTTCTCGCAAGGGTGCGCATCGTCTGCAAGCCCTCCCCGTCCTTTCTCACGTCGTCCGCCGTATAGCCGTGCACCTGATTCCAATACTGCGAGGAGACGACGGGCATGGAGTTGATGGTGAAGTATTTGTTGAGGCGGTCGAAGGCGGCCGTCGCACCCCCTCTGCGGCAGCTCACGACCGCCGCGCCGAGCTTCCCCGCAAAGCCGCTGCCCGCGTGGAAGAAGCGGTCTAAAAAGGCGGTGAGCTGGCCGCTCGGGCCCGCATAGTACACGGGCGAACCCACCACGATGGCGCCGAACTCGTTCAGCCGCGCGATCAGGCGGTTCACTTCGTCGTCAAAGACGCAGCGCCCCGTCTTTCTGCAACTTCCGCAGTCGATGCAGCCCGCGATGGGCTTGACGCCCAGCCATAGCGTCTCGCTCTCCACCCCCTCGGCGCGCAGCGTGTCTGCGATCTCCCCGAGGGCGGTAGCGGTGCAGCCCCTCTCGTTGGGGCTGCCGTTGATGAGTAAGACTTTCATTTCTTCTCCTCCTCTTCATCGGGAACACGGGCGGAGTGCTCCGCGCGATCCTCGATGGCATGGAAATATTTGAGATACATTTTGCGGCAGTAGCGGCAGTTCTCTTCATCGGTCGCGGGCTCGCCCTCAAAGGAGTATTTCCCGTTGACGCGCCAGAGGTTGAGCACGGAAATGCGGATCGCGTCCTCGGGGCAGCCGAACGAACAGGCCATGCACCCCACGCAATGCGTCCCGAACTTGGGTCTGCCGTCCACCATTTTGATATTGCCGCGCGGGCAGAGCCCCGCACATGCCCCGCATCCGACGCACTTCTTTTTGGAGGCGCGGAACGTCTTGCCGAGCACGGGCATCGCGGTATGTTCGATCCTGCACATGAAGGCGACCATGCGGCGGAGGGCGTTGACCCGCCTCTTCTCCCCCACCCCCGCGGCGATCGCCGCGGCGTCCTCGGGAAAGCGGAGTTCCGCGTCCCGCCACATGCGCGCGGCCATGCCGTCCGAGTGGCGGAAGATGATGTTGTAGGGCATGACATAGGAGAGTTCCCCCAAAACGTCATACCCTTTCTTTGCCAAAATGCGCTTTGGGGTGATGCCCGAGGCGTCGTTGAGCTTGGAGGGCTCGCCCGAGGTGCGCAGAAGATAGGCGGGCATACCCTCCGCCGCGGGGAGTTTCTTCATGAAGGCAAGGGCCGCCGCGGGAGCGTTGAACGCATGCACGGGATAGGCCAAAATCAACACGTCGAACGCATCCAACGCGGGCATGGGTGCCTCGTTTCGGATCGGATAGATCTCTGCGTCATGCCCGAGCGCGCGCAGCTCGTCCGCGAGGCCATCGCTCACGCGCCTGGTGTTTCCCGTCCCCGAAAAGACGGCAAAGAGCGCCCTCATTTCTCTTCCTCCGTAAATTTGCCGCAGGTGGGACGGCCCGCTTCGTCCAAGCCGTAGACGAGGTTTTCATCCTGCGCATGGGAATCGTACCAGACCTGCGCGACGAAGGGGCTCCGCTTTGCAATGCGGTCGAAGTCCCACGGCGCGGGCTGGCAGCAGACGGGGCACCAGTGGCCCCCGCGCAGCACGGTATAGGGGCTCGCCGTAAAGACGTGCCCGTCGGCGCACTTCCATGTGAGTTTGCGGTAGGCATTTCCGTCGTACTGATCGGAGAGGATCTCGCCGCCGCGGAAGGCCGCCGCCTGCCTGAAATCGGAGAGAGACCACGCCTCCTGCGCCTTGCTTTCATCGTATCCGTGAGAGAGAAGGCGGGCATGGGTGGGGTCTCGCATCTCATCGTAGTCGCCGAAGTCCCCTCTGGCGATCAGCTTGTAGTCCCTCCAATCCGGAGAGAGCGCCTCCGCCGCCTCCATGGACCCGAACGCCGCCGTCACCCGCGCCTCGTCCTTATCCTTCACCCAGCGATAGGGAGAATTGGGGTGGTTGCGGAGCTTGCGGAACAGGAAGAGGTCGATGAGCTTCGCGGGCACGAGCTTGCCGAGCGCATAGATCTTGTGGCAGCGGGCGATCTCCTGCCAATACTCCTTCACGCCGTCCCGCTGGTAGGCAAAGAGCGTTTCGAGCTCGTCGCCGTCGTAGAACCAGAGACCGTGAAAGTTGCGGCTCGCGAGCCAATTCGGCTTGAAGAACTTCTCCGCGGATCCGCCGATGATGGCAAACCCATCGTTAAAGGTGTCGTACCCCGTCTCCCTGCCTTTGAGGCCCGCGCCGATGTTGTAGATCTTCTTCCAGAACCCGGGCACCTCGCCCGCGTCGTCCCGTTCGAGGATGCGCTTGATGAGATAGCCGCTGTCCCGCGCGCTCACCCATTCGAGCGGCGCGTTGAGCGCCGTGTGGAACATGAGCCCGTCCGAGACGTTGGCCTTCATCATGTCGGGGTAGAGCATCGCCGTCTGGCGCAGAACGGCCCAGCAGTCGAGCTCGGCGTCGAGGCAATAGCGCTCGCCGTAGAGCTTGTGCATGGCGTACACGTCAAAGGGACTGACGATGAGGGGATCCCCTACCCGCCCGAACGGATGCTTTTCGTTGCGGTTGCCGTAGAGGGCGACGGTAGAGACATGGATGTATTTGGGCTGCGGGGAGCACGCCTTCACCGCGTCCACAAGGGCGACGGCCCCGCGCAGGTTGCACGCCTCGCTGGCCGCGGGATGCGCATCCGAAGCGGGAGGAATGACGGCGGCCATGTGTACGACGTAATCCATGCCCTCGACGAGCGCGGCGCAGGCCGTCGGGTCCGCCACGCTGCCGCGCACGATCCCGATCCTGTCGCCGTACCGCTTTTTCAGCCTCTTGGCGAGCCGGTCGTTTTTCTTTTTCTTGGAGAGCAACACGCGGACAAGCGCAACGTTCGCAAGCTCCATCGTCTGCGCAAGCGCCTCTCGGCCCATATTTCCGCTTGTCCCCGTCATGGCGATTTTCATATGTCTTTCCCTCTTGTTCTTACAGGCGTCGGCGGTCCGATCGTACGGACTGCGAGCTAAGTATAGCGTGTTTGAAGCAAATTGTCAACTATGTAACTGTTTTTGCGGCGATTTGGCAGAAAATCCGCCCACGGCACCGCAAGAGAGCGCTGTTACGACCCTTTCGGGGAGAGGCGATCCTTCCGCATGGTGAGCGAGATGCGGTTCTTCTTTTCGTCCACCTCTTTCACCCAGACGGTCACGACGTCGCCGACGGAGAGCACCTCGGAGGGGTGGCGGATAAAGCGGTCGCAGATCTGCGAAATGTGTACGAGGCCATCCTGATGCACCCCGATATCCACGAACGCGCCGAAGTCGATGACGTTCCGCACCGTCCCTTTGAGTTCCATGCCCGGTTTCAGATCTTTGATTTCGAGCACATCCGTGCGGAGGACGGGCGCGGGGAGCTCGTCCCGCGGGTCGCGGCCGGGCTTCATGAGTTCGGAGGCGACGTCCCGCAAGGTGGGAACGCCCACGCCGCACGCCACGGCCGCTTTCGCCTCCCCGAAGGCGGCGAGCCGCTCGCGGAGCTGTTGGATTTTTCCCGCCCTGACCTCGGACATGGTATAGCCGCAGATTTCGAGCAGCTTCTCCGCCGCGCCGTAAGACTCGGGGTGGACGGCGGTGTTGTCGAGCACCTCGGCGCTCTCGGGCACGCGCAAGAAGCCCGCGCTCTGTTCGAATGCCTTTGCGCCCAGCCCCTTCACCTTCATGATCTGCCTGCGCGAAGTGAACGCCCCGTGCTCCTCGCGGTACTTCACGAGGTTGTTCGCCACGCTCGCATTCAGCCCCGCCACGCGGGCGAGCAGGGGCGCGGAGGCCGTGTTGACGTCCACGCCGACGGCGTTCACACAGTCCTCCACGACGCCGTTCAGCGCTTCGGAAAGGCGCTTCTCGGGCATATCGTGTTGATACTGCCCCACGCCGATGGATTTCGGGTCGATCTTCACGAGCTCCGCGAGGGGATCCTGCAACCTCCGCGCGATGGATACGGCGGAGCGCAGGTTGACGTCGTACTCGGGAAATTCTGCGGCCGCAAGTTTGGACGCGGAGTACACCGAGGCCCCCGCTTCATTGACGATCATATAGGAAACGTCGGCACCATGTCCGAGGGAGGCGATGAGTTCCACCGTCATCTGCTCGGTCTCGCGGCTCGCCGTACCGTTGCCGATGGCGATGTGCCGGACAGCATGTTTTTTGATGAGCGCGGCGAGCCGTTCGATGCACTCGCGCTTCTGCCTCTCGCCGTATGTCGGATAGACCACGGCGGTATCGAGGACTTTCCCCGTGCCGTCCACCACGGCGACCTTGCAGCCCATGCGGTAGCCCGGATCGAGGCCCATCGTCACGGCGCCCTTGACGGGCGGCTGCATGAGGAGCGGCCTTAAATTGAGCGCGAACTGCCCGATCGCGCCCTCGCAGGCGGCCTCGGTGAGCATGGAGCGGATCTCGCGCTCCACGGAGGGGAAGATGAGGCGGTCGTACGCGTCCCCCGCGGCGGCCTCCACAAACGCGGAGGCGGGGCAGGCGGGCGTCTTGACGCAGCGCCGCGTGACGAGCCCCAGCGCCACTTCGCGGGAGATCGAGATCGAGACTTTGAGGACCTCCTCCCGCTCCCCGCGGTTGAAGGCGAGCACCTGATGTCCCTGCACCTTGCAGACGGGCGCGGTAAAGCGGTAGTAGTTGCGGTAGACGGTGTCCTCCGGGTCCTTCTTCGCCGCTTCCGAGACGACATCGGCATACTTTACAAAGAACGCGCGGAGCGCCTTTCTGATCTCCGCATTGTCCGAGATCCACTCGGCGATGATGTCGCTCGCGCCTGCGAGCGCGGCTTCCGCCGTCTCCACTTCCTTTTCGGGATCGACGTATTTCTGCGCCTCAACCTCGGGCATGGTATCGGCATTTTGCGCGAAGATAACTTCGGCGAGCGGTTCCAGCCCCCGTTCTTTTGCGACGGTGGCGCGCGTTCTCCGCTTTTGCTTGTAGGGCCGATAGAGGTCCTCCACCTCGGCGAGCGTCGCCGCACCGTCGATGGCGCGCGCGAGTTCCTCCGTGAGCTTGCCCTGCCCCTCGACGGAATTTTTGACCTCCGCCTTGCGGGCTTCGAGGTTGCGCAGATACTGCAAGCGGTCGGCGAGGGTGCGGATGGTCTGATCGTCCATCGTGCCGTGCATCTCCTTGCGGTAGCGGGCGATGAAGGGCACCGTGTTGCCCTCGTCGAGAAGGGCCACCACGTTGGAGACGTGCTCCTCCGAGCGGCCGAGCTCCTTTGCGAGCGTTTGGATAATGTTCATACGATCTCCTTATTTCCTTAATACGAAGAGAAGTACGATGATGACGACCGTCACCACCGCGCCGATGGAATACGTCACGATGCGGATCTTTTTGAGCTTTTGGTCGCTCAGCGGCTGGTACCCGACGGGCTTCAACTCCTTTTTGCAGTGGGGGCACTGCGTCATGTGGTCCAAAACGGGCGTGCCGCAATACGGGCAGGCAACCATGTGGCGGTTGAGTCGTTCCGCCCGCTTCTCGTCCCGATCCTCGTACACTGTGTTCTTTTTCTTCATGCTCCGATTATACCACACAGTGCGCCCGCTTTGCAAGCGTTATTTTTCCCAAATGACTTTACAAATCCGCAGTTTTGGTGTATTCTTAAAGGGAAAGGAGAAATTATGAAACGCAAAAAGCAAGCGGAGCCCCTCCCCGAGCTCCCCGAACCCACCGAACAGCCGACGGAGCCAAAGCCCGCCATGACCGTGTACGAGTACGAGCGGAAATACGCGAAGCGCGAGAACGCGCGCGGCGCAAAACTCATACTGCGCCTGATCGCCGCCGTCATCGGCATTTTGATCTTCGTCTGCCTGTTCCTTCTGAGCCTGCGGATGTACGAGATCAACCGCTATGCGGGATATGCGACGGGCGGCGTCTGCCTCATCCTCTACATCGTTTTCTTTATCGTCCCCCTCGTCAAGATCCTGCGCACGGGGTACTTCATCACGAACGTCAACGCCGTCTCCGCGCGCAAGGCGCAGCGCCACAACAGAAAGCTTAGGCGGGAGATCGCGGATAAGATCATCGACTTCACCGCCAAAGTGGACGGTGCGGGCTGGTACGACTCCGAGACGGTCGGCAAGCTCGCCATCGCCGCAAAAACGGGGGACGACGAGGGCGTCAAGCGCCATCTCACTGCCCTGTACAAGGGCTCGGTGAAGAAGTCCGCGCGCGGCCTCATCTTCCGCAGCGCGCTCAAATCCGCCGCCTACTCCGCCGTCTCGCAGAACGCGACGCTCGACTCCGTCCTCGTCGTGACCGTGAATTTGCAGCTCATCAAAGATCTCGTGTATCTCTACGGCTTCCGTCCCTCCGACGCAAAGCTGCTGCGCATCTTCGCAATCGTTTTGAGCAATTCGCTCGTCGCCTACGGGCTGGGCGGGATGAACATCGGCAGGACGGTCGTCCAGACGATGGGCAACGCCGTGAAGGGGATCCCCATCCTCGGCTCGGCCATCGCCGCGATCGTGGATTCCTCCGTGCAGGGCCTCGTGAACGGCACCCTCACGACGGTCATCGGCTACCAGACCGTGCGCTACCTCAACAGGGAGTACCGCCTGCAAGACATCCTCGACGGCGTAGACGTCTCCTGCTCGGAGACCGAGCTCGAAGAGGACTGCGCCGATCTCGAAAAAGAACTCAAAAAAAAGAAAAAGCTCGCCCCCGCGGTTTGAGGGCAAGCAGAACGCAAACGCGCCGACCATGTCTGAGGTCGGCGCGTTTATTTTACCGAAGTTCCGCTCCGAGGCAGCGCCTTAGATTGGATACGATCTTGTTGAAGAAGCCGTCTGCCGTTTCGGGAGAGATCGGCTTATCCGCGGCAGGATCGGGCGCAAAGGTGATGTGCAACGCCACGCTCTTCTTGCCCGCTCCGAGGCGCGCGTCGCGGTAGACGTCGAAGAGCTCCGCCCGTTTCGCCGCCTTGCAGGCATGCAGGATGCAGGCTTCGAGTTCGGCACAGGTCACCCCTTCATCCACGACGACGGCGAGGTCGCGCTGCACGTCGGGGAACTTCGGCACGGGCGTGAAGCTGATCCCTTTGCGGAACTTGGCGGAGACCGCCGCGTAATCGAGTTCGCAGAGGCAGACCCTTCTTTCGAGGGCAAGCCCCTCCGCGATCGCGGGGTGCAGCTCGCCGATCCAGCCGACCTCCCGTTCGCCGAGCTTGATGCGCGCGGAGATCCCGGGATGCAGGAACGGCCTCTCGCCCCGTTCATAGCCGAAGCGCAGGCCGAACGCCTCGCCGACGGCCTCGACCGCACCCTTCAAATCGAAGAAATCTCCTTCGCCCCAGAGCGCGATGGACACATGCTTCCGCTCCTCGGGGAGCATTTCAAGGGGGAGCATGTCCGCGATGTAGACGTTCGCAAGCTCAAAGAGGCGGCCGCTGTCGTTGCCGCGGCGCACGTTGCGGACCACATTTTGCAGCATGGTCGGCGCAAGGATGGTGCGCATGACGGAGAGGTCCTCGCCGAGCGGATTCTTGATGCGGATCGCCCTGCGCTCGGGCGCGTCCGCGGGAAGGCGGAGAAGGTCGAGGTCCTTTTCGGAATAGAAAGAGTATCCGCAAGCCTCCGAGTAGCCCTCCCCGACGAGCGTCTCCTTGAAGTGCAGTTCCTGCTTCTGCGCGGGCGTGAGTCCGCCGTGCGTGACCGACGCGTTTTCGAGGAAGGTGGGACGGATATGCTCGTAGCCGTACATGCGGATGACTTCCTCCGCAAGGTCGGGCCAACCGTCGATATCGCCCCTTTCGAGGGGGACACTGACGGAAAACGAGGCACCCATGTCCGTAACTCCGAAGCCGAGACGCTTCAAAATGTCATAGACCTCCTCCTTCGGGACGTGGATCCCGAGCAGGCCGTCGATCTTTTCGTACGTCGTTTCGATCATCTTGGGCGCGATGCCGCCGTATTCGGAGGGACTGTTGAGGTTGCCGACGGCGGTGCACTTGGTGGGCGTGCCGCAGCCGAGCTCCTCCATGAGGATCAGCGCGCGCGTCATCGCCATCCACGGGAAGATCTCATACACGCCCTTTTCGAAGCGGGCGGAGGAATCGCTCCTCTGCCCGAGCGCGCGGGACGTCTTTCTCACGCTGTCGCGGGCAAAGACCGCCGCCTCCAAAAACACCTCGGTCGTGTCCCCTTTGATCTCGCTGTTGAGGCCGCCCATGATCCCCGCAAGCGCCACGGGGCGCTCCCCGTCGCAGATGAGGAGGTTGTCGGGGTGCAGGGTGAACTCCTTTTCATCGAGCGTTACGATCTTCTCCCCCTCTTCGGCGCGGCGGACGACGATCTTGTCCCCGTGCAAAAATTTCCTGTCGAAGGCGTGCATGGGCTGCCCGACTTCGAGAAGCACATAGTTGGTGATATCCACGACGTTGTTGACCGAGCGGAGCCCCATGAGGGCGAGGCGGCGGCGCATCCACCGCGGGGAGACGCCGATCTTCACGTCCTTCACATAGCTCCCCACGTAGAGCGGGCAAAGCTTGGGCTCTTTCACTTCGACGGAGAACTTCACGTCGGTGGAAACGGGATGGAAGTCCGTCTCGACGAGGCGCTTCAAAGGCTTTTTGAGGACGGCGGCGACCTCGCGCGCCATGCCGTAAATGCTCTGACAGTCGGGGCGGTTCGCCGTCACCGCAATGTCGAAAATGTAGTCGTCAATGCCGACGATGGGACGGATATCGACGCCAAGCGGGGTACCCATGTCCAAGATGAGGATACCGTTTACCTCGGCGCCCTCGTAAAAATCGTCGTTGATCCCGAGCTCTTCGCCCGAGCAGAACATGCCCTCGGAGACGACCCCGCGGAGCTTGCCCGTCTTGATCTTCTGTACGCCGCCCTCGTGCTTTACCGTCGCGCCGTCGAGAGCCACGGGCACCCGCGCCCCCGCAAACACGTTGGTCGCGGCGGTGACGATCTGCCGCTTGCCGAGTTCCCCGCAATCCACCGTGCAGACGGTGAGCCTGTCCGCGTCGGGGTGCTTTTCGCACGCCTCGATCCTGCCGACGACGACGTTCTCGACGTCCTTGCCGAGGTCGATGAGCTCTTCCACCTCAAACCCGCACGAGAAGAGCTTTTCTTCGAGCTCCCGCGCGGAAATGTCGATCTCCACATATTCTTTCAGCCACGAAAAAGGTACTTTCATCTCCTCACCTCAATCCTTGAACTGCTCCAAAAAGCGCACGTCGTTCTCGGTGAACGACCGAATGTGGCCGATGCCGTATTTGAGCATGGCGATGCGCTCGATCCCCATTCCGAAGGCAAAGCCGGTAAATTCGTCGGGATCGACGCCGCAGTTTTCGAGCACGCGGCGGTTGACCATGCCCGCGCCGAGGACCTCGATCCACCCCGTCCCCTTGCAGAGGGCGCAGCCCGCGCCGCCGCACGCGGCACAGCTCACGTCCACTTCGACCGAGGGCTCCGTAAAGGGGAAATAGGAGGGCCGCAGGCGCGTCTTGCTCGTGGACGCAAACATGGTACGGGCAAATTCGTCGAGCATGCCTTGAAGATCGCACATCGTGACGCCCCTGTCCACGACGAGCCCCTCCATCTGGTAGAACATGGGAGAGTGGGTCGCGTCGTCGTCCGAGCGGAACACGCGGCCGGGCGAGAGCATCTTGAAGGGCGGCTCCCGCTTCTCCATGAAGCGGATCTGCCCCGCGCTCGTCTGGGTGCGCAAGAGAAATTCATCGGTGATGTAGAAGGTGTCCTGCATGTCGCGGGCGGGGTGATCGGGGGGCGTGTTGAGGGCGGTGAAGTTATAGTGTTCGTTCTCGATCTCGGGGCCCTCGAACACCTCGAATCCCATTCCCGAGAAAATGTCGATGAGCTCCATCCTCGTCCGCGTGATGGGATGGAGCGCGCCTTTTGAGCGCCTCTTCGCGGGCATGGTTACGTCAATTTGCTCGGAAGAGAGTTTTGCTTCAAGCTCGCGCTCCTTCACGCGCTGCTCGAAAGAGGAGAACATCTCTTCGAGCCGCTCGCGGACGGCGTTCACCCTCTTGCCGAATGCGGGCCTGTGCTCGGCCGCAAGATCTTTCATACTTTTGAGGAGGGCGGTCACCTTGCCCGTGCGCCCCAAAAACTTCATTTTGACCTCATAGAGCGCGCGGGAGCTCTCCGCTCTCTCCGCCTCCGCAGTCGCCTCTTCCACCATCTTTTCGGTATCGTCCATGATCGCTCCTTCATAAAAAAGGCCCCGCCGGGATCCGGCAGGACGTAACATTACACGGGTTACCTGCGTCTCATCCGCATCAACGCCTTTTTCCATATTATAGAGGTTTTCGGAGGGCTTGTCAAACGATTTCATGCACTTTCTTCCGCCGCGCGCGCCGAGGAAGCAAATTCTGCGGCGGAAAGGTATAAAAATTCTTTCATCGGGCCATAACCTCTCCCGTCGGAGGAAGCCTTATGAAAAAATTTGCCGTAGTCCTTACCCTTCTGATCGCGATCTGCGCGATCGCATTTGCCTTCGGGAAGCCCGCTCCCGCACCCGCCGAAGAACAGGCGGCCTATTTGAGGGTGCACATCCGCGCCGACTCCAACGAAGCGGAGGCGCAGGCGGTGAAGTACCGCGTGCGGGACGCCGTGGTGGAAGCGCTCACGCCCACCGTCGCAGGGTGCGCCACCAAGGAGGAGGCGATGAAGAAAATCGGCGCGCAGCTCGGCGGGCTCGAAGCCGTCGCCGAACGCGTTCTGAAAGAAAACGGATTTTCGTACGGCGCACGCGCTTCCCTGCGCAAGGAGCAGTTCCCCACCCGCGTCTATGACGGGGTGACATTGCAGGCGGGCGTGTACGACGCGCTCATCATCGAGCTCGGGTCGGGCCGCGGAGACAATTGGTGGTGCGTGGTGTATCCCCCGCTCTGCTTCAAGAGCGGCGGCGAAAACGTGGTCTACAAGAGCCTGATCGCCGAGCTGATCAGATCGTTCTTTGAATGAGATCTCCGCCGCGGCGCGCGCCTTATTTTCGGCATATTTGCCGTGGAAAAGAGTCTTTGGATAGACAAAATACCGCCCGCAATGCGGGCGGATCTTTATTTCGATTTTTGTCGAAATACTATGATTTTTCCTATTTTTTCCAAAAATTACCGCAAAATTCGGCAAATTTCTTTATTTCTTGCCTGCGAGCGAACGGCTCTTTTCAAGCCGCGCGAAGAGCTCCTCTGCGGGAGACTGCCGTCCAGCGGGAGCGCGATCCAATGCTTCTTGTTCATGTGCCAGCCCGGGAAGATCCGCTTCCCGTCCACAAGATTTAAGATCTCCTGCGGATCGGCGCGCACATCGGCGATCTCCGCCATCCCCTCTCCCGCCATTCCGACCTTTCCGCGCTCGACGGTGAGGATCGCGGCGTACCATTTCCGGTTATCCCCTCTGCGCAGAACGGCATAGTGCGGAAACTTCTCCCAAAGATACTCGGGCTCCTCGCCGTAATGTTCGCGCGCATAGGCGATCAGCGCGTCCGCCGCCGCACCGCGAAAGCCCGATCTGACGAAACAGGCCTCGGCGATCTCCGAGAGGGCGCGCGCATACGCTTCCCGTACGCGCCCCACAAATTCCCCCTCCGCCTCCTCCACGAGATGGAGAGCATAGGGCTCGCCGAAGGCGCAGTCCGTGAGGAGGTCGCGCACCTCGCCCTCGGGGGAGACCCTGACCGCAAGTTCGAACTGCCCGTCCATCAGGGCCGTGCGGTACACCAAGCCGCCGTCCTCGGGGCGAAATCCGTACGCGCGGAGTTTTTCAAAGTCGGGAGCGCGGTCCCGAAAAAAATCCGTCATCTTCGCACCTCACACAAATGCGTCCTCGATCACGCCGCCGCCGAGACACTGCGTCTCGTCATAGAGAACGGCGTACTGCCCCGGGGTGACCGCGCGCTGCGGTTCATCGAACCGAAGCACGAGTGCGTCCGCTCCGACGCGCCGCACCGTGACCCCCTGCTCGGCCTGACGGTAGCGCAGTTTTGCCGTGCAATGAAAGACCTCATCCTCGGGCATGGTAGGCACATAATTCATCGAGGACACATGGCAGCCGTTGGAATAGAGCGGCGATTCGTCCCCGTGGGAGACGTAGAGAACGTTGTGTTCGAGGTCCTTTTTCACGACGAACCAGCGCCCGTCCTCCCCCCGCTTTCCGCCGAGGTCCAGCCCCCGCCGCTGCCCGAGCGTGTAGTACATGAGGCCGATGTGCTCGCCCACCTCTTCGCCGCCGAGCGTGAGGATCTTCCCCCTCTGCGCGGGGAGATAGTCCTGCAAAAAGCGGCGGAAGTTGCGCTCCCCGATGAAGCAGATGCCCGTCGAATCCTTCTTGCGCGCGGTGGAAAGGCCGTGCTCCTCGGCGAGCTTGCGCACCTGAGCCTTTTCGAGATCGGCGAGCGGGAAGAGCACGTCCGCAAGCTGCGGCTGCGTGAGCTGGTTGAGGAAGTACGTCTGATCCTTTTCGCGGTCCTTTGCCTTCAAGAGGCGGTGCACCCCGCCCTCATGCGAGATCCCGCAGTAGTGCCCCGTGGCGATGAGATCGGCGCCCAGCTCCCTCGCGTATTCCTTGAAAGGGCCGAACTTGATCTCGCGGTTGCAGAGCACATCGGGGTTGGGCGTGCGCCCCGCCCTGTATTCGGCGAGAAAGTACGAGAAAACGCGTTCCTGATACTCCTTGGCAAAATTGACGGTGTAGTAGGGCATGCCGAGGCGGTCACACACCCGCCTGACGTCCTCAAAGTCCTCATCCGCGGTACAGACGCCGTTGACGTCCGTCTCTTCCCAATTGCGCATGAAGAGCCCGATGACGCGATAGCCCTGCTCTTTGAGAAGCAGAGCTGCGACGGAACTGTCCACCCCTCCGCTCATTCCCACGACTACGGTCCGATTTTGCATGCCGCGCCTCCTCCGACGGGTCCCGAAATGACCCGCATGAACCCATTATAGCATGGTCTTGCGCTTTTGCGCCATTCTTTTTGCCCCCTTGCGCCAAAAAATAGCATGATTTTGCCATGTAAAAATAAAAAAGAGCGGCGAGGAGATGCCGCCGTCTCACGAAAGAAAACAAAAACCTCGACCGAGAACAGTTCGACCGAGGTTTTCGTGGTACACCCGTCGGGGCTCGAACCCGAACCAGCAGCGTCGGAGGCTGCGATGGTATCCAATTCCACCACGAGTGCGTCAACATGGAGATTATAGCACACTTTCGGGAAAAAAGCTCGCTTTTTTTGTCGTTTTCCGAAAAATCCGAGAAATTTTTTTGCGCGCCATAGGCCCACCCGCGCGGCTTCATGGGCCGCCCGCGATACACTTCGCTTGCGGAGAGGTCTATGCGCGGGCGGAGGGTCGGGTGTGACTTTTCCGCGATCGGCGCAAGGTCTCTATGGACATTTCCGAAATTCGCAACGTATTTGACGAGAAACGACCATACCATGTCCGAGGGTAAGCCCTCGAATTGCGCGATCGGCTCCGCCGCCGCCCTCTCTTCTTCCCAAAGGCGGCCCTCTTGCGCCGCCCGGAGCGGACCTCGAACAATTTCACAAATTTTGCAATTATTTTTCTTTTCCCCCTTGATTTTTCCCGATTTTCATGTATAATGGGAAACAGCGGCATTTTTCCGCAATCTCAGAAAGGGGTACTGACCTATGGACTTATCAGCAAAAAATATCCGCAATCTTGCGGTCGTGGGGCACGGCGGAGAGGGGAAAACCACGCTCTGCGAAGCGATGCTCTATAATGCGGGCGCCATCGAACGCATGGGCAAGATCGAGAACGGCACCACCGTGTGCGATTTCGACGATCAGGAGATCGCGAGAAAGACATCCATCTCCCTCGCCGTAGCCTATCTGAATTGGAAAGACACGAAGATCAATCTTCTCGACGTGCCCGGCTTCTTTGATTTCGAAGGGGAGCTCTGCTCCGCAATGTGTGCGGCGGGCGGCGCGCTCGTCGTCGCGGGGGCGGGCGGATCCGTCACCGTCGGGGCGGAGAAGGCGCTCGACGGCTGCCTCAAAGCCAAAAAGCCCGTATTCCTGTTCATCAACGGCATGGATAAGGAAAATGCCGACTATCACGGCACCGTGAACGCATATCAGGAGAAGTACAAGGGCAAGCTCGCCCCCATCCAGATCCCCATCATGGACGGCGGCAAGATGACGGGCTATATCAGCGTCATCAGCGGCAAGGCCTTCCGTTTCGGAGCTTCGGGCGTGGAGCAGATCGAAGTTCCCGCGGCCAACCGTGCGGAGCTCGAAGAAATGCAGGCGATCTTGCAGGAATCCGCCGCGGAGAACGACGAGGAGCTCCTCGACAAATACTTCGAAGAGGGTTCCCTCACGCCCGAAGAGACGCTCGCGGGCGTCCGCCAGGGCGTCCTCAGCGGGAGCGTCATCCCCACCCTTGCGGGCAGCGCGCTCCTCAATAAGGGCGTCATCAATCTCATGGACGAGCTCATCTGCTTCATGCCCGTCGCCGCGGAGCGCCCCGGCATTCCCGCGACCGACCTCAAAAAGAACGAGCCCGTCACCGTCGCGTGCGAAGAAAACGCTCCCCTCGCGGCGCAGGTGTTCAAGACGGCGGTGGACGCGTTCGTCGGCAAGATGAACTACCTCCGCGTGTGCCGCGGCGTCCTCAAAACGGGTACCGACGTGCTCAACCCCAACACAAACACGACCGAGCGCATCAACGCGCTCTATCTCATCCGCGGCAAGAAGCTCGAACCCGTTCAGAGCCTCGCCGCGGGCGATATCGGCGCCGTCTCCAAGCTCTCGAACACGGGCACGGGCGACACGCTGTGCGACGTCAATGCCCCCGTGCGGTTCGAGCCGATCGAATTCCCCGAGCCCATGCTCGCGCTGGCCGTTTCCGCCACCGTGCGCGGCACGGAGGACAAGGTGTTCGGCGGCCTTCACCGCCTTGCCGAGGAGGACAAGAGCTTCTGCATCCGCAAGAATACGGAGACGGGCGAGACGCTCGCATGCGGACAGGGCGAGATCCAGCTCGAAATCATCAAGCGCAAGTTGAAGGCGAAGTTCGGCGCGGACGCCGAATTCACCACTCCCACCGTCGCCTACCGCGAAGCCATCACGGGGACGGCGGAAGCCGAGGGCAAGCACAAGAAGCAGACGGGCGGCGCAGGGCAGTTCGGCGTCGTCAACATCCGCTTCGAGCCGGGTGCGGAGGACGGCGTGTTCCAATTCGTTGACGCGGTCGTCGGCGGCACCGTGCCCAAGAACTTCATCCCCGCCGTGGAAAAGGGTCTGCGCGAGGCCATCCAGAAGGGCGTGCTCGCGGGCTACCCCATGGTCAACCTCAAATGTACGCTCTTCGACGGCAAGTATCACCCCGTAGACAGTAAGGAAGTCGCCTTCGTCTCCGCGGCAAAGCTCGCCTATGACGACGGCATCCGCCGCGCAAGGCCCGTCATCCTCGAACCCATCCAGAGCCTCAAAATCATGGTGCCCGAGCAGTACGTCGGCGACATCATGGGCGACATGAACAAGCGCCGCGGCCGCATCATCGGCATGGAGGCGCAGGACGGGATACAGGTCATCACGGCGGAAGCGCCGCAGGGCGAGATCCTCACCTACGCGACCTCCCTCCGCTCCATGACGCAGGGCAGGGGAAAATTCACCGAAGAGTTCGCGCGCTACGAACAGGCGCCCGACACGGTGCTCCAAAGCCTGAAAAAGTAACATTTCAACCGATCGCCCTCGCGGAACGCGAGGGCTTTTTTTGCGGCGCACTGTGCGGAAATTTTCGCGCGCGGCGCGCCATTCCCCTTTACAATCCTGCGCGGGTGCGGTATAATGGGAACATGCCATACGAAATTTACTTGAAAAAGGGAGAACAGCGGCGGATCGCGGCGGGGCATCCGTGGGTATACGCCAACGAAGTCTCGCGCATCGAGGGGAAGGATAAGAACGGTTCGCTCGCGACCGTGAGGTCTTTCGACGGGCAGTATCTCGGAAGAGGATATATCAACCATGCCTCGAAGATCCTCGTGCGCATCTTCCTCCGCGGAAGCGAGGAGGACGGCAAAGAACTATACCATGCCCGCATTCATGCCGCAAATTCCTTTCGTCAATCGCTCGGCTGCGGGAATTGTTACCGCGCGGTGTTCGCCGAAGCGGACGACCTCCCCGCCCTGATCGTGGACCGCTACGGGGACTACCTCTGCGTGCAGTTTCTCTCCCTCGGGGTGCATCTGCGCAAGAAGATGATCACGCAGGCGCTCGTCGAAGAGTTCGCTCCGAAAGGGATCTTTGAGCGCTCGGACGCGGCCGTGCGGAAGAAGGAGGGCCTGCCCGAGGAGACGGGCGTACTCTACGGCGAGGTGCCCGACCGCGTCGAGATCGAAGAGAACGGCCTGATCATGTCCGTGGATCTGCGGCGCGGACAAAAGACAGGGTACTTTCTCGACCAGAGGGAGAACCGCCTCGCCGTCCGCCGCTACGCCTGCGGGGACGTCCTCGACTGCTTCTGCAACAGCGGCGGGTTCAGCATGAACGCGGCGGCGCGGGCCGACCATGTGACCGCGCTCGACGCCTCGGAATTCGCCCTCGAAAACGTTCGGCTCAATGCCGCGCGCAACGGTTTTTCCAATGTGGAGACGGTGTGCGGAGACGCGTTTGAGCTTCTTCGGGCATACCGTGCCCAAGGGAAGCGGTTCGATTTGGTGATCCTCGACCCGCCCGCCTTCTGCAAATCCGCCGCCGAGGCGCCCGACGCATTGAAGGGCTATGCGGACATCAATCTTCTCGGGCTCAAACTCGTGAAGCCGGGCGGCTTCCTCGTGACCTGCTCCTGCTCCCACTTCGTGACTTTCCAGATGTTCCGCAAGATGCTGACAGAAGCGGCCGAGCGCGCGGGGCGGCGCGTGCAGTGCGTGGAAATGCGCTCGCAGGGGCCCGACCACCCCGCCCTGCTCTCCGCCGACGAAACGCTCTACCTCAAATTTTTCGTCCTGCGCGTGCTTTAAGGAAGTCCGCGCGGCGCAAAAATAAAACGGCACACCCAAGTGCACGGGCGCGCCGATCTCTCTTCGCCGCGGAATAGAAGCGGCGATTTTTTTATTTTCCGATCCTGTCTTTCGACATCCAGAGCCCCAGAGCGGGATTGGGAATGAAGAAGATCTCCTCCCCGTCCGGCAGGGTGTTCGGCCCCGGCCGCAGCGTCTCGGGGTCGTACCGCGCGGCGGCCTCGTCGTAATCCGCATAGATAAAATTCACGCCCTCGATCTCCGCACGCGTGAGCTTCTTCACCGCATAGACGATGCGAAATCTCCCGTCCGACGAGCCGTGGATGAGGTGCGCCGCGGTACCCATGTTCGCCCTCAGGTCCTCATTTTCGCGGAAGAGCTCCAAAATGCGCGCGCGGCCGACGTAGCCGTATTTGCGGATGAGCCGATCCTGAATGGGGTCCTCGCCGAACTTTTCGACCCCGGGCGCGAGGACCAACAGCTCCCCGCCGTCCGCGATCGCCATGCGGGTGCGGTACACCGACTTGTTGCCCAGCCAAGTGCTCTTGAACTCCTTGGGCGTGAGGTAGACGACGCACTTTTTGATGGGTTTTTCGAGCAGGTCGAGGTTCTTCTGCTGGGAGAGGGCGATCGCGTCTTCGAGCGGTTTTCTTCCCTCGCCGATGAAGAGCCCGTGCGTGTGGATGACGCCCGCGGGCGCGGTCGTCACGGTGAGCACCCAGAGGATGGGAAGCTCCCGCAGGAAGTGCTCGACGCAGTAGTCGAAGAGCTTGCGCACGGCGGTGTTGTCCCGCCCCATCATCCGCTCCAAGCCATAGAGCGCGCCCACCATGTGCGAGGCGTTGATGAATTTGCTCCCGCCGAGCCCCACCAAAATGTTTTTGGAGTGGTTGCTCATGCCGACGACCTCATGCGGGACGACCTGCCCGACGGAGAGAATGAGGTCGTACCCTTGGAAGAGGATCTTGTTGACCTCGCAATCGACGGGCTCGTTCCACGTCCCCTCCGAGACCTCGCGGAGAAAATCCGCGGGCACCGTGCCGATATTTACAACGTCCTCCCGCCAGCGGTGTTCGAAAAACCTCTCAAAGGGAATGTCGCCGAACATCTCCGCGCACTCCTCCCGCGTCATGGGGGCGTGCGTGCCGAGCGCGGGCATGATATCCACCTCGGCCGTGTCTTTGAGGAGGTGGTAATATATGTTGGTGATCAGCCCCGCGTTGGAGTGGAAGCGGGTGAAGTCGGGCGGGACGATGAGCACCTTTTTAAGCGTTCTCCCCGCGAGGGAGCGCCGCAGCGTCTCTTCGATCTCCGCCCGCGAAAGGGTCTCTCCCGTAGCAACCGCTTTCAGGTCCATCGTTACACCTCGTAAGTCGTGGAGACGGTGTCGCCGCCTTCGCCCGTCCAATTCGTATGGAAGAATTTGCCGCGGGGCGCGTCCGTGCGCTCATAGGTGTGCGCGCCGAAATAGTCCCGCTGGGCCTGCAACAAATTGGCAGGGAGGCGCTCCGTCGTGTACCCGTCAAAATAGCAAAGTGCGGAGGTCATTGCGGGCATGGGTACCCCGCACGCGATGGAAGCCGCCGCGACCCGCCTCCAACTTTCCTGATATTTTTCCAGAGTAGATTGAAAATAGGGGTCGAGCAGGAGGTTTTCGAGCGCGGGATTTTTCCCGTACGCCTCCTTGATCTTGCCGAGGAAGCGGGAGCGGATGATGCAGCCGCCCCGCCACATGAGCGCGATGCCGCCGTAGTTCAAGTTCCAACCGTACGTCTTTGCCGCCGCCCGCATGAGGGTGTAGCCCTGCGCGTAGGAGACGATCTTGGCGCAGTAGAGTGCGCGGCGCATGTCTTCGAGGAAGGCCTTTCTATCCCCCGTAAAGGGTGCGATCTTGCGGCCGTATACCCTCGATGCGGCGACGCGCTCCTCCTTCATCGCGGAGAGGCAGCGCGCATGCACGGCCTCGCAGATGAGCGTGAGCGGCACGCCCTCCTCCATTGAGGAGATGCCCGTCCACTTCCCCGTGCCCTTCTGCCCCGCCGCGTCGAGGATGCGGTCCACGAGCGGGGCGCCGTCGCCGTCCTTTTTCGCGAGGATGGCGGCCGTGATCCCGATGAGGTAGCTGTCGAGTTCCGTCGTCTGCCATTCGCCGAACACGGCGCTCATCTCGTCCGCGGAGAGCCCCATGTGGTCGCGCATGAGCTGGTAGCACTCCGAAATGAGCTGCATGTCGCCGTACTCGATGCCGTTATGCACCATCTTGACGAAGTGCCCCGCGCCGTTTTCCCCCACCCATTCGCAGCAGGGGACGCCGTCCGCCTTCGCGGCAATGGAAGTGAGGATGGGCCTCACCTCCTCCCATGCGGAGGGAGAGCCGCCCGGCATGAGAGAGGGTCCGCGGAGCGCGCCCTCCTCGCCGCCCGAGACGCCCATGCCGATGAACCGTAAGCCGCGGCTTTCGAGGAGCGCCGTTCTGCGCATGGTATCGGGGAAGTGCGAATTGCCGCCGTCGATGACGATATCGCCCTCTTCGAGGAGGGGCAAGAGCTGTTCGAGCACCATATCCACGGGCGCGCCCGCACGGATCATCATCATGATCTTGCGCGGACGGGCAACGCTCTTTACGAGCTCCGCATAGGAATAGGTCGCGATCACTTTTTCGCCCCTGTTTTGCTCCATGAAGTGCTCGGTCATCTCCCGTTCGCGGTTATAGACGGCGACGGTGTAGCCCTTCCCGAGCATGTTTTTTACGAGATTGCTCCCCATGACGGCGAGCCCGATCATACCGATATCCGCAGACATGGTACCCTCCTTAACGCTGTACGCGGGCGTTTCCCGCCCAAATATCCCAGATCTGCTTCTCGTCTGCGGGAAGGCCGAAGTCGTCGAGAAGCGTCGTGACGAACGCGCCGCACGCCCAGCCGAAGCGGACGCAGTCCGCGGGGGAATATCCCTTTTCCATGGCATAGAGCAGCCCTCCCACGAAGCCGTCGCCGCCGCCGATCCGATCGAGAACGGGGATGGGGCGGGGCTCGATGACCGTCCACTCCTCTCCGAAGAGGGCGACGGCGCCCCAGAGGTGCTCGTTCGCCGAGACGACCTGACGGAGCGTCGTGGCGAAAGTGTGGGCGTTGGGATATGCGCGCTTGACGCATTCGACCATCTTTTGGAATCCGCCGATCTTTTCCGCGAGGTCGCGCCCGCCCGTCTCCGGCCCGCGCACGCCGAGGCAGAGCTGGAAGTCCTCCTCGTTCCCGACGAGGATATCCGTGAGCGAGGCAATCTCCCCGAAGAGCTTGGAGAGCTCCTCCTCGCGTCCCTTCCAGAAAGAGGCGCGGTAGTTGAGGTCGAAGCAGACCTTGGCACCGTACCGCTTCGCCGCGCGCGCAAGTTGCAGGCAGAGTTCCCCCGTCGTCGGCGAGAGCGCCGCGATGAGCCCCGAGAGGTGCAGGACGTCCGCGCCCTCTTCCCCGAAGATGCGGCTGAGGTCGAAGTCGGCGGCAGAGAGCGTCCTGCCGACCTCCCCCGCGCGGTCGTTCGCGACGCGGGGCGCCCGCAGGCCGTAGCCGCTATCCGCAATGTTGAACTGGTGGCGGTATCCCCACGGCCCGCCTTGCGGGACCTCTTTCGCCTCGAAGTCGATGCCCCTGCGGCGAAGATCCCCCTTGATGAACTGCGCGACGGGGCTCCCCTCCACAAATGCGGTGAGCGCCTTTACGGGCAGCCCGAGCCCCGCGGAAATGGAGAGGACATTGCTCTCCGCACTCGTCGCCTGCATGCGAAACAGGCCACCCATGCCCACGGGTTGCCTGTTTTCAGGCGTGATCCTGACCCCCATGCTCGTGGGAGCGACGATCGCATATTTCTTCATGACAGCCTCCTGTTTACAGCTTTTTTATACGCCGCTGTATGCGGCAAATCCGCCGTCTACCGCGATGACCGACCCCGTGACGAAGCCGCTCGCCTCGTCGCTCGCGAGCCAGAGCAGGGTCCCGATGAGGTCGGAGACTTCGCCGAACCGCTTCTGCGGCGTTGCGGCGAGGATCTTGCCCGTGCGCGCCGTGGGCGCGCCGTCCGGCCCGTAGAGGAGATCGCGGTTCTGGTTGGTGACGAAGAAGCCGGGAGCGATCGCGTTCGCGCGGATGTGGCAGGGTGCGAAGTGCACGGCGAGCCACTGCGTGAAGTTGGAAACACCCGCCTTGGCCGCGCTGTACGCGGGGATCTTGGTGAGCGGACGGAAGGCGTTCATCGAGGAAATGTTGATGATGTTGCCACCGCCCTCCACCATGTCCTTCGCAAAGACCTGCGTGACGAGGAAGGCCGAGGTGATGTTGAGGTCGAAAACGAATTTCAGCCCCGATTCTTCGAGGTCGAAGAAGCTCTTGACGGACGCGGGGAGATCGGGCGCCATGGTCTCGTTGTCGCAGGTGGCCCTTGCGTTGTTGCCGCCCGCGCCGTTGATGAGGAGGTTGACGCGCCCGAACGCCTCCCCCACCGTCTCCTTGGCCTGCAAAATGCTCTCGCGGTCGAGGCAGTTGCAGCGGACGGCGATCGCGCGGTCGCCGATCTCGTCGGCAAATTTTTTGGCGGCCTCGAAGTTGATATCGAGCAGCGCGACCCTCGCGCCGCAGGCCGCAAGCGCCTTGGCAAATTCGCTCATGAGCACGCCGCCCGCACCCGTAACGACAGCCACGGCGGAGCTCAGATCCACATGGAACGGTAACTTCATCTCTCCTCCTTCATATCTTCATGAATTTTTTCGGGTTGGCGTAGCAGATGTCATAGAGAAGCTGCGCCGCGCCGCCTCGATCGTATTCGCCCGCGTCCACTTTCTCCGCCACGGCGTCCGCGAGGATGCGGCGGAAGAAGTCGAAACGGCAATAGCCCGCAAAGGAACGGCTGTCCGTGAGCATGCCCGTCGAAGTGCCGAGCACGGAGTATTCCGAGACGGTCTCCAAATGCCTGCGGATGCCCTGCAAGGTATCGTTGAACCACCATGCCGCGCCCACGCGCACGTCCGGGAAGGAGCCTGCGACCGTGCACAGTGCGGGCAGAGAGCCCGGCTCCAAGGTGTAGAGAATGGCCTTCGGGAGCTTTCCCTCCGCATGCAGCCGCCCCAAAAAGGCCGCGATCCCGTCGGTATCCACGCTGCCGTGCATGACGTCGTAGCCCGCGTCTGCGCCGAGGGCGAGATAGGCGGGACGGTTGACGTTGCGCAGTGCGCCGATGTGCATTTGCAGCACGATCCCGTACTTGCGGCAGAGCTCCGCGAGGAAGGCCAAGCCGTACGAGAAGAGGCGGCGCGCCGCAAGGCCTTCGAGCTCTCCGCGGCGGGAGAAGAGCGCCTCGGCCTCCGCTTCGGTGACGCCGACGAGGGGCGTTTCCTCCACGCTGACGTCCGCGAGCGCGCACCCCTTCGAGAGGAAGAAGCGCAGCCTCTGTTCGAGCGCGTCCCGAAGATCCGCAAGCGTCTCGATGCGCTTTCCGCACGCCGCCCCGAGCGCTTCGAGGCAATCCCCGTCCGCACGCAGGGCCCTGTCGGCGCGGAAGGTCGGGCAGACGCGCACCCCGCCGTACTGCCCGTGATGCGAGAGCGGGCTTGCGGGGTCGTCCGTCGTGGCGATGTACTCCACGCGGAATTTTTCGAGAAGGCGGCGCACGGAGAGCTGCCCGAGCGCCTCGTTTGCGCGCGCATAGATCTCGGGCGCTGTCTGCGCGTTGAGCGGAAGGCGGATCCCGAAGAGGGCTTTGAGCTCCATGTGCGTCCAATAGTAGAGCGGATTTCCGCAGAGCATGGGCATGACCGAGGCGTATGCGAGAAACTTTTCGTAGTCCCCCGCGTCCCCCGTGATCCTTCTCTCCTCAATGCCGCAGGCGCGCATCGCGCGCCACTTATAGTGATCGGATCCGAGCCAGAGCTCCGTAATCGTGGAGAAGGTCCTGCCCTCCGCGATCTCGCGCTCGTTGAGATGGGAATGATAGTCCACGATGGGAAGATCGCGGACGCCGCGGTAGAGCTCCGCCGCCGTGCGGGAACGGAGCAATACGTTGTCGCTGAAAAAGGTTTCGTTCATGGTATCCTCTGCGGCGGCCTGCGCCCTCTGCGGGCTTTGGCCTCTCTCTTAAAGAATAATCTTTTTTTGACAAAAGTCAATTGCATAGGCTGCGTTTTTGATTGCATTTTTTCTATTCTTTGCGCTCTTTTGCGCCTTCGCGGGCGCCGACGAACGCCCCTTTCCCGCATCTGAAATTTTTTTGTCATATTTTCCTATGATTCCTTGACAAAATGTCACACACGGTGTATACTGCTTGTTGCATGCAAAAAACCATGTACAGCGCATGCGGAAGTTCCTGTACATATGGAGGAAACATGAAACCATCCAGAATCGCGATCTTATTGCTTTCGGGAGCCCTCGCGCTCTCCGTGACGGCGGGCGTCGCCGCCTGCGGCAGCCCCGAGGCGCCCCTCTCGGAAAGCGGGCAATCCTCGACGCTCGTCACCAACAAGGCGCCAGACGAACTGTCGCCCGAAAACGTCATCTATGCCTTCTTGCAGAAGCAGAGCGAATTGCAGAGCTACAAGATCACGGCGGAGGGCGCCGCGGTCGCCAGCCTTGCGGGATACAGACAGAATATCCACAACGTCACTTATAAGAACGGGGAGGACTTCCTCAACGAGGCTTCGTCGAGCTCCGCCCTCGTGAAGATGAAGCACCAATCCTTCTCCAAAAACGGAAAGGTCGTCTACCGCAACAGCTTCGACGGAGAAATGAAGGCCGCCGACAAGGAAGAATATAAGAAGGTGTACGGCTTCACGGCGGACGAGGTCACGCTCGGCGGGTATATCGTCAACGAAAAGACGCTCCGCTATGCAAGGCTCGAAAGCGAGGAGGGCGATACCCTCACCTACTTCTTCCGCCTTGCGGGGGACGAATCCTACCAAAGCGGCACGGCGACGGAGTCCGCCACCACGGGCATCCGCTTGCAGACGAAGGCGTACGGCTCGCTCGACAACCTTCCCTCCTTCTCGGACGTGGATATCCGCCTCACGATCAAGCGGGACTGGACGCCCGTCTCCTACACCTCCACCTGCTCTTACAGCGCGAAGAAGGTGCTCGGCATGAACGTGGAACAGACGCTCGAATCCACCTATTCCGAAGTCAACGGGCAGGTCGCCATCCCGAGCGTGGAGGAGTTCAACCAAAAGATCGGCTCCGCGCCCTCCGAGCCCGTCCCGCCGCAGGAGGAGACCGATCCCCTCATGCAGCTCACGGCCGCTTTCGGCAACGCGCTCGACGACCGCAATGCGGTCTCCCTTCCCGTCTCCCTCGGCCTCGGCATCTCCGCCACGGCGGTAGACCTTGCGGGGAATCTCTCGCTGCGGCTCCGTCAGGAAGCGCTCGAACAGGGCGACCTCGCGGACGCGTTCTCGCTGCGTTTTGACCTCTCACTCGCGGACATGCCCCTCATCTCGCAGCTCGCGAACACCCTGACGGTGCGCTACGAGGGCGGCGGCATGCTCCTCTTCATACTCAACGACAGGGCGGAGAACGTCGACCGCTACCTCTTCACTTACGCTGCCGATCTCGGCGCGCTCTTTGCGCAGGGCGGAGACTTCTCCCTCGAAGATCTCCAAACCGCAATCGGGCAGACCCTTTCGATCGAACGGACGCAGACGGGCTACACGGTCTCGCTCCAACCCCATGCGCTCGAAGCGCTCAACAGCGCATACCGCGGGATGATCGCCGCGCTCGAAGAAAAACTCGGCGATACGCACGGCTACCTCCGCTCGCTGCTCGGCTTCACCTTCACCGAGCTCACGGCCGACGCCGCGGGGCTCGATGAGCTCACCGGGATCGCCGTCTCCGTCAAAGCCGATCCCGGGGAAAACGTCACCAAGGGCGAGAAGATCGGCATCTCCCTCGAAACGCAGCTCATCGGCGGCGCGATCGCACAGCCGTTTACGGGCGATCTCGATTTCCGTCTCGATCCGACGGCCGTGTGGTCGGGCGACTACTTCGCGCTCGCAAAGGCGCACCTGCATCTCGATCTCACGCCCGCTTCCGCGCTCTTGTCGCTGATCGGAGCGGTCGGCGGCATGATCCCCGATCTGCCTCCTTACATCAACGAGAAGCTTTCGAGCCTCGACGTCTATTACACGGGCGACGGCATGCTCACGCTTGCATTCAATGACGCGAACGATCTTCCCATGGGCATGACCGAGGTCGATCTCAAAACGCTCATCGGCACGCAGACGGCGGTAGCCGCGGAGGAGACGGATCCGTCCGATCCCGCCGAAACGCCGCAACAGCCCGCTTTCAGCCTCCTTCCCCTCACATTCACGGTGGCGGAAAACGGCATAACGATCGCGCTCGGCGAACCCGCCGTTCAGGCGATCGCCGCCGCATACAACGGTCTTGTCGATTCGTTGGTCCAACAGGCGACGGCAAATCTCGATGAATTTACGGCCATGTTTGCAGACTCGATGCTCCGCGGTTGGCTCGGCGGAGAGATCACGGGCGTGGAATTCTTCCTCGGCGTGACCGCGGAGGGCAAGCCCATGTTCGACCTCGCGGTGTATGCGATCCCCGCCACCGCGGAGGGATCCGAGTCCGTGCGCTTCATCGGGCTCACCCTCACCTACAAGGAAGAGCTCACGGAAATGGGATCGGCGGACCTTGCCGCAGACAAGGCAGTCAAGGAACTCAAAGCGGCGAACGAAAAGGCGGCGGAATATGCCGATAAATTGCAGGAGCTCATCGACGGCATGGACGTCACCGAAAGCGGTTACGAGCAATACGTCCAAAGGGTCACCGCCCTGCAAGACGAGATCAACGGACAGGATCCCGCGGTGAAGACGCTCATGTACAACAGCTCCTATCTCGCGGAAAAGGTCGTCGGCGAAAAGACCACCGTTCTCCTTCTCACCGCACAGCTCTATTATGACCGCGCGGAGACATTCAAATCGACGGTTGCAACCATCACGGAAAATTCTCCCGAGACCGAATGGGACGCGCTCAACGCCCTCTACGAAAAGTCCGCAACTGTTTCGGGCATCACCGTTCCCGCGATCGATGGGAACGAGACCCTCGAAACCGCAGTCGGCGCAGAGACCGTCGAGACCTATCTCACCAAGCGCGCGGCGCATGAGTCGGCGGTCGCGAGCAAGCTGACGGCGGACATCGCCCAAGCAAAGACGGAGTTCGAACAGGCGACCGACCGCACGGGCCGGACCGCTGCGCTCACTAAGATCGTCAACGAATTCAAGCCCACCTACGACAAACTTCCCGACACATTGAAGGAAGACACGGGGTATCAGGATTTCGTCGCCGAGGTCTACCAAAAGAACCTTGACGATGTCATAGATTCCTATAAAGAGATCAAGAGCGAGCTCGAAGCGCTGACCGCACAGGGCAGCGAGGCGTCGATCGAAAGCCTTCTTAGCACGATGAGGAAGCTCTCCTCTGCCTACGGTCTGTACGTCGGCTACGATTATTGGACTTCCAATATGGACAACGATGCGACCAAGATGCCGTGGGGCAAAACGTGGATTACAGCGCTGAAACCGACGTGGCTCGAGGAGACCGCACTGGCGGAACTCAACCAAAAAGTCACCGAGGTCACCGCACTGAACAGAGAACTCATCAAAGGCACCGTGGAAACGGCGCTCGGGACCGCGCTCAAAGAGGTCATCGGACAGGCGGTCGCAGAACTCTACGGCAAGATCGGGAGCTGCAGGATCGTCTCCGAGGAAGACGGTACGGTGACGTGGGACTTCTCCACCCTTTCGTTGGATAACGATGCAAAGGCAGCCTTGCTCGACAGGATCCATGGGCTCCGCTTCCTGATCTCTAAAGTACTCCCGACGACGATCATTAATGATATTTGGGGGAATGATCCAAAGGATGAGATGTGGCTATTCGTACAGATCAATCTCACCCAGTTTGAAGCGCAATTTGAGACGTATGTCGCCGCCGCCTCGGCTCCGCAGGCATAGGGCTCCCGAACGCAAGAACTGCAAAAAACGGCTTTCGATCGCGGCCATGCCCAAGGTCTGACCGCGATCTTGGCCCCGCCTCGGGCCTGGCCGTCCCAAGACACAGCACAAGCAAAAACCCGCCCCGCGTTTTTACGCAGGGCGGGTTTTTTTCGCTTTCAACCGCTCTATTCTTCGGGCTGTTCTTCGGGAAGTTCGCCGCCCGCCGTAAACGAAATGCCGCCGCCCAGTTGGATCCTGCTCTCCGCCGAAAACAGGTTGCGCACTTCGAGAGAGGAGACCAGCGCAAGGTCGCTCGTCATGGAGTACTCCCGAAACATTCCGCTCTCGTCAAAGCACAACTGTAAATCGAACACCGTCTTTTCAAACCGAAAATCGACGCGCGGAAGATAGGTGAGCCACTCGGCGGGGAGGAACGCTTCCAGCATGTCGTTGAGGAGGTCGGTATAGAAGCCCTCTTCGGCCCGTATGGATACCGCGAGGCCGTTCGTATCGTCAACCTCCACCGCAAAGCCGAGGTCGATGAGCTTTTCCACGGCAAGCCGCAAGGAGACGCCCTTGCCCAGCTCTTCGGGGATCACCGAGAAGGCGTTTTCCATCCACCCGAACGTCTCCGCCATCGCCGCACCCTCGATCCTCTGCCGCAGCGCCGAAAGAGAAGTCTGAACTTCGCCCTCCCCCGCTTCGGCATATAAGATCAGATCGCCGTCGTGATGAAAATTGACGTCATATTCTTTCGAAACGGGCTCGGATCCCGCATCCGGACCGCGGTACAAAAGGGAAAGACTCACCTTTCCGCCGCCGAACAGCCCGAATCCGGACGCGTTTTCCGCATCGGAACGCACCCCGAAGAGATCTTCGAGCCCAAGAGACGCACTGCATGCGACGTTGACTTTTTCCTCTCCGCTGACTTCGGAATACAGCGAGAACCCGTAGGAAGCCGTCAGATCGCCGACCGCTTCGAGCGCAAGAGACCACCCCTCGGCGGCGCTGTCCCCGAACGCGTCTGCCACCTCGATCGTATCGAGAAGGGCAAGCGGATCCGCATAGCCGCCCTGCGGTTCCCGCGTCCCTACATCCGAAGGAGAGGACGAACCGACGGGCGCTTCGGCCGTATTTCCATCCCGAATCGCTGCGCCGCAGCCCGTAAGCGCAAAGAGGCAAGAGGCAAGCGCCATCCCGGTAAAAATGACAGATTTTTTCATTTTTCCCTCCTTAACTCGATTTCCGCAATATTATATCACATCCTCTCCCTGTTTTGTCAACATTTTTTCGGCATTTCAAACATCTTTCGGATTTTTTAAGAATATTATCCGGCCGAATTGAGGGAATGCCCGACGAACAAGTTCGCCGCCCTATTCCCGCTTTGCGATCTCCTTGATCACCCGCGCGGGGACGCCCGCGGCCACCATGCCCGCAGGGACGTCCTTCGTAACGACCGCTCCCGCACCGATCACGGCGCCGTCACCGATCGTGACGCCCGGCAGGATCGTGGCATGCGCGCCGATCCAAACTCTGCTGCCGATCTTCACGGGCGCGGGGAACATATTGCCGCGCTTTGCGGGATCCAAATCGTGATTGAGCGTTGCGATCACGACCTGCTGCCCGATCAGACAGTCGTCGCCGATCTCGATCCCGCCCTGATCCTGAAAGCAGCAGCCCGAATTGAGAAAGACGCGCTTGCCCAAAGTGATATTCAGCCCATAGTCGGTGGAAAACGGCGGGAACAGGCCGAACGTTTCGTCCTCTTCCCTCCCGATGAGCTCGAAGAAGAGCCGCCTTAGCTCCGCAGGCGCATGATACGTACCGTTGATCTCCGCCGTGTAACGAAGTGCCCGCTGCGACATTTCGTGCATGTAGCGGTGCGTCTCGGACCCCGCCTCGATACAGGCTCCCGTCCTCATGATCTCAATAAACCGTTCTCTTTCCATTTCGCCCTCCGATTTTCGCCCATATTATAAGGCAAAAGCGCTCCCGTGTCAAATATTTATCTCGGGCCATCCCTGCGCCAAAAGGATAATAATTCTTGCCGCCTTTTGATCTTATAGAATACAAAAATGAATCGCAAACCTCGGGCATGGTATGCCTGTACATGCTCTCAAAGCTCCAAAAGCGCACCTCGCCCGCTCGCTTCCGACCGCGGATTACATTGTATCCGAAAGCGATTTGATACATTTATCGTAAGCGAATTTGAGGATGCACGCGGAAACCGCGGCGGTCAAAACTTCTGCGATGGGGAATGCCCACCATACGAGAGTGAGCACGCTTTCCGAAAGCGTAAAGAGATATGCGATCGGAAGGAGAAGTGCGCATAACCGTAAAAATGAGATAAACAGAGGAAACAGCGCATAGCGGAAGGCCTGCAACACGCCCTGCACCGCAACGCTGAACGCCATAAAGAGATAACCGATACTTGCAATGCGGACCGCGGTGGTAACGGCGGCCTGAATGGCCTCGCTGCCCTCTCCGCTCGCCATGCCGAACAGGCGGGCGATGGGAACGGCGCAACTTTCAACTAAGATCGTGATCACGGCGGCGACCGCCAACGAATCTATGATCCCGTATTTGATGCAGTCCTTCACGCGCCGTTTGTCTTTCAGGCCGTAATTATACGATAACACCGAGATGATCGTATTCGATAATCCGAAGGCCGCAAACAGCGCAAACTGCATGATTTTGTAATAGATCCCGAAACTTCCCTGCAAGAGCTCGGCGGTTTGCTCCCCCTCGGCCGTTCCGAGAATGCCCGTCATGCCAAGCATCATCACGGAGAGCAGCCCCTGCATCACGGCGGCGGAGATGCCTATTTTGTAGATCCCCTTGATCGTCGTCCAACTCGGGATCAGGGCCCGAAGGCTGTTTTTGATTTCCCTGTTCGCAAGATAATGAAAGAGCATCGCCACCGCATGGGAGAGGATTTGGCCGATCACCGTTGCCCACGCCGCGCCGTCTATTCCCATTTTACAAGGATAGATGAAGACGTAATCCAACACGATATTGGCGACTGCGCCCGATACCTGTGAGATCGTGGAAAGGAGCGTTTTGCCCGTACTCTGCAAAAAGCGCTCATACACGGTAAAGCCGATCGCGCCGAATGAAAAACAGCAGCAGATCTTCAAGTAACTCGCCCCCATCCGGGCAGCCTGCACATTCTTGCCCGCCTGCATCGACACAAACCAACGGCTGCCGAATAATCCGAAGAGAAGGAATACGGCATATATGCAAACGCCGAGGAAGATCCCGTTCCCCACGGTTTTGGACGCGCCGTCCGCATCTTTTTCGCCCAACTTCTTGGAGAGTAAGGCGTTGATGCCCACGCCCGTTCCCACGCCGACCGCAATGATCAATAGCTGAATGGGGAAGACATAGGTGAGCGCAAGGTTTCCCGCGATGCCGTCGTCCCCCATATTGATCACGAACGCCGTATCGACAATGTTGTAGACCGATTGCAGGATCATAGATACGATCATCGGCAACCCCATGCTCCAAATGAGCCTGTGCATGGGCGCAGTTCCCATCTTGTTTTGCTTGATTTCTTCCATCACAACTCTCCTCTCGCAAAAAAATAAGTGCGCAGGTCCGAAGCCGGACTTACGCACTCAAAGCGCTACTCGCTTATAGATATTATAGCAGATGGACCGCAAAATTGCAAGTTTTTTTGCCGTCTTTTTTGACAGATCCCCTCCCCGCAGAGCCGTCCCCATTTCAATTCTTTTATCCGAAAAGAATCTTTCCCTTTCGGCTTCTTGACGGGAGATGGCGGACATGGTTGTGGCCAAAGAGCTTTAAGAGATGCACGCAGCTTACCCCTCGCAAAATTTGTTGCCCTTATTTTTCAGGAAAACAGCACCCCATGTTAGAGCGCTGTTTGGATTCGATAACAAATTTCGTGAACCCCTGCCTTAGGCGGAATTCACTTCCGCCGTGGGCGACTCAATTTGCCGAACCCTTTCGGCTTCTTGTCGGGAGAAGGCAGACATGAGTGCGGGCAACGGGGCTTTGAGATGCACTCTCTTAACCCCTCACGACGATTTGTTTGCGCAGCAAAGAAATCGTGTGAACCCCCTGCCTTAGGCGGAATTCACTTCCGCCGTGGGCGACTCAATTTGCCGAACCCTTTCGGCTTCTTGTCGGGAGATGGCGGACATGGTGGCGGCCGAAGAGCTTTAAGAGATGCTTTTAGCTTACCCCTCGCAAAATTTGTTGCCCTTATTTTTCAGGAAAACAGCGCCCCATGCAGGGCGCTGTTTGGATTCGATAACAAATTTTGCGAATTATTTCCTCGGATTTTTAATATTCGCTTGTGCGGCGGCTTCTGCGAAACCGCCTCATACAGCAGAACGCTATTCCGTTCTCTTCCGTTCGGCGGTACGCCGCGCCTCGCGCCGCGACTTACTTCCTCGGGTTCTTGATGTTCGCTTGTGCGGCTGCGAGGCGGGCGATCGGGACGCGGAACGGCGAACAGGAGACATAGCTCAGGCCGATGTTGTGGCAGAACTCGATGGACGACGGATCGCCGCCGTGTTCGCCGCAGATCCCGGTGTGCAGCTTCTTGTTGGCCTTCCTGCCCTTCTTCACCGCCATCTCCATGAGCTGGCCGACGCCGGCCGTATCGAGACGGGCGAACGGATCGCTCTCGTAGATCTTGTTGACATAGTATGCAGGGAGGAACTTGCCCGCGTCGTCGCGCGAGAAGCCGAAGGTCATCTGCGTGAGGTCGTTGGTGCCGAAGCAGAAGAACTCCGCCTCCTTCGCAATGGCGTCCGCCGTCAGAGCTGCGCGGGGGATCTCGATCATGGTACCCACTTCGTACTTGATCTTCTTGTGCTTGCTCTTGATGACCTCTTCCGCCGTCTTGACGACGATGTCCTTCACGAATTTGAGTTCCTTGACTTCGCCGGTGAGCGGGATCATGATCTCGGGAACGAGCTTCCAATCCTTATGGCGGCGGGAGACGGCGATCGCGGCCTTGATGATGGCGCGCGTCTGCATGACGGCGATCTCGGGATAGGTGACGCAGAGACGGCAGCCGCGGTGACCCATCATCGGGTTGAACTCGTGCAGGTCGGAGATGATCTGCTTGATCTGCGCGACGGACTTCTTCTGCGCCTTTGCGAGCGCTTCGATATCGGCCTCCTCGGTGGGAACGAACTCATGAAGCGGCGGATCGAGGAAACGGATGGTGACGGGCTGGCCGCCGAGCGCCTCGAAGAGGCCCTCGAAGTCTGCCTGCTGCATGGGCTCGATCTTGGCGAGCGCCTTGACGCGCTCTTCCACGGTATCCGCGCAGATCATCTCGCGGAACGCCCCGATCCTTGCGGGGTCGAAGAACATGTGCTCGGTACGGCAGAGGCCGATGCCCTGCGCGCCGAACGCCGCCGCCTGCCTTGCGTCCTTGGGGGTATCCGCATTGGTGCGCACGCCGAGCGCCTTGTACTTATCTGCAAGCGCCATGATCCTGCCGAAGTAGCCGCTGTTGGGATCGGCGGGAACGGTGGGGATGAGGGTATCGTAGATATTGCCGGTGGATCCGTCGAGGGAGAGCACGTCGCCTTCGCGGTAAACTTTGCCCGCGAGGGTGAACTGCTTGTTCTCCTCATCCATCTTGATATCGCCGCAGCCGGAGACGCAGCAGGTACCCATGCCGCGGGCGACGACGGCCGCGTGCGAGGTCTGGCCGCCGCGCACGGTGAGAATGCCCTGCGCGTACTTCATGCCCTCGATGTCTTCGGGAGAGGTTTCGAGGCGGACGAGGACGACCTTCTTGCCGGCCTTGCCTTCCTTGACGGCGTCCTCTGCGGTGAACACGATGGTGCCCGCCGCCGCGCCGGGAGAGGCAGCGATGCCCTTGCCGACGACGTTGTTCTTATCCGCTTCTTTCAAGGCGTTCGGATCGAACTGCGGGTGAAGCAGCATGTCGAGGGACTTCGCGTCGATCTGCATGAGCGCTTCCTGCTCGGAGATCATGCCCTCGTCGATGAGGTCGCACGCGATCTTGATGGCCGCGGCCGCCGTGCGCTTGCCGTTTCTCGTTTGGAGCATATAGAGCTTCTCGTTCTCGACGGTGAACTCCATATCCTGCATGTCGCGGTAGTGATTTTCGAGGATGGTGCAGACTTCCTGGAACTGCTTGTAGACATCGGGGAACACCTCGGCCATCTTGGCGATGGGCATGGGAGTGCGGACGCCTGCGACGACGTCCTCGCCCTGTGCATTGGTGAGGAATTCGCCCATGAGGCCCTTTTCGCCCGTTGCGGGATTGCGCGTGAACGCAACGCCCGTGCCGCAGTTATCGCCCATGTTGCCGAAGGCCATCATCTGTACGTTGACGGCGGTGCCCCAGCTGTAAGGGATGTCGTGATCCATGCGGTACACGTTGGCACGGGGATTGTCCCACGAACGGAACACGGCCTTGATCGCCTCGAAGAGCTGTTCTTTCGGGTCGGAGGGGAATTCCTTGCCGAGCTGCTTTCTGTACTCCGCCTTGAACTGGTTGGCGAGCGCTTTGAGATCGTCCGCGTTGAGCTCGACGTCCTGCTTCACGCCCTTTTGTTCTTTCATCTCATCGATGAGCTTCTCGAAGTACTTCTTGCCCACTTCCATGACGACGTCCGAGAACATCTGGATGAATCTTCTGTAACAGTCCCACGCCCAGCGGGGATTGCCCGACTTCTTCGAGAGGACCTCGACGACCTCTTCGTTGAGGCCGAGGTTGAGGATGGTATCCATCATGCCGGGCATGGAAGCTCTCGCGCCCGAACGGACGGAGACGAGGAGGGGATTCTCCCTGTCACCGAACTTCTTGCCGGTGATGTGCTCCATTTTATCGATATATTCCATGATTTCGGCCTGGATCTCGGGATTGATCTGCCTGCCGTCCTCATAGTACTGCGTGCACGCCTCCGTGGAGATGGTGAACCCCTGCGGAACGGGCAGACCGATATTGGTCATTTCCGCGAGGTTCGCGCCCTTGCCGCCGAGCAGCTCGCGCATGTTTGCGTTGCCTTCTGTGAAAAGGTAACAATACTTTTTAGCCATTGAGAATATTCCTCCTGAAAGATTTCGTTTCTTGCCAAAGAACATTGTACAACAATTTCATGGAAATTTCAAGCCTTTCGCGGGAGAAATCGGCAAAAAACGGTGCATTTTTTCCGCCTTCCTCGGCTCCCCCCTCCCGAGGGAGCCGAGGACGGCGGAATGACAGCGTGGGACAGGTGAGAAGTGAGCGGAAAGACCCGCCCCCTTTTCAAGGGGGCGGGTGGCGCGGCAAAGCCGCGACAGGTGGGGGTTCATTCTGAATCACGTCACCCTGCCTCACCGCCTGCGATGACAGGGGCAACCCCCACCACCGCCGTAAACGGCGGAGCCCGATTGCGGCGGCAGGGACCGCCGTAATGCCGTCGGCGAGGCCACGCCTCCTGTCGCGGCGCAGCTCACAGTGCACTGCACTGTTGAGCAAGCATTGCCCCGCTCCACCCTTCAAGGGGGCGCCAAGAAGAGGAGCAGAATGACAGCGTGGGACAGGGGCATGGTTTCCTGTCATACCGCCCCGCCCGCACGTTCTTATCGTTGTCCAAGGGCGGCACAAGCCCGCAAGGGCGAAGTATCCCGCGA
>CANQOY010000012.1 GCA_947625605.1 uncultured Clostridia bacterium | reverse complement strand
CTTGTTGGCGGTGGGGCTTGGATACTGATAGCAATAGTAATAGTTGTTATATTTTTTATAGTTCGGTATGTTAAAAGCAAAAAAAAATAAAAGATCTGCATTATATAGCTGATGCCGCTATAACAATTGGGCTAAGTGTTGGAATACAAGCGTTTACGTTCGGTGCCGGGCAAGCTACATATAGTTTTTCGAAAATACTTTATGGGGGCTATGAACAATTGCCCCCATGCCTCAAAGTGGTCACTGCTTTGACTATGCTAATAAAAGGTATAAGGAATCAATTAAATGAAATTTTTAGCATACCTTTTCAAATGTCTCGGTTTAGTACTTGGTGGATATATGAGTAGTCACTACGAAGGCCCAAGACAAGATATAAACACGGGAGCAATATTTTTAGCGGCAATCTTTTGTACATTCTTTATAACTTATATTATTCTCATAATAATCTCAAAAAGAAATGCTTCCCAAATTGCATGGCTTTCCTCATTTATCATCTCACTTGTAGTTACTGCAATATTATTAGCATTGTTCTGCATAATTACAATGATAGTAGAAGCCGCGTTATAATGAAAAAACATGTTTTGCGGGAAGAGGAGTTCTATATGGCAAGTAAAAAGATGCTAATATTCTATGATAGCGGAATATAAGGAAGGCGAGGGCTGTGGCGGTTTGTCCTCGCTTTTTAAGTATAGAAAAAGACCAACCTGACTCGGTTCGAATCAGGTTGGTCGTGGCATTCCTCGCGCGGGGTTCGATGGCTCCCCGTGCAGGGTGATACTTCGCAGGCTATGCCTGCTCGTGCCGCCCTTAGACGGAATAAAGAACGTGCGGGCGGGGCGGGGTCGTCGATCCCGCTTGTACGGCACCAGAAAAAAAGAAGGCGGTTCGCCTTCTTTTTTTCTGGTGCCGGTGATCGGGGTCGAACCGATACGGTATTTCTACCACAGGATTTTGAGTCCAGCGCGTCTGCCAATTCCACCACACCGGCTTACATTCTAAAATTATAACGAAATGCAGCGAAAATTGCAAGTGTTTTTCCCGATATTCTTGCAAAAAAAACATATCCGTGTTAAAATATCCTTATGGATAAACTCATTCTCATCGACGGCAACAGCCTTTTGAACCGTGCATTCTATGCCATGAACGTCTTTACGACCGGGGATGGGCTTCCCACGAACGGGATCTTCGGCTTTGTGAAGCTGCTCTTTAAGATCATCGACGACGAGAACCCGAAGTATCTCGCCGTAGCTTTCGATGTGCATGCGCCCACCTTCCGCCACAAGATGTACGGCGACTACAAGGGCACGAGAAAGCCGATGCCCGAGGAGCTCGTGCGGCAGGTCCCCGTGCTCAAAGAACTGCTCACCGCCATGAAGATCCGCATCGTCGAGCTTGCGGGCTATGAGGCGGACGATATCATCGGGACGCTTTCGAGAAAATTCAGCGGCGTGCATTCCCTCATCTATACGGGGGACCGCGATTCCTATCAGCTCGTCAACGAGCATGTGGACGTCTGCTTTACCAAACGCGGCGTGAGCGATCTGGATCGCCTCACCGCGGCAAATTTTGTTGAAAAAGTCGGTCTTGCGCCCGCGCAGATCATTGATGAAAAAGCGCTCATGGGGGACAGTTCGGACAACATTCCCGGGGTGCGCGGCGTGGGGCCGAAGAGCGCGCTCTCGCTCTTGCATCGCTACGGCAATCTGGACGGCGTATATGCCGCTCTGGGGGAGATCTACGGCACCCTGCACGCCAAGTTGGAGGAGGGGAGGGAGTCGGCGTATCTCTCGCGTACGCTCGCCACGATCGATGTGAACGTGCCCATCGACGTCGCCCTCGACGACTGTATCCTCCGCCTGCCTTTCCCCGAAGCGGCGAGAACGTTCTTCGGGCGGCTGGAATTTCGCTCTCTCATGGACGGGAGCTATTTCCCCAAGGAGAGGGCGGCCTCGGAAGAGGTCATTTGCACGGAGGATCCGTCCTCCCTGCTCGGCTCCGTGCGGGCGGAGAGCGAATTTTTCTTCTGCCGCGAGCAGGAGGGGTTCTATCTCGGGTTCGGCGGAAAGCAATACCTCATCCGCATCCGGGAGAATTTTTTGCAGCCGGGCGTCTTTCTGCACGAACTCGTGCCGCTCTTTACCGAGATCTTCGCGGCGGGAAAGCGCGTCATCGTGCCCGACGTCAAGGCGACGCTCGGGATGCTTGACGAGCTCGGGATCGCGCCCGCGTGCGTCATGGAGGACGTCTCGATCCTTCGGTATCTCGGCGATTCCAACCTGCGCCCCGCTTCCGCCAAAGAGCTGGCCATGCACTATTCGCTCCACGAGATGAACTGCGCCGAGGCGCTCTCGATGGCCTACGCCGAGGCGCTCAAAAAGACGGAGGGGACGGCGGAGGCCTCGCTCTACCGTGAGCTCGAACTGCCGCTCGCCTATTTGCTGTATGACATGGAGAAGTTCGGGGTGTGCGTGGATATCGCGAAGTTCCCCGAGTTTTCCGAGCGCTACCGCAAAGAGCTTGCTTCGCTCACGGAGCGCATCTATGCGATCGCCGGGGAGACTTTCAACCTCAACTCGCCGTTCAAGCTCTCGGAAGTGCTGTTCGGCAAACTCGGGCTGGATCCCAAGGGCGCGAAGCGCAACCAGCGCGGCGGATATTCCACGGGCGCGGAGGTGCTGGAAAAGCTCGCCGACGAGCACGAGATCGCGCGGCTCATTCTGCGCTTTCGCGAGATCCAGAAGTTGCAGACGAGCTATATCGACGGCATCCTGCCGCTCGCAAAGAACGGCGTCGTCCACACCACCTACAATCAGACGGCCACGACGACGGGGCGGCTTTCGAGCGCAAACCCCAACTTGCAGAATATCCCCGTCCGCACGGACGCGGGGAGGGAGCTGAGAAAGCTCTTCGTGGCGCGGGAGGGGAACGTGTTGGTAGACGCCGACTATTCCCAGATCGAACTGCGGCTTCTCACGCATTTCTCGGGGTGCAAGGCCCTCGTTGACGCCTACTGCGCGGGAGAGGATATCCATACCGCGACGGCCGCCCGCGTGTTCGGGGTAAAGCTCTCCGACGTCACGGCTGCGCAGCGCAGGAGGGCCAAGACGGTCAACTTCGGCATTCTCTACGGCATGAGTGCCTTCGGCCTCTCGCGCGATCTCGGCTGCTCCGCACAGGAGGCCGCGGAGATCATCCGCAAGTACTTTCTCGAATATCCCGAAGTCAAAACATACATGGAAGAAAATGTGGAACGGGCGAAACGGGAGGGCTTCGTGACCACCGTGCTCGGGCGCAGGCGCTACATTCCCGAGATCCGCTCCTCCAACTACAATGTGCGCAGCTTCGGCGAACGCGCCGCCATGAACATGCCGCTCCAAGGCAGCTCGGCGGACATCATCAAGATCGCCATGCTCCGCGTGGCGGAGCGCCTCCGCAGAGAGGGGCTCCGCAGCCGCCTCGTCTTGCAGGTGCACGACGAACTCCTCCTCGATACGCCCGAAGAGGAGACGGAGCGCGCCTCCGCCGTTCTCAAAGAGGAGATGGAGGGAGCGATCGCGCTGCGCGTGCCGCTCATTGCGGAAGTCTCCGTCGGCAGGAGTTGGTACGATGCAAAGTAAGCGCTACGCCGTCACGGGGGGGATCGGCTCGGGCAAGAGCACCGTCTGCGCGATCCTCGCAAAAAAGGGGTACCCCGTGTTCTCGTGCGACGAGATCTCGCGCGAACTCTGGCAAGATGGGGCGTACAGGAGGGCGCTTGCGCGCCTCTTCCCCGCATGTACGAAAGGGGGAGAAGTTGAAAAGAAAGCGCTCGCCGCCTATGTCTTTGCCGATCCGAGGCGGCTTGCGCGGCTGAACGCGTATACGCACCCGATCATCATGGAAGAACTTCTGCGGCGGATGGAGGGGCATGCGGTCTCCTTTGCCGAAGTTCCGCTACTCTTTGAAGCGGGGTTCGAGACGCGCTTCGACGGCGTGATCGCCGTGCGCAGGGAGGAGGCGCTCCGCCTTGACGCGGCCGCCGCGCGGGACGGCGCTTCCCGCGAAGAGATCCGCCTCCGCATGCGCAGTCAGTTCGATCCGACGCGGTATGAGGAGAAGAACTGCCTCATTGCGGAAAATAACGGCACGCGGGAAGAGCTCGAACGCTGCGTGGATCGCCTTCTCGCAACCTTGGGCGTTCCCGCGCCGTGCGGGCGGGGAGCATGAAAAAACAGCCTACGCGTGCGTAGACTGTTTTGGCAGGGGAGACGCGACTCGAACACGCAACAGACGGTTTTGGAGACCGTTGCTCTACCATTGAACTACTCCCCTGTGCGCCTTACATATTATATACCATTCTTTGCCGTCCGTCAAGAATTTTTTCGGAAAAAATATGGAAAAAGAAAAAGGAAGTATGAAAAAGCAGGTCACGCTGTATACCGACGGCGCGTGCTCGGGCAATCCGGGAGCCGGGGGCTGGGGGTGCGTTTTGCTGTACGGGCCGCATCGGCTCGAACTCTCCGGGGGGGAGCGGGAGACGACGAACAACCGCATGGAACTCATGGCGGCGATCGCCGGGCTCGAACGCCTCAAATATCCCTGCGCCGTCACGATTTGCAGCGATTCGGCCTACACCGTGCGCGCCTTCGAAGAGGGATGGATCTTGGAATGGGAGCGCACGGGCTGGCGGAAAGCCGATCACAAGCCCGTCCTCAACACGGACTTGTGGCAGAGGCTGCTTGCGCTCACCCGCATCCACGACGTCTGCTTCCGCAAGGTAAAGGGCCATGCGGACGACGAGCTCAACAACCGCTGCGATGCACTCGCGCGGGCCGCGATCCCCAAGGATTGACGCACCGCCATGTACAGCCGCGGCCTCTTCGCTTATATTTCCTCCGAGATGCGTATATACTATAAGTAACTGCCTATGCCGCAAGAGAGAACACAACCCGTCGCCGCATGGCGCGCGGCGCACACAATTCTGATCGTCCTCGCCGCCGCGGCGACGGAGGTCTTTCTCGTGCTCTCGCTCATGCGCTTCCGCGCCGCGTGGGGAGAGACGTACTTCCTGCTCGCCGTGATCGGCGCGAGCGTCCTCAACGCCGCCCTGTGCGCGACCGACCTCGTCTTTTACTTCTTGCGCAAGGAGATCGTCTATAAGGCGTGCATCACCGCCTATGTGATGGCCGTGTTCTTTTCCGCGATCCTCTATGCGCTCATCCGCACGGGATTCTTCGAGGTCATGCGCGACCAAGAGCGTCTTGAAGCCTATTTGGAGCGCTCGGGAAGCTGGATGAGCGTCGTGTTTACCGTACTGCAATTCTTGCAGGTCGTCATCCTGCCCATTCCGAGCACGGTGACCGTCGTGGCGGGCGCCGCGCTGTTCGGCCCTCTGACGGGCAGCCTGCTCAGCCTCCTCGGCATCGTCGTCGGCTCGCTCGTCGCCTTTCTCGTGGGCAGGTACGCGGGGACGCGCGTCGTCTCATGGCTCGTGGGAAAGGAGACGCTCGAAAAGTGGATGAAGAAGATCAAGGGCAAGGATAAGCTGCTCTTGACGGCAATGTTCCTCTTGCCCGTCTTTCCGGACGACGTCCTCTGCTTCGTCGCGGGCATGTCGTCCATGTCCATCTGGTATTTCCTCGCCGTCATCGCCATCTCGCGCGTTCTCGCGATCTTCACGACGAGCTATTCGGTGACCCTCATCCCGTTCAATACATGGTGGGGGATCCTCATTTGGGCGGTCCTCATCGCCCTCATCATCGTCCTCTTCGTATTTCTCTATAAAAAATCGGACGCCATCCTGAATTGGTTCCAGAAGAAGTTCCATCGGGAGACGCGCGTCGAGGAAAAGCCCAAGGAGGGAGAATTTACCATCGACGTCGTCGGTCCCGACGGCTCCCTCGTCTCAAAGGGTGTACAAAAAAAGGACGAGGACGGCGGAAAATAACAAAAGCGCAAAGGGTCGCTCCGCATGCGGGGGCGGCCTTTGTTTTTTATTCCGGCCGCGGAAAATGTTGATAAAATCGCATGAAATTTTCTTGATTTTCCGCGGCGATTGAGTATAATGATATGTGGTAGAAATTGGTGTTTTTTGCGGAAAGAGGTGAATATGGATCGAATTGATGCGCTCAGAGAGCGGAGGGACGCGCTCAAACGCGCGGGCGAGGACGTCCGCGCCGCGATCGCGGAGTTTGCGGACGAAAACAGCTTCGTCGAACTCGCGGCCTTTGCCTTCTCCAAGAGCGATCTCTGGAACGAGGAAGCGCAGGGAGAGGGGGTCGTGACGGGCTTTGCGACCGTCGGCGGCGTTCCCTTCTATCTCGTTGCGCAGAACTTTGCGGTGAGCTACGGCGGCCTTTCCAAAGCGAATTGCGAAAAGATGGTCAAAACGCTCCGTGCGGCCGAAAAGAGCGGCGTGCCCGTCGTGTATCTTCTCCACTCGCAGGGCGTGCGCGTGGGAGAGGGCGTCAACGTGCTCGAAGGCATTGCGGAGCTTCTCGCGGCCGCAAACGGCCTCAAAGGCAAGGTGTTGCAGTTTGCCATTCTCGACGGCGAGGTCTACGGCTCCTCCGCCGCGCTTGCCGCGATCGCGGATTTTGTGTTTTTCACGGAGAGGGCGACGCTCGCGCTCTCCTCACCCTTCGTCCTCTCGGCGAAGGCGGGGAAGAATGTCCCCGCGGCGGAGATATGCGGCTATGGTGCGCTCTCCCGCGGAAATCTTCCCGCGATCCCCGTCAAGGACTTGCGCGAAGCCGCGTCCACGGTCCTGCGCATTGCGGATCTGGTCGGAGGCGCGGTGAAGGAGGCGGAGCTCAACGAGCCCTGCCCGTCCCTCAACGCGTCGCAGGACGCAAAGACCGTCCTCTCCCTGCTCGAAGAGGGGGTCGAGGTCGGCGCGAACGCCTGTCCCGAAGTCCGCACCGTGCTCGCGCGTTTGGGCGGGATCCCCGTCGCCGCCGTGGCGATGGACCGCGTGCGTCTCAATGCGGGTAATCTCGCGAAGATCGCGAACTTCCTGCAATTTGCCGCAGCGTGGAAGCTGCCCGCGCTCTTTTTCGTCGACTGCCTCGGCGCGGAGGAGACCGCGCAGGCGCAGAACGGCGGACTGCTCGGCGGCATAAGCGCCTTTCTCGCCGCGCTCGGCGCCGTGGAAAGGAAGATCTCCGTCGTCACGGGCAGTGCGGTGGGGCTCGGCTATTCCCTGTTCGCCGCAAAATCCGCGGGCTTCGATTTCACCTTTGCGCTTGCGACTTCGCACATCTCCCTATTTGAGAGCGCAGCTGGCGCGCAGATCGAATTTGCGGGGCGGGACGAAGCCATGGTGGCCGCCGTCTATGCGGACGAACACGCCGATCCCTTCCATGCGGCAAAGGGCGGATATCTCGACGATATCATCGAGCCGCAGTTCCTCAAACAATATCTGATCGCCGCGTTGCAGACGGTGCGGTAAGGAGCGGATATGGTCAACCTTTTGGATAGTTGGTTCAAATTCGATCCCGGAGAGGGCGCGTTTTACGCAATCTTCGGCCTGATCTTCGTCTTTCTCGGCATCGCGCTGCTCATCGGCATTCTCATGCTCGTCGGGTTCGTCATGCAACGGACGGACCGCCGCAAAAAGAAGAAGGCGGAGCGCGGCCCCGAACCCGGCGAGATCCCCGCGCCGCCCGATGCGGAGACGGTCTCACCCGAAGTCGTCGCCGCCATCACCGCCGCGCTTGCGGTCTATCTGGAAGCGGAACAGCCCAAATGCGAGTTTGTTGTAAGAAGGATCAGGAGACTTTGAACAAGGAATAAGGAGTCGGATTATGAGAAATTTCATCATTACGGTAGACGGAAAACAATACGAGGTCGGCGTGGAAGAGGTCGACGCGGAAAACAGGGCCCAAATCGGCTTCACGGCGGACACGCCTGCGGCCACATCCGCACCCGCGCCCGCACAGACCGCAAAGGGGACCAAAGTGCTCTCGCCCTTCCCCGGGCTCATCAAAAATCTGCTCGTGGACAGCGGCGCGTCCGTGAAAAAGGATCAGCCCATCCTCGTCCTCGAAGCAATGAAGATGGACAACGATATCACCGCCCCCTGCGACGGAAAAGTGACTTTCCATGTGGCGAAGGGCGCCAATGTGGAGTCGGACGCGCTTCTCGCCGTCATCGGATAAAGCGATATGATAAACAATATGATCGCCCTCGATATCGGAGGGATATTTTCGCGGCTCTGGGAGTCGATGGGGCTCTCGCAGGGGACGTGGCAGAACTATGTGATGCTCGTCATTGCGGGGATCCTGTTCTTTGTGGCGATCCGCTTCAAGGCGGAGCCCATGCTTCTTTTGCCCATCGCATTCGGCATGTTCCTCATCAACATTCCCGGCGCCGAGCGCGTGCTCTGGGGGACGTACCCCGCCGGAGCGGAACACACCTTTGACGCGGTGGAACCCGGAAGCCGCGGCCTCTTTTGGTATCTCTACTACGGCGTGGATAAGGTCATCTACCCGCCGCTCATCTTCCTCGGCATCGGCGCGATGACGGACTTCGGCCCACTCATCGCCAATCCCAAGAGCATGCTCATCGGCGCGGGCGCACAGCTCGGCATCTTCCTTGCGCTCTTCGGGGCGATCCTCGGAGGATTTTCGGGCGCGGAGGCCGCTGCCATCGCGATCATCGGCGGCGCGGACGGCCCGACGGCCATCTATGTCTCCAAGATGCTTGCGGAGAACCTCGTCCCGACGATCGCCATCGCGGCCTATTCGTACATGGCGCTCATCCCGTTCATCCAAAAGCCCGTCATGCGGCTGCTCACCACGAAGAAGGAGCGCATGATCCGCATGAAGCCGCTCCGTCAGGTCTCCAAGGTCGAGAAGGTGATCTTCCCGATCGCCGTAACATTGGTCGTGGGGATCCTGCTGCCCGACGCCATCCCGCTTCTCGGGATGCTCATGCTCGGCAATCTCTTCCGCGTCTCGGGCGTAGTGGAGCGCCTCTCTTCGCAGGCGCAGAACGGGCTCATCAATACCATCACGATCTTCCTCGGCGTGGCTGTGGGCTGTAAGGCAAAGGGGGATATCTTCCTCGCGCCGCAGACGCTTCTCATCATGCTGATCGGCGTCGTCGCATTCTACTGCGGCACGATCGGCGGCCTCCTCACCGCAAAGCTCATGTGCAAGCTCACAAAGGGCAAGATCAACCCGCTCATCGGCTCCGCGGGCGTCTCCGCCGTGCCCATGGCGGCGCGCATCTCCGAGGACGTCGGCAGAGAGGCCGATCCCTCCAACCACCTGCTGATGCACGCAATGGGCCCCAACGTGGCGGGCGTGATCGGCTCGGCGCTGGCCGCGGGCGTGCTTTTGGCCTGCTTCGGATAAGCGAACGAATATCTTTTGCCGCGCGCAGATTCGCGGCGAAGCGGAGGGGGACGAACGCCCGTTCTCCCGCCGCACCAAGGAGTTTTCGATATGTCAAAGAAAGTCATGATCATGGATACCATCCTGCGGGACGCGCACCAATCGCAGGCGGCGACGAGAATGCGTACGGAGCAGATGATCCCCGTGCTCGCGCAGCTCGATGAGGTCGGCTACTATTCCCTTGAAGGCTGGGGCGGGGCCACGTTCGATACCTGCATGCGCTACCTCAACGAGGATCCGTGGGAGCGCCTCCGCACCCTCAAAAAATATCTCAAAAAGACGCCGATCCAGATGCTCCTCAGAGGGCAGAATCTTCTCGGCTATCGCAACTATGCGGACGATCTCGTGGATAAACTCGTCGAAAAGTGCTTTGAGAACGGCGTCGGCGTCATCCGCGTGTTCGACGCGCTCAACGATCCCCGCAACATCGAAGCGTCCATGAGGGCGATCAAGAAATACGGCGCAGCTTGCGGCGGCGTCTGCGAGGCGGCGATCTCCTATACGACGGGCCCCGCATACGATCTCGGCTACTTCGTCGGCCTCGCCAAGACGTACGAGAGCATGGGCGCGGACAATATCTGCATCAAGGATATGGCCAACCTGCTCCTGCCGTTTCAGGCGTTCGAGCTCGTCAAGGCGCTCAAAGCCGCCCTGCGGCCGGAGACAAAGCTGCACCTGCACACCCACAACACGACGGGCACGGGCGATATGGTCAATATTATGGCTATCCAGGCGGGCGTGGACATTGTCGATACCGCGCTTTCGCCTCTCGCAAACGGCACGTCGCAGCCCGCGACCGAAGCGCTCGTCGCCACCTTGCAGGGGACGGAGTATGACACGGGCATCGACCTGAATCGTCTCATTCCCATCGCGGCGCACTTCAAAAAGGTCGCTGCCGAGCTGGAAAAGGAGGGCTCCCTCAACCCGAAAGTGCGGCAGGTGGACGTCAATACGCTCCTCTATCAGGTCCCGGGCGGAATGCTCTCCAACCTCATGAACCAGCTCAAAAAGGCGGGAAAGGAGGATAAACTTGCGGAAGTGCTCGCCGAAGTCCCCAATGTGAGGAGGGACTGCGGCTATCCGCCCCTCGTCACGCCCTCGTCGCAGATCGTGGGCACGCAGGCCGTGCTGAACGTCGTCACGGGGGAGCGCTATAAGATGGTGACCAAAGAGACGCGCGATCTCTTCGCGGGGAAGTACGGAAAGGTCCCCATGCCCCTCAACGAGGAAGTTGCGGAAAAAGTGCTGAAAGGGGAAAAGCGCATCACATACCGCCCTGCGGACGATCTTGCGCCCGAATACGAGAAACTCAAACAAGAGGTCGTCGCCAAGGGATACTACACGCAGGAGGAGGACGTGCTCTCATACGCTTCCTTCCCCGAGGTGGCAGAGAACTTCTTCAAGTGGAGAAAGGCGGCGCGGGAAGGCGTAGACGCCGATCTCGCCAAGACGGGGGTCTACCCCGTGTGATCGTCGCGAGGGCAAACGCCCTCGCATTCGTATATCGGAGCAAATCATGCGGAAAATCGTCGTCGGCGGGGGCGCCGCGGGACTCATGGCTGCCTATGCCGCAGCCGTGCACGGGCACGAAGTCATCCTCTTCGAAAAAAATGAAAAGCTCGGGAAGAAAATTTATCTTACGGGAAAGGGGAGATGCAATCTCACGAACGACTGCCCGCCCGACGAATTTTTGCGCCACGTCGTGCACGGGCAGAAGTTCCTCACGGGCGCGATCTATCGTTTCTCGCCCACGGATACCATGGAGCTCATGGAGCGGTACGGGCTCGCGCTCAAAGTGGAGCGGGGCAGGCGCGTCTTTCCCGCGTCCGACCATGCGAGCGACGTGACAAAGACGCTGGAAAGGGCGTGCCGCGAACAGGGCGTGGACATCCGTCTCCATACCGAAGTTGAAAAAATCGACGTTTTACATAGTACTGTGCGTGGCATAATATCGGGTGGGGAGCTACTTCCCGCGGACGCGGTGATCGTTGCGACGGGCGGGCTCTCTTATCCCTCGACTGGCTCCACGGGCGACGGCTACCGCTTCGCCGAAGCGTGCGGACACACCGTCACCCCGCGCGTTCCGTCCTTGGTGGGATTGGAGGCGGAGGGGCTTTCCGCGGCACAGGGCGTCACCATGAAGAACGTCGCGCTTTCGGCGCGGCATGAGGGGAAAGAGATCTTCGGGGAGCAGGGGGAACTTCTGTTCACGCACTACGGGATCTCCGGCCCGCTCGCACTGTCGCTCTCCGCGCTCATCAACCGCCTGCCGCTCGAAAAAACCGAGGTTTGGATCGACTTCAAGCCTGCGCTCGACGTCCAAACGCTCGATACACGCCTCTTGCGCGACCTCGGCGAGCGCGCGAACGAACAGATGAAGAACGTCATGCGCGGCCTTCTTCCGGCAGGACCGAGCCTGCTTGTTCTTCGCAATGCCCGGATCCCGCCCGAAAAGAGGGCGAACTCCGTAACGCGCGAAGAGCGGGCACGGCTCCTGCTTGCGCTCAAACAATTTCCCGTCAGGCTCGCGGGCCTTCGCGGCTTTTCGGAAGCCGTCGTCACTTCCGGCGGCGTCTCCCTCGCGGAGATCGACCCCAAGACGATGGAATCGAAGAAGGTGCGCGGGCTGTATTTTTGCGGCGAAGTGCTCGATGCGGACGCATTCACGGGGGGATTCAACCTCCAAATCGCCTTCGCGACGGGATATGCGGCAGGAAAGGCCGATTGATTGGACTACTATGTGTGACATACTATTTGAAATTCCGCTCAATTCTCTGTAATTCTGCGGCATGCGTTCAAGTTTTTGATATAATGGCTAAAAAATTCTTGCGGGAGTGATGATATATGGTTGTGATTCGAGGTGCGACGACGATCGCCAAGGATGAGAAAGAGGAGATCCGCCGCGCCGTCAAGGAACTTTTGGATCAGATCGTAAATTGCAACGGGCTCATTCGGGACGAGATCATGAGCATCGTGTTCTCTTCGACATCGGATATCCATTCCTATTATCCCGCCGCGGCGGCGAGAGAGGCGGGATTCGTGAGCGCTTCGCTCTTTTCCGCGATGGAGCCGGATATCGAGGGCGGGCTTCCGCTGTGCATCCGCGTCATGCTGTTCGTCCAGAAAGACATCCTTCCCCGCCATATCTATCTCCGCGAGGCAAAGGTGCTCAGAAAGGATCTGACGACGATCTACAATATCGCGATCGACGGGCCTGCGGGAAGCGGCAAATCCACCGTCGCGGAGCTCCTCGCAAAGGAGTTCGGGATCCTGCACCTCGATACGGGGGCGATGTACCGTGCGTGCGCTTTGAAAGTGCTTCAAGCGGGCGTGGACGTTGAGGACGAGCGCGCCGTGCTCGATATTCTCGGGCCCGCGACGATCGGCGTGGAATTTGCGGACGGAAAGCAGATAACACTTTTGGACGGCAAGGACGTCTCCGTGGAGATCCGCCTTCCGCACGTCTCCATGGCGGCCTCCGCCGTTTCCAAACACCCCAGCGTGCGTCTGCACATGGCAGAAAAGCAGAGGGAGATCGCCCACAGGATGTCGTGCGTGCTCGACGGCCGCGACATCGGCACGTTCGTCCTTCCCGACGCCGACTTCAAGTTCTTCCTCACAGCGTCTCCCGAGGTGCGCGCAAGGCGCCGCTACGACGAACTCGTGGCCAAGGGGCTGAGCGTGGACTTTGCGGAACTCAAAGAGGAGATCGTCCGCCGCGACGCACAGGATGCGGGGAGGGCCGTCGCGCCGCTCAAACAGGCCGAGGACGCGATCCTCGTGGACACTTCGGATATGACGATCGAAGAGGTCGTCGCATTCCTGAAAAATAAGATGCGGGAGAGGATCTGATGCCGCAGGAACAGACTTGCGTCCCCGACGAGGCGCCCCGAAAGCTCACCCGTGCGGAGAAAAAGGCGCAAAAAAGGGAGCGGACGAGGCAAAAGAGGCTGAACGCGAACAAAAATCCGCGGCTCTTTCCGCCCAATAAAAAGGGCAAGCACTACATGCCCTTTATGATCTTCCTCAAAATCCTCCTCACGCCGATCCATTTTTTGATCTATCCCTACCGTCTGCACGGCCATACCAAGGCGGAAAAGGGCGCCTGCCTCTTTGTGGGCAACCATTACAGCATGTTCGACGTGTTTTACCCCCTGCAAACGACGTGGGAGGGGATACACTATATCTGTAAACAGTCCGTCTTGGAGGCGCCCATCCTCTGGAAATGGGGCGTGCACATCGGTGCGATCGGCGTCGCGCGGGACGGAACGGATGCGCGTGCGGTGATGGACGCGCTCCGCGTGCTCAAAGCGCAGGAGAAGATCTGCATGTTCCCTGAGGGAACGCGCAACAAGCGGGAGGACGACGAATTTCTTCCCTTCCACGGCGGCGCCGCGCTCTTCGCGATCCGCACCAAATCGCCCGTCATCCTCTTCGTGAGCGACCGCAAGCCGCGCCCTTTCCGCCTGACGCACGTCGTATTCGGCGAGCCCATCGAGCTCACCCAATATTATGACAGAAAGCTCTCCCCCGAAGATTATGCGGAGGCGGACGAATATCTCAGGCAAAAGATGTACGAACTGCGCGAAAACTTCCGCGCTTCGCGAAAAAAGAAGGGCAAACAGTGAAAGTCCTCGTCTCCCGTTATAAAGGTTTTTGCGCGGGCGTCCGCCGCGCCGTGGATACCGCGCTCTCCGTCCCCGCGGAGCACACCTATGCGCTCGGCGAACTCATCCACAACGAAGAGGTCGTCCGCCGCATCAGGGAGCGGGGGATCGTCACGGTGGAGAGCCCCGAAGAGGTCCCGGGCGGCGCGCGCCTGCTCATCCGTTCCCACGGGGTGGGCAGGGAGGTCTATGAAGCATGCGCCGCGCGCGGGATCGAGGTGATCGACTGCACCTGCGCGTTCGTCCGCCGCACGCAGGAGATCGTAAGGTGGGCGGGCGAAGAGGGGAAGACCGTTCTCATCGCGGGGGACAGACATCATCCCGAGGTGCGCGGACTGCTCGGCTGGTGCCGAGGGGAGGCCTTCGTCGTCTCGTCCGAGGAGGAAGATCTCTCTTCTTTTCGCGGAAAAAACGTCGTTTTTGTGGCGCAAACGACCTTTTCATCGAAAATATTTTCAAGAATTTCGGAAAATCTTCGAAAACAGTGCCCGAAAACAGTTGAGATTTTTTCCACGATTTGTTATACTACTGCTGAGAGACAGAGGGACGCAGAGCGTATCGCGCGCGCGTCCGACGCTGTTTTGGTGGTCGGCGGGCTTTCGAGCAGCAACGCCGGGCAACTTGCGGAAATCGCGTCCGCCTGCGGCGCGCAAGTCTTGCGCATCCGTTCGGCAGACGATTTCAAATACGAAACAATAAAATTTTTTGGTAGGGTCGGCGTGATTGCAGGGGCGAGCACACCCGAATGGCTGACTCAGGAGGTTCTTTTCAAAATGGTGGAAAACAACGCGGAAGTACAGGAGAACGAAACACCCGTCGAAGCAACGCCGGCCGTTGAGGCTGTCGAGGTCGAAGCCGAAAGGCCCGTCGAGGCCCCCGAAGCTGTGGCCGAACCCGCCGAGCCCGAAGCAGCCGTGAGCACGGATGCCGAGCCCGAGGCGGCGCCTGCGGAAGAGCCCGCGGAGGCTGCTCCCGTCGAGACGCACGAGGCGGCGCCCGCCGCGCAGGCCAACTCCGCAATGCGGCAGGTCCTCGAAGATATCGACAAGGAAGAGCGGTACAGAAAGGGCCAGATCATCAAGGTCCGTATCGTCTCCGCGACGGATGAGGAGATCTTCGTCTCCGGGAAAGGCAAGCTCGAAAACAAGATTCCCAAGTCCGAGCTCGACTGCGAAACATACGACCGCAAAGTATATGAGGAAAAGGCGAAGGCGGGCGAAGAGATCGAGGTGATGGTCACCGCGGTCAGCCCCACGCAGCTTTCCCAGAAACTTGTCAGAAAGCTCAAAGAAGAGGAGGCCATGCTCGAAGATATCAAGGCGGGCAAGGAATTCTCCGTCGTCTGCACGGGCACCAATAAGGGCGGCCTCACCGCGGAACTCGGCACCTATCTCGTATTCGTGCCCCGCAGAGAGATCCGCATCGGCTTCGTGCAGGACCTTGAAAAATACAAGGGCAAGAACTTGCGCCTCAAACTCATCGAGTTCCGCACGGAGGGCGGGCGCAGAAAGGAGATCATCGCTTCCCAGCGCACCGTTCTCGAAGCAGAGCGTGCGGAGCGCGAGGCCGCGAAGGCCGCAAAGGAAGAGAGCTTCTTCTCCTCGATCGCGGTCGGCGACGTCGTGGAGGGCAAGGTGGAGCGCATCACGAGCTTCGGCGCCTTTGTCTCCGTCAACGGATTCGATTGCCTGGCGCACATCTCCGACCTCTCGTGGACGGGCGTCAAAGAGGTGACCGACGTCCTCGAAATCGGCAAGCGCTATGAGTTCCAGGTGCTCAAAGTCGATCGCGACAACAAGAAGGTCTCCATCGGCTACAAGCAGCTTCAACGCCAGCCGTGGGAACTCGCCGCCGAGAAGTACGCGGAGGGCGACATCGTTCACGGCAAAGTCGTCCGCATCGTTCCGTTCGGCGCGTTCGTCGAGATCGAAAAGGGCATCGACGGCCTTGTGCACGTCTCCCAGATCTCCCACGAGTGGCTTGAAAATCCCACTTCCGTGCTCAACATCGGCGAAGAGGTGGACGCGAAGATCATCGCATTCAGCCCCGCAGACCATAAGATCACGCTCTCCATCAAGGCGCTTCAACCTCGTCCCGAATTCGAGCCCCGTCCCGAGCGCGAGGACAAGCCGCAGAAGGTGAGAAAGAACAACCGCAGGAACTCCAACGTCCCCGAAGAGGAAGAGGAATACAGAGAATGGAGAGAGGGCACGAGCTTCGGCGCCTCCATCTCCGAGCTCCTCGCCGAGGACGATGACGATGAGGACTGATTTTTGAGAAATTGCGAAAAAATCCGCTTGAATGCGGATTTTTTTGTTTATATAGAATAAGAAAGACGTGGGAGCGTCCCGTCTGCGGCGGGGCGTCCTCTGCATGAAAGGAGAAAACAAGATGTCAAGACAGGGCAATATCAAGATTTCCAGCGAAAATATGATGCCGATCATCAAGAAATGGCTGTACTCGGAGAAGGATATCTTCCTCCGCGAGATCGTCGCCAACGCCTCGGACGCGATCACGAAGCACAAGAAGCTCGTCTCCCTCGGCGAAGCGGCGGAGGAGAGCGCGTACCGCATCACCGTGACGACGGACGAAGCGGCGGGCACGCTCACCGTAGAGGACAACGGGATCGGCATGACGGAGGAAGAGGTCGAAAAATACATTACGCAGATCGCCTTCTCCGGCGCGGCAGACTTCCTCGAACAGTATGAAAAAGCGGGCGGGGAGGGCATCATCGGCCACTTCGGGCTCGGCTTTTATTCCGCCTATATGGTCTCGGACGATATCGAGATCTACACGCGTTCCTACCGCGAGGGCGCGCCCGCCGTACACTGGGAATCGGACGGCGAGAGCACATATACCATCGACACCTGCGAGAAAGAAGGGCGGGGCACCCGCGTCGTCATGCACCTCGCCGAGGAGGAAAAGGAGTTCCTCAAAGAGGGCGTCATCCGCGGACTTTTGCAGAAGTACTGCTCGTTCATGCCGTATGAGATCTATCTCAACCCCAAGGGTGGGGAGGAGGACAAGCCCGTCAATACGCCCGTCCCGCTCTATCTCAAACAGCCCAAGGATTGCACGGAGGAGGAATATAAGACCTTCTACCGCGAAACGTTTTCGGATTACAACGAGCCGCTCTTCTGGATCCATCTCAACATGGAATATCCCTTCCGCCTGAAAGGGATCCTCTATTTCCCCAAGGTGAAAAAGCAGGTGGAACTCGAACGCGGCAAGGTCAAGCTCTACTGCAATCAGGTGTATATCGCAGACAACATCAAGGAAGTCATTCCCGAATTTTTGATGCTCCTCAACGGCGTCATCGACTGCCCCGACATCCCGCTCAACGTCTCCCGCTCTTTCCTGCAAAACGACAGGCAGGTGCAGAAGATCGCCAAGCATATCACAAAGAAAGTCGCCGACAGGCTCACCGAACTCTACAAGAACGATCGGGAGAGATATGAAAACGCGTGGGAGGACATCTCGACCTTTGTCAAATTCGGCGCGGTCAAGGATGAGGATTTCTACGCCAAAGTCAAGGATATCATCATCTTCAAGAACATTTCGGGAGAATACAAGACGCTCGAAAGCGCGTTCGGGCCCGAGGTCTCCGCAGACGACGCAAAGGAGGGCAAGGAGCCCGAGGCCGTCTACTACGTCTCCGACGTCAACAAGCAGGCGCAGTATATACAAATGTTTAAGGAGGCGGGGCTGGACGCCCTCGTGTGCGACGCATACATCGACCCTCACTTCCTGAGCTATATCGAGTACAAGAATCCCACGCGCGTGCGCTTCCTCCGCATCGACGCAGACATCGCGGGCGCGCTCAAAGAGGATTCCGACGAGGACCGTGCGCTCATCGACCTCTTCACCGACCTCTTGAAGGAGGAGCATGTCGCGGTAAAGACGGAAAAACTCAAAAATTCCGCCGTACCTGCCGTGGTGAACGTCTCCGAGTTTATGCGCAGAATGTCCGAGATGAACAGCTTCTACCGGATGGGGGAATCGCCCGCCGATATGACGCTGGTGCTCAATCTCAATGCGCCCGCCGTGCAGGCCGTGAAGGAGGCGGAGGGCGAGGCGCAGAAGCTCGCCGCGGAGTACATCTGGCTGCTTGCGCTGATGAACTACCGCGCACTCACGCCCGAAGAGCTCGCAAAGTTTACGAATGCGAGCACGCGGTATCTCGAAGAATCTCTGAAAAAACTGTAAAATTTTTCCGAAAGAGGTATTGACAAGCGGGGACCGCACTGATATAATAAGAGAAGTGCAACGGGCATGCCCGGCACTCGATAGGAGGTAATACCGTGAACGGAACTGTAAAGTGGTTCAATGACGGGAAGGGCTACGGCTTCATTTCCAACGACGAAGGCGGGGATGACATTTTTGTCCACTTCTCCGCGATCCAGACGGAGGGTTTCCGCACCTTGAAAGAGGGGCAGAAGGTCACGTTCGAGACCGAACCCGATCCCAAGGATGCAGGAAAGCTTCGCGCCGTCAACGTCGTGCCGATTTCCTAAAAAAACCAAAAAAGATCCGCAGCCATCGCGTTGCGGTTCTTTTTTTTGCGCGAAAAGGGGTATCACACAATTTTTTCCCGCCCCATACGATACTGTATGGTTCTTTCTTCGGGCTGTTACTTCGTCGGGATCGGCGGGGTGAGTATGAGCGCGCTTGCGCTCCTTTTGAAGGATTCGGGCGTCCGTGTGCGCGGCAGCGACAGGCAGGAGGGACGTTTTACGCGTCTGTTGAGAGAAAGGGGGATCCCCGTCCATATCGGAGAAGAGGAGGAGATCGCGGAAGATCTCGTCGTCTATACCGGGGCCGTGGATTTTTCTCACCCGCAGCTGGCCGCGGCAAAATCGGCGGGAAAACGCTTTCTGACGCGGGCGGAACTGCTCGGAAGGGTCGCGGAGGAATATTCGCACGTCCTTTCGGTTGCGGGATGCCACGGAAAGACGACGTGCTCCTGCATGCTCGCGCACATCCTCCGCGCAAACGGCGCACCCTTTGCCTGCCATATCGGCGGGGAGGACATCTTGCTCGGCAACTACTTCTCCGCGGGAAAGGAGTTCTTCGTCACCGAAGCGTGCGAATTTCAGCGGAGTTTTCTGGCGCTGCACAGCGACATTGCCGTGATCCTGAACTGCGACCGCGACCACACCGACTGCTACCGCGACGAGGAGGAGCTCTTCGGAGCGTATGCGACCTTTGCGGGGCAGGCGCGGTCCGTCGTGGTGAATGCGGACGATCCGCGTGCGCGCACCCTTCCGCATACGCTCTCTTTCGGCCTGTACGCGGGCGATATCCGCGCGGAACGGCTCGTCTCCGATCGGGAGGAATACTCCTTTACCATAACGGAAAAGGACGTTCCCGTCGTGCGCGTCCGCCTGCATGCGGTGGGGAAAGTGCACGTCTATAACGCCCTCGCCGCCTTTGCCGCCGCGCGCCTTGCGGGCTTCACGGGCGAGGAGATCAAGCGGGGATTGGAGGAATTCTGCGGGGTACGGCGCCGCTTCGAAGCGGTGGGAACGATCGCGGGCATGCCCGTGGTCTGCGACTATGCGCACCACCCGCGCGAACTTGCGGCCACCCTCTCCACGGCGGAAAAGCTGTGTCGGGGGACGGTGCGCGTCGTCTTTCAGCCGCATACCTACACCCGCACGCGGGACTTCATGCGCGAATTTACCGAGGTGCTCCGCCGCGCCGAGTCGCCCATCATCTATACGACCTATTCCGCAAGGGAGGCCTACGATTTTGCGGGGAGCGCGGCCGCGCTCGCGAGCAGGCTCCCCGAGGCGCGCTATGTGCAGAGCCCGGAAAAACTTCGTCAGCGGCTTGCGGAACGGCCGCACAAAGACGACCTGATCCTCGTGCTCGGGGCGGGGGATATCTACGAGATCGCAGAGAGCATCCTCGACGAAAATACGCCGCCCGAGGCGCGCAAAACTCACGAATGACGGCCGCATTTCCTTGACTTCCTCCGAAAAATATGCTATCATTTTGAAAAACACGGATGCGGAGGGGAGCCTTGAATATTCTGATCATCTGTTTCTTCGTGGCGGCCGTCGCCGTAATGATCATCACCATCGTGAGAGCCGTCTCGACACAGATGAAGCTGCGCAGATCCCGCAAGGAGGCGCAGGAGCAAACGCAGGCGCCCATGCCCGATCCGCCCGAGGCGCAAGAGGACAATGCGCAAGCAGAGCATAAGCAGGAGCAAGATGCGGAAAACAAGGAAGAATGACCGGTTACCCTGCCCGAAGGCGGGGTAATCTTTTGTCCTTTTGCGGGCGGAGAAAAACTTTCCGAAAAGCGCGAAAAAATTGCTTTCGGGTATTGAAAGTGTTGGAAAAATATAGTATAATTATAAGAGATCATTCTATATATAAGGAGAAATACATGGCAGACGAAGCGGATCGTACGGAGCGCGAGACGGATTTCCCGATCTTCCTGTTCCATCACGGCAAAAACGATCGCATTTACGAGACCTACGGCGCGCACAAGGCGCGGCAAAACGGCGCCAAGGGGTACCTTTTCCGCGTCTGGGCGCCGCACGCGAAGGCCGTCTCCGTCGTCGGCGACTTCAACGGGTGGGACAAGCACGCCCATCCCATGCACCGCATGGTGGACAACGAATCCTTTGAGCTGTTCATCGCGGGGCTCTCGCAGTACGATACCTATAAGTACTGCATCACGGCTGCGGACGGGCGCGAGCTTTTGAAGGCGGATCCCGTCGCCTTCCATGCGGAAACTGCTCCCGCGACCGCTTCCAAGCTCTACGATCTCGAAGGCTACCGCTGGGGAGACGCCGACTACCGCGCCTCGCTCGAACGGCAAGACGTTCAGGCTTCGCCCGTCAACATCTACGAACTCAACCTCCTCTCATGGAAGCGGCGGGAGGATGGGGGATATCTTTCCTACCGCGAACTCGCCAAGGAGCTTGTTCCCTATGTCAAGGAAATGGGCTATACGCACGTGGAGTTCATGCCCGTCATGGAGCATCCTTTCGACGGTTCGTGGGGCTATCAGGTCACAGGCTACTTTGCCGTCACTTCCCGTCTCGGCACGCCGCACGACTTCATGTATCTCGTGGACTGTTTCCACAGGGCGGGCATCGGCGTCATCCTCGATTGGGTCCCCGCGCACTTCCCCAAAGACGCGCACGGGCTGTACGAATTTGACGGCCAGCCTCTTTATGAGAGCGACCAATGGGACAGGATGGAGCACAAGAGCTGGGGCACCCGCCGCTTCGACTACGGCAGGAACGAAGTGCTCTCTTTCCTCATTTCCTCGGCTTGCTTCTATTTCGACAAATTCCATGTGGACGGCATCCGCGTGGACGCGGTGGCCTCCATGCTGTACCTCGACTACGACAAGCGCCCCGGCGAATGGGTCCCCAACATCTATGGGGAGAACAAGAATCTGGAAGCCATTGCCTTTGTGCGCAAGCTCAACGAAGCGGTGTTTCTCCGCTTCCCGCGCGCGCTCATGATCGCAGAGGAATCCACGGCGTGGGGGCTCGTCACGAGACCCGCTTCGGTGGGGGGGCTCGGCTTCAACTTCAAATGGAACATGGGCTGGATGAACGACGTGCTCTCCTATCTCGCCACGGATCCGCTCTTCCGCAGATACGAGCACAACAAGCTCACGTTCTCGATGATGTATGCTTTTTCCGAAAATTTCATGCTCCCGATCTCGCACGACGAGGTGGTGCACGGGAAGTGCTCCCTCATCAACAAGATGCCGGGGAGCTATGAGGAAAAGTTTGCGGGTGTGCGGGCCTTCCTCGGATATATGACGGCGCACCCCGGCAAGAAGCTCAATTTCATGGGCTATGAGTTCGGGCAGTTCAAGGAGTGGAACTATCAGGAGGGGCTGGAATTCTTCCTCCGCGACCGCTACGAACTCCACGGCAAGCTCTCCGAGTATGTGAAAGCGCTCAACTTCTTCTACCGCGAAACGCCCGCTTTCTTCGAGATCGAGGACAGTTGGGACGGCTTCGAGTGGCTTGCGCCAGACGACGCGGACCGCAACGTGCTCGCCTTTATCCGCAGAGACAGGCAGGGGAACGAGATCATCGCCGTCACCTGTTTTTCGGGCGCGGATACCGACTATCGCCTCGGGGTCAACCGCAAGGGCAAATACAAGATCGTGTTCTGCTCGGACGACAAGCGGTTCGGCGGAGATGGGAAAGTCCGCCGCAAGACTCTGAAAACGGAGAAGAAATTCAGCCACGGCAAGGAATATTCCCTGCATTTGGAGCTTCCCAAGCTCACAACGGTCTATCTCGTATTCGTTCCCGACGCACAACCATAAGGCGCGGGCCAAAATAAAGAAACTCAGGAGGTACCCTTTATGCTCAGAAAGAAAGAATGCGTCGCGATGCTTCTTGCGGGCGGGCAGGGTTCGAGGCTGTATGCGCTCACGAACAAGATCGCCAAGCCTGCCGTGGCATTCGGCGCAAAATATCGGATCATCGACTTTCCGCTCTCCAACTGCGTCAATTCGGGGATCGATACGGTGGGGGTGCTCACGCAGTACGAGCCCTTGGAACTCAACGAGTACATCGGCAACGGCCAGCCGTGGGATCTGGACCGCGTATTCGGCGGCGTGCACATCCTCTCTCCCTATCAGGCCAAGAAGAAGTCCTCGTGGTTCGAGGGCACGGCAAACGCCATCTACCAGAACATGTCCTTTATGAAGAAGTACGACCCCGACTACATTCTCATCCTCTCGGGCGACCACATCTACAAAATGGACTATGCGAAGATGCTGCGCGCGCACAAGGAGACGGGTGCGGACTGCACGATCGCGGCCATCGAGGTTCCCATGAAGGAGGCCTCCCGCTTCGGCATCCTCAACACGAATCCCGACGGCTCCATCTATGAATTCGAGGAAAAGCCCAAGCAGCCCAAGAGCAACCTCGCCTCGATGGGCATCTACATCTTCACCGCGAGCAAGCTCTTCAAGTACCTCGAACAGGACGACGCGAACCCCGATTCCTCCAAGGACTTCGGCAAAGACGTGCTTCCCGCCATGCTGAACGCGGGGGAGAAGATGTTCTCCTACCGCTTCGAGGGATATTGGAAAGACGTCGGGACCATCTCCTCGCTGTGGGAGGCGAACATGGATCTGCTCGGCAAGAAACCCGCCTTCGACGTCGGGGACGCCGACTGGAAGATCCATTCCCGCAACCCGCTCGCGCCGCCCGAATACCTCGGCGAGCACGCCGTCCTGTGCAACTCCATGGTCGCGCTCGGCTGCGAGATCGAGGGCACGGTGAAGAACTCCGTTCTGGCCTCCAACGTCATCGTGGAAGAGGGGGCGACCGTGGTGGACAGCGTCATCATGGCGAACACCGTCGTGCGGAAAGGGGCCGTCGTCAATTACTCCATCATCGATGAGGACGTCGTCGTGGAGGAGGGGGCGGCCGTGGGCGAACCCAAGGAGAAGAGCGCGGGCATCGCCGTGCTCGGCAGAGGCATCGTCATCTCGGCGGGCGCTTCCGTCGCAGGCGGAAAAATTCTCGATAAGGACTACAAGGGGGAATAAATCATGGCACTTTCAACGGTCGGCGTCATCTTTTCGCACATTAACGACGATAATCTTCCCGAGCTCTCCCATCACCGCACGATGGCTTCCGTCCCGTTCGGCGGGAGATACCGGCTCATTGACTTTGCGCTCTCGAACATGGTCAACTCGGGGATCACGACGGTGGGCATCGTCACAAAGAACAACTATCAGTCCCTGATCGACCATCTCGGCAGCGGCAAAGATTGGGACCTCGCCAGAAAGTACGGCGGCATCATCCTGCTCCCGCCCTATTCCGATGAGACGGAACAGCTCTATACCACCCGCCTCGAAGGGCTCATGGGCATCACGGGATTTTTGAACCACAGGAGCGAGGAGTACGTCGTCATCTCGGATTGCGACGGCATCGCCCACATGGATATCGCGGATATCGTGCGCTTCCACGAGGAAAAGGGCGCGGATATCACGATGGTCTATCATGAGGAGACGCACGTGAGCTCCACCTATTACATCACCCTTCAACCGGACGATACGGGCAGGATCCGCGAACTCAAAATCAATCCCAAGGCGGAGGGGAAGCTCAACCTCTACGTCAACGTCATGGTCATGAGCCGCCAATTCCTCATCAATACCATCCAGAGCGCCGTGCAGAGGGGATTTTCCAGCTTCGGCCGCGACATCCTCGCCAAAAATGTGGATACTCTCCGCATTTTCGGATACAAATTCGAGGGCTACTACGCCGCGGTCAACTCGCTTGCAGATTACCATAGGCACAGCCTCGAACTGCTGCAAAAGCCCGTGCGCGACGAGCTCTTCGGCGCGCGGGACATCTATACCAAGGTTCGCGACTCCGCTCCCTCCAAATATCTCGAAGGCGCGAGCGTGAAGGATTCGCTCATCTCGGACGGGTGCGTCATCGAAGGGACGGTGGAAAACAGCGTGCTCTTCCGCGGCGTAAAGGTCGGAAAGGGGAGCGTCATCCGCAATTCCATCGTCATGCAGGACTCCGTCATCGGCGAGAACGTGCGGCTGGACTGCGTCATCACGGATAAGAACGCCGTCGTCAGAGACGGAAGAACGCTCGCCGGATGCGCCGAACTGCCTTACTTCATCCCGAAAGGACGGATGCTGTAAACGGGCATAAAATTCAAAAAACGGGGGATTATATCAGAATGGCAAAGAAAAGCAGCAAGAATACGGCCGCGCAGGCGGTGGAAATTGCGGAGAAGCCGGTCGAGGTCAAACCCGAACCTGCCGCAGAGATCCGCGTCGCACCCAAGAAGAAGATCCTCTTCGTCGCCTCGGAAGCCGCGCCCTTCATCGCGACGGGAGGGCTTGCCGAGGTGATCGGCTCCCTCTCCAAGGCGATCGCAAGGAGCGACGACTATGACGTGCGCGTCATCATCCCGCTCTATCAGGATATCCGCAAGGAGTACCGCAAGGATTTCCGCTATATCGGGAATCTGTATGTCCCGCTCGCGTGGAGAAACCAATACTGCGGCATCTTCGAGTATCGGGCGGACCGGGTCACCTACTACTTTGTGGACAACGAGTACTACTTCAAGCGGTCGGGGTGCTACGGCTACTACGACGACGGCGAACGCTTCGCCTTCTTCTGCCGCAGCGTCATGGAGATCCTCGGCTTTATCGGATTCTACCCCGACGTGCTGCACTGCCACGACTGGCAGGCCGCGCTCGCCGCGATCTATCTCAAAACGATCTATTGCCATCGTCCCGAGTATCAGTTCATCCGCGCCGTTTTCACCATTCACAACATAGAATATCAGGGGCAATATTCACTCGATATTCTCGGCGATCTGTTCGGTCTCTCCGAACATGACAGGCATTTCGTGGAGTACGACCACTGCATCAACCTCATGAAAGGGGCGATCGAAGTGTGCGAAGCCTTCTCCACCGTCTCTCCCTCGTACGCGCAGGAGATCAAAGATCCGTTCTATGCGCACGGGCTCGATCCCATCATCCGCCGCAACGAGTTCAAGCTCACGGGCATTCTCAATGGCATCGACCCCGACTATTATGACCCCGCGACCGACCCCGCGCTCTTCGCCAATTACAGTGCGGAAGATCCCGAAAACAAGCGGATCTGCAAAGAGGAGCTGCAAAAGATGCTCGGCCTGCCCGTCAAGCCGGATACGCCCATCATCGCCATGATCTCGCGTCTCGTCGGGCACAAGGGGCTCGACCTCGTGCGCGCGGTCATCGAGGACGCGCTCCGCGAAGATATCCAATTCATCGTTCTCGGGACGGGCGACTCCGCCTATGAGGCCTTCTTCATCGACCTCGCCCGCAAGTATCAGGGCAAGGTGGTCTCGGTGATCTCCTTCAACGCGGATCTCTCGCGCAAGATCTACTCCGGCGCGGATATCTTTTTGATGCCCTCCAAGAGCGAACCGTGCGGGCTCTCGCAGATGATTTCGAGCCGCTACGGCGCCGTCGCGCTCGTGCGTGAGACGGGCGGTTTGAAAGACAGCATCACCCCTTACGGCGCGGGCGGGAACGGATTCACATTCAACCGCTACAACGCGCACGACATGCTCTACGTCATCGGCGAGGCGATCGGCGTCTACCACATGAAGGACGAATGGGCGCGGCTCGTCAAAAAGGCGATGGAGACGGATTTCAGCTGGTCTGTTTCCGCCAAATATTACGAGGGCCTCTATCTCAGTGTGTTAAAGTAAGAAAAATCGTCAGATATACCAATCTCAGGAGAAAATAAAGTACATGAGCAATCTTTCCGAAACGGAAGCAGAACGGCTGATCGAGGGGAAACTCACGCGCTATTTCGGCGTTTCCCCCGCAGAGGCCACACGGGAACAGATCTACAAGGCAGTCGTCATGAGCGTGCGCGATATCATGCTCGAAAAGCGGCACAAATTCCATAAAAAGGTAAAGAGCACCAAGTCCAAGCGCGTCTATTACCTCTGCATGGAATTTCTGTTGGGGCGGTCTCTCAAAAACAGCGTCTACAATCTCGGGATCGAAAAGCCCTTGACGACCGCGCTCAAACGGTATAAGCTCACGCTGGAAGAGCTCTATGAAGAGGAGCCCGACGCGGGGCTCGGCAACGGAGGGTTGGGGCGGCTCGCAGCCTGCTTTTTGGACGCGCTCGCCACCCAAAATTACCCCGCAATGGGCTTTTCCATCTGCTATCACTACGGGCTTTTTAAGCAGAAGATCGTGGACGGATGGCAGATCGAGCTGCCCGATAATTGGCTTCCGGGCGGAGACGCGTGGCTCACGCAGCGCACGGATAAGCAGTTCATCGTCCGCTTCGACGGCGAAGTGGAGGAGCGGTGGACGGATCAGGGCATGGAAGTCGTCTATCGCGACGCCAAGGAAGTCGAGGCGTTTGCGTACGACATGATGGTCTCGGGGGCGAATTCCGAGGCTGTCAGCGTGCTCAGGCTCTGGCGTTCCCGCGCCGTGCAGAAGTTCGACATGCAGCTCTTTTCGCAGGGCGACTATGCCACCGTCATGCGGGACGATGCGGACGCGCAGCTCATCTCCAAAGTGCTCTATCCCTCAGATAACCACTATGAGGGGAAGTCGCTCCGCCTCAAACAGCAATACTTCCTCGTTTCGGCCTCCTTGCAGTGCATCGTGTCCGACCACAAGCGCCGCTACGGGTCTTTGGCGCTTCTCCCCGACATGGCGGCCATCCACATCAACGATACCCATCCCGCGCTCGCCATTCCCGAGCTCATGCGCATTTTGGTGGATGAAAACCGCTTCTCGTGGGACGAGGCGTGGAGCATCACCACGGCGACCTGCGCCTACACCAACCATACCGTGCTCGCCGAAGCGCTCGAAACGTGGGCGGAGGATCTCATCGCGCGCAGGCTTCCGCGCATCCATACGATCTTGAAAGAGATCAACCGCAGATTCTGCGAGGACCTCTGGAAGCGCTTCCCCGGCGAGTGGGATAAGATCTCCCGCATGGCCATCCTCGGCCACAATATCGTCCGCATGGCGAATCTCTGCGTCGTCGGCTCGCACAGCGTCAACGGCGTCTCCGCGCTCCACAGCAACATCATCAAGGAGAGCATCTTCCGCGACTTCTACGAATACACGCCGGAAAAATTCACGAATGTGACGAACGGCATCGCGCACAGGAGATGGCTGAACCAGTCCAACCCCGAACTTTGCGAACTTCTCGACGACTGTATCGGCGCGGGTTATGCCAAGAACGCCGAACTGCTCTCCGAATTTGCCAAGTTTGCAGACGATGAGAGCGTCCTTAAACGCCTCGGCGAGATCAAGCGCATCAAAAAGGAGCAATTCGCGCGCTACGCCAAGAAAGAGCAGGGGATCGAGATCGACCCGAATACCATGTTCGACGTGCAGGCCAAGCGCATGCACGAATACAAACGCCAGCTCCTCAATGCGCTCCATATCATTCAGGAGTACAATGCCCTCCTCGAAAACCCCGATCTCGACGTCCAGCCCAAGACGTATATCTTCGGCGCGAAGGCGGCCGCGGGCTACGAACGGGCAAAACAGATCATGAAGCTCATCTGCTTCCTGTCCGAGGATATCAAAAAGCATCCGAAGATCCATGAGAAGCTCAACGTCGTGTACATGGAGAACTACAACGTAACCATGTCAGAAAAGCTCATGCCCGCTTCCGAGATCTCCGAGCAGATCTCCCTCGCAGGAAAGGAGGCGAGCGGCACGGGCAACATGAAGTTCATGATCAACGGCGCGCTGACGGTCGGCACGCTCGACGGCGCGAACGTCGAAATGGCGGAGCGCGTAGGCGACGACAATATCTTCATCTTCGGGCTTCGCGCGGAAGAAGTGCGGGAGATCTGGAACAGCGGCTACAATTCGAGCGCATACTACAACCAGAATCTCGAACTCAGGCGCGTCATCGAATCGCTCATCGTGGGCTTCAACGGCTGTTCGTTCGGGGAAATCGCAAACTATCTGCTCCGCAGCGCGCCCGTCGCCGATCCCTACATGTGTCTCGCGGACTTTGAGTCTTACACGAATACGCAGAGCCGCATCTCGGCGCTGTACAGGAACGACCCCATGGAGTGGAACAGAAAGTCGCTCATGAATATCTCCGCCGCGGGGTACTTTGCGGCCGACAGAAGCATCCGCGAGTACGCGAACAATATCTGGAACTTAAAGCCCGTCAAAAAGTAAACGCCTATGCAGTTTTATTACGACCCGACGGACCGGCGGTGCAAGTCGTCCGTAGGGGGATTCCCTCGCGGGAGCAAAGTGACCTTCCGAATCGGAACAGAGGACAGCGGAGAAGCATGCTTCTCCGCCGACGTCTGTTATTTTGTTTTGTACCGCGACGGAGAAGAGGGGAGGCGCATCCCGATGAAGCGCACGAAAGAGGGGTTCGAACTCACCCTCATCTTTCATGAAGTCGGGCTGTATTTTTACTTCTTCGCATTCTCGGATACCCTCTTTTTGGGCCGCGGAGCGCTGCGGCGCGCCATCGTCACCGAGAGGCCCGAGAGCTGGCAGATCACGGTATACAGCGAAACGTACGAGACGCCGCATTGGTTTTTGGGCAGCGTCATGTACCAGATCTTCCCCGATCGCTTTCACAAGTCGGGGGAATATCCCATTGCGCACGGCAAGGTGCTCCGCAGGGATTGGGGCGGGTGTCCCTCGTTCCGCCCGAATGAGCGCGGAAAAGTACTCAACAACGACTTTTTCGGGGGGAATTTCAACGGCATCACGGAGAAACTCGACTATCTCCGCTCGCTCCATGTCAACGTTCTCTACCTGAACCCGATCTTCGAGGCATACTCCAACCACCGCTACGACACGGGAGATTTCATGAAGTTGGACCCTCTGCTCGGCACGGACGCAGACTTCGACCGACTCGTAAAAGAGGCGGAAAAGAGGGGGATACGCATCCTTTTGGACGGCGTATTCAACCATACGGGGGACGACAGCCGCTACTTCAACAGATACGGGACGTACGATTCCCTCGGCGCGTATCAATCTCCGCACTCGCCCTATGCCGAGTGGTACACGTTCCATGAATTTCCCGCATCGTACGACAGCTGGTGGGGGATCGAGACCCTGCCCGCCGTGCGCGAAGATGCCCCTTCCTACCGCGAATTTATCTGCGGAAAGGACGGCGTCGTGCGGACATGGCTGCGCCGCGGGATCGGCGGGTTCCGCCTCGACGTTGCAGACGAGCTCCCCGACCGCTTCCTGCGGGAGATCCGGACGGCGATCAAAGACGAGGATCCCGACGCGCTCATCATCGGCGAGGTCTGGGAGGACGCGTCCAACAAGATCTCCTATGACGAGCGCAGGGAATACCTCCAAGGCTATGAGCTGGACAGCGTCATGAACTATCCGCTCAAAGACGCCATCGTTGACTACCTCACGACGGGAAACTGCGCTTCCCTGCGCGAAACAATGCGGGCGCTCGTCGATAACTACCCGAAGAGCACCCTGCACAGTCTCATGAATGTGCTCGGCACGCACGACACGGCGCGCATTCTGACCGTGCTCGGAGGAAAGCACTGCGCGACCAAGGAAGAGATGGCCGTTACCTTTCTCGACGAAGCGGAAAAGGCCCGCGCGAAGCAAAAGCTGAAAGCGGCCGCCGTGCTGCTGTATACGCTGCCCGGCGTGCCCTGCGTCTACTACGGCGACGAAGTCGGCATGGAGGGATACGGCGATCCGTTTTGCCGCGCCTGCTTCCCGTGGGACGACATGGATACGGCGCTCGAAGCATTTTACCGCACGCTGGGCGAGATCCGCAGAGAGCGCTTCCCCGAAGTTTTCGGCGACGGGGAGTATCGGGAGATCTTCGCCGACCAAGGCTGCCTGATCTTCGAGCGGAGAAAGAACGAGGCGAGCGTCGCCGTCCTCTGCAACAATTCGGCGACGGAATATCGGATCGAAACATTCGGCCGATACCGCGAAGAACTCTCGGGCGAGGAAGGAAGCGACGTCTTTCTCCTGCGGCCGAATTCCTACGCGATCCTTGCGAAGATCAAATAGTATGTCAGACATAAGTGCTATGTCACGCATAGTATTTCATATGGCGTTTTGCGCAAATGTTCCCGTAAGAGTCGATGCTTTCACGGGACATTTTTTTAATTTGATAGCCGCATGAAATTCTTACCGTGCGCAGGGTAAAAAATCGTGCGAGCGCTATGCGAAAGCATCATTTCGTAAAAAAATATCAATCCGTGAAAAACATAAAAATAGGGAAAAATAAGTAAAAATATCGCAAAAGGCCGCGTTTTACCCCCTTTTTTACCCCATACTATTCGCAAAACTGTAATTTTACGAATAGTTTAATGTGTCTGTCTGCCTTCTAATTCCGCCCTCCCCCGCCCATTCTTTTCGCAAAAAATTTATTTTTCTCCCCTTTAACTCTTCGTAAAATTGACATTTTCCATCCTTTCTGCTATAATGATTTCGCTATGAAAGATTCCGGCGACTACTATCAGGACAGAAATATCCGCAACCTCGATCGGATCGACGAACTTCTCGATGATCTGCCCTACTTTTGCGAGGATTTTTTCCGCGGCGTGGAAAATCGCACGAGCACGCTCACGCGGCTCAATTACTGCTACGATCTGCGCATCTTCTTCGACTTCCTCTGCCGCAAGAAATTCCGCAATAAACAGGTCAAGGATCTCACGCTCGAAGATCTGGAACAGGTCACGGATACCGACATCGAGATCTTCCTCTCCTATCTGACCAACTACCGCCGCGGCGAAAAGCGCCTCTCCTGCGACGAGCGGGCCAAGGCGCGCAAACTTTCCACGGTGCGTTCCCTCTTCAAGTATTTCTTCAACAAGGGCTTGATCGAGGTGAACAACACGGCGAAGGTCTCCGCTCCCAAGCTGCACGAAAAGGAGATCATTCGGTTGGAGGGAGACGAGATCTCCGATCTGCTCGACGCAGCCGAATACGGCAACGGCATTTCGCGCCACATGGAGGGCTACCATGCCCGCACAAAGGTGCGGGATACGGCCATTCTCACCCTCTTTCTCGGCACGGGCATCCGTATTTCCGAGCTCGTCGGGCTCAACGACGAGAACCTCGACTTCAAGACGAACTCCTTCGTCGTCACGCGCAAGGGCGGAAACAAGGCCATTCTGTATTTTTCGGATGAAGTCGCCGACGCCCTTTCCGCCTATCTCGAACTGAAAAAGGGCGATCCGCGCGTCCCCAAAGCGGAGCCCGCTCCCCTCTTCCTCTCGCTGCAATATAAGAGGATCACGGTGCGCGCCGTGGAAAATCTCGTTAAGAAGTACGCGCGCATCGTCACGCCGCTCAAAAAGATCACGCCGCACAAGCTGCGCTCCACCTACGGGACCGCGCTCTACCGCGAGACGGGCGATATCTATATCGTTGCGGACGTGCTCGGCCATAAGGACGTGAACACGACGCGGAAGCACTACGCGGCCATCACGGAGGACAGCCGCCGCTCCGTGGCGGGGAAAGTAAAGCTGCACAAGACGGAGGATGACGAATGAAGCGGGAGCGCGCAGACATCCCCTCCCCCGAACGGGAAAGCGAGCGGCGGGAGCGCATTTATGTGATCCAACCCGTATTCGGGCCGCAGGCGGAGTCCCTCCACGCGGAGGCCGTGGCGCTGATCGAGAGCGCGGGCGCCGAATATGCGGGCACGCTCTCCCAAACCATCCGGGAGATCGACCCCGCCACGCTGATCGGGCAGGGAAAGCTCGCCGAACTCAGGGAGACGCTCGGAGACGAGCGGGTTACCGTTCTGTTCAACGGAGAACTCTCTCCCTCCCAGACTCTCAACATTTCAAAGGCGCTGGACGGACGCAAGGTCATCGACCGCACGGCACTCATCCTCGATATCTTCGCCCTGCGCGCCGAGAGCAGCGAGGGCAAGATACAGGTCGAACTTGCGCAGCTGAAATACCTGTATCCGCGGCTGAAAGGCAAGGGTTCCGCCCTTTCGCGGCTGGGCGGAGGGATCGGCACCCGCGGCCCCGGGGAGACTAAACTCGAAACGGATCGGCGCCACATCCGCGCCCGCATCCATGCGCTGGAACACAAACTTTCGGAGACGGAGCAACGGCGCGCCTTGCTGGCCAAGCGGAGAAAGAAGGAGCGCGTCAAGACGGTCGCACTCGTCGGCTACACGAATACGGGAAAATCCACCCTCCTCAACGCCATGACGGGGGCGGACGTCTACGTCAAAGACGCCCTCTTCGCGACCCTCGACCCCACCGCCCGCGCCTTCGAGATCGAAGGGATCCCCTTTCTGCTCGTAGATACCGTCGGCTTTCTGCAAGACCTCCCTCACCACCTCATCGAAGCCTTCAAATCCACTTTGGAGAGCGCGATGAACTGCGACCTCGCCCTCATCGTCTGCGACGCGTCCGGCGATTACGAGTTGCAGCGCAGCACGACGCTCGCCACCCTCAAAGAACTCGGCTTTGCCTCCCCCTATCTGTTCGTCATGAATAAGTGCGATCTGGCGGAGAATGTGCGCTTCCCGAAGGACTGCGTGCGCATTTCGGCCAAGACGGGATTCGGCCTCGAAGAACTCAAAAGGCGCATCTTCGAGGCGTTGAAGGAGGAGTTCGTGCGCGCGGTGCTCTATATCCCCTATTCCCAAATGGCGGAGTACGGCGCGCTGCGGGGATTGCTCACGGAGCGCTCCGTCTCCTACGACGACGGCGGCGCCGAGGTCACGGCGATCATTCCCGCCGTCTATGCGGAAAAATTCGCGAAATTCGCGCAGATGCGTCTATCATAAAAGGGACGGCCGCCCAACGCCTCGGTGTTGGGCGGCCGTCCCTTTGCGGTCTTTCCTCTCCTTTGCTCAATCGCGGTATTCGTCCGGATCGGTAATGATCTTGTCGATCTTGATCGTCGCATAGTCCTTGATCTCCAAACACTTTCCGCAGTTATCACAGACCTTGCTCGGATCGAGGTCGCACACCATGCACTCCATGCAGCCGTCGCACTCCTTCTCTTCATCCAATACGCACATCTTCGTTTCCATAGTTCCATTATAGGACGGCCGCGCGGAAAAATCAAGATTTTCCGAAAAAAATTTTCAAAAAACAGGGAACGTTTGTTTGCAATTTTGTGCAGAATATGTTATACTCAAACGGGAGGTGGAGAGATGCTCAATAAAGACAAGCTGATGGATGTTCTCAAATACATCAACCGCTACACGGCTGAAAACGGCTTCCCGCCTACGGTGCGCGACATTTGCCGCGATCTCGGGATCAAATCGACTGCGACGGCTTACGACTATATCAACCGCCTCAAAGAGATGGGCTATCTCGACAAGGCGGAGAACAAGAAGCGCGCCGTCGCCGTACGCAGCGAGAATACCGTCCGCGTCCCCTTGATCGGGACGGTGACGGCAGGCCATCCGATCATGGCCGCGGAGAATTTCGAGGGCTACGTTCCCCTCCCCAACTCCGAATTCCGCGGGGACGACCTCTTCATGCTCCGCGTCAAGGGAGAGAGCATGATCGAAGCGGGGATCTTCGACGGTGACAAGATCATCGTCCGAAAGCAGGAGACTGCGGAAAACGGCGATATCGTCGTCGCGCTCTTCAACCCGGACGGGACCGAACAGGGCGCCACGGTCAAGCGCTTCTTCCGCCGCGACGGCAAGGTGATCTTGCACCCCGAGAACGCCGCGCTCGAAGATTTTGTCCTCGATTCGGACAACGAGGCGCAGATCATCGGCAAAGTGATCGGCCTGCTGCGCTCCATCTGACCCAAAAGTCCGCCGCAAGCGTTTGGCGGGCGGCGATTTCGGTTACAATCAATTATGGGAGGAATCAACTTCTGAATGGATCGCTTCGTTGAAATTGCAAAAGATCTCTACTATGTGGGCGGCAACGACAGGCGCATCTCTCTCTTTGAGAGCGCTTTCCCCGTGCCGCGCGGCGTTTCCTACAATTCCTATCTCCTGCTCGACGAAAAGACGGCACTCTTCGACACGGTAGACAACGCCGTGAGCGAGGAGTTCTTCGGGAATCTCGAACGTCTCCTCGGCGGGAGAACGCTCGACTACCTCGTCATCCACCACATGGAGCCCGATCACTCTGCGGGGTTCGCGCGTCTGATGGAGAAATACCCCCAAGTGACGGTCGTCGCGGGGCAGAAAGTCAAGACCATGCTCTCCAACTTCTTCGGGTTCGACGGCGAGAATATGCTCATCGTGAAAGAGGGAGACGTGCTCTCCTTCGGGAAGCGCTCGGCGACCTTCTTCGCCGCCCCCATGGTGCATTGGCCCGAAGTGATGATGAGCTACATTCCCGAGGACGGGATCCTCTTCTCTGCGGACGCATTCGGCACGTTCGGCGCGCTCGCGGGCGTCTTTGCGGACGAGGCGGACTTCTGGCGCGACTACCTCGACGACGCGAGGCGGTATTACTTCAATATCGTGGGGAAATACGGCCCGCAGGTACAGAGCGTTCTCAAAAAGCTCGCGGGGCACGAGATCAACTGCGTCTGCCCGCTCCACGGGCCCGTCTGGCGGAAGGATTTCGGCCGCTACCTCGAAAAGTACGATACTTGGAGCAAATATCTTCCCGAAGAAAAGGGCGCGGCGGTCTTTTACGCCTCCGTCTACGGCCACACCAAACATGCGGCCGAGCTCCTCGCCGCTTCGATCGTCAAAAACGGCGTTCCCAACGTCAAGGTCTACGACGTCTCTGTGACCCATGTCTCCGAGCTCCTCTCCGAGGCGTTCCGCTACTCGCACGTCGTATTCGCCTCGCCGACATACAACAACGGCATCTTCATCAGCATGGAAAACCTGCTCAATGACCTGAAAGCGCACGGCTACCGGAACAGGAAGTATGCCTTGGTGCAGAACGGCAGCTGGTCGCCGCAGGCGGGGAACCTGATGCAGGCCGTCGTGCGGGAATGGAAAGACATGACGCAGATCGGAGAAACGGTGACCATCCTCTCGTCCGTCAAGGAAGAGACGGCGCAAAACTTGGCAGTCCTCGGCAGACAGATCGCCGAAGATATAAAAAATTCATAAAAGGAGTGGAAAAATGGCAGCTTACATTTGCAATGTGTGCGGATATGTGTATGACGAGACGCTCGGCGATCCCGATAACGGCATCGCCCCCGGAACGCCTTGGGAGGATGTTCCCGACGACTTCACCTGCCCGTGCTGCGGCGTAGGGAAAGAGGATTTCTCTCTCGTCTGATCTCCAAACGATCGCCATCCGGCAAAACTCCCCGCGGGGCCTGACCCTGCGGGGAGTTTTCTCTCTACAAATTCTTTAAGTAAAAGACTTCCTCTTGCGTGAGCCTTCTGACCTGCCCGCGGTCGAGGCCGGAGAGCGTGAGTTCGCCGATGCGGATGCGCTTCAAAAAGGTGACCTCCTTGCCGATGACTTCGAACATCTTGCGGACTTCACGGTTCTTTCCCTCCGTGAGGACGACGTGCAGTTTGGTATAGTTTTTGTCCGTCTCCACCACGTTGATCTTGCACTTTTTCGTGACGACCCCCTTTTCGATCTCCACGCCGGCGCGGAGACGGTTGAGCTGGACGGGCGTCACGCTGCCCTCGATCCGCACGAGATAGGTCTTGGGGATCTCGCTCTGCGGCGCGGTGAGGCGGTAGGCCAAATCCCCGTCGTTGGTGAGGATGAGCAGCCCCTCCGTGTCGTAGTCGAGACGGCCGACAGGATACACCCTGCCCGCGCCCGCGGGAAGAAAGTCCATCACCGTCTTTCTCGGCCTCTCCTTGTCCTCCTTCCTGTCGTTCACCGTGCAGACGCACCCTTTCGGCTTATTCAGCAGATAGTATTCGTACTTCACCTTGTGGGAGAGGATCTTGCCGTCGAGCTCGACGGTATCATTCGGCCCGACGTCGTCGCCCGCATTCGCGACCTTTCCGTTGAGAAGCACCCTTCCCTCGGCGACGATCTCATCCGCACCCCGCCGCGAGGCGATCCCCTGTTCCGCAAGAAATTTGTTGATCCGCATAGTATGTCACGCAGAGTACTCTGCACCCCTTCAAATTGACGGCCTCTCGCCGCCGACTCTTACATGATATACAAATTCTGCGAAAAAATCAAGCTGTTTTCAAGGAAAATCTTCAATTGCCCCGCAAGCTCCCCTTTCTCCGCGGGAAGCGGATCTTTGAGTTCGGCGGAAAAGGCGAGCGACCGCAGCTCCGTCTTGCGCAGCGGATAGGCGAAGGCCCGCTTGATCGCAAATCCCTCGTACCCCGCGGCGGGATCGCAGAGCGGGACCATGCGGAAGTTCGCAAAGACGCCGTCCAAAAGCTCGGCCGTGCGCTCGTACATTTCGGGGCAATTCAGCACGACGGAGACGACGCGCATCCCGTACCGTTCGGCGCACGTCACCAGGCAGCGCCCCGCCGCGACCGTGAATCCCGTCTTGACACCGACCGCGCCCTCGTAGTTCCACAGCATCTTGTTCTTGTTCTGCCAGCCGCGCGGCTCGTAGAATTTACAGGAGACGATCGTGCGGAACGTCTCGTTTTCCATGGCGTATGCGGCGACCATGGCGAGATCGCGCGCCGTCGTGTAGTGTGCCTCGGCGGGAAGTCCGTGCGGATTGGCAAAGCGGCTGTCCGTCGCGCCCATCATTGCGGCCCGCTCCGTCATAACCTTTGCAAAGGCCGCCACGCTTCCGCTATGGTGGAGCGCAAGCGCAACGGCGCAGTCGTTCCCCGAGCGGAGCATGAGTCCGTAGAGCAGGTCGCGCACGGAATACACGTCCCCCTCGCGCAGATATACGCTGGATCCCTCCACGCCCGCCGCGGCGGACGGGATGCGCACGCTCTCGCCGAGATCGCAGTCCTCGATCACGATGATCGCGGTGAGCAGCTTCGTCGTACTCGCCATGGGGAGGCGCTCCTCCGCATTCTGTTCGTGCAGGATGCGGCGGGAAGCGACTTCCGCCACGCATTCCGCCCGTGCGACGGTCGCCGCATTCGCGGGCGCCACAAAGACGCCCGCGCCAGAAGCGCACAGAAGCAGCGCGCAGGAGAGGAGAAACGCGGAAAAGGTTTTATTCATCTTCTTCCTTTTTCACGATTTTTCCGAGCAGTTCTCCCGCCTTCTCGATCAATCCGTCCAACGGGTCGTCCGTAATGCGGATCACGCGGCATTCCTTTCC
>CANQOY010000011.1 GCA_947625605.1 uncultured Clostridia bacterium | reverse complement strand
AGCCCTGTTTTATCCGAAAGTTCCTTTAAGGAAATGCCGTCGGCATTCCATAAAACATACAAAATACGCCCTTGCGCCCCATTGAATGCACTGATATTTTTCTCGCTTAAAATCTTTTCAAATATCCTGCCGCCGATTTGCTTGATCTGCGACACCAAAAATCCAAACTGACTGTCCATAATGATCCCCCTAAACTCTATATGGTATTATACTATATAGTATTATTTTTGTCAAACAAAATCGATCAACCAAGATTTTTGGATGATGCAGAAACAACGGCGGGAAGAGCGTTCTGTAATCGGCGGTAGGGCAGTCATTTGGTGAGCCAAAGACAAAAATGCCGCGGAGAATTCCCGCGGCATTTTTGTATGAAAAAATTTCCTGCCTTTTTTGCGTGAAGCGCTTTTAAGGCGTTGCAGCGCCGGATCGCGCCCTCTTATAGGTCAATATTCGCTATGATAGAAATCGCCTGGATGAAGTACCCGAGGTGGAGTTTTACATATTCGAGACTGTTCGTCGGCAAAGTCATGAGGAACGCGCCGTCCTCTTCCTCTAAAAAAAATCTTTCTTTGATCGCGTCTAATTTTTCCCGATAGTCTTTCAGACGGATATCCATCAATTCGAGATAATCTTTGGTTGTTCCGCAGTCTGTAATGACAGGCCTGCCGTCTTCCGTTTCGGAAAATCTCAAAGCAATGCTCTCATCGCTGTTCAAGTGATAAAACGGCGGGGTGAGAAAGACGCAGCCGTTCTCGCTTCTTCTCACCGTGATATCTTCTCTGTATTTGTCTAAAAACTCTTCAATATCGATCATAGGGATCTCCTCACAATTAAATTTTTTTCATTATACCACAAAGCGCTTCACATGTAAAACAGAGCAAAGCAATATTTCCAATGAAATAGATTCCTCCTGTGCATTTCGAAGATGCGCAGGCTTTTTGCGTGAAGCGATCGCGAAGAGCAAAAACGGGCATACCATGTCTGAGGTCTATGCTTCAATTTGCCGTTTGCGGGGCAGATGGACCGCGCGAAAAATGCAGGGCGAAAAAATTTTTTGCTTTTTTTGTCCGATTTCGTCCTTGCATGGTGTATTCTATATGAGAGAAATTTCGGAAAGGTGAAAGGATATGGACGGATCGTGCGTTGATGACGCCTTCATTCAGAGTGCGGTGGGGCGCTATTCTGATATGATGTATCGCGTGTCGTACCAGTATGTGCGGAACGCGCAGGATGCGGAGGACGTTGTGCAAGACGTCTTTCTGGCACTCATGGATCGTCTTTTCCGCGCGGGGTTCGAGAGCGAAGAGCACATGAAGGCATGGCTCATCCGCGTGGCGGTCAACAGAAGCAAAAATCTTGCAAAATGCAATGCGAGGCGCCGAAAGCGGGAGGCGGCATACGATTGGCGCGGGCAGGAGCCGCCCAACTCCCGCGATCTCGAAGCGGCGCTCGGCAAACTCTCTGCGGTCTCCCGCGAGGCGGTCTATCTTCATTACTTTGAGGGCTACACGGCAAAGGAGATCGCGGGGCTGCTTGGAAAGACGGAGAGGGCGGTCCTCAAATGTCTTTCCCGATCCCGCGGAAAGTTGAAAGAATATCTTTCGGAGGAGGACGCATGAAATATCTCGAATATATGGCGCAATTTACGCTCATCGACGAAGCGAAACCCGCTCTGATCGGGAGGATGAAGCAACGCGCGCGGCAGCTCCGCACGGCGGGCGCATCGTGTGCGGAGGCCGAAGCGTCGGCGGGAAAAGTTCCCGCAGGCAAGGCCGCGGCCATCTCCGAAAGGAGGGGCCCCATCCGTCTGCACCCCATCCGTTGGGCGGCGATCTTTACGAGCATCGCCCTTGTGCTGGCGGGGACGCCCATCCTCGCGATCTTCATCCCGCGCGGCAAGGTGCAGGTGGACTTCACCGAGCTCCGGCTCGACTATATGAAGGACCTCATGGTGGATACGGAGGGGGTCACGGCATACAGCATCCGCAGGGAGACGGTGGAAGAGCCCGCGGCCGCATCGCTTGCCGCGGCGGGCGAGAGCAAGGGGCCTGCAATCTCCTTTTTCCCCGACCTTGTCGCGGAGAAAGGGGGGACCATGTCTCTGGCAAAGTCCTCCAAGAAGGAGCGCACCTATCTTTACAGCACCACCGAGAGCTATGAAGCGGGCAACGTGGAGTACGACGAGGCGGGCATCCAAAAGGTCACCTTCATGAAGAACAGGGAGGTGACGGAGGACGTGTATGATGAGAACGGGCAGCTCATCGATTCCAACCGCCGCATCGAGCAAGATGAACTCGACGGGCAGATCAACCGCATGTATACGACCAAACGGTTCACCTTCGTGCAATTTGTGCCGATTTTAGAGAGCCAAGGAGAGGGTTTTACGAGTGTGGGCGGCAAGACGTTAAGATATGAATATGCGAATGTATGTTATCGAGGCCAAGACGGTACGCCGGCCTATGATTTATTGGCTTTGCGCCCGCATGGCATGGAATATGATGAAAACGGCATATCTTCTTTTGATTGCTTCCAAGAAGACGACTTTGTTGGCCGTGGAGTTTATTTTAGTTCTCCGTTCTCGGCCTCTTTCGTCATCGATAATACGACGGGGTACTTCTATAAGATCGAGGGCTTCGGGATCAGCGGATTTTACAGTGGACTTGTTGTGGGCGCCAAAACGAATTGGGATGGGCGTTTTCTCGATGGCCAAAAATCGACCTATAAGCTCTCCGTAGACGCTGACAATAATCTCGTCTTTACGGACATCATGCCGAATAAGGATATCTTAGTTAAGGACGCATTTACGGATAACGACGGCTGGGCTTATGTCATGAATGATTTGCTTGATGAGATCGATCCCGAAAAGAAAATCATTTATAGCACGACAGGAAGCGATTCTATAACGGGAGGCAAATATACACGGGATGCGCAAGGCGATGTTTACATTTACAGCCATGTAACAGATGGAATGTCAATTTTAAGCACTATCCTCACTCATAAAATGGTCGACGGTGTGCCCGAGCCCTTTGAAAATCACGGGTTTTTGAAACTGCCCGTGGACTTGAATTCATTATATCAAGACCCTTCTTATTTCACAATTAGTGTATTCTTGGGAATGTATGATGATTTAGCCATTTATAGTGGCAATAACGGCACCCTCGTTTCGGGGAAAGAAGGGAAGGTCGGGCTTGTGGTCAGCGGCGCATATTATGCCCAATGGTTCGACGACGCATTCGATATGCTCTTGGGAAGCGATGAAAATGGGCTTTATTATTGTCCCGTAGACCTCGCCGAATGTGTCGACAAGTTGGTGACGTATGAAGACAAGGATTTTGTTCGGTTCAGCGATCTTAAATTGGAACGGGCGGAGGAGTACTACTTGAACGTAGGAAGCGACCGCTATCTGATCGGCAATGTATACTCCCATAAAGAGGTCAACGAGACGAAGTACTACCGCGTCGTCCGCATGGAGACGGGCCTCGGCCTCGAAGAGCTTACCTCCAAATCCTATGCCGACAACGTGTTCATCTTCCAGCCCATAAACAAGTGACGATCCTCTCTTGCCGTCGCGAACTCAAACAGGATAAAGAAGTGTGACGATTCCGCGTCTTTGCCCACTACCATGTCTGCCTTCTTCAAACAAGAAAATTGTGCCTTTGAGCATTTTACCCGCTACCATGTCTGCGAGTAGGGGCTTAAAATGCCAAAATCTCCCGTCTCTCATGAAAGGGACGGGGTTTTTGTTTTCCGCTTTGGCGTCTCGGCGCAGGGGCGCAAATTTTTTCTTGAAACGTTTGTTTGACAAACAAAGGCAAATACTGTATAATACAGAGCGCGGGAGGGTCGCTGCATGGAAAACCGAAGTTATATCGCGATCGATTTGAAGTCGTTCTACGCCTCCGTAGAGTGTGCGGAGCGCAACCTCGACGCCATGACGACCCACCTCGTGGTCGCGGACGAGAGCCGCACGGAAAAGACGATCTGTCTTGCCGTTTCCCCCTCCTTGAAGGCCTATGGGGTCCCCGGCCGTCCGCGGTTGTTCGAAGTCGTTCAACGGGTGAGGGAGATCAACGCCGCGCGTCGGGAAAGGGCTCCCGGCCGCAAATTGGTGGGTGCGTCTGCCGACGATGGGGTGTTGAAGCAAGATCCCGCGCTCGCCCTCGACTACATCATCGCTCCGCCCCGCATGGCGCTGTACCTCGAATACAGCAAGAAGATCTACGGCATCTACCTCAAATACGTGGCGCCCGAGGATATCCACGTCTATTCCATCGACGAAGTTTTTATGGACGTCACGGACTACCTCGAAACGTATCGGCTCACCGCGCGCGAGCTTGCGGAGAAGATGATCGGCGACGTTCTTGCGCAGACGGGCATCACGGCGACGGCGGGGATCGGGACCAATCTCTACCTCTGCAAGATCGCCATGGACATTGTTGCCAAGCACATTCCGCCCGACCGGCACGGCGTTCGCATTGCGGAGCTGGACGAAATGCGCTACCGCAGACTGCTGTGGGCGCATCGGCCCCTCACCGACTTCTGGCGGGTGGGGCGGGGGTATGCGGAAAAGTTGGAGGCCCACGGCATCCGCACCATGGGGGAGATCGCGCGGCTGTCCCTCCGCGACGAAGATCTCCTCTATCGGCTCTTCGGGGTGAACGCAGAGCTGCTCATCGACCATGCGTGGGGATGGGAGCCGTGTACGATTGCCGAGATCAAGGCGTATCGGCCGCGGGAAAACAGCCTCAGTTCGGGGCAGGTCCTTCAAGCGCCGTACAGCTACGAGGCCGCGGCGTTGGTCGTGCGCGAGATGACCGATCTCCTCGTGCTCGACCTCGTGGACAAGGGGCTCGAAACCGACCAAATGGTGCTTACGGTGGGCTATGATACCGAGAATTTGAAGATCCCGGCGATCCGCAACAACTATGGCGGGGAGATCGTCGAGGACCGCTACGGGCGGCAGATGCCGAAGGCGGCGCACGGATCCGTCAATCTCAACGGGTATACCTCCTCGACGCGGCGGATCACGGAGGCGGTCATGGAGCTCTACGGCCGCATTGTCGGGCGCGATCTTCTCGTGCGGAGGATCTATGTGGTGGCGAACCACGTCGTCGAACGGGGCGCGGCGCCTGCGGGCAAGCCCGAGCAGCTCGACCTGTTTACCGACTACGCCGCTTCGGAGCGGGCGCGGGAGGAGGAGCGCGCGGCGTGCGAAAAGGAGCGGAGCGTGCAGGAGGCGGTGCTCGGCATCCACAAGAAATTTGGCAAGAACGCACTCGTCAAGGGCATGGATTTGGAGGAGGGGGCCACGACGATGGAGCGGAACGGCAGGATCGGCGGCCACAAAAAATAGGGGGAAAGGCATGAAGGAAGCAGGCAAATATGAGGACATCATCCATCTTCCGCACCATCGGTCGGAAAGGCATCCGCACATGTCCTCCTACGACCGCGCTGCGCAGTTCTCCCCGTTTGCGGCGCTCAAAGGGTACGACGAGGCCATAGACGAGGAGGGCAGGCTGACCGACGAGCGCGCGGAACTCGACGAGGAGCGGCGGGCAATGCTCGACGAAACGCTGCGCATGTTGAAAGAGCGGGGGCGCGAGCGTCCGCGCGTGGCGGTGACGTTCTTCCGCCCCGATCCCGTCAAATCGGGCGGCGCCTATGTGGAGATCTCGGGGACTTGGAAGTGTGTAGACGAGAGCGCGCGCAAGCTCGTGCTCATGGAGGAAGAGATCCCGCTCGATGACGTTTATGACATAAAATTGCTGTAATTTCAGAAAAAAATCAAGAAAAAACCATTATTTCGATATTTATCAAAATAAGATTTTCCGATAAAAACACGCCCGACCGCATCGCACGGTCGGGCGCTTTATTATGCATTTGAAAGAATTGATTACGGCTTTTGCATCAAGTCTGCGAGCGTATGGCGGGAGAGAAAGTCGTCCACCGTCTCGTCGAGCGCGCGCCAGACGGGGAGAGAGGGGCAAGTTGCGGCGCGCGGGCAGTCCTGTTCCTTGCGGCCCGTGCAGTCCGTCGCGGCGAGCGAGGTCTCCGTCTGCCGCAGGACCTCGGAGAGCGTGTAGCATTCGGGCGCGCGAGTGAGTGCATAGCCGCCGTTCTTCCCCCGCGTGCTCTCCACGAGCCCCGCCTTTACGAGCAGGCTCACGATGGCCTCCGCATATTTATAGGGGATCTCCTGCTCTTCGGCGAGTTCCCGGAGGGACGCGCACTTTTCGCGTGCGGCGAGCGCCGCCATGATGCGCAGCGCGTATCTCCCTTTTGTCGAGATGATCACGATTCGCCGCCCTCGCCGTCATGGTCGTGCGCGTGGGCGCAGAGCGCGCATTTGAAGTCCGCCTCATCGTAGGGAATGTTGTTCCGCTTATAGTAGTCGAGCACGGCCGCCTGCACGGCCTCTTCGGCGAGCACGGAGCAGTGCAGTTTGTATGCGGGCAGGCCGCCCAGCGCCTCCGTCACCGCCTTGTTGGTGAGGGTGAGCGCCTCGGAGAGCGGCTTGCCCTTGATCATTTCCGTCGCCATCGAACTCGAAGCGATCGCACTGCCGCACCCGAATGTTTCGAACTTCACATCTGTGAGGATCCCGTCCTTCACCTTGATGTACATCTTCATGATATCGCCGCATTTGGCGTTGCCCACTTCGCCCACGCCGTCCGCGTCCTCGATGATCCCCACATTGCGGGGATGCCTGAAATGGTCCATGACCTTTTCGCTGTACAGAGACATTTTCTCCTCCTTTCGCGCCGCACGGCGCGATCTGCAATTTCTATAAAATATACGCCCGTTTCCCCTGCTGCAAGTCCCGCCATACGGGCGAAAAGCTGCGCAGGTAGGCGACGACTTCGGGGATCTTTTCGAGCATGTAGTCCACGTCCGCCTCGGTGTTTTCTTCGCCGAGGGTGAGCCGCAGGGAACCGTGCGCGACGTCATGCACCCTCCCGATGGCGAGGAGGACATGGGACGGATCGAGCGAGCCCGAAGTGCACGCCGAACCCGAGGAGGCACAGATGCCCGCGTCGTCCAAGAGAAGCAGTAGCGATTCCCCCTCGATCCCCTCGAAACAGAAGCTGGTATTGCCGGGCAGACGCCGCTCCCTGTCGCCGTTGAGAGCGCAGTGGGGGATAGCGGAAAGCCCTGCGATCAGCTTGTCCTGTAAATGCCGCAAGAGCTTCGACGTGGCACCCATGTCCGCGATCGACTCCTTCAAAGCGGCTGTCATGCCTGCGATCGACGGCAGATCTTCTGTGCCCGCGCGCTTGTTTTTTTCCTGTGCGCCGCCCTCGATCAGGGGGGAGAGGGGAGCGCCCGTTTTCGCATACAGCGCGCCCACGCCTTTGGGGCCGCCGAACTTGTGCGCCGAGAGGGCGAGGTAATCGCACCCGATCGCCTTCACGTCTACGGGAATATGCCCCACGGCTTGCACCGCGTCGGTATGGAAGAGCACGCCGTGCCGCTTGCAGATGGCGCCGATCTCCTCCACGGGCTGGATCGTCCCGATCTCATTGTTGGCCAGCATGACTGAGACGAGCGCGGTGTTTTCATCGATCTCCCGTTCCAACGAAGCGGGATCGACGATCCCGTTCCCGCCCACGGGCAAGAGGACGACTTCGAATCCCTCCCTTTGGAGTTTTTCCAGCGTGTGGAGCACGGCATGGTGCTCGATCGCCGTGGAGATGAGCTTTTTCTTCCCTTTCCGTGCGCCTGCATGCGCGGCGGAGAGGATGGCCTGATTGTCGCTCTCGCTTCCGCCCGATGTGAAATAAATCTCCCGCGGGTCGGCGTTCAAAGCGCGCGCGATGTCCTCGCGGCAGGCGGTGAGGATCTCCTTCGCCCTCTGCCCCGCCGAATGCAGGCTGGATGGGTTGGCGTACGTCTCCTGCGCGGCGGCCTCATAGGCGCGCAGCGCACAGGGGCGGATCTTGGTCGTCGCGGCATGGTCAGCATATACGAACATAGTCTCAGTATCTCCGTAAAATGAAATTCCTATCAATTCGATAGGAATTATAGCATGTTCCCGTCGGCGTGTCAACTTTTTTACGTCTTAAATTATATGAAGTTTCTTCACACGGAAAGAGGCTTTTTCTTTGGATACGGAAAAGGGCGCTACGCACTTTACTTTTGCGGAAAAACATGGTACAATCATGGGGCATGAAACGCAAGATAAAATCGGTGAAGAAAAACTTTTTGGGCGTGCAGATCGTGGCGGTGGGGGCGCTCACCGGGGCGTTCGTCGGCGTGGCCGTCACGCTCTACAATGCGCTCTTTGAACTCTGCGAGGAGGTCTCCCGCGGGTGCTACGGCTATGTCCGCACCCATCCCGCCTTCATCCCCCTGCTCTTTCTGGCGCTGTTTTTGGGCGCGGTCGTCATCGGGGGAACGCTCCATGCGCTGCCCATTCTGCGGGGGAGCGGCTTTCCGCAGACGGAGGGCGCGGCGCAGGGACTCTTGCGCTTCAAGTGGTACAAAGTGCTCGTCGGCATGTTTGCCGCGAGCCTTGTCTCGGTGATTTTGGGGCTCTCCGCGGGCAGCGAGGGGCCCAGCCTCATGATGGGCGGCGCGATGGGAGACGGGCTGAGCGGCGCACTCAGGCGCAACGCGGTCATGCGGCGGTACCAGATCACGGGCGGCGCATGCGCGGGCCTCGCCGTGGCGCTGAACGCACCGCTCACGGGCATCGTCTTTGCGTATGAAGAGACGCACAAGCGCTTCACGCCCGAGGTCTTTGCCTGCTCCTTTTCCTCCGTCGTTGTGGCGGTCGTCATCCGGAGCGTGCTCGCGCCGCTCCTCGGGCTGTTCAACGCGCCCATCTTCGGCGGATTCGAGTTTACGGTCACCTCCGTCGCGTTTTTGCCCTATACCATGCTCGCGGCGGCCATCGTCTCGGTGTGCGGCGTGGCCTTTTACTATCTCACTCTCTTGGCGCGGCGGCTCATCCGCAAGATCAGGGCGAAGAAGTGGGTCTGGGTATGGCGGATGACCGTTCCCTTCCTGCTCGCGGGGGCGGCGGGGCTGATCACGGCGCACGCAATGGGCAGCGGCGTTTCCTTCATCGAGACGCTCGGGGAGGGGATCGAACACGTCGAACCGCTCTTTTCCACGCCCGTCTGGGCCACCCTTCTCATCATCGTGGGGGTGAGGTTTCTCGTCACTGTCGTCAACGCCGGCGCGGAGACGCCCTGCTGTTCTTCGCTCCCGATCTTCGCCATCGGCGCGGGCATGGGTGCCATGCTTTCGCTCTGGTTCGTGAAAATGGGCATGGATCCCTCGCTCGCAGACACGCTCATCGTCATCAGTCTCGCGACGTTTTTCGCGACCGTGGTCAAGGCGCCGTTCACCAGCATCATCATGACGGTGGAGCTCACGGGAAGCTTCACTTTCCTCCTGCCCGTCGTGATGTCCGTCGCCATCAGCTACATGGCGGGGAGCATCTTCCGCACCGAGCCGCTCTATGAAAAATTCCTCGAAGACATTCTCGAAGAACGGGGCGTGCGGCCCGCGGTCCGCGTCGAAATCGTCGCGGGAGATCAGGCCGCGGGGCGGGAGATCCGCGATATCCTCTGGCCCGGCACCGCGCATGTGACCGAGATCGTGCGCGGGGATACGTCCGTCGTCCCGCTCGGGGGAACAGTGATCGAGGAGAACGATCGGCTCACCGTCGAGGGTGCGCCGCTTGATCGGGAGGAGTATTTCGCCGCCCTGCGCGAGACGGTCGGAGAGATCGTCTCGACGGAAGAGGCCGATACCATGTCCGCAAACGGACCGCCAGAAAAGTGATCGGCGGGCGTGAGGATTATCAGACTTTGCTACCACTGAACGGAGTCCCCTTGCCCACCCCTCGAGGGGTGGGTGGCACGAGCAGCGCGAGTGACGGAAGGGGTGGCGTTCTTAATTCGAATGACACCCCCTTACCGCCTGCGGCGGAGCTCGATTACGGCGGCAGGGACCGCCGCAACGCCGTCGGCGAGGCCACGCCTCCTGTCGCGGTGCAACTCACAGTGCACTGCACTGTTGAGTAGAATCGCACCACTCTACCCTCAAGGGGGCGCCAAGTGAACCACGCGCCGATCGCGCGGTTTTCTTTAAGACAAAAAGTCCGCCCGCCGAGGTCTCTTCGGCGGGCGGACTGCATCCGAGCCAAACCTGAAACGATTCACCCGTGCAGCGCGGAGAGGGGGACGCGCATCACGCTCCCGATGCGCGTGCGGACAAAGACACGGTACTTCTTGCTCAGCGATTCGAAGAGGACGTACAGGTCGCCGTTTTTCAGGCAGATCTCCTCGCTCATGCAGGGCATTTTCATCGTTTTCAAGGGCGTCCCGACGTAGTAGAGGGGGACGTCCTCTTCCCCGACAGAGAACGTCCCGTCGGGCGTCTTACCGAACACATTTTCCGTGACCATGAGGCGCGAGTCGGGCAGTCCGTAGGAGGCGGAGAGATAAAAATATTCGTCCGTCATCTCCATGCCCTGCACTTCATCGGGCATGGAGAGCACATAAGAGGGCACCATGTCCGCGATCCCATACTTCGCATTTGCGTCGAGCGGGTATGCGTACGCGAGCGTGTGGCGCATTGTACCCTCATATTCCAAGTGATGGGAGGGATGCGTTTCGTACGCGCCCGCATGGTAAAATTCGGCCACGACGAGCATGCTGCCGTACACGCAGCAGGTGGCGTTTTCCGAAAAGCCCGTTTTCAGGCTGCCGGCGAGTGCCACCGCTTCCGCATGGTCTGCCGCGATAAGGGCGTCGAGACGGGCGACGAGGATCTCCTCTTCGCTGGCGATATAGACGTAGTTCCCCGCGCAGGCGATGCCCCCGAAATGGCTTTTGACGGGCGCTCCGTTCAGTGTGAAAGTGACATAGCGCTCCGCCGATTTCAGGTCGGCGACGGGGTCGTCCGCGATGAGATACACGCGGGAGGGCTTGCCCTCGATGTAGCCGCTCATGGCGAAATCGTACCCCTTGTCGTTTTCCGGAAGGGTGCACAGCCCCTGCGGGGAGACGCCGTCTTCGAGCCCGGGGATGCGCATGCCCGCCTCTGCGGCGTTTTCAAATTCGGGAAAGCGTTTTGCAAACCACCATACGTTCAAAAATACAAAGACCGCAACAAAGAACAGCGCAAAGACGGACAGGGTCACGATGGCGCGGCGAGATTTCATGTTGCCTCCTTACGGCGTTTCTTCGGCGCCATTATACCACGCGGCGGCGGGGTCTGTCAAGCCTTGGTTTTTGCCTGCGCCCTCCTGCGCAGAGCGATCCGCGGCGCACGCCCGCAAGACAGAAATTTCCTGTATATCGGCCGCGTTTTCCGCCCACAATAGGGATGAAGGGAGGAAGCACAAATGGATTTCACCAAGACGCAGACCTATCATAACCTCGCGAGAGGATTTGCGGGGGAATGTCAGGCGGGAATGCGGTACCAACTCATTGTAAGGGCAGCCATGAAGCAGGGCTACGAGGTTTTGGCGGATACCATCCGCACGATCGCAAAGAACGAGACCAATCATGCGAGGGTATTCTTCGAGACGATGCTTCAAAATGCGGGGAGCCGCGAGGACGTCAACATCAACGCGAACTACCCGTTCCATGGCGGCACGGTTGAGGAGAGCCTGCGTTTTGCGGCAATCGACGAACAGGACGAAGCGGAGAACCTGTATCCCGGGTTTGCGGCGATTGCAAGAGAGGAGGGGTTTGGGCAAATCGCGCTCAAATTCGAACAGATCGCGAAGGTGGAGGCCAACCATCGGATCATCTTCGAGTATCTCTACGAGGCGTTCAAGGACGGCTCCCTCTATAAGGCGGAACGCCCGATGCTGTGGATATGCAGCGAGTGCGGGTATATGCACACCTCCAAAGAGGCGTGGAACATATGCCCACTGTGCGGTGCGTCGCAGGGTGAAGTGGAGCTGCACCTTCCCTTCAAGAAGGAGAATTTATGAAAAAGACAAGCAATCAGACGAACCGTGCCCGGAACGAACAGAACGAAAACAGCAATCAGAGCACGAAAAACGTCAAGAATTCGAAGACGAACAACAAGCGTTCTTCGAAGGACTGCGGCTAAATGGCGCGCAGAAAATCATCGCTGAAAAAACGGGGCGCGGAGATGCGCTCGCGGGAGGACGCGCTCGGCAGCTATACGGGCGTGTGCGCGGATAACGCGTACGAAAAGCCCGTGCAGGACGCAGACGATCTTTGAGCGCACCCACGGCCGACTAAGAGCGAGGGGGGCGGAAGAGCAATCTTCCGCCCCTTTTGCCGCGGCTTGCGCGGACGTTTTCATCAAATTTTCCCCTGTTTTTGTTGTAAAATCAAAAAAACATTGATATAATAGAGGCAACATTTTACTCGCGCATGCGAGGATCGAGGTTTTCATGAAAAAGAAAGGCATCATCGCTCTCATCATCGGCATCGTCGCGGCGGCGCTTCTTGCGCTCTCCGCGTGCGGCATCTGGTCGTCCGACGAACGCTTCCCCCACGACGTTGCGGAGGAACACGGCGTTTCGGGCTCCCCCGACGGCTTCCTCGCGTCTCTCGAAAATCCCGCGACCGATCTGCGCCGCCTCTTTGACGAGGCCAAGGAGGACGGGAGCTTCACGGGCAATTACTTTGAATTTTTGCAGGCGCTGGGCATCGAAGAGGACGAAGGCGCCGCCGTACAGACCGCGCTCCGCTCCGTCGTGAGCGTCCGCGCCGCCTTCTATCCCGGGCTCACAAAGGCCTTTTACAGCTGCGGTGCGGGCATCGTGTATTCGCTCGATACGCAGAGCGGCGACGCGCTCATCGTCACCAACTACCATGTCGTTTACAGCCCCAAGGGAAGCGGGCGGGAGACGATCGCAAACATCAGCGACGAGATCGCCCTCTTCCCCTACGGCTGGGAGATCACGGGGGATGGGATCGAGGCGAGCTTTTTGGGCGGCGCGATGGAGTATGACATCGCCGTGCTCAAAGTGGAAAACTGCCCCGAATTGCAGGCGGCAAGGGGCACGGTCGCGCTCGCGGAAGCCGTATCGGGCGATTCCGAAAGCGTCGCCGCGGGAGAGCGCGTGTATGCCATCGGGAACCCCGAGGGCATGGGCATGTCCGTGGTAGACGGCGTCGTTTCGGTGGAATCCGAGTACGTCCGCTTCAAGGCGGCGGATGAACAGAGCGAGATCCGGCTCCCCGAGATCCGCATCTCCGCCCCCGTCAACCACGGGAACTCGGGCGGCGGCCTCTTCAACGCCTCGGGCAGGCTCATCGGGATCGTCAACGGCCGCCTCGAAGAGGACGGCGTGCTCGGGTTCGGCTATGCCATCCCCGCGAATTTCGCCCTCTCCGTGGCACAGAACGTCATTGATACGTGCGCGGCGAACGAGGGGAAGGACGTACACTGCGGCGCGCGGGCGCGGCTGGGCATCGATTTGCAGGTCTCGGAGAGCCGCGGATATTACAGCGAAGATGCAGGCAGAATGCTGACAGAGGAGAAGATCGTCATCACGGGCGTGAGCGCGGGCAGCATGGCGGAGCGTGCGGGCATCACCCCCGGCGACACGATCATCTCCGCGCGGCTCGCTTCGGGTGGCGGCACGGCGTTCGAGGCCGAGGTCTGGTTCACCCGCCTTGTGAAGTTCGACGTATTCCTCCTCAATATCCGGCGGGGAGACACGGCGGTGCTGACGCTTTCCCGCGGCGGAAAGACGGTGGAGATCACCCTCTCCTTCGGGAGCGACGCGGAGTTCATCCCGATCCAATAAGAAGCGCTTTCCGCTTAAAAAAGGTCCTCGCGCAAAACGCGGGGATTTTTTATTTTGAGGTGGTTTCCCCATACCATGCCCTCGATAGGAGGGCTTTTTTCATGCTATTTGCAGAGCGGAAGATACCCCATCATTTGCAGGCGGTGCGCGTGATAGTAGAAGTTGCAGCGCTTGATCCTCAGGCGGATCAGGGCCTCGTCGAGCGTGATCTTCCGGTCGAAGTAGCTCTGGCAGACGGAGATGAAGTCGTCTGAGTAGGAGGTCACGGGCCGCCCGAATTTGACGCCGCGCAGTTTGGCGGAGGCAATGCCCTCCTGCTGGCGCTGGCGGATGTTGATGCGCTCGTTCTCGGCGACGAAGGAGAGGATCTGCAAGACGATATCCGAGATGAACTTCCCCACGAGGTTGTCGGGGCGCGAGCGCGTGTCGAGGAGGGGCATGTCGAGCACGACGATGTCCGCCCCGATCTCGTTGGTGATTTTGTTCCATTCGTAGATGATCGCGCTGTAATCCCTGCCGAGGCGGTCGATGGACTTGATGACGAGCGTGTCGTTCCGCCGCAGCCGCTTTATCAATTTTTTGTAATTTTCTCGTTCAAAATCTTTACCGCTGCGGCGATCCACAAAGATACATGCGGCCTCGATCCCGAATGCCTGAAAGGCGTCGAGCTGGCGCGCGACGTTCTGGTCCTGCGCCGAAACGCGGGCATAGCCATAAGTTCTCATATGATATCTCCTTGAATGTGTTATGTAGGATAAGGATATCATGTCCGAGGCGAAGGGGGGTTCAGATCTCGTTATTTTGTCTCTCCCGGAAGGGGCTCGGGCATTCGGAATTTTCAATGAAAATATAAAAAAAGTAGACTTTTCCCAACACCATTTCTTGACAGAAAATGCAAAAGGCTATATAATGGTATCGTCTTAAAATGGAAGATTTTTTGGAGTTAGTCAATTTCTACATTTTTTAGACAAGTCTTGCGAGATTTATGCATAGCATTCTGGCGGAGGGAAGGAATGAAAAAGGTCTATCTTATCTTCATCGTCATCGTGCTCGTTTTGATCGCCTGCGGCGCGGGCATCCTGATCGCGCTCTTTCACGCAAACGATGAAATGATCCGAAAAGTGGAACTCGAAAGCGAGGGGAACACCGAGCGGGAGCTTGCGTTCTCCGCGGAGAACTTTCTGCCCGGCGACGTGCGCGAGTACACCGTCGTCGTTCACTGCGAAAAGGGCGGAGAGTTCCGCATTTCCTTCACCTGCCGAAGCGTGAAGGAGAGCGAGCTCCAAAACTATCTCACGGTCGAGATCGGCTGCGGGGAAGTGCGCAAACAGGTCGCGCTCGCGGATCTGTTCGGCGGCGTGTCTCTCGGGTTCGACGTCGCCATTCAGGACGGTGCGACCGCGGAATTTACCGTGCGGTACGAGATGCCCGTCACGGTCGGGAATGAGGCGCAGGGGAAAACGGCGGACTTCCTGCTCGTCCTCTCCGCCCAAAGGATGTGACGAGATGAAGCACCTTTCCGGAAAGACCAAAAGAGCGCTCGGCATCGTCGGGACCGTCCTTATGTACCTCTTTTTCGGGCTGTGTCTCGTCGCCGTCATCTTCTCCATCAGCTCGAAGCGGAGCGAGGACGGCGCGGTCAACCTATTCGGGTACGAACTGCGCGTCGTGCTCTCGCCCTCGATGGAAAAGAGCGAGATGACGGACGTCTCCGCATACAAGATCAAGTCCATCCCCGTGAAGAGCCTCACCGTCACCGAGCGCGTCTCCGAGAAGGACCCCGAGGGATGGTACGCCGAACTCGCCGCGGGCGACGTTCTGACTTTCCGCTATGTCGTCGCAGGGCGGCAGGAGACGATCACCCACCGCATCATCGCGATCGAAAGGCTCACGGAGGGCTACATGATCACCCTGCGCGGCGACAACCGCACCGAGAACGAGGGGGAGCAGGTCATCTACACCGCCGACGAGCGGAGCGCGAATTACGTCCTCGGCAAGGTCGTCTACACGAGCTCCGTCCTCGGCAACATCGTCTACATTTTGCAGCAGCCGGTCGGGATCGCGCTCGTCGTCATCGTCCCCGCCGCGATCATCATCATTTTTCAGATCGCCCGCATCATCGCCGTGTTCGGCGCGGAAAAGCGCAAAAGAGCGGAAGCGCGCGAGGCGAAAGCGAGCGAAGAACTCGATCTGCTCCGCAAACGGCTCGCCGAGCTGGAACAGCATCAGAGCGAATCGGAGGGGGGCATGTCCGAGACTGCCCCCGCACAAACGGATGGGGAAGCGCCGAATGCCGTCCCCGCAAACGAAGGATCTGACGGGCCCTCGCCCGCGGTCGAATCTCAAAAGGAGGAAAAGCAATGAAGCTCGCGATCATCGTATTTTTGTGGCTCGTGTTCGCCGTCTGCCTCTTTACCGTCGCCGTCGTGATCTACGATCTCGTCGTATCGTCTCGGGAACGGAAGCAGAGAGAGCGGGCGGAAGCCGCAAAGGCAAGAGCCGCAAAGGCAAAGGCCGCTCAGCAAAAAACGGGGCCCAAACCGCCCGCGCCCGTGCCTATGCCGCCGCCGCGCATGATGCCACCGCCACCCGGCATGATGCCACCGCCCGGCATGGTACCTCCGCCGCCCGGCATGGTACCCCCGCCGCGCATGGCGCCTCCGCCGGCGGGCGCCCGCGTGATCTACACGGCCCCCATGCCCATGCCGCCGCCACCGCCCCCGGGCATGGTACCGCCGTCCGCCCCGCCGCCGCTCGCTGCACAACCGCACAAAGAAACGACGTAATGCACGTTTCAAATATGAAAAAAGGAGGATCGATATGGCAAAGGCATCAAGGAAACTGCTTCTCGCGCTCCTGACGATCGCCGTGTGCATCGCCCTGCTCGTGGCGGGCACATATGCGCTTTTCAGCGCGGACTTTCCCGTGACGAACCACCTTGCCGCAGGCAACTTGTCTGCAACGCTCGTGCGCGACAATCTCGAAACAGTCACGCTCAACGCGGGCGGGAATCTGACGAGTACCACCGACGGCAGGGATAAGGACTTCACCAATGCTTCGAGCGAAAACAACAACTTGTTCGATCTCGCCGAAGGCGTTTGTGTCGCGCCCGGGTGCAGGTTTACCGCAGACATGGTCCTTACCAATACGGGAACGGTGGCGTTCTCCTATTGGATCGAAGTCGTGCTCAAAAGCGAAGCCAACGCTTTCGCGGCACAACTGACCGTCTCGGTAACGTCTGCGGACGTCACTGCGAAAAAGCCGCTCGCCGAGGGGATCACGCTCGGCTCCGAGGGCGAAGGTCTCGGCGTCGTCATCGTCGGGAGCAGTGCGCGGTTTTCCTTAAGCGTGGAGTTTTCTGATCTTGAAAACAACAACGATGCGCAAGACCAGATGGTTGAGTTCGATATGATCGTCCATGCGATTCAGGACGCAACCGTCACCCCTTCCCCGTAAAGGGAAGCCACTCAAAGGTAACCAAGTCACTCAACCCGCGTCCCGTTCATACCTGCCCCCCTTGAGGTAAAACCTCTTCTTGGCGCCCCCTTGAGGGTGGAGCGGTGCAATTCTGCTCAACAGTGCAGTGCTCTGTGAGCTGCACCGCGACAGGAGGCGTGGCCTCGCCGACGGCGTTGCGGCGGTCCCTGCCGCCCAACCGGGTCGAGGCGAAGCCGAGACTGAGGGGGTGTCATTCCTTTCGGCTGCCGCCGCAACCGGGTGTCATCCCAATGCCCCCCCAAAAAAAGGAAATCGGGTCGCAACAAAGTAACCAAGTCACTCAAAAAACTTCAAAAAAAAAATTAAAAAAGGAGAAATGAAAATGAAAAAGACAACCAAAGTCATTTTGGGTTCTACAATGACGATTGCCATGTGCGCGTCTCTCATTGCAGGCTCAACGCTCGCTATGTTCTCATCGAGAAGCAATGTCAACGTGGCGATCACTTCCGGTAAAGTGGATGTTGTCGCTTCCGTCGATGAAGATAGCCTCACGGCGTATTCGACCGTATGGAACGAAGGCAAGATGCAGTACGAAGAAGTGGAACAGCGCGACGATCATTTCCATGCCGGCGGCTTTTATAGCTACTCCGCAGGCGCGTTGACGTTCACCAACATTGCTGCGGGCGACGCGGTGGAGTTCAAACTCAACATCGAAAACAAGTCTACCCTTGCCATTCAGTACCGCGTCCAGCTCACCGTTCCTACGCAGCAGGAAAGCGGCGACCCGCAGGGTGAACTCGTGAAGGAGATGCAGGTCTCCTTTGACGGCGGCGATCCTGTCACGATTGGTGACGAATCCACCATCGCACAGAAGTGGTCGGAGCCTGTTGACGCGAGTGCGCCCATCACAACACAGCCCACTGTGAAGATCTCCGTCCCCGCAGAGCTGGAAGGCAATCAGGGCGAGAGCTGCTTGCTCCACGTCGGCGTGTATGCAGTCCAGCTCGGCACCCATGTCGCAGATGCGGAAGGCACCTATAATGCGCATACCGCAGCCGACCTTTTGGCGATCTCCAATCTTGCAAATTCCGGACACACGTTTGCGGGTGAAACGATCGAACTCGGCGCAGACATCGACCTCAGCTTCGATTCCGACGGCGGCGCTTCGACGCTTTCCATTGCGCTTGCAGATACCCCTGCTACCATTGCAGTAGCGGAAGGCCCGGTAAATTGGTTCTTTGGCGCATATTATCTTGGAGAAGATAGGGGAATACCGGTTTATGCTACCGGGAACAACAGATATACTTTCAAAGGCACATTCAACGGAAACGGATATACAATCACCGGTTTCGCCCCGAACGATAATGGTGACTATAATGGCGAGGGTTACGGATATGGTCTTTTCCGCAGCACCGACGGCGCAACGATCGAGAACTTGGTAGTTGAGAGCGTTACAGTGCAGGTCAATACGACGAATCAGACACAAAATACCGATACGAGTGCCCATGCCGGCATCATCGTCGGGCAGGCAAAGGACACCACTTTCAAGAATATCACTGTCAGAAATAGTAAGGTTATATCCTTGACGGACTATAACAAGAAAATAGGAATGTATTCCAGCGGTGCTACAGGAAACAGAATTGCCCGCACCGTAGAGGAAGCAGCGCAGGGTCTATTCTCCGATAAAGAAATTGTCTGCTATGACTTTGTGGGTGCGATTGCAGGGCAGATTATGGGCGCTACAAAAGTTGAGAATGTCAACATCGACCTTAACGAGGCCGCGTCGGCTCTCACGGGCATCAAAATTTTCGGCAATACGCCGAACTTCGGCCCCGAACAAGACTACTATACGAAAGACTATACTGTTGCCTTTACGGGAACCAGCACCGTGGTCTGTACTTCCGACGATGGCTTTGTCGAGACCTTGGAGTTCACTTCGGAAAACGACGGCTCGGAAACCACAGCAACGGTACCCTCTGCGACTGCGGAGATTGGAAGTGCGGACGCCCTTGTCGCTCTTGCGCAGTCCGTAACGGATGGCAGAGATTTCAGCGATGTGACGATTACTTTGACCGATGATATCGACCTCAGCGAAGCCGCTCCCGAAACGATCGGCGCATTCAAGGGCATAATCGACGGCGGCGAAGAGGGTCACACCATCTCCGGGTTGGATCTCAAGTATTTCAGTAAGGTCGCTTCTCCCGTATCTTTGATGTCTGTTGAAGAGGCTCCCACGCTTAAAAATGTGACACTCGAATTCACGAAATTCACGGGGGAAGCTACAAATTGGAGGACGGCATACGCGTATAAGAATACCGAGGGTGGCATTAGTTATGATGCTTCCTTTGTGAGCAGTGAAAATCTCAAGCTCGAGAACGCCACCATCGCTTTGGTTGATGCAAAACTTCGCTATGAATTGCGCTACGGCATTCCTACCGAAGAGGGCAACAAGTTGGAAGAAGTTGCCTATATCGGTTTGGAAGCGGGCGACCCCGAAACAGGCGAGGGATATAGCGAGACGATTACCAATCAGCACATTATAATAGACACCGCTACCCCTGTAACATACAACAATGTGAGATTCGAGGGCAATACCTACATCTGGATTCAAACGGGCGGTGTCAAATTGTCCCTTACCGAATGCTATGCCGATGTTTCCCCGTCCAGAGTTGGAGGAAATAGTCGTGCAGCATTCATCACCTCTTCGAGCGAAATCACCGGGGGTGTTGCATTTACATTGGTACACAATACAATTCTCAGTGCGCAAAGCACCGGAACAGGCACCGGTGATGGCGATTACTACAGTGCGGCGATCTTCAGTTGGGCTTACACTGCCGACTCTAACTTTATTGACAATAGGTTGGGTAGCGAAGCAGGCGGTGAGCGTTACACCTTTATTGGGATCAAACTCATGAACTTCATGGATGGCGCCCAAGTGGAGTTCTCCGGTAATAAGGTCTATGGGAATTCGGATTATTGGTTCGACGGCTTTGACCTTATGCAGAACAACTCAAGAGCCAACACCTATACCGCTACGTTCACCAACAATCAAGTATTTGTAGATGGCGCAATCGCGAATCAATACTTTATGTGGGTGGAAGCAACCGGTACAAGCGTGGGTACTCCCGGTCACGGTCAGGTCATTGTCGAAGCGGGCAACACACTGAACGGTGCAGAACTAACAGATAAAAGTTTCGATCCTGATACATTTAAGTTCACCAATGTTGCTACACCCGACGCAACGAAGCCGAACAAATACGAAGTTCAAAGCGACACTGCAACACGGACTAATGCGTATTATCAGTATAGCTTTGTCGGTTGGAAAGTTACAAGAGACGACGAGGGCCTAATCAACGCAGGCACTTTCGCATTTGGTGTAGATTGGAACGTTGAAAAGTTGGTTTCTGATGGGTTTGCGGCAGAAGTAAATTCAATCGAAACCTTCGATGGCACGACCTCTCTTACCAAAAATCAACAGGGTCAAATCGTTCTTGCTTCGCCTTCCGATATTCTTGCTCTGAATGCCTATGTCTACAACGCAGAACAAGTTCCAACGCTCGACGTGATTGTCAAAAATAATATTGACATGACGGGTGTAGAGCTGACCCCTTGGTCGGACAACACGAAGACGGCGACCGGTACCATCGAAGGGAACAATAAAGTGATTTACGGTCTTCCCGGACCCATAACGGATTCTATGCCCAACACCGTCTTCTTCAACATGAGCGGCAACTATAATATCAAAAATCTTTCGTTTGTTATTGAAAATAGCGCAGGCTATTCGCCGAATGGAATTAAACTCAATGACGGCACCGAAAAAGGCACCACCTTGAATAAGGCGAAAATGAATAATGTCTTTTTCTTGTCGAAGCAGGAAGAGGAATATACATGGATGTTATATTGCTATAACGTTGAAGGCACACAGAAAGTTGTAGGCGGGGACTTTATCATACAAGGTAACAGGCTAAAAATTTACAACGGACTTTTTGAGAATAAGGACGGTGAATGTGGAAGTGGGTTTACGGCTGATAAAAAGCTCACTATGGGAACGCAAGTCGATGTCACAAAAAATAAGGCTCTTCTTGATGAGTATCTGAACGCGAAATTCTCAAATGAAAGTTTATCCGAGAATTGAATCCACCCCGTTACCCTCATGAGTAGCAAAGCTCCAAAACCTTGTTACCCGAATGAGTAACTGAACCCAAAAGCAGCCGAGGGCACTCATGTCCTCGGCTGTCTTTTCCTCTTCTCGGCGCCCGCCGTGTCCCACGCTGTCATTCCGCCCCGCCCTCCCCGTCCCACGCTGTCATTCCGAGGGGCAACGCCCCGAGAGAATCCCCTGATACGAAGTCCGTCAACGACCAAGGGGATACACTCGTCCGCTCCGCGGAATACTTCGCCCTTGCGGGCTCGTGCCACCCTTGGACAACGAGAAGAACGTGCGGGCGGGGCGGTATGACACGGTGCTCCGTCCCGCGCGCCGTAATATAAAAAACAAGGCGCGCACCTGCGTCTTGTTCCTTTATGGAGCAGGAAACGGGAGTCGCGCCTTGGGCGGCGCGCACGGTTGACAATTATCAATTGTCAAGTCGGCGGTAGTTTCCGCCGACCTGCGCGGGTTTTGCGCGTGGAAGGGCGCAAAACCCGCTTGCCTCCCCTCGCCTCCCGTTTTGCTCTGACACATAAAAGCAGATAGCGCCCAAATGAGCGCTATCTGCTTTTGGAGCAGGAAACGGGAGTCGAACCCGCCAGAATCAGCTTGGGAAGCTGACGCCATACCGCTAGGCGATTCCTGCAACGTCTCTCTCATTATAAAGGGTGCAAAAGAATCTGTCAAGCGCTTTTGCGAATTTTTACAAATTTCTTCGCGAAGGGCGCCCGCCGCGGGCCGTAAAAATCATGGAGAAAAAAACGGGAAAGGTATTGAAAAATCTCACAAAAAATGATACAATAGAAAGGCGGGGGGATTTTCCCGCGAGAAAAAAGGAGGAAAGATATGAAAAAATCGGTAAGCGTCATTCTGATCGTGCTTGCGCTGGTGCTTTCCGCCGTCGGGTTGGCCGCTTGCGACCTCGACCTCGACATTTGGGAAGACGAAGTGCATGAACATGCCGTCAGAATGGTGGAAGGCCAGGATGCGACCTGTACGGAGGAAGGCTATTCGGCATATTGGCAGTGCGCGATCTGCGGGAAGATCTTCCGCGACGAAACCGCCGCAGAGGAGATCGACTTTGACGAAGTGGTCATCGCCGCCAAGGGGCACGAATGGAGCGAAACGGGCGATACGGCCACCTGTACGGAAGCGGGTGAAAAGACTTTCACCTGCGATGTGTGCGGGGAGATCAAGACGGAAGAGGTCGAAGCCAAGGGCCACGAATGGAACTTGACGGACGAGAAAGACCCGACCTGCACGGAAGCGGGCGAGAAGACTTTCACCTGCGACGTGTGCGGGGAGACCAAGACGGAAGAGGGCGAAGCCGCGCTCGGCCATGAACTCAAAAATCATCCCGCACAGGAACCGCAGGTCGGCGTAGACGGGAATGACGAATATTGGGAGTGCACACGGTGCGGGAAGTTCTTCTCTGCGGACAAAGAGCGGGAGATCGAAAAGGAAGAATGGTTCCGTCCCGCGCTTCCGACTCCGACGTACGCCGTGGACGTTCAGGTCAACAACCTCTTTGAGGGCGACACCACGGCGAGCGATGAAATCGTCGAGGTGACGGTAGAGGGCGAAGCGGTCGAGGACCTCTTTGAAGAGGGGACCGAAGTGGTCGTCACGTTGAAGTTGAATGAAGCGTACGGGCTTGTCTCTGTTCTCGTCGGCGGCGAGGACGGAAAGGACGTGACCGCAGAGCTCGTGTATGCAAACGGCAGCTATACCTATACATTTACGATTGCCGCGGAGACGAACATCACCGTGAATGTCAGCAAGCGGCTCGACGTATTCCATCAGCCGCTCAACCCCAACGCTTCTTTCTCTTGGAAACTCGGAAACAACCCGGGCGAGGGGAGCATAGATTATCCGTGGGAGATCCGCGGCACGTCCACAGAAAAGGCGCCCTATTGGGACGACGTGAAGCTTCATATCTACGATACCACGGGCATCGACGATGTTCAAACGCACGACTTCATGCAGGATGTGCCCTTTGCGACCTATGATATTTCCATCGAGACTTGGGGCAATCACGCTGCATGGAAAGATATTCTTGCGACGATTCAAAGCGCTTGGATGGACCGCGTGAAGAATGTGGAAGATCCGCAGTATACATTCACGTTTGCATTCGCCATGCAGGTGATGCCGAACGCGGCCGCCGCGGAGATGGGCTATCTTGAATCCCTGCTCAACTATGCCTTCAAAGACGGCGCGCGTCAGACGTATACCGTCGTCTATACGAAAGACGATCTGCGCCTTGATGTATTCCATCAGGCAATCAATACCAGCGCTTCTTTCACTTGGAATCTCGGAGGCAACCCGGGCGAGGGCAACATTGATTATGCGTGGGAGATCCTCGGCACGTCCTCGCAAAAGGCGCCCTATTGGGACGACGTAAAGATCCGCATCTACGACGCCACGGGCATCGAAAATATTCAAGCCCACGACTTCATGCAGGATACGCCCTTTGCGACCCACCTCATCACGGAAAGGGGAGGTGTTTCGTGGAAAGCTATTCTTGCGACGATCCAAAACGCATGGGTCGAACGCGCGAGAAGCGGCGAAGAGTTGCAAGATACATTCATCTTTGTATTCGCCATGCAGGTGACGCCGAACGCGGCCGCCGCGGAAAAGGGATATATCGAATCCCTGCTCAACTACGCTTCCAAAGACGGCGCACGTCAGGCTTTCAGCCATACGTTCAACAGGGCGGATGTGACGGCAACCAATGCGAGCCAATTCGATTTTGCTGGCAATGCAAATTATCTCACATTCCTGCGCGAGCAGGGCAACAACGGATCCGCCTTTACGGTGTACGGCGCGGCTTACGTCGTCTTAGAGATCAAAAATAAGGACGGAAGGACGGCTACCGCCTATATCTTCTGCGAGGAAGGCGAGAGCGGCAAAACATTGTCCCTCTATGCCAACGTAGAGAAGACGGGCGACAGCCTCAATCTTCATTCGCTGACGGACGGAAACTGCACGGTTGGAGACTTTAATAACTGGGTGAAGAACGCTTTCGGATGGGAGGATTTTGAAATTAAAGACGCCGCTTGGTCGGTCAGCACGCAGATCCATGTCTCGGAGACGAGCAGTTATCTCTTTGACGGCGAATGGTCGGATCCCGTCTCTTACGACGGTCGTTGGGAAACAAAAAGTTGATGGGAAGCCCCGAAAATAATCATCGGGCATGGGACCGCGATGCCGCAAGGCACCGCGGTCCTTGTATGGAAACGGCCCCCGCAGAGCGTGCGTTCGTGGCCCGCGCGGGGCGCCCGCATGGATGAGGAGGAAATTCATGAAGAGATCGTTACGGTATACCATGGCCGCGATCGCGGTTGCAGTTTTGGCCATGGGGCTCGCCGCTTGCAGCAAGGAGCACAGGCATTCCCTCACGCACCACGAAGCGGCGGCGGCGACGTGCGAACAGAGCGGCGCGGCGGAATATTGGGAGTGCGAGGCGTGCGGCAAGCTCTTTTCGGATGAAAAGGCCGGCCATGAGATCACCCTTGCGCAGACCGTCGTCGCCAGCCCCGGGCATCAATGGGACGAAGGCACCGAGACGAGGAAGCCGACCTGCACGGATACGGGCGTCAAGACGTTCTCCTGCACCGTCTGCGGCAAGACGAAGCCGGAGCTTCTCCCCGCCGCGGGGCACGAATGGGACGAGGGCACCGAGACGAGGAAGCCGACCTGCACGGAGAAAGGCGAAAAGACTTTCACCTGCGGCGTGTGCGGAAAGAGCAGGACGGAAGATATCTCGGAGCTCGGGCATGCGTATGAAGACGTGGCGGAGGACCCCGCAACGTGTACGCAGCCGGGCACGGCGGCGGGCAAACGCTGCACGCGATGCGGCCATACGGAGGGCTTTGCGCCCATCGAGCCGCTCGGCCACAACCTCGAAGACGTGGCGGAAGTCCCCCCGACCTGTACACAGCCGGGCACGGCGGCGGGCAAACGCTGCACGCGCTGCGACCATACGGAGGGGCTCGCGCCCATCGAGCCGCTCGGGCACAAGCTCATCGACGTGGAGGCCGTTCCCGCCACGTGCACCGAGGACGGGCATGCCGCGGGCAAGCGGTGCGAGCGCTGCACGTTCACGTCGGGAATGGAGGTCCTCCCCGCCGAAGGGCACGATTGGGACGGGGAATGGACCTCGGACGAAAACCAACATTGGCACGTCTGCAACCGCGGATGCGGCGAGAAAGGTTCGCCTGCGGAGCACGTCTGGGACGAGGGCAACGTGACCCTTCCGCCCACGACGAAACAGACGGGCGAGCAGACGTTCTCCTGCACCGCATGCGGGCAGACGAGGACGGAGACCCTACCCATGCTCGCAACTTATACCGTCGATGTGAGCACGGTCTCCCTCTATGAGGGGCAGATCGGGGGCACGGCCGCCGTCACGGCAGACGCCGAAACGGAGGAGGACGGCTCCTATGCGGAGGGCACGCGCATCACCCTCACCGTCACCTTGGAGGAGAACTTCGGCGTTGGGTATGCGCTGCAAAACGGCGAGGACGTCGCCGAAAGACTCGTCCGCGAGGACGGGGTCTACCGCTACACCTTTGCGCTCGGGGAGGATACGTCCTTCGAGATCGCCATCGGCATGCGGGTGACGACGAATCGGAGGTGGTACCTCGTCGGCGGCGGCAACGGCAACGATAAGCGTGCGGACCGTGTGGATTACCCGTGGGAACTCTACACGGCAGATGCGGCGCTCGATGGCGACGGGACGGCCATGCTTCTCGCGTTCGACGCGACGGAGATGGAGGGGGACGTCCGCGCGCACGACTTTGAAAACGACCGCGCGTTTGCCTCCTATTCGCTCACGGGATTTGTGGAATGGAGCAAAGTTGACGGCGCGATCCGTGAAGCGTGGGCAAAGCTTCCCGCAGAGCAGAGGCGGGAAAATTACACCTTTGCCTTCGCCATCCGCCTTATTCCGAGCGAGAAAAAGCGCGAGGCGGGGTTTGTTCCCTCCGAGCTCATCTATCCCACCGCGCTCACCTTTGAGGAAGTGTTCTACGACATGACGAAGGAGTACGCGTTCGGGACGCCCGAAGAGGGCGAGCCCTCCGAAAACGTGGCGACCAACGCGAGCCAATTCGGCTTTGCGGGCAATGCAAATTATCTCACATTCCTGCGAGAGCCGACGAGAGGGGCCGCCTTCACGGAGTACGGCGCGGCCTACGTCGCCTTAAAGCTCGAACATACGGACGGGAGGTCGGCCATGGTATACCTCTTCAACGAGGACGGCAGGCTGTACCTCTATTCCAACACGGCGCGCGCGGGCGACCGCCTCGACCTCCACACGCTGACGGACGGCTTCTGCACCGTGGGGGATTTCAACAATTGGGTGCGGAACGCGATCGGGCCGGTTTGGTCGGATTTCGACATTTCAGACGCGGCTTGGTCGGTCTCGACGAAGCTCATCCTCTCCGAAGAGAGCGGCTACGTTGAAGGGGATTGGTCGGATCCCGTCTCCTATGACGGGCGCTGGGAAACTTGATCGGAAATGCACGCGGCCGCGGGGAACTCCTGCGGCCGCTTCCATGTCTCTGCCGTACGGGCGGAAGGCAGGGGCAAATCGCTTGATTTCTTTGCAGAAAAGGGGTATAATCGGGGCATGAAGAACATCCTTCTCATCGCGACGGGCGGAACGATCGCCTCCAAACCCACGGGCAACGGCCTTGCCCCCGCCATCTCCCCCGAGGAGCTCCTCTCGTACGTCCCCGAGATCGCCGAGAGCGCGCGCGTGGAGGCCGTCTGTCCCTTTAATTTAGACAGCACGAACGTCTCCCCCGCGCACTGGTTGGAGATCGCGGGGATCATCGAGGCGCGCTATGCCGAATTCGACGGCTTCGTCGTCACCCACGGCACGGATACGATGGCCTACACGGCGGCCGCGCTCTCCTACCTGATCCGAAATTCCGCCAAGCCCATCGTGCTCACGGGCTCGCAGAAATCGGTGTACCTGCGCGATACGGACGCCCGCAAAAACCTTGCGGACGCCTTCGCCTTCTGCGCCGACGGGGACGCGTTCGGCGTGCGGGTGGTGTTCGACGGCAACGTCATTTTGGGCACGCGCGCCAAAAAGACGCGCACGCGGAGCTACAACGCCTTCACGAGCATCGACTATCCCGATATCGCCGTCATGCGGGACGGAAGGCCCTTTTACTTCATAAAAGACAGCAAGCCCTCGGGCATGCCTGCCTTCTCGCACGCGCTCGGCAGCGGCGTGTTCGTTCTCAAACTCATCCCGGGCGTGCGTGCGGACATCTTCGACTACCTCGACGAGAAGTGCGACGCGCTCGTCATCGAGTCCTTTGGCGCGGGCGGTCTGCCCGATTACGGCGGCGCGGAACTCGCGGGTCGGCTCGAACGCTTCCTCTCGCGCGGAAAGACGGTCGTCTTTACGACGCAGGTGGAGCGGGAGGGGAGCTCGCTCGAAAAGTACGAGGTGGGGCAGAAGCTCAAAGGCCTCGGGCGCGTCCTCGAAGCGCGCAGCATGACCCTCGAAGCCACCGTGTGCAAGCTCATGTGGCTGCTTCCCTTCGCCGCACCGGACGAACTCGAAAGGCTGTTCTACACGCCGATCGAAAACGACATTCTGTGAGGGCGCGCGCTATGACCGAATGGTTTTCCCGCACCGAGCTCCTCTTGGGGAGGAGCGCCATGGAACGTCTCGCCTCCTGCCGCGTGCTCGTGTTCGGCCTTGGCGGCGTGGGCGGATATTGCGTAGAAGCGCTGGCACGCTCGGGCATGGGTGCCCTCGATCTCGTCGATCACGACACGGTCTCCCTCACCAACCTCAACCGCCAGATCCTCGCCCTGCACGGCACGTTGGGCAGATCCAAGGCGGAAGTCGCCGCCGAGCGCGTCGCGCAGATCAACCCGGATTGCGCCGTCACGGCCCGCAAGACCTTCTTTTTGCCGGGGATGGAGGGCGAGTTTGACTTCTCAAAGTACGATTACGTCGCGGACTGCGTGGATACCGTCGCCGCGAAGATCGCCATCGTCGAGGCTGCGCAGAGGGCGGGGGTGCCCGTCATCAGCTGCATGGGGACGGGGAACAAGACGGACCCCACCATGCTCGAAGTCGCATGGCTTGCGGACACCGCCGTGTGCCCCTTGGCGCGCGTCATGCGCAGAGAACTCAAAAAGCGGGGCGCAGACCGCCTCAAAGTCGTCTATTCAAAGGAACCGCCCATCCGCCCGATGCGGGAGGAGAGCGAGGAGGCCGAAGCGGGCGCGCGCAGGCAGATCCCCGGCAGCACCGCCTTCGTTCCCGCCGCGGCGGGGCTGATCCTTGCCGCCGAGATCGTTCGGGATCTCTGCGGCTGCCCTCGCACGACACAGGAAAAATAAAGGAGGAACCCCATGGAACAGTACCCCAACGTATTCATCTTCGATCATCCGCTCATCAAGCACAAGGTCTCCATCTTGCGCGACAAGAGGACGGGCATGAAGGAGTTCCGCGAACTCATCGAAGAGATCACCACGATCATGACGTACGAGAGCATGCGCGACGTCGAGCTCGTTCCCGTCGAGGTGGAGACCCCGCTTGAAGTGACGACGCAGTACCGCGTGCCCGAGGAGAGCGTCGCCATCGTCCCCATTTTGCGCGCGGGCCTCGGCATGGTCAACGGCGTGCACAAGGTCTTTCCCACGGCGCGGGTGGGGCATATCGGCATGTACCGCGACGAGAGGACGCTCGAACCGCAGGAATACTACTGCAAGCTCCCGGACGGCATCGGGGATAAGACGGTGTTTTTGGTCGATCCCATGCTCGCGACGGGCGGTTCGGCCTGCGACGCCCTGTCCGCGCTCAAAAAGCGGGGCGCGCGGAAGATCAAATTCATGGCGATCATCGCCGCGCCCGCGGGCATCCGCGCCGTGGCGGAAGCGCATCCCGACGTACCCGTGTACATCTCGACGGTGGACCGCGAACTCAATGAGAACGGGTACATCCTCCCCGGCCTCGGCGACGCGGGAGATCGGCTCTTCGGCACGAAGTAACACGGCGCAAAAAAGGACAGGCAAAACGCGGCATCCATAGAAAATCACAAAAACGGCGGGGGAACTTCCCCGCCGTTTTGTGCGCCGTGAAAAAACTTCGGCCGCTCAATCCATATAGGATTGAAAACTGTTTTCAAACTGTGTTTTGACCGCCTCTTTGAGCGCAGCGGTCACATCGAACGCGCCGCCGATCTTCGCTGTCTCCCGGGAATAATCTCCCGTTTCAAAGGCGAGATCGTAGGCGGAGCGGAAACTTTTATAGTAATTGAGTTCTGCCGAGAAAAAGGGATCCGGCTGAATGAACATGCTGTTATACGCCCGGATGATCCCCGAGATCGGCACACCGTAAGCGTTCTCATCCAATGCCGCCCAATTGTCGCATTGATACTTCCACGTCTTTTGGTACTCGGCTTTGACCTCTTTTAAGGCGCGCTCTTCCGCCTCGCTTATCGGCTTGAAGTCCCGCATAAAGCCCGTGTTTTCTTCGACCTGCGCGAGACTGCTCATGCCGGAAAGAACGGCGAGCACGCCCTCGCGCGAGGCGGCAAACCTTATGGCAAAGCTCGCGGGGGAAGCGTCTCTGTCCATGCCTTTGAGGATGTGCTCCGCGCCCGAGGGAACGCGGGCAAGCGCGCCGCCCTTGACGGGTTCCATGACGATGACGCGCTTTCCGTGCCTGCGGATGACCTCGTAGCACTTTTTCGACTGGATGAACGGCTCTTCCCAATCGTAATAGTTCAATACGATCTGCACGGCGTCCACCTCGGGGTGTTCGGTGAGAATTCGATCGAGGTGCTCGGCGTCGTCGTGGTAAGAGAAGGCAATGTGGCGGATCTTTCCCATTGCTTTCCACTTCTTCATGTGATCGAACAGGTGACAGGCGTTCACTTCCGCAGGATAGAGGTAGCGGTTGAGATTGTGTAAGAGATAGTAGTCAAAGTATTCCACGCCGCACTTTTCAAGCTGTTCGTTGAAAATTTCTTCCACCCTGTCCTCCGCGGGCATTTGGAACGTGGGAAACTTTGACGCAAGCAGGAAGCTGTCTCTCGGATGACGCTTTACGAGGGCTTTGCGGATCGCCGTCTCGGACGCGCCGTTGTGATAGACGTAGGACGTATCGAAGTAGGTAAATCCCCGTTCGAGAAAGAGGTCCACCATTTTCTTGAAATGTTCCATGTCGATATCGGAACCGCTTGCACTGCTAAGCGGCAGCCGCATGAGTCCGAATCCCAATTTTTTGATTTCACGCATCGTCGTTTTCTCCTTTTTTATTCGGCATTGCCGTTCAGGTACGGCTGGATCATTGCGGGCAGAAACATCGTGCAAAACGTCTTGGTGCGCGCCTCAAAACTGTACGCGCCGCCCGACATATCCCAACAGAGCATTTCGCCGTAAAGAACGTCTGTAAGCGCATCGGCGAGCGCGTCGATCGGCGTGTCCTCTTTGAGTTCGCCCCGCTTTACGCCCGTTTTTAGCATCCCTTTCATGGAATCGTTGTCCATGCGGAGTTTTTCCCTGTCGTAGGGGTTCTCCACGAGATCGGGGTCCACCGTATTGCGCACCCACTCCTGGCAGAGTTTGAGCCCGTCCCGTTCGATATGTCCCGAAAACGTTACCATATAAAACGCCAACCGATCCATAAACGGTCCGTCGTAGCTCTGTGCCTCCTCGTAGATCTCACGAAACATATCGTGGCTGATCGCAAATACCACATCTTCCTTGCGCTTGAAATAGGTATAAAATGTGCCGTTTGCAACGCCGCACGCCTTCGTGATCTCTTCGACCGAGGTATTCACAAGTCCCTTTTCGCGGATGATGCCCTTCGCCGTCTCCAAAAGTTTCCTCTTGGTCTCCAAAGCGGCGATCTTTCTGTTCGTCATTTTTTCAGACATACTTTTTTATTCCTTGTCTTTGATGAGGAGCAGGCGCAGTCCCATAACGATGAAGGGGACGACAACGGCTTGCAACACCATGCCCAAAAGTCCCGTTTGGATCTGCGACCAAACCGCCCCTGCCGAGAGCGGGGAGACGCCCTGGAAAATTGCGGCGATCGCGAGGAATACGAGCCTGCCCGAAACCTGCGCAAGAAGTACCGCGGGGAACGCCATCCAACCGTTTTTTGCGATCCTTTGCGAAAACAGTCCCGAAACCCCCGCGAATACCGCAAGTTCAACGATCATGTAGGGCAGACGGACCGCAGCGGGCATAGGGTTGCCGGCAAGCGAAGTGATCGCAAAGCTCATGACGGGGGAGAGGATCCCCACGCCCAAGCCCCATTTCCAGCCGAGCAAGCATCCGCCGAGAAGAATGGGGAGATACATGGGCAGCCACTGGACGCCGCCGGGCGCGCCGAGGGCGAGATGAATAAGCTGCGGAAGAATTACCGCAAGCGCGATAATGCCAAGCGAAATGAGCGTTTTTACCGTGATTTTCATACGGAGAGCCGCGTTGTGACGCGAAAGAACTTGTTCGATTATCGTAAATTACCTCCAATCTTTATTTTTACATTTTATTCGGCGATGGGATCACAGGCACATTCTGAAAATCGCTTCCACGTCCTTGGGGGCAAGCGGCTTGAATCCTTGCAACGTACCGCCTGAGCAGGCCTTTTGCGCCATAACGGAGAAATTGCTGTCGTCAATACCGAGTTCGGTAAGCGTGCTTTGCAGACCGAGCGTATGGAAGAAGAAGTCGGAAAGGGCGTCGATCGCGGCGTTTGCCCCACCCATGTTCGAAAGAGAGGGATCAATTCCGAAAACATCCACACCAAATTTTTTGATTTGCGGGGCAGTATCCTCATCCAACACATATTTGAGCCATCTCGGAGTCAAGATCGCAAGTCCGAGGCCGTGCGTAATATCATAAAACGCGGAGAGTTCATGCTCCATCATATGGCAGGAGACGTCTTGGTCTATCCCTGCGGCAACGAAACCGTTCAATGCCCAAGAAGATGCCCACATGAGATTTGCGCGCGCCTCGTAGTCGTCGGGAGTTTCGAGCGCGATCGGGGCGTACTTGACGACCGTCTTGATGAGATCTATCATGACGCGGTCGATAAAATCCATTTTGGGCTGCATGGTGAAGTAATAGCTATCAAAGACGTGCGAAAGAATATCCACGCTGCCGCAAGCCGTCTGAAATTTACTCACCGAATAGGTGTTTTCGGGGTTCAAAAAGGACGCCTTGGGCTGCAACAGCGGGCTGAGAATGGCAAGTTTTTCATGCGTCTGCATGTTCGAGATAACGCCGCCGCAATCCATTTCGGAGCCGGTCGCCGCAAGCGTGAGAACGGTGACGATGGGCAATGCGTTTACAACAGAGGCCGTGCCCTTTACCAGATCCCAAGCGTCGCCGTCGTAATAAGTTGCCGCGGCGATCGCCTTTGTGCAGTCTATGGTAGAGCCGCCGCCGACAGCGAGCAGAACGTCGATCTTGTTTTGTTTGCACATCGCCGCGCCGCGGTTGACGGTCGTGTGGCGGGGATTGGGTTCTACTCCCGCAAGTTCAAAACATTCCAGCCCCGCGCCCGCGATTTCTTTCAGCACTTTCTCATAAAGTCCGATTTTCTTGATCGAGCCGCCGCCGTAGACGAGAAGCACTCTTCTTCCGTACTTTTTGAGTTCCGCACCGAGTTGTTTCAGTTGGTCTTTGCCGAAATAAACCTTTGTGGTGTTTTGAAAGACAAAATCGTTCATTTGACAGTCTCCTTTGATTCTTTTATTATAGTACATTCGATGAATGAAAGTCAATGATTTTCAATCACCAATGTAAAAAAATTTTTCGCTTATCATCTTTTCGATAGCGTTTTTAACGAAACTATATCAACGCGGCGGCTCACACAAGATAAGAGAGCCGATTTCGTTCGGCTCTCTTCCTGATCTGCTTCCTCTTAATAATGAAATCTGTCCTTTTTTGTGAAAATCGGCTTGACAAGTCCCTCTTCCTGCCTTTGAGGCTCAAACCTTGCCGACGACGCCCGAGAAGAGGATGGTATCGTAGTGGTCCGTGAGGAGAAAGACGAACGCGCGGTCTACGAGGAAATCCTCGTACACGTTTTCGTATACGGGCGGCGCCGCCATTGCGTCCTGCATCATGGTGACGGCGGCGCCCTCGATCCCCGTCTTGTCTACGTTGAGCTTCGTCACATGCCTGACCTCCGTGCAATAGGCGGGGACGTCGCACAGCGCCGTGAGGTCGCAGCTCGTCGGCGAGAACAGGCTCTCGATCCCGAAGCTCTGCCGCAGAATGCCGATGACGTCCTCGTTATAGCTCGCGGAAAATTCGGGGAAGAGGCAGCGCGTGAGATAGCGGATCCCCTGTTCCTCGTCGATCGCGCCGTACGACGAGATGGCGTTGACCTCGCTCAAAACCTCCGCGGTGCAGAGCTGCCTTGCGGTGTACCCATCCTTGGGAACGATGAATTTGAGCCGATAGCCGTTGGCGGTGTCCGCGCGGAAGTGGGTATACCGCTCGGTCTCGACGGCCCGCCCCGCACGGTAGGTTCCCGAGAGGAAGGATTTGTTCGTCTCGGTGCCGTCCTCGTTGCGGAAGGCATAGCCCCGCTGCGTAAAGCCGAGGTCGGCGCCGTAATTCCATATGTCTTTGAGGTAGAGCGTATTGATGAGGGCAAATACGGTCCTTTCGGAGAGCTTGAAGTTTTGGTCGATGAGCCCGCGCGTCTGCTCCTTTACGAAGGCGCGCACCGCCCTGTTCGCTTCCGCGTTGGCGAATGCAAAGTCGGCGGAATAGCTGTTGCAATAGAAGCCGTTTGCGAGGGTTTCGAGGCAGTCCCGCTTTGCGGAGACGGCCTCATCCACCCAGACGGAGTTGGAGAGATCGACGCACCCCACGAGTTTTTCTCCGCTATATTTATCCGTGCGGTATTCTGTCTCCAACGAGCGGTAGAGGGCGGAGTAGTCCCTTCGGAGAGAGGCGGCGTCCGTTCCGAGCGCGGAGAGAAGTTCCTCCTTCGTCTCGCCCAAAGAGGTCTGGGCGGCGAGGGAGAGCGCCATGTACACGGAGATGGGAGAGACGGCAAAATTGCTTTTCGCATACGCCATGCCCGCGGCCTCCGTGAACTTCTCGGAGAACGCCTCCGCACTCCTTTGTAGGGCGGAAAAGTCATCCGAGGCCCGCTCCTCACGGGAGAGGGGCGTCACCGTGCCGTGGAAGCCTGCGAGCTCCTTTGCCCCACCCATGTCCAAGGCTGGGCCGTCATTTCCATTCGGCCCCTTGGGTGAAACGCCGCATGCCGCCGCCGCAAGGAGCACGGCCGCCATGCAGAGGGAAGAGAGGATCGAGAGCGCTTTTTTCATACATTTTCCTCCGAATATCGCGAAAGCGCGATGTGAAATATTTTTCACCCATAAAAACGTTTTTCATCCCGTTTTTGTGACGCGTTTTGGAAAATCCCGGCAAAAAATCTTTCTCGCTCCTCCATTTACTTGACAGCAGGGGAGGGCATATTCTATAATATTTTCAATCAAAAAGGACAGGAGGATGGTATGAAAAAATTGGTTGCAATGGCCGCGGCGCTCTGCATGTTCGCCGCCGTAGGGACGCTTGCCGCTTGCGGCAATGGGGAAGAGCCCCCCGCAGATCCCACGCTCTACGGAGTTTGGACGGGTTCGAGCGATGAGACGCACCTCGAACTCACGTTCGTCGAGGGGGACGAGGACTTCGACGTCTATTGCGTCCTCATCGGGAGCTCGGTTTCCGATCAAGACGGAGAGGAAGTGGGCATGACGCTGTGCCTCGGGCTCAACGAGGGGACGACCGCGGGCTCGTATTTTATCGAGGAGCTCTCCATGACGATCCAATGGTCCGAGGCGGAGGGGACCATGACGGCGGATGACGGAAGGCAAAAGGTCACCATGACTTACAGCCCGCTTCCCGCGGCGGCTCAGACGATCGAGGACGGCACCTATGTGCTCGCGGAAGAGGACGTGGGGAAATATCCGACCGAAAGGATCGTTTTCAACGGCGCAACTGTCACCGAATATCTCGACCAAGAATTCTCTTCGAGCAATCCCGAATCCATGGAGTACACGGTGCGCAAGATCGGCGCATACACCGTCTTGAATTACGGCGGCGAGTTCGCGGAAGAGGGAAAGATGTACGGCTTTGCGCTGATCAAGACGCAGGCAGGCTTCAACACGGCGTGGGGCGGCGCGATCATGTATCACTATGTAAAGACGGCGTGATCTTGCAGCAAACCGGCGCCCCAAGTTACTCAAACGCATTTCCAACCCCTTGCCTTAGGCGGCCAAGTTACCCAAACACATTCCCAATCCCGTGCCTTAGGCGGAATTCACTTCCGCCGTGGGCGCCTCAATTTGCCCAAACACATTCCCAATCCCGTGCCTTAGGCGGAATTTACTTCCGCCGTGGGCGCCTCAATTTGCCGAACCCTTTCGGCTTGATGTCAGGGGCAAGCAGAAACGGTTGCGGCCGAAAAGTTTGAGAGATGAATTCGGCTTACCCCTCGCAAAATTTGTTGCCCATATTATTAGAAACCAGCGTCCCGCACGGGGCGCTGGTTGGTTTCAATAACAAATTTTGCGAAATAGTGTGCCTTAGGCGGAATTCACTTCCGCCGTGGGCGCCTCAATTTGCCGAACCCTTTCGGCTTGATGTCAGGGGCAAGCAGAAACGGTTGCGGCCGAAAAGTTTGAGAGATGAATTCGGCTTACCCCTCGCAAAATTTGTTGCCCATATTATTAGAAACCAGCGTCCCGCACGGGGCGCTGGTTGGTTTCAATAACAAATTTTGCGAAATAGTGTGCCTTAGGCGGAATTCACTTCCGCCGTGGGCGCCTCAATTTGCCGAACCCTTTCGGCTTTTTGTCGGGAGAAGGCAGACATGGTTGCGGCCAATTCGGTTTAAGAGATGTACGCAGCATACCCCTCGCAAAATTTGTTGCCCCTATTATTAGAAACCAGCGCCCCATATTAGGGCGCTGGTTGGTTTCAATAACAAATTTTGCGAAATGGAAAAACAAATTTTGCGAAAATTAGCTTTTTCTTTTCTTCATCGCGAGAACAATTCCCGCGCCGCCGAGAATGGCAAGCGCCGCAACGCAGCCAGAAATTCCGATCGCACTCCGGCATCCGCCGCCCGATTTCTCCCACGCGGCATACAGCGTCTGATCGCTTTCTACCCCTTCCCCCGCGGACATGGTATGCGCTTCGTCGAGATACCACCCCGCAAACGTGTATCCCTTGCGCGCCTCGGGAACGGGGAGCGCGTCGCCGTAGTGCGCGGTCACCTTGCGCGGCGTTTCGCCCTCGTAGAGCGTCAGCGTGTATGTGTGAAGCGCCCATCCCGCGTAGAGCGTCGCCGTGCCGTTCACCGTTTCCGCAGCCGCTTCGAGGCACTCTTCGTCGAGATACCACCCCGTGAAGTCATACCCCGCGCGTGCCTCGGGGACGGGAAGCCGATCGCCGTAGCGCAACTCTTTTTCATGCTCGGCGCCGCGATCGGAGAGGGTGACGGTGTAGCGCCGCAAGACGGCTTCGTACCGGGCGGTCACCGTGCCGTCCTGCGAGATATTTTCCGTGCTTCCCTCCCATCCCGCAAAGGTATATTCGTACTGCGCGTCCGCCTCGCGCGTGGGCGCGTCGGGCGGCGAGGCGGTACCCATGTACGGGACCTGCTCCTCTTTGAGCACCTCTCCGTCCCAATCCGTGAACGTCACGGCATAGGTGCGCGGGGAGGCGCTGTACTGTGCCGCGCAGACGCGGTCGTCCGTCACATTCTTGTAGTTTCCGCTCCATCCCGTGAACTCGTATTCATATTCCGCATCCGCGGGCTTTACGGGCGGATCGGGCGCAGTCGCAGACGACCCGTATGGCACCTCCCGAACGGCGAGGACATTCCCCGCGTCGTCCGTAAAAGTCACCGTATAGTTGCGCACCTTGCGCGCGTACTGTGCCGTCACGGTCATGTCCGTCAACACTCTCGAAAGGTCTGCGTCCCAGCCCGTAAAGGTATAGACATAGCGCGCCGTCATGGGCCGCGACGGATCGGGAGGGGGGACGACCGCCTCGCCGTGCGCGACGGTGACGGAAGCGATGAGGGAGTTGTCATAATTCCGGAAGCGCACCGTGTGCTCTCCCTCCACGAGGCCGCTCGCCGAGAGGCTCTGGTAGATGGCGGTCTGCGCGTCCTCGGTGAAGCCGAGGTGGTCGGCGGCCAGCATGAATTGCTCCGCAAAGTCATCGAAGGTCGCGGTGGGGGTCAGGGCGCAGAGGGTCGCATACCAGAGCTGTCCGATGCGTTCGCGCGTGAAATATTGGGGCATGGCCTTCCACGCGGTGTACTGCACATGGGAGATGATCGTGCTGTTTTCGTGTACGCCGCCGTTGTCGCAGCCGTGGTTATAGTGATCGCCCGGCCGATTGCAGGGAGGGATCTTGTCGGCCACCGTCGCGCGGTATCCGTCCGAAGGGTTGCGGATGCTCCGCAGCGCCGAGAGCCCCTGCGGCACGCCGTTTTCGCCGATGAGCCAGAATTGCTCCTCGTCGGGCGTATGGCCCTCCACAAGGGCGCCGAAGATGTCGGAGAACGCCTCGTCGAGCGCGCCGGAATCGTTGAGGTACTCAAACCCCGCGGCAAAGTGCGTCACGCCGTGCTGGTACTCGTGCCCGATCACGTCGAGCGCCTTTCCCTGCCGATACAGAACGCCGTTCCGATATCCGTCGCCCACATACATCACGCCCGCGCCGAGATAGTCGTCATAGCCGAACGCGGCGTTTTCGAAGTTCGTGCCGTAATGGATGTAGAGGCGGATGGGGATCTCGCGGTGCGCGCTCATGTTCCCGTAGACCTGATCGTTTCCGTCATTGAGGCCGTATCGCTGCGCGCCGATATTTTCTTCCACGGTATAGAAATCGTACGCCTTGACGACATTGTTGAACACCGAGACCGCCATGGAATCGAACGTTCCCGTCGTGTTGGAATAGAGGGTCGCCCGATTGAAATCCTCATAATATGCAAATTCGCGGTTGTGCGAATCGTAGGCGTAGATGTTCCGCAGTTCGTCCGAGAGCGTGTATACGCCCGAACCCTCGTCATAGGACAAGACCGTCTCGGCCGCGTTGCCGTCGGCGTCCGTCTGGATAGTGGAAAGCGCCGCGGAGGAGGAGAGCGGAGCGCTCAAAAGGATCTCACCGTCCACCGCAGAGACAAAGACATGCGTGCCGCCGTCGGCATCCGTGTAGATCTCATAGGCGGGTTCAGGGGCTCCCTGCGCGGCAAAGACTGCGCTCTTCGCCGAGAGAACTTCGCCCCCGAGCTGCGCGGTCACGGCCTCGATCGCAGCCGTTTCGTCGAGGGAGACCTCGGGCATGGTATGCAGATCGCGGTAATTTCCGTTCACGGAGAGCACCTTTCCCGCCTCGTCTACGGCGACGGTCACCTCCCCGCCGAACACCTCGCTCCCGTCATGGATCTGGCAGAACCGATAGATCTTTCCGTAGCCTACCTTGGAGACCTGTTCGAGCCGATACTCGCTTGCCGCGTCCGCTGCCTTCGTCTCATCGAGAAGGGCGAGCGCCGCAAGCGGATCTTCCGCGCGCATGCGGACCTCCCTGCGCGAAGAGACCGTTTTCCCGTGCGCCCCGACGGAAAGGGCGGACGTCGGCACCGCGCATAATATCACGGCGGCGAGCGCCGCCAATAAAAGTTTTCCTTTGAATTTATTCATTTTCTATCTCCAAACGGCAATTTTATGCAAAAAAATCTTATATTTATACTATTATATCACGGTTTGGACCCGGTGTCCACAAAATTGCGCGTGCAATCGGTGAAAAAATATGAAAAAATTTGCATGGCGCTGAATGGGTAGGGGATGAAATTTTTCTCTTCCGAAAAAAATAATTGGTTTTCCTTTTGAAAAACGGTTGACAAACGGCGGGGATTCCGTTACAATAAAAAAGCTATTCGGTGGAAGCCGAATATTTTTATCGCGGGGTAGAGCAGCCAGGTAGCTCGTCGGGCTCATAACCCGGAGGTCGCAGGTTCGAATCCTGCCCCCGCAACCATTTATGGCGATGTAGCTTAGTTGGTTAGAGCGATCGGTTCATACCCGATAGGTCAGCGGTTCGACTCCACTCATCGCTACCAAAACGAATCGGCAGAATGCCGTTTCAAATATACGGCCCGTTGGTCAAGCGGTTAAGACACCACCCTTTCACGGTGGTATCATGGGTTCGAGTCCCGTACGGGTCACCAGACATGGATAAATCCGAACACCCTTGTTCGGGTTTATTTTTTTGTGTTTCGAGAAATTCTCCGAGTTCC
>CANQOY010000010.1 GCA_947625605.1 uncultured Clostridia bacterium | reverse complement strand
GGGCAGGATATCAAATGCTTCAAGGTGAAGAACCGCGCCATTGACTCCATCATGCTCAACGAGGCCTGTTCTTCGGGCTGCGGTTCCTTTATCCAGACGTTCGCAAAGGCTATGGGGATGGAGATCGAGCCTTTCTCCCGCCTCGGGCTCTTTGCGAAGCATCCCGTGGAGCTCGGCTCGCGCTGCACGGTGTTCATGAACAGCTCGGTGAAGCAGGCGCAGAAGGAGGGGGCGAGCGTAGAGGATATTTCCGCGGGCCTCTCCTCCTCGATCGTGAAGAACGCGATCTACAAGGTCATCCGTGCCCGCACGGCCGAGGAGCTGGGCGAGCATATCGTCGTGCAGGGCGGCACGTTTTTGAACGACGCCGTTCTCCGCTCCTTTGAACTCGAAACGGGCAAGGAGGTCGTCCGTCCGGCCATTGCGGGGCTGATGGGCGCGTTCGGCGCGGCGCTCTATGCGAAGGAGAATACCCTCCCCGCGACGGTGATCTCCTCCGTGATCACGGAGGCCGAACTCAGCCATTTCTCCTACGCCTCGCGCTCCACGACGTGCAAGGGATGCACCTCGCATTGCAGCGTGAACATTCTCACCTTTGCGGACGGGCGCAGGTTCATTTCGGGGAACAAGTGCGAGCGGGGCGCAGGCCTCAAACCGCCCGAAAATCCCCTCGATCTGTACGCCTACAAGTATAAAACGCTGCGCCTTCTTCCCGCGCAGAAGGCGGGGAAACGGGGCCGCGTCGGGCTTCCGCTCCAACTCGTCATGTACGAACAGCTTCCGCTCTGGACGGGATTCTTCGAGACGTGCGGCTTCGAAGTCGTGCTCTCGGAGCGCAGTTCGCGCGATCTGTACTTCCGAGGACAGCACACCGTCGCGAGCGATACGGCCTGTTATCCCGCGAAGCTCATGCACGGACATATCGAGTCTCTTTTGGACATGGGTGTCTCGTTTATCTTCTATCCGTGCGAAAGTTACAACCTCGACGAGCAGGACAGCGTGAACCACTACAACTGTCCCATCGTTGCGTACTATCCCGAATTGCTCAAAGCGAACAACGAGCGGCTCACGGATGAGAACTTCATCATGCCCTATCTCGATCCGAACAACGAAAAGACGACGGTGCGTGTGCTCCGTCGTGCGCTCGGGCGGTACAAGCTCCCCGCCTCGCTCATTCGGCGGGCCTATCGCGAGGGAATGCGCCGCATGGAGGAGTACCACCGCGGCGTCGTCGCGGAGGGGGCGCGCATCATCGCGGAAGCGGAGAAGGCGGGGCAGCCGATCGCCGTGCTCGCGGGGCGGCCCTATCATGCCGATCCCGAGATCAATCACGGCATCGACAAGCTGCTCACTTCGCTCGGATTTGCCGTCGTCTCGGAGGATGCGGTTTTCGAAGAGGGCAACCATGTCCGCGTCAATGTGCTCAATCAATGGACATACCATGCCCGCCTCTACCGCGCTGCCGAATACTGTACCCGCAGACATGGTGCCAACCTGATCCAGCTGGTCTCCTTCGGATGCGGCATCGACGCGATCACGACCGACGAAGTGCGCGCCATCCTCGAACGGGCGGGGAAGCTGTACACCCAGATCAAGATCGACGAGATCGCGGGGCTCGGCGTGGTCAAGATCCGCCTCCGCTCCATGTTGGCCGCCATTGAAGAACAGGCGCGCAGGAGGGAAGAATGATGAAACGTCGCGGCAATACGCCTTCGGCTTCGGGGAAAGAAGCGGAAAAAACCGTCGTGGACTTCACGGACGAATATCCCGTCTTTACGCCCGCCATGAAGGCGACGCATACCATTCTCGTCCCGGACATGCTCCCGTGGCATTTCGATCTGCTCACCCATATTCTCCGCAGGGAGGGGTACCGGATCGAGGTTTTGCACAACGAGGGGAGACAGGTGATCGACGAGGGGCTCAAACATGTGCACAACGACGCGTGCTTCCCCGCGCTCTGCGTCATAGGGCAGTACCTCGACGCGCTCAAAAGCGGGAAGTACGACGCAGACCGCACGGCCGTGCTCATCACGCAGACGGGCGGCGGCTGCCGCGCGAGCAACTACCTCCCCCTCATCCGCAAGGCGTTGAAGGCGGAGTTCCCGCAGGTGCCCGTGCTCTCTTTGAACTTTTCCGGCCTCGAAAAGGGGAACGGCCTCGAACTGAACGTAAAACTCATCGCAAAGCTCGGCTACGCCATCTTTTACAGCGATCTCATCATGAGCTGTTTTAACCAGACGCGGCCGTACGAGCTGCACGCGGGGGAGAGCGGCGCGGCGCGGGAGCGCTGTGTGGAGATGCTTCGGGGCGCGTTCGACGGCGGAACGTACCGCGCCTTTCGGCGCAACGCCCTGGCTATTCTCGAAGCGTTTGCCGCCGTGCCCGTTTCCGGAGAGAGACGGGTGAAAGTCGGCGTCGTGGGAGAGATCTATGTGAAGTACTCCCCGCTGGGAAATTCCCACCTCGAAGACTTCCTTCTCGCGGAGGGATGCGAGCCCGTCGTGCCCGCACTCATGGATTTCATCCTCTATTGCGTGGTGAACAATCTGAACGACGCGAAGTTCTACGGAAGGCGCAGCTTCCAGACATGGGTATTCCGTTTTGCCTACCGCTGGCTCTATCACAAGCAAAAACAGCTCAATGCGCTCATCGAAAAACACGGCCGCTTCGAGCCGCTTCACGACTTTGAACACCTGCGGACGTGCGCGGACGAAGTGATCAATCAGGGCGTCAAAATGGGGGAGGGCTGGCTCATTCCCGCCGAGATGGCGGCGCTCGCCGAATCCGGAACGCCGAACATCGTCTGCGCGCAGCCGTTCGGCTGTCTCCCCAACCACATCGCGGGGAAGGGCGCCGTGCGCGTGCTCAAAGAGCGCTACCCCGGGATCAACATCGTTCCCGTGGACTACGATCCCTCCGCGACCAAGGTGAATCAGGAGAACAGGATCAAGCTCATGCTCGCCACGGCGAGGGAGCGGGAAAATAAGTAAAATGACCCCCGTATCGCGGACATGGTACGGGGATCTTCTTTTTCAAGCGCTAAAAAATGTTTTCCAGTGCGGGCGAATAGGTCGCAGGGAGGCACTCGGAGAGATGGATGAGGATCTCCAACTTCGGCAGCGCGAATGCATAGTTCCGCTCGGAGACGAGGCGCACCGTTTCCGACATGTAGTCGTCGATGCGCGTAATGTCGCTGTGCGGGATCCAGACGTGCAGCTTTTCCTTTCGGCTCTCCCAAGACGTCTGCACCGCCTTGGCGTCCTCTCCGTTTGCGGTCTCGTTTTCCGCCTTGACGTAGAGCGTATGCAGTTCTTCGCCGAAGTCCCGGAATTCCCTCTGCACGAGCGCCCATTCCCAGACGCCGAGCCCGGCGAGCAGCGCCGCCGCGATCAAAATGGCCGTAAGTGATTTTACCATAGTTGTTATGTAGGGCGGCCCGCGGCTACCACTCCCTGTGCGCGGGATATTCCACATGCAGGACCTTGAATTTCCGCCGCTTGATTTGCAGATAAATTTTCCCCGCGCCGTCGGCGGTGAGGACGAGCACTTTCTTCACACTCTTCACGCCTTCGCGCGCGAGGAGGCCGTCGAAGAATTCCTGCCCGAGCCCCGTGAGTTCGAGATTTTTTCGGTCGTACTTGCCGTTATCCACGATCACGAGGGGCAGGGAGGTCTGCAATTCTTCGTAATTTTCCTTCGGCAGGGCAGAGAAAGTGCCGTTGGACTCATAGAGGGCGTAGTCGATGGTGTCGAGGGAGAAATACCCCGCCGAGCGCAGGCTCTCGATGAGGTCCGAGACGTCGAGGTTGTTGCGTTTGAGCTGGTAGTCGTCGATCCCGTTCTTGTTGATGACGAGGGAGGGCTTGCCGCTGATGAGCGACTTCAAGGGCTTCACTTTGAGGTCGAGCAGGGTGACGATCTCGTGCAGGACGTAGATGGTGACGACGGAGATGATGCCGTAGAGGAGGGGGATGGAGGCGTCCGACATCGGGATGCAGGCGAGCTCGGCGATGAGCAGGGTGATGACGAGTTCAAAGGGCTGCATCTCGCCGATCTGCCGCTTGCCCATGAGCCGCATGATGACGAGCAGTACCACAAAGATGATTGCCGTGCGGATGACTACGAGGACCATAGAAACAGTTTCGGAAACTTTGCCCGAAAGTATGTAAATTTATTTGCATTTCGGGCGGCAATGTGGTAAGATGATGCGGAAGAGTAGCCAAGGCGCGTAAAGTGTTGCGAAACGGGACGTTGTTCGCAAACGAAAGGGCTTCGGGCCCTGCGGTGCCGCGGCGCGTCCGCTTGATCCGCGCAAACGCGCAACATGACGGACCTCCTCACGGGAGGTTTTTCTTATGCCCAAAAACGAGCTCAAAGTTCTCGTGATCCTGCTCGTCGCCGCAGTCCTTCTCGGCGTGGCGGACGTCCTGCTCGCCGTCGGGTTGAAGAGGCGGGCGGCCGTCTCCCGCGGCGAGAGAAAGGGCCCCGCGCTCTGGGAACGCATCCTCCTGCCGCCGATGCTCATCGGCAAATCCCAGACCCGCCGCATCGCCTACATCGGGGTCATGGCGGCGGTGTGCATCGTCGTCAACCTGTTCGAATTCAAGTTTGCCGACGTGCAGTTCTCCCTGACCATCTTCGCCTCCGTGCTCTCGGGCGTCCTCATCGGCCCCGCGTTCGGCGCGGCGGCGGCCTTCCTCGGCGACTTCGTCGGCTATCTCGTCAACAGCTGGGGGTTTTTGTACATGCCATGGGTGGGGGCGAGCTGCGCCGCGATGGCATTCATCACCGGCCTCGTCATGAAGATCCCCTTCCGCTTCCGTGGGAGCGGATACCTCAAACTCGCCCTCTCCTGCGTGCTCATCCTCGCCGTCTGTTCGGTGGGCATCAACACGACGGGGTTCTACTTCTACTATACGCGGACGGCCTTTTCCTCCCGCGCGCTCGAACTCATCTCCGAGCACTTCGGCGGCGCGAACACCTATCTCGCCTATGCGCTCGTCCGCCTCGTGTTCATGGGGCAGCTGTGGAACAACCTGTTCAACTTTGCGCTGCTGTTTGCGGCGGTCCCTCTGCTCAACGCCGCAAAGCCGCTCAAAATCTCCATCCGATGAAAAATGTTTCAAGGCCAACCGCGTTGCGGTTGACTTTTTTTTCCATACGGTTATAATAGATAATAACGAACGAAAAGGAGACGTCTATGCAATCGCTTTTGCTCGCCGAAAATCCCCTGTTCGGTCTCAACCCCGACGGGAAAGGCATCTATTTTTTCACTTTGCCGATCCAATTTTATGCGATCGTCATCGTCTGCGGAATGGTGCTCGCCGCGCTGCTCTCCGGGCTGCTCATGAAGCGCAGGAATATGGACAGCGGCTTTATCTATCTCCTGTTCCTCGTCTGCATCCCGACCGCCATCATCGGCGCGCGGCTGTTCTCCTGCCTGACCGATCCGCAGCTCGGCATCGGCGCCTTCTTCGACTTCCCGTGGGCGGGACTCTCGATCGAGGGCGGCGTCATCGGCGGCGTGCTGGCGGGCCTCATCGTCTGCCTGATCTGCAAGGTGGACTTTCTCCGCGCGGCGGACTGCGTCGTCGTCAACATTCTGCTGGCGCAGGCCATCGGACGGTGGGGGAACTACTTCAATCAGGAAGTGTACGGCGGCCTCATCACCGATCCCTCCAAACAGTGGTTCCCGCTCGCGGTGTACATCGAGAGCAGGGGGGAGTGGCATCAGGCGTTCTTCTTCTATGAAATGTTGGTCAATCTCATCGGTTGGGCGCTGCTCTTCACCTTTACATGGTTCCGCAAGAAGAAGCCGAACGGCATCTCGACCTGCCTCTACTTCCTCTGGTACGGTACGGTGCGCGCCATCATGGAGCCCTTCCGTGACCCCGAATTCATCCTCATGAAGCACGGGATCATGTGGTCCGAGCTCGGCGCGATCATCATGGCGGGGGCTGCGGCCATCGGCATCCTCGTCCTGCTCCTCATCAACTACAAGAAGGAGGGGGCGCTCGTCGGCAGCGTGCGGGGGGATCCGTACGGGATCTCGCAATATCTTTCCCCCGATAAGAAGGCGAAGCCGTACTACTCCAAGATCAATCTGTTCGGGCAGAACTACCCTCCCAAACCCGCAAAGGAGAAAAAGAGGAAGGGCGGCGACGGCGGGCCCGACGAGGAGGACACATGAGAAATCTCACACTACTGACCGATCTCTATCAGCTCACGATGGGGCAGGGGTACTTCCGCGAGGGCAGGCACGAGGAGATCGCCGTGTTCGACGTATTCTTCCGGCCCAACGCGCTCATCACCTACTCCGTCGCCGCGGGCATGGAGCAGGCGGCCGACTATCTCGAAAATCTCCGCTTCTGCGAGGACGACCTCGCCTATCTGCGCGGGCTCGGCATGTTTTCCGAGGACTTCCTCGCCTATTTGAAGGATCTCCGCTTTACGGGGGACGTGACGGCGGTGCGCGAGGGAGAGCTCGTCTTTCCCTATGAGCCCATTCTCTCGGTGAAGGCGCCCATGATACAGGCGCAGCTCGTGGAGACCGCGCTGCTCACCATCGTCAACCACCAGACGCTCATCGCCACCAAGGCCGCCAAGATCGTGGATGCGGCGGGCGGCGGCGTGATGGAGTTCGGCCTGCGCCGCGCACAGGGTGCGGACGCGGGCGTGTACGGGGCGCGCGCCGCCATGATCGGCGGATGCGTGGGGACCTCCAATGTGTATGCGGGCAAGCTCTTCCACGTCCCCGTCTCGGGCACCATGGCGCACAGCTGGGTCATGAATTTCCCCTCCGAGCTCGAAGCGTTCCGCGCCTATGCGAGGAGCTTCCCCGACGCGTGCTTGCTGCTCGTCGATACCTACGATACCCTCCGCAGCGGCGTGCCCAATGCCATCCGGGTGTTCCGCGAATTGCGGGCGGCGGGCCACGAGCCCAAGGGGATCCGCCTCGATTCGGGCGACCTCGCCTATCTCTCCAAGCGGGCGAGGGAGATGCTCGATGAAGCGGGATTTCCGGATACGATCATCTGCGCCTCGGGCGATCTCGACGAGACGTCCATCGCCTCCCTCAAAGCGCAGGGCGCGAAGATCGACACGTGGGGCGTGGGGACAAAACTCATTACGAGCGCCGATCTCCCCGCACTGGGTGGGGTCTACAAGCTCGCGGCCGTGTTCGAGAACGGGGTGGAGATCCCCAAGATCAAGCTTTCGGACACCACGGAAAAGATCACCAATCCCGGCGAGAAGGAGCTCTACCGCCTGTACGACAGGGCCACGGGCAGGGCGGTCGCGGACTACATTACGCGCGCGGCGGAGCGGGTGGACGAGAGCCGTCCCCTTGAAATCTTCCACCCCGTGGAGACGTGGAAGCGCATGCAGCTGACGGATTTTTACGCAAGAAAACTGCGGGAGCCCCTCGTCGTCGCGGGCAAGAGCGTGCGGGAAAGGCTGCCTCTCTCCGCGCATGCCGCCTATTTCCGCGAGGAGAAGGCCCGCTTCTGGGAAGAGTATACGCGGCGGGACATGCCGCATATCTATAAAGTGGATCTGTCGAACGCCCTGTACACCTTGAAGAGGGACATGGTACGGGCGGGAAAGGGGGAATGATGCTCTATACCGCAAGGCGCGTCAAGAAGCTCGTACAGAGGCTGAAAGAGGAGTACGACGGCGTTCTCAAACAGCAGCGGGAGGAGGCGGAGCGCCTCAAAGAGGAGAACCGCAACCTCAGCGCCCGCGTCCACGAGTTGGAGGGGGAGCGCGCAAGCGTTGCGCAGGCGCTCATCCTCGCCTCCCAGGAGGGCGAGCGGCTCAAAGCCGCGGGGCAGAAGGAGGAGGCGAACGAGCGGAACGAATTGCGCCTTCTGGCGCAGAAGTGCCGCCTTCTCGCAGAGGATCTCCGTCGGCGGCATCCCAACGAAGAGGACGTCGCGGAATTCGCTTCCTACACCGACGATCTCGGACATGCTATGGGGGAAGAAGCTGAAACCGGCTTCCGCATGGAGGAAGTGATCGCCCCCGGCAAGCCTCTCGACCTCGGAAAACTGTGCAGGGAACTCGGCCTCATGGAGGAGGATACATAATGGAAAATGTCAAGAGGAAGAAGTGGAGCCTCGTCTGTGTGCTCACATTGCTCGCGCTCTTTTTCGTCGATCAGGCAACCAAGGCCGCCGCGCAGATCTTCCTTGCGGGGCCGCCCGTAAAGGACATCAATATCATCCCCGGCTGGGTCGCCCTGACGTATGTAGAGAACGATGCGATCGCCTTCGGGATCGGGAGCGGCAACCATGCCTTCATGACTGTGATCATGGTGCTCTCTCCCGTGCTGGCCGTCTGTTTCATCGCGCTTGCGCTCACCGTGTTCAAGAACAACCGCAGCGCGCAGATGTGCCTCTTCATCATCGCCTCGGGCGCCATCGGCAACTTTGTGGACAGGCTGTTCATCTTCAATGAAGCGGGCGCCGCCGTCGTGCGGGACTTCGTCTACCTGCGCTTTTTCAACGTCTGCAATATCGCGGATTTCTGCGTCACGCTCGGGACCGTCGCCTTTGTGTTCCTCATTCTCTTCATCGGTCCGCACGCCGTCATCCCCCTCAAAAAATCGTGGCGGGAACAGGCAAAGCGGGAGGAGAAAGAGAAAGAAGATGAAAAGGCTTAAATTCCAAGCGGAGAGCCCGATCCGTGCGGACGTCTTTTTGAGCGAACGCTCGGGGCTCACCCGTTCCGCCGTAAAAAGGCTTGCGGACGCGGGCATGGTATGGGTCAACGACGTCTCGGCCAAGGCGGGTGCATGTTTGAAGGCGGGCGATATCGCGGAGATCTGCATCCCGGATCCCGTGCCGATCGCGGCGCGGGCGGAGGACATCCCCCTCGATATCGTCTATCAGGACGACGACATCGCCGTCGTCAACAAGCCGCAGGGGATGACGGTGCATGCGGGCGCGGGCAACAGCGAGGGGACGCTCGTCAACGCGCTGCTCTTCCGTTTGGGTTCGCTCAGCGGCATCAACGGCGCGCTGCGCCCCGGCATCGTCCACCGCCTCGATAAGGAGACTTCGGGCCTCCTCGTCGTCGCCAAGAACGACCGCGCCCACCTCTCGCTCTCCCGCCAGATCGCCGAAAAGACGGCGAAACGCGCGTACTATGCCCTCCTCGAAGGGGTCCTCAAAGAGGACGCGGGCACCATCGTCACGCAGATCGGGCGCGACCCCAAGAACCGCCTGCGGCAGGCCGTTCTCCCCGCGGGGGAGGGGCGGCGCGCGGAGACGGAGTGGGCCGTCGCCGAGCGCTTCCGTGCGAACACGCTCGTCCGCTTTTACTTAAAGACGGGCCGCACGCACCAGATCCGCGTCCATGCCAAGTATCTCGGGCACCCCGTCGTGGGGGACAAGCTGTACGGCTTCGCCAAGCAGCGCTTCCGTCTCGACGGTCAGCTCCTGCACGCCTATCTGCTCGAACTGACGCACCCCGCAACGGGCGAGAGGATGACCTTCACCGCTCCGCTGCCCGACTATTTCGAGCATGTCCTCGACCTCGTGCGGAAGGACTGAGCCGCAGCAGGCGGGGCTCCCGCAGCCGTCCGCAGCTTTTTCGGGGCGCGGGAAAGGGGGAAATTTGCGTTTTCGCCTCGGTTTTTCTTTACAAAGGGCGGAAATTTTTTTATAATAAGGTTGTTATGATACCGTTGATCGCCATCGTGGGGCGGCCCAATGTGGGGAAGAGCACCTTCTTCAATCGGGTCGTCGGCAAAAAAATTTCCATAACGGAGAACCGTCCGGGCGTCACGCGGGACCGCATCACGGCGGACTGCGAGTGGCGCGGCAAGCCATTTACGCTCGTCGATACGGGCGGCCTCGAAATCAAGAGCGAGGACGCAATGTGGCGGCAGATCGCCATGCAGGCCTCCCTCGCCGTGGACATGGCCGACGTGATCCTCTTCATGACGGACGGACGGGAGGGGCTGACCTCCTCGGATTACGACGTCGCCGAAATGCTTCGGAAGAGCAAGAAGCCCGTCATTCTCGTCGTCAACAAGGTGGACGACTACACCCCCGATAAGATCTTTGAGTTCTATGCGCTCGGCCTCGGCGAGCCCTATCCCGTCTCCGCCGAGCACGGCCGCGGCATCGGCGACGCGCTCGATCAGGCCGTCGAATTTTTCCCCAAGGGGGAGAGCGCGCGGGAGGATTCCCTCAAAATCGCCGTCGTCGGCAAGCCCAACGCGGGCAAGAGCTCCCTCGTCAATAAAATTTTGGGTGCGGAACGCACCATCGTCACGCCCGTCGCGGGGACCACGCGGGACGCCATCGACACCCGTTTCGAGCGGGACGGAAAGGCGTACACCATCATCGATACGGCGGGCATCCGCAGGAAGCGCTCCGTCGAGGACGACGTGGAATACTATTCCGTGCTGCGCGCCTTCGAGGCGGTGCGGCGGGCGGACGTGTGCCTCCTCGTCGTGGACAGCGCGGAGGGGCTCACCGAGCAGGACGTGAAGATCATCGGCTATGTGCACGAACAGGGCAAGCCCTCCGTCGTCGTGATGAACAAGTGGGACCTCATCGAAAAGGATACCTATACGATCGAGCAGTTCGAGAAAAAGCTCGCCGAGGATCTCAAATTCATGGGGTACTTCCGCTCCATCTACCTCTCGGCAAAGACGGGGCGGCGGGTGGAGAAACTTCTCGCCCTCGCGGAAGAGGTCTACGCCCATGCGTGCTTCCGCGTTCCGACGGGCGCGCTCAACGATCTCCTCATCGACGCCGTCCGCGTGAACGAGCCGCCGAGCTACCTCGGCAAGCGGCTCAAACTCTACTATTCCACGCAGGCCTCCGTCGCACCGCCGCTCTTCGTGTTGCAGGTCAACGACGAAAAGCTCCTGCACTTCTCCTATGAACGGTATCTCGAAAACGTCATCCGCGAGGCGTACGACTTTTCGGGAACTCCCATCCGCATTCAGGCGCGCAGCAAGCGGGAGGACGCATGAAAGAGCTCTCTTTCTCCGGTCTATGGTATTGGTTTCTGCTCATGGCGGTCGTGTGCTACTTTGTGGGGTGTTTCAACTTCGCCGTGGTCATCGCGAAGAAGCGACACAAGGACGTGCGCAAGATCGGAAGCGGGAATCCCGGCACCATGAATATCAGCCGTGAGTTCGGCCTCAAAGTCGGGCTCATGAACTTCCTGCTCGACGCCGTCAAGGGCGGTCTGCCTGCGCTCATCAGCTTTTTCATCTTTCGGGGATATGTGTTTTCCCATACCCATGTCGCGGTTTCGGACTTCACGCGCTACTTCTGCGGCCTGTTCGTCATCCTCGGCCATATCTATCCCGTGACGATGCGGTTCCGCGGCGGAAAGGGCATTGCCTCCTCGCTGGGGCTGTTCACGTTCTGCATCTCGTGCGAGAACCCTTGGTTCATCTTCGGCACCATCGGCGCGCTCCTCGGCGTCCTCCTGTATATCGGTCTTACCGAATGGGGCTCGATGGGCTCCCTGCTCGGCGTGACGGGCTTCTCCATCTGGCAGGCGCTCATCTTCTTTCACCGCTATACCGTCGCGGGGGAGATCTCAAACGGCTGGGTGATCGCCATCTTTATGATCTTGCTCGTTATCAACTTTCTCCCGTGGTTTGCCCACCGCCGCAACCTCGTGCGCCTCTTCGCGGGCGAAGAGCACCGCACCTCGGTGAAGAAGCTCTACAAGGGCAAGCGCGGCACACAGAATATGTAAAACAGTGGGGACGAACAGACGAAAAAAGGCGCCGCGGCAATGCCGCGGCGCTTGCACTTTGTCCATGCTTTCCTTACTTCTCAATCAAGCTCTTCCCCGTCATTTCGGGGGGAACGGGCAGACCCATCACTTCCAAAAGGGTGGGGGCGAGATCGGCCAGAATGCCGTCCTTTCGGAGCGTGACGTTCTTGTATTTCTCCGAAATCAGCACCACGGGCACGGGATTGGTGGTGTGCGCGGTGAAGGGCGAACCGTCTGCGTCGAGCATCTTATCCGCATTGCCGTGGTCGGCGGTGAGGAGGACGCTCCCGCCCATGGAGAGGATCTGATCGACGACCCGCTTCACGCATTCGTCCACGGTGTGCACGGCCTTGACGGCGGCGGGAATGACGCCCGTATGCCCCACCATGTCGCAGTTGGCGAAGTTGAGGATCATCGCGTCGTACTCGCCCGTGGAGAGCTCCGCGATCGCGCGCTCGGTCACTTCGGGCGCGCTCATCTCGGGTTGCAGGTCGTAGGTGGCGACTTTCGGAGAGTTGATGAGCACCCGCACCTCGTTCTCGTTGGGCTCCTCCACGCCGCCGTTGAAGAAGAAAGTCACATGCGCGTACTTCTCCGTCTCCGCAATGCGGAGCTGCTTTTTGCCCATCTTGGCGAGATACGCCCCCAGCGTGTTCGCAAGGCTCTGTTTGGGGAAGGCGATCCGAACGTTCTCGAACTGCGCGTCATACACGGTGAAGCAAACGTACACGGGCGCAAGGAAGCCCGTCTTTCTCTCAAACGCCGTGCCCTTGGGAACCACAAAGTTCTCCTGCGAGAAGGCGCGCGTGATCTCGCGGGCGCGGTCGGGGCGGAAGTTGAAGAAGATGATGCTGTCTCCCCGTTCGACGAGCGCGACGGGCCTGCCGCCTTCGCAAATGTTGGTGGGGAGGACAAACTCATCCGTCACGCCCTCCGCATAGCTTGCCTCCAAGGCGGCGACGGGGTCGTCCGCGTGGATGCCCGTGCCGAGCGTGAGCATATCGTAGCTCTTTTCCTCGCGGTCCCAGTTGTTGTCGCGGTCCATGCTGTAATAGCGGCCGGAGAGGGAGGCGATCTTGCCGTAGCCGAGCTCCTTCATCTTGGCTTGGAGCTCTTTCACATACCCCATGCCCGAGGTGGGGGAGACATCTCGCCCGTCCATGAAGCAATGCACATAGCACGCGGGCACGCCCCGCTTTTTCGCCATTTCGAGGAGCGCATAGAGGTGCGTGATGTGCGAATGCACGCCGCCGTCCGAGAGCAGACCCCACAGGTGCAGCTTTTTACCGCCGTCCCTTGCGCTGTCCATGGCATGGATGAGGGCAGGATTTTCAAAGAAGTCGCCGTCCTCAATGGCCTTGGTGATCTTGGTGAGGTCCTGATAGACGATGCGCCCCGCGCCCATGTTGAGGTGGCCGACTTCGGAGTTGCCCATCTGCCCCGCGGGGAGACCCACGGAGAGCCCGCTCGCACCGAGTGTGGCGGAGGGATAGTTTGTACGGTAGGCGGTCACGTTCTTGCTGCCGTCGAGGTAGATGGCATTGCCCTCGTGCGCGGGGCTGAGCCCGTAACCGTCCATAATGATGATGGCATAAGGTGTTTTCATAGTCAATTCCTCTCTTTTTTTCCGTTCATCATTATACACAAAAGCGCCGCGAAAGGCAAGCGCGGAACGCATATTTTCACCGCCTCGCGGAAAAAAATCGCGCGGGGCTTTTATTTTTTACAAAACCAGACCGCAACGGTCGCGGTCTGTCCGTTCGGAAAGCGCATGGAGATGCCGTCCTCGAAGAGGCGGCATACGGCGACAAAATGCTCTTTCAAAAGGGGCAGGATCTCGCGCGTCAATTCCCGCGCGTCGATCTCTGCTTCGGTCTGTGCTTCGTCCTGAGCCGCTTCCTGCGCTTCGGCCTGTATTTCGTCCTGTGCCTCGGAAAAATTTTCTCTTTCGTCTTTCATAAGTTTTCTCCTTTTCGTCAATAGTATAACCCAACAACATTGATATTGGCAAGGAAAATGTGCGTGTTGGTGGGATAATTTTTTGTCGAAGAGGGGAAATTTTATGGAAATCATGTCGAAACTCTCGGAGCGGCTCGAAGAGCTCATGTTCGATTGCGGGCAGATGAAGTCCGAGGCGCTCGCAAAAGCGTTGAATGTGCAAGGGTCAACAGTGCGTTCATGGATGAGCGGCAAGCGCGATATCACGCTGGCGAATGCCGTTAAATTGGCGGACTTTTTCGAGTGCTCCATGGATTATCTGGCAGGCATGTCTGAGGTTGACCGCAAAGTAACGTCGCGGCCGCTTCCGCCGTTCTATGAAAATCTGCGCAAGGTGATGGCGGAGCTGGGCGTGTCACGGTATCGGGTCGCCAAAGACGTCGTCGCGGATATATTCTTTACGAAGTGGGCGAACGGCGGCATGCCGATGCTGTATACCGTCTGCAAACTTGCGCAGTATTTGGGCGTCTCCGTGGACTATCTCATCGGCAGAGCGGATTACTGATCGCGTGCGGAACGAAGCGCCGCGCCGCCCGATTCGGGCGGCGCGGCTTGAAATATTACGGAATAATTTCTCTCTTCCGTGAGAGGGGAGATCGGTACATAGAGAGCGCGGCCGCGGACACCATGTCCGCGGCCGCGCCGTTAAATCAAGAGAAAATTACTTATCAAAATTGACGATCGCGGAGAAGTCCGCGGCTTTGAGAGACGCTCCGCCGATGAGCCCGCCGTCGATCTCGGGCTGAGCCATGAGGCCCTTTGCGTTCCCCGCGTTCATGGAGCCGCCGTATTGGATGCGCATCCTTCCCACGTTCCTGCCCGCATACACCTTTTTCATGCGCTTTCTGATAAATCCGATGGTCTCGTTGGCCTGTTCGTCCGTCGCCGTCCTGCCCGTGCCGATCGCCCAGATGGGCTCGTAGGCGACGACGATCTTGGAGAAATCCTCCACGCCCGCAAAGTCCTTTTCGATCTGTGCGGCGAGCACCTTTTCCGTGAGCCCGCCCTCGCGCTCTTCGAGGCTCTCGCCGACGCACACGATGGGGGTAAGCCCCGCGGCAAGGGCAGCGAGCGTGCGCTTGTTCACCGTCTCGTCCGTCTCGCCGAAGTAGCGGCGGCGTTCGCTGTGGCCGATGATGACGTATTGCACGCCGTACTCTTTGAGCATGGCCGCGGAGATCTCGCCCGTATACGCGCCCTTTTCGGCGAAGTGCACGTTCTGCGCGCCGAGCCTGATTTTCGAGCCGTGGATCGCCTTTTTGACGGCGGGGATGTCGATGGCGGGCACGCACACGACGACCTCGCACTTCGCGTCCCGCACGAGGGGCTTCAAAGCCTTGACGAGCTCAACGCCCTCGCTGGCGGTGTTGTTCATCTTCCAATTTCCTGCAATGATGGGTCTTCTTGCCATTTGTTTTTACTCCTTATTATTGTATAGGTCAAGGGGATTCACTCGCCCCATAAAGGGGCTCGGAATGACGGAGGGGACTTATTCTCTCTCGTTGAGGCAGGCAATGCCCGGGAGGACCTTGCCCTCGAAGAGTTCGAGAGAAGCGCCGCCGCCCGTCGAAATGTGCGTGATCTTATCCGCATAGCCGAGCTGCGTGCACGCGGCCGCCGAGTCGCCGCCGCCGACGATCGTGGTCGCGCCCTTCGCATCGGCGAGCGCCGCCGCAACGGCGTTGGTGCCCGCGGCGAGCGTGGGATTTTCGAACACGCCCATGGGGCCGTTCCAGATGACCGTCTTTGCGCCCTTGATCTTCTCCGCATAGAGTTCGCGCGTCTTTTCGCCGATGTCGAGCCCCATCATGTCCGCGGGGATGTTGTGGGAATCCACCGTGCGCACTTCGATGGGAGCGTCGATCGGGTCGGGGAAGGACTTCGTGATCACGGTATCGACGGGCAGGAGCAGCTCCTTTCCCGCGGCCTGCGCCTTTGCGATCATCTCCCTGCAATAGTCGAGCTTCTCGTCGTCCACGAGGGAGGTGCCCACCTCGAAGCCCTGCGCTTTGAGGAAAGTATAGGCCATGCCGCCGCCGATGATGAGGGTATCGCACTTTTCGAGCAGGTTGGAGATCACGCCGAGCTTATCCGCGACCTTGGCTCCGCCGAGGATGGCGACGAAGGGGCGCACGGGGTGGTCGAGGCTGTCTGCCATCACGGTGAGTTCTTTCTCGATGAGGAAGCCGCACACGGCGGTCTTGACGAGCCCGTACTCGACGATCGCCGCGGTGGAGGCGTGCGAGCGGTGCGCCGTGCCGAATGCGTCGTTCACATAGATATCGCAGTAGGCGGCAAGTTTCTTGCAGAATTCGAGATCCCGCTTCTCCTCTTCCCAATGGAAGCGGAGGTTTTCGAGGAGCACGCATTCGCCCTCTTTGAGCGCCGCGACTTTGGCTTGCGCGTCGGGACCGACGACGTCTTTCGCGAACGTCACCTTTCCGCCGAGCAGTTCGTTGAGGCGGGCCGCAACGGGCGCGAGGGTGAGCTTTTTGGGCTCGTCTTTGAGCGCCTTTTCGATGACGGCCTCCGCCGTCGTCTCGCCCTTTTCCACCTTGGCCTTGTCCTTCTTGTTGAGTTTGACTTCATCCGAAAAGATGGAATGCGGCTTGCCCATGTGCGAGCAGAGGACGATCTTTGCGCCGTGCTCCATGAGGTAGCGGATGGTGGGGAGCGCGCCGACGATGCGGTTTTCGTCCGTGATCTTGCCGTCCTTCATGGGGACGTTGAAGTCGCAGCGCACGAGCACGCGCTTGCCTTTCCAGTCTTTTACGTCTTTTACCGTCATTTTGTTCATGGAAAAATTCTCCTTATATTCCATTTTATTTTTTTCCATATGATAAATCTTTTTGCGTGATTTGTCAATGATTTCAAGGAGAAATTTCTCCGCGCGGGCGCAATTTGCCCTCCCGCGGCGCGCGCTGCGGAGGGAGGGCGGGGCGCTCCATGCCGCAGAACCGCTTCAAGAGGGCGTCTTGCGCGGGTTCGGGACCGCGGCAAAGAGGATTTTGGCAAAAAATTCTCAAAATCGGCTCATTTCGTTTGACAAACTTCGCCGGGTTTGTTAGAATCTACATGGCTCGTTTTAAGAGGCGTATTTTTTTGTGCGCCGAAAAACGGCCGCAGACACGCTTTCTCCGAATCGTAAGATTTGAGAAATATTCCGAAATACTGTAAAGGAGGTAAAAGATGCCCACAATCAACCAGCTCATCAAGAAAGGCCGTGAGCGCGAGGCGTTCAAGTCCAAGTGCCCCATTCTCGACCGCTGCCCCCAGAAGCGCGGCGTGTGCCTTTCCGTGACGACGACTTCCCCCAAGAAGCCCAACTCGGCGCTTCGGAAGATCGCGAGAGTCAGATTGACCAACAAGCAGGAAGGTACCGTGTACATTCCCGGCGAAGGTCACAATCTGCAAGAGCACAGCTCCGTCCTCATCCGCGGCGGAAGAGTCAAGGATCTGCCCGGCGTCCGCTATCATGTGATCCGCGGCGCGCTCGATACGGCAGGCGTGGCAAAGCGCAAGCAGGCGCGCAGCAAGTACGGCGCAAAACTTCCCAAGTAAGGAACGAAGTTTTGGACCATGCGTTCGCGGCGGCATTTTTGCGGCGCGCGAACGGACCCGACCCTACTTAATTTCGGAATATCGGCCCGAGGAAAGTAGGCAGTATTCCCTGCGAAAGGGGAGAAGATTCGCTACCCGTTCCCATCGGCGGGAGGGGCAAGCGATAGCTTAATTGAAGGGCGGCTCAAATTGCCCTCGCGGGGTGGCCCCGCAAACGATTATTAAAAGGAGAGTAAGATTATGCCCAGAAGAGGGAGAGTTCCCAAGAGAGATGTGCTTCCCGATCCTCTCTACGGCAGCAAGGTCGTCACCAAGCTCATCAACCAGATCATGCTTGACGGCGAGAAGAGCGTTGCCCAGAAGATCGTGTACGACGCATTCGCATTTATGGGAGAAAAAATGAACATGGACCCCATGGAGATCTTCAAGCAGGCGCTTGCAAACATCACCCCCATGGTCGAGGTCAAGGCAAGGCGCGTCGGCGGTGCGAACTATCAGGTCCCCATCGAGATCCGTCCCGAACGCCGTCAGACGCTTGCCATCCGCTGGCTCGTGCTCAACACGAGAAAGCGCAGCGAACGCGAGACGTATAAGAAGCTCGCGGCCGAGCTGATGGACGCCTACAACAACACGGGCGGTTCGGTCAAGAAAAAGGAAGATACACACAGAATGGCGGAAGCGAACAAGGCATTCGCGCATTTCCGCTTCTGACGAGGCAGGAGAATGGCAAGAGAATTCGACTTAAAACACACCAGGAATTTCGGCATCATGGCGCACATCGACGCCGGAAAGACGACAACGACGGAGCGCATCCTCTTCTATACGGGCAAGACGCACAAGATCGGCGAAGTCCACGAGGGCGCGGCGACGATGGATTGGATGGTCCAGGAACAGGAGCGCGGCATCACCATTACGTCCGCCGCGACGACCTGCATCTGGAAAGGTCACCGCTTTAACATTATAGATACCCCCGGCCACGTGGACTTCACGGTGGAAGTGGAGCGTTCTCTCCGCGTCTTGGACGGCGCGGTCGCCACTTTCTGCGCGAAGGGCGGCGTGGAGCCCCAGTCCGAGACGGTCTGGCGGCAGGCGGATACCTACAAAGTTCCCCGCATCGCATATGTCAACAAGATGGACATCAACGGCGCGGACTTCTACCGCGTCGAGCGGATGATCACGGAGCGCCTCGGCGCCCACCCCGTGCCCGTGGAACTTCCCATCGGCAAGGAGGCGGGCTTCCGCGGCATCGTCGATCTCATCCACATGGATGCGGAGGTGTACTATGACGACCTCGGCAAGGACTTCCGCAAGGAGCCCATTCCCGAGGACATGAAAGAGCTTGCGAACGAATACCGCGCCAAGCTCGTGGAGGAGGCGGCTTCCGCTTCCGACGAGCTCATGGAGAAGTACTTCGAGGACGGAGATCTCTCCGAGGAGGACATTCTCAGCGGTCTGCGCGCGCGCTGCCTCAGGTTGGAGGCGGTCCCCATGCTCTGTGGCTCTTCCTATAAGAATAAGGGCGTGCAGTTCCTTCTCGACGCAGTCATCCACTTTCTCCCCAGCCCCGTAGACGTGGACCATGTCAGAGGCACCAATCCGGATACGGGCGCGGAAGAGGAGAGAAAGACTTCGGACGACGAGCCCTTCGCAGGCCTTGCCTTCAAGATCGCGACCGATCCCTTCGTGGGCTCTCTTGCATATTTCCGCTGCTATTCGGGCGTGCTCGAAGCGGGCTCTTACGTCTACAACTCCACCAAGGAGAAGAAGGAGCGCGTCGGCAGGCTCGTCCAGATGCATGCCAATGAACGCAAGGACATCGACCGCATCTATTCGGGCGATATCTGCGCGATCGTCGGGCTCAAAAACACGACCACGGGCGATACGCTCTGCGACGAAAAGCACCCCATCGTGCTTGAAAAGATGGAATTCCCCGAACCCGTCATCCAGCTCTCGCTGGAACCCAAGACGAAGGCAGGGCAGGAGAAGATGACGCTCGCGCTCATCAAACTTGCCGAGGAGGATCCTACGTTCAAGACGTATACCGACAAGGAGACGGGGCAGACCATCATCGCGGGCATGGGTGAGCTTCACCTCGATATCATCGTGGACAGGCTTCTGCGCGAGTTCCACGTCGAGGCCAACGTCGGCGCGCCGCAGGTCGCGTACCGCGAGACCTTCCGCAACGCCGTGGAGGCCGAGGGGCTCTACAAGCGCCAGTCGGGCGGCAAGGGCCAGTACGGCCACTGCAAGATCCGCCTCATTCCGCAGGAGCCGGGCGCAGGCTATGCGTTCGAGGATCTCACCGTGGGCGGCTCCATCCCCAAGGAGTTCATCCCCGCCATCGACAAGGGCATTCAGGAGGCGGCCAAGAACGGCTTCCTCGCAGGGTATGAGGTGGTGGACTTCCGCGTCGAAGTGTACGACGGAAGCTACCACGAAGTCGACTCCTCCGAGCTCGCGTTCAAGATCGCAGGCTCCATGGCCTTCAAGAACGGCATGGAGAAGGCGAAGCCCGTGCTCCTCGAACCCATCATGAAGGTGCAGATCATCACGCCCGAGGATTACTTCGGCGATCTCATGGGCAACGTTTCCTCCCGCCGCGGCACCATTGTCGGGACGGACGATCGGGGCGGCGCGAAGATCATCGACGCGGAGATCCCGCTCTCCGAGATGTTCGGCTATGCCACGGAGCTGCGTTCGCGCACGCAGGGGAGAGGGCAGTTCACCATGCAATTCGACCACTATTTCGAGGTCCCGCGCTCGATTTCGGAGAAAATCATCACGAATCGGGCCAAGAACTGAGAAATTTTGCAAAAATTTCCCCGTAAATTCTTGCAAAATTTTTTCGTATCGGTTATAATAATGCTTGACAAGCGATCCAGCTTGATATCTGAGAAATGATAGATAGCTGCGCTTCCGCCTCGAAGAGGGCGGAAAAAGTTATCAAAAAATAAAAAATTTGGAGGAAAACTCAAAATGGCAAAGGCAAAATTCGACAGAAGCAAGCCCCATGTCAACATCGGCACCATCGGCCACGTTGACCACGGCAAGACCACTTTGACCGCAGCTATCACCATGGTCATGGCGTGCAAAGGTCAGGCGCAGAAGATGCGTTACGACGAAATCGACAAGGCGCCCGAAGAAAAGGCGCGCGGCATCACGATCAACACCGCGCACGTCGAGTATGAGACGGACAAGCGTCACTATGCGCACGTTGACTGCCCCGGACACGCCGACTACGTCAAGAACATGATCACGGGCGCTGCCCAGATGGACGGCGCGATCCTCGTTGTCGCCGCGTCCGACGGCCCCATGCCCCAGACCCGTGAGCACATCCTGCTCGCCCGTCAGGTCGGCGTTCCCTATATCATCGTATTCCTGAACAAGGTCGACCAGCTCGACGATCCCGAACTGCTCGAACTCGTCGAAATGGAAGTGAGAGAGCTGCTCACCGAGTACGGTTTCCCCGGGGACGACGCTCCCATCATCAAGGGTTCCGCTCTCAAAGCGCTTGAAAAGGCGACCAGCGGCGCTTCCGACGCCGAGATCCTTGCCGCTCCCGAGTGCAAGTGCATCCTCGAACTCATGGACGCTGTCGACAGCTACATTCCCACCCCTCAGCGCGACGACCAGAAGCCTTTCCTGCTTCCCGTCGAGGACGTGTTCACCATCTCCGGCCGCGGCACCGTCGCTACGGGCCGTGTCGAGAGAGGTACCGCGCACGTCGGTGATCCCGCCGAGATCGTCGGCCTCATCGCGAAGCCCCGCACGACGGTCATCACCGGCCTCGAAATGTTCCACAAGCTCCTCGACGAAGCCACCGCAGGCGACAACGTCGGCGCGCTCCTCCGCGGCATCAACCGCACGGACGTGGAGAAGGGGCAGGTCATCGCAAAGCCCGGCACCGTTCCCACCGCGATGAAGTTTGAGGCGCAGGTCTACGTCCTCACCAAGGACGAAGGCGGCCGCCACACCGCATTCTTCAACCACTATCGTCCCCAGTTCTTCATCCGGACGACGGACGTTACCGGCTCCATCGAGCTCCCCGCGGGCGTTGAGATGGTCATGCCCGGCGACCATGTCACCATCACCGTCGAGCTCATCAAGCCCGTCGCGATCGAGGAAGGCCTTCGCTTCGCGATCCGTGAGGGCGGCAGAACGGTCGGCTCCGGCGCCGTCTCCAAGATCCTCAAATAAGATCGGGTAAAAACCCAAATTCCAAAAAGACACGGCGTTTGCCGTGTCTTTTTGCGGTGAAATGCGAAAAAAGCCATGTAAATTTCTTGCAAAAATTCGCTCTGCGTGGTATACTTAATTTGTTATATTGTTTATTGTATGTATATATACAAATCTCGATCACGGAGGAGAACATCGTATGAAGCGTAAATTCTGGATCCTCGGGGCCGCGGCTCTCGCGGGGGTCATGGCGGCGGGCATGCTTGCTGCGTGCGGCAGCAGGCAGACCGAGGGCTTGGAATATACCCAAACCGAGGACGAAAGGGGATACTTCATCTCCAAAATCGTCATGCTCGAACACGAAGAGGATCCCGATTACAGATTGGAGGTGCGCATCCCCGAATCGTACGAGGGGAAGCCCGTGGTCGGCATCGGCGACGGCGCCTTCCTCGGAAAGACGAAGATCTCCAACGTGATCATTCCCGAGAGCGTCACCTATATCGGCGCTTCCGCCTTTTCGGGCTGCACGGGGCTCACGGAGTTCACCGTTCCCGAAACGATCACCTCCCTCGGAGACGGCGCGTTCAGCGGCTGCACGGGGCTTGAAAGCGTCACGCTGAGCGGCAGCATCACGGAAGTGGGCAGCGGCGTGTTCGAGGGGTGCTCCAAACTTGCCGAAGTCAACTTCGGCGAGGGCTACACCGTCATCGGCGACGGCATGTTCAAGAGCTGCAACGCGCTCGACGCGATCGACATTCCGGAAGGGGTCACAGAGATCGGGGCGGACGCCTTCTCGGGGTGCATGTACCTCGCGGAGATCGGCCTGCCCGCCGGCCTCGTCCGCATCGGCGAGGGCGCCTTCGAGAACACCTACTACTATAACCAGAGGGGAAATTGGACGCAGTCCGTTCTCTATATCGGGGATTATCTCATCGAAGCGACGGAGACGCTTGGCGGCTCCTACACGGTAACGGACGGCACGATCGGCATTGCGGACAAGGCGTTTGAAGCGTGCGCGCTGATGACGGGCGTTTCTTTCCCTGCGAGCCTTCGGGAGATCGGCCTGTTCGCCTTTGCGGATTGCAACGGGTTGGAGCACATCGGGGTGGCGGCGGAGAACGCGCGCTTCTCGGCCGAGGGCGACTGCTTGGTGGACCGCACCTCGCATACCCTCCTGCTCGGCTGTAAAAACAGCGTCATCCCCGCAGACGTCACGGCCATCGGCGATCATGCCTTCTTCGGCTGCACGGACCTCGGCGCGGCGCAGCTTCCCGCGTCCCTCGTCTCCATCGGGCAGGCGGCCTTCTACGGCTGTGAAAATCTCGGAGAGCTCACCCTGCCCGCGGGCTTGCAGAGCATCGGCAGCTTTGCATTCGCGCGCTGCGGCGCGTTGGAGGAGATCGAGATCCCCGCGGCCGTCACCGAGATCCCCCAAGACGCGTTCCTCGACTGCGGCAACCTGCAAACCGTCATTCTTCCCGCAGGGCTCACGATCGTGCATGAGAACGCCTTCGCGGGATGCTATCAGCTCTCGACTCTTCTGTTCAGAGGGGACGAGGCGGCGTGGAAGAACGTCTCCGTGCGCGGCGACGAGAACGTCACCTTCTCCGAGGCGGACGTCTACTTCTTCTCCGCAGGCGCACCCGCCGCGGACGGCAATTTCTGGCATGAGGAAGGCGGCGTGCCCGCGATCTGGTGATCTATCCCTACACCATGCCCGCCGAGTGGAAATCATTCGGCGGGTTTCTATATTTTTTCATGAAATTTCTCCGCCGATCCATAGACGGCCGCGGCGTTTTATGGTATAATGGAGGAGAGCAAAGAGACGGGAGGGGCACCATGTCCAAGACAGTCCTGAAAAAAATCATCCCTGTTGCGTTGGCCGCATGCGTCCTGTGTTCGGTCGGCGCGCCGCTTGCGGGCGTGCGTACGGCCACTGCGGACGCGGCCGCGGCATACCATGCCAAAGTGGACGCGCGCGACCCCGTGGCCGTGCTCTCCCGGCTCGGGGAGACACACGGCGCGAACGTGCGGGAGGAATACCGCTTCGAGCGGGCGCTGGACGTCGCCTACGGCACGGTGTACCGCTTCCGTCAGGTCAAGGACGGTGCGGACGTCCTCGGGGAGGAGATCATCGTCTCCGCCGACCGCGCGGGCAACGTGCTCTCCGTGGACGGCAGGTACGTCGATACCCACGCGATGAAGGAGGGGAGCCTCAGTCTCTCCGCCGCATGCAAGGCGGCGGGGGAGGGGCGCGTCCTCTCCGCGAAGAAGGCCGTGTTCGCGGGCGAGGGGGGACCCATGCCCGCATATGAGGTCGTTACAGATGCGGGCGGCGGGCGGCGCGTCGTCGTCTCCGCGCTCGACGGGGCGATCCTCTCCCAAACCTCTCTCGCCTCCTCCGTCGCGGTCGGCACGACGCAGACGGATGCGTTCGGCGAGCAGGTGGACGTGGAGGTCGAGCAGGAGGGCGACACCTATCTGCTCGTTGACCGCGTGCGCAATATCTTCGTCTATGACGCAAAGGGCGGCTCATGGGAGGGGGCGAACGACCTCTTCACCTCCGCCAGCGGCACGTTTGAGGACGCAATGGCCGTCAGCGTGTTCCGCAACATGGTCACGGCCTACGACTTCTACACGGTCGAGGAGAACATCGGCGCGGTCCGCCGCGGCATCAATAACGGCAACAACGAGATCGCGGGCGACAACGAGAGCAGAAGCAGCGAGATCGAGCTCAACGTCTACGTCCACGTCAACGCCGGCGGAAACCGGGAGAACGCGGCGTTCAACGGCACGGCAAGGCCGGGCACGGGCCTGATGATCGTGGGCGACGGCGATCCCGACGGCAAGCTCTACCGGCAGGGCAGGGCGCTGGACGTCATCGCGCACGAGTACCAGCACGGCGTCACGCAGTACACCGCGGGCCTCGTCTATGAGGGGCAGCCCGGGGCGATCAACGAGGCCGTGTCCGATATCTTCGGCGCGCTCGTGGAGGGGCACTCTCCGGAGGAGGAGGAATTTTGGCTCGTCGGAGAGGACGGCGTGCCCGCAGGCGCGCCCGCACAGCGCTCCATGAAGGCGCCCTCGGGCACGCAGAGTTCGAGCGTCCGCAACATGTTCGTCTGCAACGAGCCGGGGAACCATGCCCTGCACAATTGCGACGACAACGGCGTGCACCGCAACAGCACCATTCTCTCCCATATGCAGTACCGCATCTGGCAGGCCATGCCCGCATTCTTCACGCGGGAGCGCATCGGCACGCTCTGGTATTCCACCCTCTGCACGCTCTCTTCCAACACAACATTCAAGCAATTCGGGGAGAAGTTCCGTCAGGCCGCCGAACGCCTCGGCTACGATGAGGAGGCGCTTGCGGCCGTGGATTACGGCCTGTATTGCGTGGGGCTTCTCGACGAGTTGGAGGGCTATCACAGGGTGACCTTTGTCGATTACGAGGGCGCCGTCGTTCAGGAGACGGTGGTGCGGGATGGTCAGACGGAGGCCGTTACGCCTCCCGAATTGCCCGCGCGTCCCTCCACCGATGCCTATCACTATGAATTTCTCGGCTGGGACAGGGAGGACTTCTCCGATCTGCATGAGGACGTCACCGTCAGGCCGCGCTATCGGGAGCAGCTGCGCTCCTACACCGTGACCTTCCTCGACCGCGAGGGCGGGGTCATTGGCACGCAGTCCGTGCCCTACGGCAGCGGGGCGACCGCGCCCGACGTGCCCCTGCGCGAATCGGTCGGGGCGTACGATTACGATTTTCTGCGCTGGGACGCTGAGTTCGGCAATATCACGGGGGACCTCACCGTGCGTGCGCAGTACGCGAGCACGCGGTGCTACACCGTGCGCTTCATGAGTGAAGGGACCCTCATCGGCTCCGCGCGGGTGCGGGAGGGGGAGGACGCTCCGCCGCCCTCCGAAACGCCCGAGAAGGCGAGCGACGAGCGCTTCGATTACACCTTTGACGGGTGGAGCGGTTCCCTGCGGGACGTGCGCGAGGACCGCACGCTCAACGCCGTATTCCGCGAGACGCCCCGCCGCTACACCGTGACGTTCGTCTCGGGAGAGGAGACGCTGCGCAGTGAGAGCTTGGCGTACGGCGAAACCGTCTCCCTGCCCGAGCCCCCGCCGCGCGAGGGGTATGTGTTCGAGGGATGGTATTTGGACGAAGCGCTTACCGCGGCCGCGGAGCAGGTCTCTGTGGAGGGCGATCTCACGCTGTACGCCAAGTGGTCGAAGAAAAAGAAGGGCTGCGGCGCGGTCATCGGCGGAGTGGGCGGCGCGGTCGCCCTCGCCGTCCTTGCCTGCGGGGCCGTCCTCCTCGTGCGCAGAAAGGGGTGAGCGAAAACAAATAATTTTGCGCAAACTCCCTATATGCGCGGTAATATAAAAAGGAAAGGGCGCCTCCGCAGTCTGTTCGCAGGGGCGCGTCGGGCATACGGCGTGCTCGCGGCGCACCGCTATACCACGATCGCGGGCACCTTGGTGTTCTTCTTCGTCATCTCCGTCGTTCCCTTTCTCTTTTGGCTGTTGCTCCTCTTCGGCAACACGGGCGTCGCGCCCGAGGAGATCCTCGAACTCGAACTGTTCGGGTGGGCGAAGGAACTCCTCGTCTTTCTCCTCGAAAACGCGGAGGGGGCGGGCAGGGGCGCGAGCATCTTCTTCCTCGCCACAACGCTCTGGTCGTGTACGGGCTTCTTCTATCACCTCAGGCGGAGCGGGGAGATCATCTATGAGAGCGACCGCGCCAAACAGGGCTGGAAGGTGCGCCTCTCCGCCCTCGGGCTGACGTTCGTCCTGCTGCTCTTCTTCGCGGCGGCCGTCCTCGTGGTGCTTGCGGGTGTCTACGCCGTCCGCTTCCTCTCGCCGTGGATCGCCTATCCCGCCGAGTACATCCTCCTCTTCGTGGTGGGCTTCTTCGCGGCATGGATCCTCAACGCGTACATCTGCCCCTTTCCGCTCGGTCCGTCGAGGACGGCGCCGGGCAGTTTGCTCACCGCAGGGCTGTGGCTGGGCGCCTCCGCGCTGTTCTCCGTCTACCTCAAATTCTCGGGCAGCGAGAAGCTGTACGGCGCGCTCTCCCTCGTCATCGTTTCCCTCCTCTTTCTCTATTGGATGATGATCTGCTTTACGGTGGGGGCGATCTACAACCGATGCCGCATTCCCTCGGGCGATTTCAGGGGCAAACATCCCTGAGCCGCCCGCGCATGGGTACCATGTCGGGAGGGTATCGTGAAAAAGGAAAAATCCGAAAATTTTCAAAAAACCGAACAATATTTGGACATGCTAACCACATTTTCCAAAAAAAATGCGTTTTTTTCGAAAAAAGTTTCCGTAAATATATTTACTTTTGAGCGAATATAGTGTAAAATAGGACATGAAAAAATATCTTCACTACTAAGAGGTGGGTTATGCCTGATAACAACAACAATGCCACGTTGCTCCAAGGGATCTATAACGGGATCACGAGGAAGCTCGATGAGGTCCGCGACGCCCTGAGAACGGAATTGCAGGCCAGTTCCGCGCAGCAGACGTCCTCCTACGAGGAAATCGGCGAGATGATTCGTCAGAAGATGGAGGCCATGAATCAGGAGTTTGCGTTCCTTGCCCAGCAGAGCGGTGCGATCTATGAGAGCAATCACCGTGACGCGGAAGCAACGCAGACGGCCGTGGCCGACGTCATCGCCAAGAAGATCGACGAGCTTTCGGCGCGCTTCGATAAAGTCGAAGAGCAGCTCGGCAAGCTCGACGAAGGCGTGAAGGCGATCGACGAGCGCATCGGAGAGGTCCGCGAAGAACTTCTCGAAGCGCTTGACGCGAGCACGCAGGCGATCCAGGGCGAGCTCACCCCCGATGAACCCGAAGAAGAGGTTCCCGCAGAAGAGACGGAGGAGACGGCGGAAGAGGGATTCGATTACGATGTCCTCGCCGAGAAGATCGCCTCCATCCTTCCCGAAACGGACTACGACCTCCTTGCGGATAAGGTGGTCGCCGCGCTTCCCGAATCCGAGCTCGAAACGCTTGCCGAAAAGGTCATCGCCGCGATGCCCGTCATCGACGAGAATTCGCTCGCCGAGAAAGTTGCGGAGAACGTGCCCGTCCTCGATTACGATCTGCTCGCAGAGCACGTCGTAGATGCGCTCTTTACCGAAGAGGAAGAGCCCGCCGAAGAGGAGACCGCGGAGACCGAGGGAACGGAAGAAGAGGTTCCCGAAGAAGAGCCCGAGGAAGAGGAAGAGCCCATCGTGATCGAGTTGGACTACGAGCGCATTGCAACGCGCGTCGTGGAGCTGCTCGAAGAGAAGAAAGCGGCGGAGCCCGCTCCCGTTGAGGAAGAACCCGCTCCCGCCGAAGAGCCGGCCGAAGAGCCCGCCCCCGTCGAGGAAGAACCCGCTCCCGCCGAAGAGCCCGCCGAAGAGCCCGCTCCCGCAGTGGACGAAGCGGCGATCGCCGCCCGCGTGGTCGATCTCTTGAAGGAAGAGGGTCTGTTCGTGGCAGTCGTCGAGGAGACGCCCGCCGAAGAGCCCGCCCCCGTCGAGGAGGAGCCGGTCGAGGAACCCGCTCCCGTTGAGGAGGAACCGGTCGAAGAACCTGCTCCCGTCGAAGAAGAGCCGGTTGAAGAACCTGCTCCCGTTGAGGAAGAGCCGGTTGAAGAACCCGCCCCCGTCGAGGAAGAGCCGGTCGAAGAACCCGCTCCCGTCGAGGAAGAGCCGGTTGAAGAACCCGCTCCCGTTGAGGAGGAGCCGGTCGAAGAACCCGCTCCTGTTGAGGAAGAGCCCGTCGAAGAGCCCGCTCCCGTCGAGGAGGAACCCGTCGAAGAGCCCGCTCCCGTCGAGGAGGAACCCGTCGAAGAACCCGCTCCCACCGTGGTCGTCGAGGAGCTCGCCGCAGCTGCGGAACCCGAAGCCGTGGTCGAGGAAGATAACCTCACGACGCGCTTGAAGAGGAGCTTCACCGCGAAGATCATCGAGAGCGATGAGGAAGTCAAGGACTATTACAGCACCTTGAAGAACGCCCTGCTCTCCTACGCCAGAGTGACTTCGCAGCTGAATTGGTCGAACGACCGCTTCGCATATGCAAACGACACGATCGCAAAGATCGGCGTGCGCGGAAGGACGCTTTGCCTCTATCTCGCGCTCAATCCCGAGGAATTCCCCGAGAGCGTCTACCATCAGAAATTCGCGGGCGACACCAAGATGTATGAGAAGACGCCTCTCATGATGAAGGTCAAGAGCCGCATCGCCGTCAAGCGTTCGCTCCGCCTCATCGAACTCCTTGCCGAGCGTCTCGGCACGGTGCAGGATCCCGAATTCGTGCCCGTGGACTATGTGCCCGAGTTTGCGTTCCGCAGCGAAGAGGAGTTGCTCCGCGAGGGTCTCATCAAGACGTCGATCACCGAGAAGTCCGATCTGAACTTCTGAGACGAATAACCGAACATCAGACGCGGAGAGCCGTTTGGCTCTCCCGTTTTTGTATGCGGGATCGCAGTTCGGGAGATAAATAAGAGTAAAAACATTTTTGAAACGCAGGCCGTTTTACGGCGCAAGGAGAGCATCGTTGAAAAACAACAATAAAGATAGAACCAAGGAAAGAAATTCGGAAGCCGTAGAGCTGGCGATCTTGAACGGCATCGAACACTATCATCGCGAACAGCAGGAAAAGGCGGGCAAGAAGGCGGGGCAGAAGCAAGCGGATCCCGCCCGCAGCAAGGAGGCGATGGCCGAGGCAGGCTTCAAGGCCGTGAGAAAATCGCGCGCAAAGGGAAAGGGGACGAAGCTGAAAATCACCGTGCTCCCTCCCGAAGCGCCGAAGCCCGCAGAGAAACCCGCCAAGTCCGTGACCAAAAAGCAGGCACCCATGCCCGCGGTACAGCGTCAGGAACAGGGGAAAAACGCCAAAAAGAAGCCGATCAAGATCCTCTTCTTCGGCGGGGTCGGCGAGATCGGCAAGAACATGACCGCCATCGAATTCGGCGGCGACATCATCGTCATAGACGCGGGCGTCATCTTCCCCACGGAGGAAATGCCGGGGATCGACCTCGTGTTCCCCGAGATCACCTACCTCGTGCAGAACAAGCGCAAGATCCGCGGCGTGTTTTTGACGCACGGCCACGAGGATCACATCGGCGGCGTGCCCTACCTCATGAAGGAACTGCTCCCCGATACCCCCGTATACGGCACGCGGCTCACATTGGCCCTCGTGGATAACAAGCTGCGGGAGCACAAGATGAACAACGTGCGCCTGTGTACGGTCAGCCCGAAGGACAGGATCAAGGCGGGGGCGTTCTTCGTCAATATCGTCAACGTCAACCATTCCATCGCGGGCGCAACCGCGCTCGCGGTCGAAACGCCGTACGGCATCATCTTCCACAGCGGGGACTTCAAGATCGACCTCACCCCCGTCGCGGGCAGTCCCATCGACCTTTCTGAGATCGCCGAATACGGCAAGAAGGGCGTCCTGCTCTACCTCGGGGAATCCACGAATATCGAACGCCCCGGCTTCACCATGAGTGAAAAAGTCGTCGGCATCACGCTCGAACACCTGTTCGCGGAGCACGCGGACCGCCGCCTCATCATCGCGACCTTTGCCTCCAACGTGCACCGCCTGCAACAGATCATCGACATCGCCGCCAAGTTTCGGCGCAAGGTCGCGCTGTCGGGCAGGAGCATGCTGAGCGTCGTGGAAGCCGCGGCGAAGATCGGCGAGATCTCGATCCCGGAGGGCATGCTCGTCGATGTGGAAAAGATCAAAAACCACTATGACCGCGAGATCGTCATCGTCTCCACGGGGTCGCAGGGGGAACCCATGTCCGCGCTCACCCGCATGGCAGCGGGCGAATTCAACAAGGTTACCATCGGGACGAACGACACGATCATCATCTCCGCAAATCCCATTCCGGGCAACGAGCGGATGATCTATCGGGTCATCAACAACCTCATGAAGCGCGGGGCGGAGGTCGTCTACGAATCTCTCGAAAAGATCCACGTCTCGGGGCACGCCTGTCAGGAAGAGCACAAGATCATGCACTCGCTGCTCCGTCCCAAGTTCTTCATTCCCGTCCACGGCGAATACCGTCACCTCAAACGCCACGCCGCCCTCGCGCAGGAACTCGGCATGCCGCCCGCCCGCACCTTCATCCCCGATATCGGCACCTGCGTCGAGTTCACGGATGATTCGCTGCGGCAGGGTGCAAGTTTCCCCGCAGGCGCGCGCCTCATCGACGGAAGCGGCTTCGAGGATCTCGCCACGGGCGAGGCGTTGAAGGACCGCGTGCGCATGTCCGAAGAGGGGCTCTTCATCGTCAGCGTGGCCGTATCCAAGGGCATGGTGCTGGGCGAGCCCATCATTGAGAGCAGAGGCTTTGTTTTCGCAAACGAAAAGAACGATCTCCGCGAACTCAGAGAAGTCGTGGAAAAGGCCATCGAGGGCGTCCCCGCAGGCGCAGGCACGGAGGAGATGACCGCCGCGATCCGCCGCCTCATGAAGAACTACCTGTACAAGAAGACGAAGCAGTCCCCGATGATCGTTCCGCTCATCAATGAACTCTGACGCGGAAAAGCTGTCCCGTCTGCGCGCGGCTGCAAGATCCGGACGGGACCCTACCGCGGCGGATGAAACGCTGGATCTCCTCCTGCGTGAGGGGAGGCGGATGGGCGCCGATCGGATCCTTGAAGTCGGTACGGGCGAGGGCCTTACGGCGATCGCCCTTTCGCTCGGGCTGGGCGCCGAGGTCACGACGATTGAGCGGGATGCGGCGCGGGCGCGCCGCGCGCGAGAAAATATTGCGGCGTTCGGCTGCGACATTCGTCTGATCGAGGGCGATGCGGCGGAGATCCTGCCCTGTCTCGAAGGCCCGTACACCATCATTTTTTTGGACGGTCCCAAGGCACAGTACAAAAACTATTTTCAAGAATGCAAGCGCCTCCTCGGACATGGTGGCCTCCTCGTGTCTGACGACGTCCTTCTCTATGGGTGGGTGCGCGGAGACCCGCCCAAAAAAAGGCGCATGCTGATCGAGCATATCCGCGAATACTTGAACTTGTTGCAATCCGATCCCGACTTCGAAACGCAAATTTTCGAGTTCGGCGAAGGGGTTGCCGTGAGCAAAAAACTCTAAATTCGGAATTGCTATGAAGCCCGAACTTCTCGCTCCCGCGGGGAGCCTTTCCAAACTCAAACTCGCCTTTTACTACGGCGCGGATGCGGTGTACCTCGGCGGTAAGTCGTTTTCTCTGAGAAATTCTGCGGAGAACTTCACGGATAACGAGCTCGCAGAGGCAATTTCCTATGCCCATGTCCGAGGGAGGAGGATATATGCGGCCGTAAATATCTTTGCGCGGAACGATGATTTCAGGCAGTTGCAGGCCCATCTCGGCCTCCTTGCCGATCTTCATGCAGACGCTGTCCTCGTCTCCGATCCGGGCGTGTTCCGCCTCGCGCGCAGGACCACGCCTTCCCTTCCCGTTCACATCTCCACACAGGCCAACACCCTGAACGCGGAGGCTGCAAGGTTTTGGTACGAACAGGGCGCAAGCCGCGTCGTTCTCGCGAGAGAGCTCTCCCTCGCGGAGATCGCCGAGATCCATGCCGCCGTGCCCGATCTTGAATTAGAGGCCTTCATCCACGGAGCTATGTGCATCTCGTACAGCGGAAGATGCTATCTTTCGGACTATCTCAACGGGCGCTCCTCCAACCGCGGCGTCTGCGCCCAGCCCTGCCGTAACGCCTATGAGATCCGTACCATGGGGGAGGGGGGCGAATGGCTCCGGTGCGAGGAGGACGGAAAGGGGACGTATCTGCTCAACAGCAAGGACCTCAACATGAGCGCGCACTTGGAGGCGCTTCGGGCCGCGGGCGTATGCTCCATGAAGATCGAGGGGCGGATGAAGAGCGAGTACTACCTCGCGACCGTCGTCAATACCTATCGCCGCATCTTGGACATGGGGTACTCCGATGCGCTCGTAGCCGAACTTGAAACGATCACCCACCGCGAATACACCACGGCCTATGCCTTTGGGCGCAACGCGGACACGGTATGCGCGGATGGCTCCCAACATTGCGGCACCTGCGATGTGATCGCCATTGTCAGGGAATGCGGGCAGGGCATCGCGCGGGTGGAAATGCGAAGCCGCTTCTACGAGGGCGACGTCTTGGAGATCCTCTCTCCCTCGGGGGAATTCGGCGGCCGCGTGGAGATCACGAACATGCGGGACGCGGAAGGCGCTCCCTGCCGTGACGCCAAACTCGTGCAGGGTCTGTATTCGTTCGACTGCCCGAAGACGCTGCACGCGGGCGACATTCTTCGCCGCAGAAGGGTGCATGAAATGGGCCTGCATCCCGCCCCCTTTGCGAAGATCAAGGCAGGATCCAAGACGGTGGAGATGCGGCTGTGCGATGAAAAGCGCCGCGCGATCCGCAAGGGCGACATTCTCGTCTTCACCGAGGAAGAAAGCGGAGAAAAACTCCGTGCGCGGGTGCTCGGCCTTACGCGCTTTGCGTCCTTTGAAGAGCTCTATCGCTGCATTCCCCTCACGGCGTGCGGCTATGCCGAAGAGCAGCTCTCTGAGGCCTCCCCCTCGGACATGGGTGCCTTCTATTCTCCCGAAGAGGAACGGCGTTGGGGCGTTCTCGCCATAGAAATCGAAGCAATTGAGGAATGAAGGGCGCGCCTGCCTGCGGATCCTGTCATAGGGAATGACACATGCCGCATAAAATGCAGTATGCGGATACATTTGAAACGCGGGGGGATCGTGTTCTTCGCCGCGGTGTTTTTCTTTTTTCTCGCGGTCGGCCTCTGCATCGGCCTGTTCGTGTGGCGCGGACGGCCGTTCGCGACGGTCGAGCTCTCCGGTCGGTATTATTTTCTTGTTCGAGACTGCGAGAGCGCCACTGCGGGCGCCATCGCGGGGGAGAGCTACTTTTCGGGCGGTGCGGGGTATCTCCTCGAAGAGGAAGACGCCGTCGCTCTCGCCTGCTACTATTCCGAAGCGGATGCGGCCTTCGTGGAGGGTACCATGTCCGCGAAAGGGGTGGAAGTTCGCGTTCTTGAAAGGGAGGCAAAACCTTTTTCGGTCAGCGGAAAATGCGCCGAGAATGCGGCACGTATCAGGGACAACGCAGCTACGGTGGATTCGCTTGCCCGCCTTCTCTTCGACACGGCCAACAACCTCGAACGCGTCGCCGTCACACAGGAAGAAGCGCGCGCCGCCCTTACCGGAGTCGTGCAGGGCCTCAGCGGGCTGGCGTCGGATAACGGCGAAGGCGTTTTCTCTCTCTGGAATCTCGAACTCCGCCGCGCCGCGAGAAAGGGGAAAGAGCTTCGGGAGGGCATCCTCTTCGCAAAGGATCTGCGCTACCTCCAAATCCAGCTTCTCCTTTCGGTGCTTTCGCTTCCCGAATATTTTTCGTAGATGCGCTTGCCTTCGCCGCGGCCGTACCCATGTGAAATGGACAGACGATGCTCCGCTGCCTCCCATCGGGACGCAGATGCGTCTTTTCATCTTCGGTCAGAAAAAAATCAAAAATTCGCGCAAAAACGCTTGCATTTTGCCGCAGTTTCCCATATAATAAAGAAGCTCCCACGGATGGGCGCGATGCTACTGTGGCTCAGTCGGTAGAGCAGCTGATTCGTAATCAGCAGGTCGCCGGTTCAAGTCCGGCCAGTAGCTCCAAAAAGTGAGACGAGGTTTTCCTCGTCTCACTTTTTGCGAGGAATTGTACCTTGAACCGTCATGACCTGCTGATCAAACTTTGGGGGTCCCCGAAAAATGATTGGAGGGAACGGCGAGAATGAAAAAAGTGCGAAGCAATCATTTTTTGGGGAGGGGCAAAAGGTCGCCGGTTCAAGTCCGGCCAGTAGCTCCATCGTCGCGGCAAGGCGACATTCAAAAGGGACAGCTTCAAAAGCTGTCCCTCATTTTTTGCGCCTGCCGCTCCTCTTCCCACAAAAATACTTCGTCTTTTGGTGGGAGCCCTATCGAGACGAGGTTTTCCTCGTCTCACTTTTTGCAAGGAATTGTTATACTTGAACCGTCATGACCTGCTGATGAAACTTTGGGGGTCCCCGAAAAATGATTGGAGGGAACGGCGGGAATGAAAAAAGTGCGAAGCAATCATTTTTTGGGGCAACGTCAGGTCGCCGGTTCAAGAACAGCGAAATTTAGAAGAGGAGAATACGATCAAAATCAAAAACACAACGAAAATGAGGAGTCACTTTACAACATAGCGGCGGTAATGTGTGCCACTTTGCCGTCGCGGGAATTCATGCAAAGGAGGCATATCATGAGTGAAAGAACAAACCAAATTGCATTTTATGCAAAGAGCGAAGATGGGACGGTGGAAGAGCTCATCCTCGACCTTTTCGAAAGAGATTACGAATATAACGGAAATCTCGATGAGCGCGATCTTTGGGAAAGACACGGTGGCAGGGGCAGAGAGTTTCAAATCGAATTTGACGGGTTTCTCAAACTTTGCGACACTGTGGAAAAAACGTTTCGTCACGGAAGCTTTTATACCGCGCCCAAAAGCTATGAGGTGCGGCAGGAAGAAAAACGACAGTGGAATCGGCGGGAAAGACGCCTTGAACTTGTTCCGAAAGAGCGGCTTTGGCAGGCGATCAAATGGGAATGCACCGAAAAGGAGTTGAACGATCTTTGTTCTTACGAGAAATATCGGTATGAAAAGGACGATTATTACGACTTCGCGCTCATTCTCGATAAGATCCACGCTTTTATGGCGGGGAAACATTCGGTCGGGTACTTTACTTCGTGGCTGGTGCTTCTCATGCGCTGCCTTCAAGAGAGTGTGATTTACGAAAAGCGCCGCCAAAAGGAGATTTATTGCGAAATTGCGGACTCGTTCGACGGGATGGCGTTTATGTCATTGGATATTTCGGAAGAGGAAAAACAAGCCGAGTGTCTGGAATTCATCGCTATTTTGAAGAATTTGAATCACCGTTTGGAGAACGTCGGGGCAAAAAAAGACACCCCATTCACAAAGAACGGGGTCATTACCTACGTCACCTTCGTCGCTAGCGTGAGCGGAGGGAGAGAGGTCGTGTTGTCGAAAGTGTGCGTCGTGGACGAGGACAGTGAGGCGGTCAACTATCTTTTCGTTCCCGATCTTGTCTATCGGGAAGAGATCAATTATACCTTTCTTACGGAGGCCGAATTTGATTGCCTGACGAGTAAATATTACGAGTATACGTTCGACGGGACGATGAAAGAAGACTATGCCCAGACGAAAGGGGTTTGATTGGGCAGTTATATGGCAAAACAAAGACATCGCCGCGGCAAGGCGACAGACAAAAGGGACAGCTTCAAGAGCTGTCCCTCATTTTGGCCTTTCGGATGCGAAAATCCCGGTCTACCAAATGAAATTCGCCTTTGCGTCTTCGCCGTTGTCGATGAGCAGATCCTGCGCGGTCATGGAGCGGTTGACCGCCGTCAGAAAGTACGCCCATTCGGCGATCTCCTCCGCTTCTGCCCACTTGGGCAGGAGCGTCTCCCGCATGATTTTGTCCCACAGCACGGGATCGCGCATCACGCGGTCATTGAGCGCCGTGCGGACGCCTCCCGGGGAAAGGCTGTTCGCGGTTGCGCCGTATGCGGCGACGCGCAGGGCGACGTTCTTCATATAGGCGACGACGCCGCCCTTGCTCGCGGCGTATTCGGGAAATTCGGCGCCCGTCCGCGCGCTCGACGAAGCGATGAACAGCACGCTCTTGATGTTGTTCTGGAACGCATACTTTTCCGTCACGCGGATAGTCCCTTTGAGGTTGACGTCGATGTCCCGTCCGGAGTCCTGCACGCCTGCGTTATTGATGAGGATCTCCACACCGTCCACCGCGGGGAGCTCGCCCGAAAAGACGTCCGTCTGAACATGCAAATATCGCTCATTGACGATCGATGGCGGTACCATGTCCAAACCTACGACCTCATTTTGCAGGGAAAGGAATTTCTCCGCGATCGCCTTGCCGATCCCGTTACTCGTTCCCGTGATCAGAATTTTCATGGTCTTTCTCCAAAAATTCGAAGTACGCTTCTCCGACTTTGTTCCTCTTCCAGCGCCGCGTGATGACGAACCCCGGGTAGAGGAAGAGCAGTTCGCACAGCAGTTCGGCGACCATGCCCGTGACGGCGCAGGTCACGCACTGCAACAGCGACCAGCCGAAAAAGAAGTGGCTGACGAGGAGGGCGAAGGTCAGGTTGTCGAGAAATTGGCCGATCGCCGTAGAGACGTAGGTGCGCAAAATATATGCCGCCCAGCCGTCGGGGTTCTTCTTGAAGAGTTTCCCGATGCCGAAGTTGGAAAAATTATTGACGATGGCGGAGACGATAAAGGCCGTCGTGCTGCCGAGCACGACATACCATGTCCCGCCGAACGTCCTGTTCAGCGCGCCGTTCAGCAGCGTTTCGCTCCCTTCCACATACGCCTCCCCCCACATGCCGGGGATGAGGCTGCCGAGGAAGAGCAGCAGGCAGAAAAAGAGGTTGACGAGAATGGCGAGCACCGAGATCTGTGTGGCGGCCTTCGGCCCGAAGTGTTTGGTGAGGATGTCCATCGTGAAAAAGGCGAACCACGAGACGATGATCCCGCAGTCGAGCGCGAGCCAATCCCATGGAAGGTCGATGCTCTTGTTCGCGAGCAGGTTCATGGCAAAGACGGACATGACAAAGAGTACCACGACGAGTGCGGGCACATTTTTCATCAGAAGCAAAAATGCGTTCCATTCCCGTTTTATTTTGCGTTTCAACGTCAACATAGGAGCCTCCCGATTCGCCGCGGTGCGCTCCAAAAGAAAAAGGGCGCAATGCGCCCATCCTTCCCATAGTTTTCTTTATAGACAGGATGGTTTCGAACTGTCTTCGATCCGCGACACGCTCTACTTTAACACGTTTCCGCCGCCGTGTCAAGAAAAAACCGCCCGCTTTGAAAAAAACGTCCCGAATGGCAGACAGGCCGAAAAAATTTTTTCAAATAAGACAGCGGTTGTCATATTTTGCGGATAAAATAAAATGGTCGCGTGCATGGGGAAGAAAAGGGGCGCGAGGCGAACAATCGGGTCTTGACAGAACAGTCGGACTATGATATGATAGAAATGTATTTTTTTCGGCATAAAAAAACCTTTCCCGATTTGGGAAAGGGATCGCCGATGCGACAAAGCGTTGAGAATAAATCTTTATTTGAACTCTGTCTTGTTGTTCTGTAAAACCCATTATAACAACTTAATTACAAAAGTCAAGATATTTCGGAGGAAATAATGCAAAAATTTTTTCTTGGGCTGGATATCGGTACCGATTCTGTCGGCATCGCCTGTACAGATGAGCAGTACAGATTGCTTCGGGCGAGGGGGAAAGATCTGTGGGCGGTGCGCCTCTTCGACCCCGCAAACGACGCCAAACAGCGCCGCAGCTATCGCACCCTGCGGAGGAGAATTGCGCGGAGAAAGGAGCGGATCGCACTTTTGCAGGAGATCTTTGCGCCCTTTCTCGAAGACGCAAACTTCTTCTTGCGCCTGAAAAACAGTGCGCTGTACGAGGAGGATAAGGAGGAGGGGCTTCCCCGTTTCACGCTCTTTGCAGACGAAAACTATACGGATAAACACTTTTATGCGGAATATCCCACGATCTTTCATCTCCGCCAAGCCCTGATCGACAGGGGAGCGGCGGATCTCCGCCTCTACTACCTCGCTCTCCATCACATCATCAAGTACCGCGGGCATTTCCTGTTCGAGGGCGATTCCGTGGGCGGGGCGCAGAACGTTTCCAAACTCTTTGAGAGGTTTAACGCGGTCTCCGAAGAGCTCTTGGAGGAGCCGCTCCGTCTCCCCGAGGCGTGCGCGGGCGACTTTTTGAGGATCGCCGCGGGCGGCGGAAGCGTAAACGATAAGAAGCGCGCGCTGGGGGAGCTCTTCGGAACGTCTCCCGCGATGAAAGAGATCGCCGTCTTTCTTGCCGGCGGAAAGGGGAAGCCGCAAAAGGTGCTCGGAGCGTGCGAAGAGGGGAGCTTTTCGCTCGAAATCCCGGACGAGGAATTTGAGGCGAAGGCCGAGACGCTCGGAGAGGGCTTCGCGCTGTTTGAGGCACTGAGAAATATTTTCCGCTTCACGCTCTTTGAAAAGGTCCTCGGAGGGAATCGGACGATCTCTCAGGCAATGATCGCCATTTATGAAAAGCACAAGAGCGATTTGAAGTCGCTCAAAAAATTACTTCTTTTCTATTCACATGAGCTCTACGTCGAGGTGTTGAAGAGCGCAAAGGAGACGGCAAACTACGTCCACTATATCGGCTACACCAAGCCGAACCGCAAGAAGATACACGTTGCGAAGTGCAAGACTTACGAGGAATTCTCGGATTATCTTTTGAGAAAGCTGGCAACGCCGCCCGCAGATGAAGAAGCGTACGCGCTTTGGGAGCGGGTGACGGCCGAATTGCGGGAGGGGAGCTTCCTGCCCAAGATCCTCCACGCCGACAACGGGACCTTCCCGCACCAGATCAATCTTGCCGAACTCGATGCGATCCTCAGCAATCTCTGCCGCGATTTTCCCGTTTTTGGCGAAAAAGACGGGGACGGACTCTCTCCCGCGGAAAAGATCCGCTCGATCTTCAAGTGGCGGATCCCGTACTTTGTCGGGCCGCTCAATCCGCATGGCCCCAACAGCTGGATCGTCCGCAAAGAGGGGCGCATTACCCCGTGGAATTTCGAGGAGATCGTCGATCTCGAAAAGAGCAACGAGGGCTTCATCCGCCGCATGACGGGGAAGTGCAGCTATCTCATCGCCGAGGACGTCCTGCCCAAGTGCTCCATGTACTATCAGGCCTTCGACGTGCTCAATCAACTCAATAAATTACGAATAAACGGAGAGCCCATCTCCGTCGCACTCAAACAGGAACTCTTTCGGGAACTGTTCTGCACGTCGCCCACCGTTACGGATAAGAGGATCGCGGCGTATCTGGTTTCGCACGGATATGCGGAGAAGGGCGAACGCATCGTTCTGACGGGCAAGGACGGAGATTTCCGCGCCGGGATGCGTTCCTATTGCACATTGAAGAAAAAACTCGGCTCCCTCGTGGACGAACGCCCCGAAGTGTGCGAGGATATCATTTTGTGGCACACGCTCTGCACGGATAAGGGCATGGTCGAGAGCTATCTCTTGAAAAAGTACGGCGACATTCCCGCTATAAAGGAAAACATCAAGTGGATCAAGGGATTGACGCTCTTCAAGGACTTCGGCAAGCTCTCCAAGAAATTCCTCTGCGGACTGTATGGCGGAGAGGACCCCGTGACGCAGGCGCAATACACGATCCTCGGGGAACTCTACCGCTCGAATAACAACCTCAACGAGCTCCTGTTCGGCGAAAAATACCGTTTCCAAGAGGCGATCCTTGCGGAAAACGGCGCGGGGAGCGGGGAGGTCGGCTACGACGACGTTCAAGCGCTCTACGTTGCTCCGCAGGTCCGCCGCGGGATCTGGCAGGCGCTCCGCATGACGGACGAATGCGTCGCCGCGTTGGGCCGCGCACCCGATAAGATCTTCGTCGAGGTCACGCGGAACGATGACCCGAACAACAAGGGGAAGCGGACGGAATCGAGAAAGGCGCAGCTCCTTGCGCTTCTTCGGGACGTCAAGGATATCGAAAAACTGCGGGAGGAATTGAAAGAAAAGTCAGACCGCGAACTCCGCAGCGAACGGCTGTATCTCTATTTCCGTCAACTCGGAAGATGTATGTACTCGGGGAAGAAGATCGATCTCGGGCAGCTCGGTTCCGATCTGTATGACGTCGATCATATCATCCCGCAGTCCCTCACAAAGGACGACAGCCTCGACAACAAGGTCCTCGTGCTCCGTACAAAGAATAAGGAGAAATCGGATATCTATCCGTTACCCGCAGGATTTTCCGACCGGCAGTCTTTCTGGAAATTCCTGTATGAAGCCAAACTCATCAGCGGGGAAAAGTGGGCGCGGCTCACACGGACGAACCCGCTCACGGACGAGGACTATGAGGGATTCGTGAACCGCCAGCTCGTCTACACCAATCAGATGGCGAAGGCGGCGGCGGAACTTTTGCAGCGGAAATTCGAAGCATCGGGCACGAAGATCGTATTCAGCAAGGCTTCGCGCGTCTCCGAATTCCGTCAGAAATTCCGCTTCACGAAGTGCCGCGAGACAAACGACCTACACCATGCCCGCGATGCCTACCTCAATATCGTCGTCGGCAATGTTTACGACACGCGTTTCTCCTCTCTGCGCGATTACTTCCGCCGCAAGGAGGCGGACGGCACGCAGCGCGCGATCCGTCTCGATACGCTCTTCACATACAGCGTCGCAGGCGCATGGGACAAGGATTCCTCGCTCGCCGTCGTCCGAGCGACCATGGCGCGTTCGAGCATGGCGGTCACACGGTATCCGTTCGTTGGCAAGGGAATGTTTTACGATGAAACCGTCTATCCACATGAGGACGCCGGCATCGGCGTGCCGAGAAAGGGAAAGGGCCCGCTCTCGGATCCCGCCAAGTACGGCGGCTACAAGTCCTTGAAAACGGCATACTTTGCGATCGTCGCCTCGGCGGGGAAGAAAGGAAAACCGCAAAAGACGATTGAGGCGGTCCCCGTGCTCGTTGACTACGCAGCGCACAAAGATCCCGAAGAGGTGCTCGCCTATCTCCGCGAGAAGTGCGGCCTACGCGAGCCCAAACTGCTTGTGCCTCTTCTCCGCGTAAAGTCACTCGTCAAAATCAACGGCACTCCCGTGTGGCTCGCGGGGATCACGGGCTCGCGCATCACCCTTCACAACGCCGCCCAATGGTTTACGGACGAAAAGACGGACGCCTATGTGAAGGCGCTCGCAAAGCTCCTCGAACGCGAGCGTGCGGGAGAGTATTCCGCAGAAGAGAAGGCGCAGGAGGTGTTCCCGATGCACGTCAATCGCCTTGGCGAAGTAAAACAGACGGTGGACCGTGCGCAAAATCAAGCGCTTTACGACCTGATGCTCCGCCAGCTTGGGAAACCCGTCTACGGCGGCATCTCGGGTGCGGTCAGTTTCCGCAACACGTTGAATTCCCGCAGAGAGCAGTTTGCGGCGCTCCCCGTTTTGAAACAGGCGAAAGTGCTCATCCAGATCGCGAAATTCTTGAAGTGCAATGCGGAGAGCGCAGACTTGACCGAACTCGGCGAGGGGGCAAACTGCGGGTTGCTTCGTGTTGGAAAGAACATCACGGACGTCGATTTCCGCATTGTCGATCAATCTCCTTGCGGATTGAGCATCCGCGAGCGGAAGGTGTAGTTTGGGATTCCGCACCGTCGTCGTAAAATCGCGCTGCAAGCTCGAAGTTCGCCTAAGCAGCCTCATCATCCGCGGAGAACAGGAAAAGCATATCTTCTTGAATGAGATCAACACGCTCATCGTGCAGAGCACGGCGGTCTCCCTCACCGCCTCTCTCCTCTGCGAACTCATGCGGCGGAACATCAAGGTGATCTTTTGCGATGAGAAGAGCGAACCGAACTCCGAGCTTCTCCCGTATTACGGCGCGGGAAATACCGCCAAGCGGTACAGGATGCAGGCGGAATGGAAAGATTCGGCGAAGGCAGAGGTGTGGCAGAGGATCATCCGCCGCAAGATCCTCGCCCAGCGCGAAGTTTTGCTCGCGCGGGGCGCTCTTGAACGCGCGGAAATGCTGGAAGGATATGCGGCAGAGGTGATGCCCAATGACGAGACAAACCGCGAGGGGCATGCCGCAAAGGTGTATTTCAACTGCATTTTGGGGGAGGGGAATACGCGGCAGAGCGGAGGTTTCCTCAATGGTTGCCTGAATTACGGGTATGCCGTCATTCTCTCCGCCTGCAATCGGGAGATCGTCGCCGCCGGCTATTGTACGCAGCTGGGGATTCATCACATCAACGAGTTCAACGAATTTAACTTCGGGTGCGATCTCATGGAACCGCTCCGCCCCGTGGCGGACAGCCGTGCGCTCTCGTTGGAGCCGGGGGACCCCGAATTCAAGCGGAACATGGCCGACATTCTCAACCTCGAAGTCATCTCCGAGGGGAAGCGGACGACGCTCGACGTAGCGATCCGCAATTATGTGCGCAGCGCGATCGCCGCGTTGGGGGAGGGCGATCCGTCGCGCATATGTTTCCCGGAAGGAGGCGTATGAACTATAAATTTATGAGGCTGCTCGTATTCTTCGACCTCCCCATGCTGACCGACAAGGACAAGCGGGAGTATCAAAAGTTTCATAAATACTTGGTGCGGAACGGATTTATCATGATGCAGAAGTCCGTCTATTCCAAACTCGTCATCAACAATGTGACGAGCGCGTCGGTGAAACAGCGCATCAAAAACAATCTTCCGCCCGAGGGGATCGTGGAACTTCTCGAAATTACGGAGAACCAATTTTCCGGGATCGAATATCTCGTCGGCGAAGAACAGCAGATCACCATCGACTCGATGGACCGTTTGGTGGAGGTGTGAAGTGGAGGAGATCGTAAAAATTTACCATCCCTCGCTCGAAACGCCCCTCGTCCTCTCTCCCGCCTCGGTGCAGGTGCTTGTCATAGAGGCTCCGCGCGAGTTTTATCGTCTCACCGGCATGCTCGATGCGCAGCTGGGCGGCGGGGAGGGGGAGTTCTCCTTTCTGCGGGACGAAAAACCGATCTCCGCGGAAAGGGAGGGGACGATCGTCTGCGATGCGTTTCACTTCGATTTGAATGAAAAGAAAGTCATCAATCTCCTTGTAAAGCGGCTCACCGAACTCAGCCGCGAGGGGACGGCGCAGTACGCACTGTCGAAGATCAATGGAGAGATCGAACGCTTCCTTTTTGAGATATTTTCCGCCCTGCCGTTTTCCCTGACGCACGATGAATTTTCGGCCGAGGATTTGTTCAAGGGCGGCAATGTCCGCTTCGAAAAGACATACGATTCCCTCTTGGAAAAGACCGTTTGTTTCATCAACGCGATGATCGCACTCAAAGGTTGCCGTTTCTTTGCATTCGTCAATCTGAAAGCTGTGCTCGGCGATGAAGAATTGAGGGAACTTTATCATCATTGCGAAATGGAAAAAGTGGGCTTGCTCCTGTTGGAAAGCGGCAAACTTCGGCCGCTTCTTCCGGAGGAACGCGCAATTATCATTACCGAAGATTTGTGCGAAATCCTTGAAAATTACGGAGAAATGTAGTATAATGGGTCTGCTTACAGAACGGCCGCACCGTCTATGCGCGCTTTCACACCCCAATTTGAGGTTTGAGGTTTGAGAGCCTTGTTGTTCTGTAAGTAGATGAAACACATAGACTTCAAGATCATCGTGGGCTGGTGTTTGAGAGCCTTGTTGTTCTGTAAGTAGATGAAACAATTTTTTCGGGGGAAATATACCCGGATGCGTTTGAGAGCCTTGTTGTTCTGTAAGTAGATGAAACGCAATCCTTTATTTTTGTAATGGTACAATCGTTTGAGAGCCTTGTTGTTCTGTAAGTAGATGAAACATGTCTATGCTTTCAACGCCAGCCCAACCGGTTTGAGAGCCTTGTTGTTCTGTAAGTAGATGAAACGTCATTTTTCCGCGCCTCCGTTAGCAATTAGTTTGAGAGCCTTGTTGTTCTGTAAGTAGATGAAACTAACAGCCAAAACGAAAAGAGGCGGCAAGCGTTTGAGAGCCTTGTTGTTCTGTAAGTAGATGAAACTTTTCGGTGGGGTTGTCTATCCCGTGGAATGTTTGAGAGCCTTGTTGTTCTGTAAGTAGATGAAACAATCAAAATGGCTTATCCTGTAAATGAAGGTTTGAGAGCCT
>CANQOY010000009.1 GCA_947625605.1 uncultured Clostridia bacterium | reverse complement strand
GGGCGTTTCTGCCCTCGCTTTCTGCATTAAAATGGGACGCAAGTTATGTTCAACTTACGTCCCACTTGGCGCAGAGACGGGGATTTGAACCCCGGGTAGACTTTTGACCTACACACGATTTCCAATCGTGCTCCTTAAGCCACTCGGACATCTCTGCAAAACTGTTTTTATTCTACACGAGATCGGAGAAAAAAGCAAGCGATTTCCATTCGATTTTGTCAGATTCACGAAAAAACTTCTCACGGCGCATCGGCCCGCGCCTTCCCGTCAGGCTCCCGCAAATATTTTTCGCACAACTTCGCGTCGCGCTCTTGCGCTTCGGAAAGAATTGTGCTATGATACTTGGGAAGCCCGTGCGGGGGAAATGCGGCCGCGGATTTCGGAATTTGAACGTCGGCTTCCGTTCTTCTCCAAAGCTCGGTTTGAAAAGAAATCGCGCAAACATTGATCGGATCGCGAAATTTTTTCCGACGCATGCGCGTTATTCTGCTTTCTTTTGCTCATTTCGGCGAGAAGGTTTGAGCGTTTTTCAACTTTGCGATCATTTTGCGTACAGTCATTGACAACCCGTTGCGATTTTGATATGATACAACCGATTCCATCATCGGGCGGCGCAAAAATCAGGCTTTGCGGCGCTCGTGCGCCTTGCCGCATTTGGGGGAAAGAGTATGAAGATCACGCAGTTTCGCTGCGAGCATCTCGCGCAAAATTGTATCACCGATAGCGAAAATCCCCGCTTTTCCTTTGCGATCGTCTCCGAGAACAGGGGGGCGAAGCTCGCCCATGCGGAGCTCTCCGTCGGCAGCTGGCGCACCGTCACGCGGGAGCAGATCCTCATTCCCTACGCGGGGGAACCGCTGAAACCGTTCACGCGCTATGAGGCGACCGTGAAGGCGACCGACAACTTCGGGGAAACGGATACCGCCCGTATGACCTTTGAGACGGGCCGTCTCTCCCTGCCGTGGGAGGCGAAGTGGATCACGGACGGGGCCTACCGCTTCACGGAGAAGCGGACCTCTCCCGTGCCCATGACTTTCCGCAAGCGCTTTTCGGTGAAGAAGGAGGTCGCGCGCGCGGTCGTCACCGCGACGGCCATGGGCATCTATGAATTGGAGATCAACGGCAGGAAGGTGGGGGAGGACTACTTCTCTCCCGGGTTTACCTCCTACCGCTCCCGTCTGCAATACCAAACGTATGACGTGACGGATCTGCTCGCGGGCGAGAACGACGTGTGCGCGATCGTCTCGGGCGGTTGGGCGGTCGGATCCTTTGTATTCACCCGCAAAAACCGCATCTCGGCGAAGCGTCAGGCATTGCTTTTTGAGCTCCGTATCTCGTACATGGATGGCACGGAAGAGCTCATTTGCACCGACGAGAGCTGGGACGTCACCTTGGAGGGGAACCTGAGATCGGCGGATCTTTACGACGGCGAAACGTGGGACGCTACGGCCGATCTCTCCGCCGCGGCGTGGCGCAAGGCGACCGTCGAAACGTTGAAGATCCACCCTGCCATTCTCGCCGCGTACGGCGCTCCCGTGCGCGCGCATGAGGTCATGAAGCCGATCTCCTGCCGCCGCATTGCGGATGGGACGCTCGTCTATGACTTCGGGCAGAATTTTGCGGGCGTCATCCACGCCGTGATCAAGGGGGAGCGCGGCCGCACCGTCGTATTCCGCCATGCGGAGATCCTGAATGCGGACGGTTCGCTCAACACCGCCCTGCTCCGCTCGGCCAAGGCCACGGCGACCTACATCTGCCGCGACGGCGTGCAGGAGTACTCGCCCCGCTTCACCTACATGGGCTTCCGCTATGTGGGCGTGACGGGCATAAATGAGGATAATTTAGAGCTCACGGCCCGTGCGCTCTATTCCGACGTCGAGCAGAGCGGAAGTTTTCGCTGCTCGGATCCGCTCCTCAATCGCCTTCAAGAGAACATCGTATGGAGCGCGAAGTCCAACTTCATGGATATCCCGACGGACTGCCCGCAGCGGGACGAGCGGATGGGCTGGACGGGCGACATTGCCCTGTTCGGGCCGACGGCCTGTTTCAACTTCGATCTCTCCCGATTTTTGGAGAAGTGGCTCGCGGACCTGCGCGCGGAGCAGCGCAGAGGCGGCGGCATCCCCAACACCATTCCGAGGCAGGGCTACGGTTTTCCCGCTACCATGCCCGTGATGGCGGTCGCATTTTGGGGGGACGCCTGTGCGCTCGTGCCGTGGGCGGAGTACCTTGCCCGAGGAGACGTTCGCCTTCTCGAAGCCTCCTATGAAAGCATCAAAAAGTATGTGCGCGCGCAGGGATTCTGGGCGAAGCTCTTCGGTTTCGGGAAGCGGCGCTATATCTGGCACACGCACCACATGTTCCATTTCGGCGATTGGGTCGCGCCCGGCGTGCCCTCCATGGCGGAGTGGCAGAAGCGCAGCCGGTGGACGGCGACCGCGAGCTATGCCAACATGGCGCGGCTGCTCTCCGAGATTGCGGGGATCCTCGGCAAAAGGGAGGACGAGAAGAAGTATCGCTTGCTCTTCGAAAAGATCGCGGACGCCTATTGCTCCGTCTTTACGGACGGCGAGGGCAAACTGCTGCGCGAATTTCAGACGGCCTACGTGCTTCCGCTGCAATTCAAAATGTTCCCCGAAAGCGTGCGTGAGCGCGCCGCGGAAAATCTCGCAAAGCTCGTCGCAAGAGACGGCTACCGCATCGGAACGGGCTTCCCCGGGACGCCATACATTCTCTTTGCCCTTGCGGACAACGGGCGGCAGGAGGAGGCGTTTCGGATGCTCATGAACACGCAGTGCCCCTCGTGGCTGTACGAAGTCAAGGCGGGCGGCACCACGGTCTGGGAGCGCTGGGACGGCCTGCGCGAGGACGGCTCGCTCAATGCGGGCGAGGGGGACGGCACGGGCGGCATGATCTCTTTCAATCACTATGCGAGCGGCGCGGTGGGGGACTTCCTCTACAAGCGCGTCGCGGGGATCGAGCCCATCGAATGCGGCTATCGGAGGTTTTCCGTCAAGCCGCTCGTCGGAGGGGGACTGACCTCGGCCGAAGCGCGGGTGAATACCCCCTACGGCGAGGCCGCAAGCGCGTGGACGCTCGCGGACAAGATCTTCCGTCTCGATGTGGAAGTCCCTGCGGGCACGGTTTGCCAAGTGACGCTTCCGGATGGTACCATGTCCGAGGTTGAGAGCGGAAAATATCATTTTGAGTGTGCATTCTGACATGAAATACTTTCTTGCGATCGATATCGGCGCATCCTCCGGCCGCCACATTTTGGGGTGGAGAGAGGGCGGCGCCATCCGCACGGAGGAGATCTACCGCTTTCGCAACGGCGCCGAGAGGCGGGACGGGCGCCTCGTATGGGATACGGAGCGCCTCTTCTCCGAGATCTTGGCGGGCTTGAAGCGGGCGAAAGAGCTCGGGAAAGTCCCCGCGTGCGTCGGCGTCGATACATGGGCGGTCGATTACGCGCTGCTCGATGAGGCGGACGAGCCCGTCGGGCCTGTCTATTGCTATCGGGACGGGCGGACGCAAGAAGCCGTCCGTGCGGTCCATGACCGCATCCCCTTTGAGGATCTCTACGCGAGGACGGGCATCCAGTTCCAGCCTTTCAACACCGTCTATCAACTCTACGCCGACAAGCTGAGCGGGAGGCTGGCGCGCGCCGCTTCCTTCCTCATGCTCCCCGACTATATCAATTTCCGTCTCACGGGTGTGAAACGGCAGGAATACACCAATGCTACCTCTACGGGAATGGTCAACGCCCGTTCGCACGCATGGGACGGCGAGATCCTTTCCGCCCTCGCATTTCCCCCTCGCATGTTCGGCGAACTCGCCCTTGCGGGCACGCCCGTCGGGCCCTTCCGCAAGGCGGTCGAGGAGGAAGTCGGCTACTCCGCCCGTGTGATGCTACCCGCCACGCACGATACGGCTTCGGCCGTGCTTGCGGCACCCATGTCCGAGAGAGCGCCCTATATTTCGAGCGGAACGTGGTCGCTTCTCGGCATCGAGCAGGAGACTGCGCATACGGACGGTGCGTCCCGTGCCGTCAACTTTTCCAACGAGGGCAGCCTCGGATACACCTTCCGCTATCAGAAGAATATCATGGGGCTGTGGATGATCCAGAGCGTGAAGCGGGAACTCGGCGACGGGTATTCTTTCCCCGATCTCGCCGCGCTCGCCCGTACGCAGGAGAGGGGCGCTTTGGTGGACGTGAACGACGGCCGCTTCCTCGCGCCCGAGAGCATGATCGCCGCCATCGACGGTGCGGTCGGGAGAAAGCTCTCCCTCGCCGAGCGCATGCGCATCGTGTACGACAGTTTAGCCGAGAGCTACCGCCTCGCCATAGGCGAGCTCGAAAGGGGCACGGGCGGAACATACGAGACGCTTCACATCTTCGGCGGCGGCGCGCGGGATGAATTTCTGTGCCGCCTCACGGCCGAAGCGACGGGCAAGCGCGTGATCGCGGGCCCCGTCGAGGCCACGGCGATCGGCAACCTCGTCGTCCAGATGATGGGCGCGGGGGAACTCGCCGATCTGCAAGAGGCGCGCGGTTTGATCGGGAAATCATTTGACATCAAGGAGATACTATGACGGCTTACGAAATGGCAAAAGCGGAATACGCCGCATACGGGATCGACGCCGAAGCGGCACTGGATACGCTGAGAGGCATCCCCGTGTCCGTGCACTGCTGGCAGGGGGACGATGTGGTCGGCCTCGACGGCGGCGGCGCGGCCTCGGGCGGCATTCAGACGACAGGCAATTATCCCGGCCGTGCGCGCAATTTTGAGGAGCTCAAAGCGGACATCGCGAAGGCGTTTTCCCTCATGCCCGGCACGAAGCGGCTCAACCTCCATGCGAGCTATGCGATCCTCGGCAAGGGGGAGGCGGATCGCGACGCCTACCGCCCCGCGCACTTTGCGCCGTGGGTGCAATTCGCCAAGGAGGCGGGCGCCGCGGGCATTGACTTTAACCCGACGCTCTTCTCCCACAAGAACGTGAAAGACGGCCTCACGCTGTCCTCTCCCGACGAGCGCATCCGCGCCTTTTGGGTGAAGCACTGCATAGCATGTCTGAGGATCGCCGAGTATTTTGCGAATGAGATGGGGACGTATTGCATGATGAACATCTGGATCCCCGACGGCTTCAAGGACATCCCCGCAGACCGTCTCGGCCCCCGCCTCAGGCTCAAACGCTCGCTCGACGAGATCTTGCAGACGCCGTACGACAGGGAGAAAGTCATCGTCTCCGTCGAGAGCAAAGTGTTCGGGATCGGCGTGGAGAGCTACACCGTGGGCTCCAATGAATTCTATCAGAACTACGCCGCCAAGAACGGCATCTGCTGCCTCCTCGACAACGGCCACTACCACCCGCTCGAATATGTGAGCGACAAGATCCCCGCCCTGCTCGCCTTTTACGACCGCGTCGCGCTCCATGTCACAAGGGGCGTGCGGTGGGACAGCGATCACGTCGTGCTCTTCGAGGACGAACTGCGGGAGATCGCGAAAGAGATCGTGAGAAACGACGCCGTCGGGAAGGTCATGATCGGGCTGGATTACTTCGACGCGAGCGTCAACCGCATCTCGGCGTGGGTCACGGGCCAGCGCGCCGTGCAAAAGGCGCTCCTTTCCGCCCTGCTCCTGCCCAATGAAAGGCTCAAAGCGTTGCAGGATGGTGCGCGGTTCACCGAGCTCATGGTGTTGCAGGAGGCCTGCAAGACGCTTCCTTTCGGGGCGGTATGGAAAGAGTACCTGCGGCGTCAGGGCCTCGCGGAGGAGTATTTAGGCGAGATCGAAACATACGAGAAAGCGGTTTTGGAGGAGAGAAGAGCATGAGACGCGTCATTATCAAAGACATCGGGGAAAAGAAAGATATCCTCACGGCGCCTTTCGTTTTGGAGATGGAGAGGACGACGGCCAACATGTACCGTCTCGGCTGGGACGAGCGCAACGGCGGCAACGTCAGCTATCTCCTCGACGAGAGGGAGGTGCGCGAATACCTCGATCTGAACAGGGTCATCCGCACCATGCCCACGGGATTCAAGGCGACCGAACTCATCGGGAAGATCTTCATCGTGACGGGAACGGGCAAGTACTTCAAGAATGTGCAGAGCGATCCCGAGGCCAATCTCGGCATCATCCGGATCGGGAAAGACGGCGAGACGGCCGAGCTCCTCTGGGGCTACAAGGACGGCGGAAAATTTACTTCCGAACTTCCCGCGCACCTCATGAGCCATGCGGCCCGCCTCAGGGTGGACCCCGAGAACCGCGTCGTCATCCATTCGCACCCGACGTACACGCTGGCCATGAACTATGTGCACGAGCTGGATGAAAGGAAGTTCACGCACACGCTCTGGCAGATGTGCACCGAGTGCATCGTGGTGTTCCCCGACGGCGTGGGCGTGCTGCCGTGGATGCTCTGCGGGACGAACGAGATCGGCGAGGCCACGGCGAAGAAGATGGAGGAGTTCCGCCTCGTCATCTGGGGGATGCACGGCATCTACGGCGCGGGCAAGACGATGGATGAGACGTTCGGCCTCATCGAAACGGTGGAAAAGGCCGCGCAGATCTACATGCTCACGGCGCACCTTCCCCGCGTAAATCTCATCAAGGACGCAGACATGGTAGCCCTTGCCGAGGCCTTTCAGGTAAAATACCGCAGAGATTTCCTCGATCTCGACGAGGCGTGAGGAAAGCCTGCAACGCGCCGCTCCTTCCTCCCGGAAGGGGCGGCTCTTTCTATTTCCGTGCGTTCCGAAAGAAAGGATCGGAAAAAATTCGTAAAAAATTTTCAAAAAAGGTATTTACATTTCATTCCAAATCAGTTACAATATAATAAGTTCATATTACGGAATGGAGGTTAATATGGAAGAGAAGAAAGAGAAGAAGAGTATCTTTGAAAGTCCGATCCTCTCCACCAAGGTGAAATCGGCGAATGTCAAGATATTCCCGGAGGGCGGCCTCGGCTATTTCATCGGCCCGACGCTCGCGCTCCTCGCCAATTCGGTGCTCTCGACCTACCTGAACCAGTACATGACCGACGTCCTCGACATGATGAGTTGGGCGAGCTGGTTCGTGACATGGCTCCCCGTCGTGTCGGTCATTTTCGTCATTGCGGGCAACATTTTGGTCGGCCGCCTCATGGACCGGAACAGGACCAAGGCGGGAAAGGCCCGTCCGCTGCTCTTGTTTGCGATCCCGCTATGTATTTTAGCGCTGCTCGTGCTGTTCGTGTTCTCACCGGCGCCGAGCGACGGAACGCATGTCATCATCCTCATCCTGTTTGCGATCGGATATAATCTGTGGTACGCGGTTGCATATCCTTTCTATTATACATCGCACGCGGCGCTCGTCAATCTCTCCACGAGAAACGGCAAGTCCCGCTCCCTGCTCGCCACCATCTCCAACGCGACGACGTTGGCGGCGACCGGTCTTTGCACCATGATCCTTCCGTTCTTCGTCGGCGTCCTGTTCGTCAAGGGGCCGGACGGCGCGATCGACCAGATCGCCTCGATGAACCATTGGCGCATCTTCGTCATTGCGCTCGTCGTCGTCAACTTCATCGGGATCGTCACGGAGTACTTCTTCACCCGCGAACGCATTACCGAAGAGTCCTTCAAACCGGGCGTGATCGAGGTCAAAAAGAAGGCCGCTCCGCTTAGCCAGCAGGCAAAGATCTGCTTCAAGGATAAGTTCTGGGTCATCATGATCGTGTTCTTCTTCCTGTATCAGCTCGGCGGCATGATGAAGAACGTCTCCCAATTCTACTATTGCCAATCGTGGTTCATGCAGAACGGCGCGTACTCCAAAGACGCGGGCGGATTCTGGTCCGGCCAGCTCGCCATCTACGGCGCGATCCCGACGGCGCTCGGCATGGTCATCGCATGGCCGCTCTCCAATAAGATCGGCAAGGGCAAGGCGATCATGTTCGGCGCAGTGCTCGCCACCGTCGGCGGCGCGATCGGCTTCATCGCTCCCGACAACTTCATCTGTGTGACCGTCTCCTTCATGGTGAAGGCGCTCGGCTCCACCCCGGCTATGTATCTCTCCCTCGCCCTGCTCGCGGATATCCTCGACCATCAGGAAGCGCAGCACAAGGTCCGTACCGACGGCCTCACCATGACGATCTACGGCGCGATCATGGCGGGCATGACGGGTATTGCGACGGGCGTTCTGAACATTGCGCTCAGCGCGTCCCACTACAACAGCACCATGATCGTTGCGCCCACGCCTCAGCTCAAAACGGCGATGGAATGGGTGTTCATCGGCGGCGAAACGATCTGCTACGGCGTGATCTTCCTCATCTTCCTGTTCATGAGAGTGGAGAAGTTCTCCAAGTTCGATCAGAAGGCGATCGTCCTCGACCAGAAGGCGCAGGCGGATGCGGAGGGCGTCGAATACGTCGAGCCCGCCGTCAAGCTCAAACTCGAAGAGGAGCAGGCGGAGCGCGATTCCGACGAAGCGAGGAAAGAGGCGCTCAAAGCAAAGTGCGAAAAGAAGGGCCTGAACTTCGAGGAAGAGGAGAAGAAGTTCGAGGATGCCCGTGCGGCGAAGGAGGAGGCGGCGGCGCAGAAGAAAGCCGCGGCCGAGGCGAAGAAGGCGGAGAAGGAACGCCTCGCGAAGGAGAAATTCGACGCGCTTCCCGAGGAGCAAAAGGCCGCCATCGAGGCCAAGAAGGCGGAGAAGGCGAAGAAGCAGGCCGAGCATGAGGCCGAAACGCTCGTGGAGTTCAACAAGCTCCGCGTCGCGGCGGGCAGGCCCGAGCTCGTGGCCAATGAGGACGGTTCTTTCGCCCTTGCGCCCGAAGCCGCTCCCGCGGAATAAGCGGAACCAACTGAAACGTCGCCTGCGGCATCCGCCGCAGGCGATTTTCCGAGAGAGGAAAATATGAAAGTGACGAGAAAACAGCGCAACAGCAAAATGTGCATCGTGTGCGGGCTGGACAACGAGTACGGCCTGCGCGCACCTTTCTATTCGATGGAGGACGGCAGCGTCGCCACGCGCTTCTGCTACCGCGAACAGCATCAGAGCTACCCCGGCCGCGTGCACGGCGGGCTCATCACCGCGATGCTCGACGAAATGGGGCTCAGGGCGCTCTGGGCGAAGGAGGGGGAGGAGCGGACGTACGGCGTCACGCTCTCCCTCGAAACCAAGTACAGGAAGCCCGTGCCGTACGGCGTGCCCCTCATCGGCCGCGGGAAAGTCGTAAGGGAGACGGGCAATTTTCTCACGGCGGAATGCACCATCATGGACGAGGAACTCAACGTCCTCGCCAATGCGACGGTCAAGTACATCAAACTCACCCCGCAGCAGATCGAGGCGGGGATCGACGAGCACGAGGAGATGTGCTACCTCATCCCGGACGACGTGACGGAGATCGTCCTCCCCGCATGAGCGCGATGCGAACGTACACGTTGGTCACGGGCGCGTGCGGCGGGCTGGGCGGCGCGTTCGTCGAAATTTTGGCCGAACGCGGCGAAGCGCTCTTCCTCACGGGGAGGGATCAAGGCCGTCTCTCGGCGCTCGACGCGGCGCTCAAAGAGAAGTATCCCGCGCTCGAAACGGCGTACTTTGCGTGCGATCTGACGAGCGAGCGCGAGCGGCTTGCGCTCTTTGCGTATGCAGACGGGCAGGGGATCCGCTTCAACCGCCTCGTGTACGTTGCGGGCGTGGATACGCAGATGGCTTTCGAGCGGTATGACGAAGCCAAGCTCGTCTTTCAGACGCGGGTGAATTTGGAGGGCGCGGTCTCCCTCATCCGCGGGACGCTCGCGCGCAGCCCGCTCGACGGGACGACGGAGATCCTCGCGGTGGGGAGCATGTCCGCGTCCACCCCGATGCCCTACTTCGCCCTGTACAGCGCGACCAAGAAAGGGCTCGAATACTTCTGCACGGGGCTCCGCACGGAGCTGAAAGGCAGGGCCAAAGTCACCTGCGTGCTCCCCGGGGGCATTCCCACGCGCGAGGATATCAAGCAGAACATTGAGGAGCACGGATTCTGGGGGAGGATCTCCGCGAAATCTCCCCGCGCCGTGGCGGAGCGCTCGCTTGCCGCCGTGCGGAAAAATAAGCGTTCGGCCGTCATCGGATTCTGGAACAAGATCATCAAGGCGGCAACGGACGTGGCACCCATGTCCTTGAAGCTGCGCTTCATTGCAAAGCGTTGGCGCAACACGGAAAAGGATCATTTCTGAAAAAAACCGCCCGTCGAGCCTTCTTCCGACGGGCGGTTTTTTGTCTCAAATCACTTCTTTTTGCGTTTGACTTCCTCCTCTTCCTCCGCGGTGGAGAAGGAGAAGGCAATGCGTTCGTTCCGCGCGGTGAGCGTCTTGATAAAGTCGTCGTACCACTTCTCTTTCACGACGATGACGACATACTTCGTCTTAAAGTCGTCGAAGTACACGGCGAGCTTGTTGGACCCGCGGAAGAGGTGCACGGAGTACACGGTGGCGAGGGAAAACTTCTGCCTGATGATCCCGAACTGCACGATGAGTTCCTTTTCCGTGATGACGTATTGCGAGCGGATCAGCATGGCCGTGAGCAGCACGGAGAGGAGGATGCAGACGAAGTAGAGCAGAATGTATTGCAGCCATTCATAGACGGAGGAGAGATCTCCGCTCAAAAAGTTGATAAACCGCCAAGTCGTGAGCCCGAGCCCCGCCGCGCAGAGCGCAAATCCGAGCGCGATGAGCAGGCTCATCAGGGTGGAGAACTGAAAGGGGTACCGCTTGATTTCCATACTTCGGATTATACCGCGTTTGCGCAAAAAAAGCAAACTATTTTCGGGAACCTCTTGAAATCCGTTTGCGAAAATGATATGATGAAGGAGCTCTTCCGAAAAAACCCAATGAGAGGTCTTATGAAATACATCATCTCCCTCGACGCAGGCACGACTTCCGTCCGCGCATTCCTCTATGACGTGGAGAAGCGCGCCTTTGTGCACCGCGCCCAACAGGAGATCGCAACCGCGTATCCCTTCCCCGGATGGGTGGAGCAGGACGCGAGCGAGATCTACTACAAAGCCGCCTATGTTCTCTCGGATTGCGCTCATACCGCGGGCATGGGTACCGTCTGCGGCGTCGGGATCACCAACCAGCGCGAGACTGTCATCCTCTGGAACAGCGAGACGGGGGAGCCCATCGCGCCCGCCATCGTGTGGCAGTGCCGCCGCACGAGCGACTTCTGCGCCTCCATTCCCGCGGAGACGGCGGCCCGCATCCGGAGCAAGACGGGCCTCCTGCCCGACGCATATTTTTCCGCGAGCAAGATCAGGTGGATCCTCCGAAACGTCCCTGCGGCGCAGACCCTCCTCAAAGAGGGCAAGCTCCGCGCGGGGACGGTCGAGACATGGCTCATCTGGAAATTCACCGAGGGGAGGAGCTTCTGCACCGACTACACCAACGCCTCCCGCACCCAGCTCTTCGATCTTCGCCGCCTCGATTGGGACGAAGAGCTCCTCGCGTTTTTCGGCGTTCCGCGCGAGATTTTGCCCACCCCCAAACCGTGCGATGCGCGCATGGGCGAGATGAAGCTCATGGGGAGCACGGTTCCGCTGGTCGGCGTCCTCGGCGATCAGCAGGCAGCGCTTTTCGGGCAGGCATGTCTGAGGGAGGGGGATGCGAAAATCACTTACGGCACCGGTCTCTTCATGCTTTTCCCGACGGGGGAGCGGCCCGTCTTTTCGCAGAACGGACTTCTGACGACGATCGCGAACAGCTTCTCGGGCAAGACGACCTATTGCCTCGAAGGGAGCATGTTCCACGCGGGCAGCGGCGTGCAGTGGCTGCGGGACGAGCTGGGGCTGATCGGCACGGCCGCGGAGACGGAGCGTCTGGCCCTCGCCGTGGAGGACACGGGCGGCGTGTACTTCGTGCCCGCCTTTACGGGGCTGGGTGCGCCCTATTGGGATGCGGAAGCGCGCGGCCTGCTTTCGGGCATCACGCGGGGGACGGCGAAGGAGCACGTCGTCCGCTCCGTTCTCGAAAGCATTGCATACGGCGCGCGCGATCTCTCCGCTTGCATGGAGCGGGACAGCGGCATTTCCCTCTGCGGCGTCAAGTGCGACGGCGGCGCGTCCGCCAACAACTTTCTGATGCAGTTTCAGGCGGACGTTTTGGGCATTCCCGTCGATCGCCCCGTGGAGCGCGAGAGCACGGCGCTCGGCGCGGCCTATCTCTGCGCGCTTTCCCTCGATCTTATGGGGGAGGAGGAGATCTCCGCCGTGCGCAGTTCGGAGCGCATCTTTGCGCCCTCGACGGACCGTGCCCGCTTCGACGCGCTCTACGCGGGATATCTCCGCGCCGTCCGCCTCGCCCGCGGGAAGTAAAAAACTTTTCCCGCGGTTTTGAAAATTGCCTTGAATCGGTTGACGAAAGACAAAAAAGCGATTACAATAAAAAGTGTCCGAACAATCACGGAGGATGCAGGCGCGTGATCACGCACGGAAACGAAATCAAACTGTTTGCAGGCAATTCCAACCGTCCTTTGGCCGAAGCGATCGCCAGAAAGCTCAACACCGCTCTGGGGGACGTGGAAGTCGCCAAGTTCTCCGACGGGGAGACGAGCATCCACATCGGCGAGACGGTGAGAGGGCGCGATCTCTTCATTATCCAATCCACCTCCGCTCCCGTCAACGACAATCTGATGGAGCTCCTCATCATGATCGACGCGGCCAAGCGCGCCTCCGTCGGCAGGGTGACCGCCGTCATGCCCTACTTCGGCTATGCGCGGCAGGATCGGAAGGCCCGCTCGCGCGATCCGATCACGGCCAAGCTCGTCGCCGACCTGCTCACCGAGGCGGGCGCGGATCGGGTCCTTACCATGGACTTGCACGCGGCGCAGATCCAGGGCTTCTTCAACATCCCCGTGGATAATCTCTTGGGCGGGCCCACGCTTTACAGCTATTTTGCAGACAAGGTGGACGACGACTTTATGGTCATCTCGCCCGACGTCGGTTCCGTCGGCAGGGCGAGGAAGGTCGCGGAGCGCCTCGGCTGCCCCATGGCCATCATCGACAAGCGCCGTCCGCGCGCGAACGTGATGGAAGTCATGAACATCATCGGCGAGGTCAAGGGGAAGAAGTGCCTCCTCGTGGACGACATGATCGACACGGCGGGCACCATCGTACAGGGCGCGCAGGCGCTCGTGGACGCGGGCGCGGCCGAGATCAAGGCCTGCTGCACGCATGCGGTCCTCTCGGGACCCGCGGTGGAGCGGCTGGCAAATTCGCCCATCGACGAGCTCGTCATGCTGGATACCATCCATCTTCCGCCCGAGAAGCTGCTCCCCAAGATCAAGATCCTCTCCACGGCGGAGATATGGGCCGCGGCCATCGAGAACGTCTACCTCGATAAGCCCATGAGTAAGATCTACGACTGAATACCAAAGCCGCCCGCGGGCGGCTTTTTAGATGAGCGGCGCATGCCGATGCGCGTGCCTTTCCGCTCGGGAGGACGGAGAATGTACCTGATCGTCGGCCTCGGCAATCCCGAGGAAAAATATTTCAAGACGTTCCACAACCTCGGCTTTCTCGCCGCGGGGGACTGCGCGCAGCTTCTGCATGCCAAATTCAAGAAGAAGGAGTGCGAAGCGAGCGTGGCGGAGGGATACCTCGGCGGGGAAAAGGTCATCGTCGCCCGCCCCCTGACCTACATGAACGCCTCGGGCAGGGCGGTGAACCAACTCATGAAAAAGTATAAAATTTCCCCCGAAGAGCTCGTCGTTCTCTACGACGACTACGATCTCCCCAAGGGGCATGTCCGCATCCGCCCCTCCGGAAGCGCGGGTACGCACAACGGCATGCGCTCCGTGATCGCGGAGACGGGGATCTCGGATTTTGCGCGGATCCGCATCGGGATCCGGGACGAAGAGGCAAACATTCCCCTCATCAACTATGTTCTCTCCGAGGTGCGCAAGGAGGACTACGACCTCTTCGCCGCCGCATGCCGCCGCGCGGCCGAGGCGGCCGTCGCGCTCGCCTCCGGGGAGAAGATCGACCTCGTCATGACCAACTATAACGGATGAGCGCGTTTTTTTCCTTTGAACAGATCGGGGGCGACTTCCTGCCCCTCGGCGAAGATATCAGAAGCGGCGTTCCCGCAGCGGCGTTCGGCCTCTCCGACGCCCGCAAGTATCTCATCTGCGCGCTCGCGGAAGGGCGGGCCGTCTATCTCTGCGCGGACGCGCTCACCGCAAGGCGCGCGGCCGACGCGATCGCCGCGCTCTCGGGCAAGCGGTGCGCATTGCTCGCCGCCAAGGACGAAGTGCTCACCTACCGCAAGGCGGGCTCCAAGGACGCGCTCTATGCGCGCCTCACTGCCCTCTATGAGTGGCAGCACGGGGCGGACGTCTTGGTCGCGGACATCGAAGCGGTCGTACAGCGCCTCCCCCGCGCGCTCCCCGTGTTCCACCTCGACGCGGGCACGGAACAGAGCATGGAGGAGCTCGTCTCCGCGTTGGCCCGCGCGGGCTACACGCGGGAATACACGGTAGACGGCAAGGGCGCGTTTTCCGTGCGCGGCGACATCCTCGATATCTGGCCCGTCAACTGTGCGCACCCCGTCCGCGTGGATTTTTTCGGCGACGAGGTGGAGGCGATCAAGCCCTACGACGAGGTGACGGGAGAGCGCTATCCCAAGCTCGCCTCCCTCGATATCGTCTCGGCGACGGACGTCGTTCTCGCGGAGGGCGAGGAGGAGCGCCTGCGCGCGATTTTTGCGGAAGAGCTGCGCGCGGCGCCCAATGCAGAGGCCTATGCGCGGATGCAGAAAATTCAGGACGAGACGTTCTCAGACGCCACCATGTCCGACTTTGTGCTTCCGATTTTGAAAAATACCGCAGAGTTTGGGGAACTCTTCGGCCCGGATACGCTCCTCATATTCGACGAATGCAAACTCATCGAAGATAAACTTGCGGGGCTCTATGCCGAGCACGCGGAGCGGCACAGATCGCTCTACGCGGGCGGGGAGACGATGAAGTTCTCCCTCGGGCAGTATGTCCCCCGCGAGCGGCTTGAAAACTTCAACGGGCGGCGCTGCCTTGCGTTGCAGACGTTCGCGGGCAGGATCCCGTTTTTCAGCCCGATGAAGATCTACGATCTCCCGTCCTCTCCCGCGCGGCGCTACCTCAATTCCATGCCCGACTTCATCTCCGACCTCCGCGGTTGGAGCAAGACGGGGTACCGTGTGCTCGTGTATGCGGGCAGCGGCGAGCGCGCGGAGAAGGTGCGGAGCGCCCTCTTCGAGCAGGGCTTTTCCCTCTCCGCACGGGGCGAGCGCCTCGATGACTTCCGCGGCATTGCCGTGCTTCCCGAGACGCTGGAAGCGGGCTTTCTCGTCCACGAGTGCAAGCTCGCCGTCATCGGCACGAACGATCTGTTCACGAAGGCCGCCTCTGCCCGCAGGATCAAGCGGAGGAGGGGAGATCTCTTCCTCGCGCCCGAAGTGGGGGACTATGCCGTGCACGAGACGCACGGCATCGGCCGCATCACGGGCACCGAAAAGATCGAGACCACGGACGGCGTAAAGGAGTATATCGCGCTCGAATACCGGGACGGCGATACCCTCTACGTTCCCGTGGAGCAGATGGACGTGCTCTCCAAGTACATGGGCGGGGAATCTCCCGCGCTCTCCAAGATCGGGGGCGGGGAATTCGAGCGCGTCAAGGCGCGCGTGCGTGCCTCCCTCAAAAAGATGGCCTTCGACCTCCGCCGGCTCTATGCGGAGCGGCAGGAGAAAAAGGGGTATGTGTTCCCCGAATTCCGCGAGGAGATGGAGGAGTTCGAGGCAGCCTTCCCCTATGAGGAGACCGCAGACCAGCTGCAATCGATTGCGGAGATCAAGGCGGACATGTGTTCGGAGAAGGTGATGGACCGTCTGCTCTGCGGAGACGTGGGCTTCGGCAAGACGGAGGTCGCCCTGCGCGCGGCTTATCTCTGTATCCTTGCGGGCAGACAGGTCGCCCTGATGTGCCCGAGCACCGTGCTCTCCGAACAGCACTTCCGCACCGCAAAGGAGCGGATGGGGGACTTCGGCGTCCGCGTTGCCGCGCTCAACCGGTTCCGTACGGACCGCGAGGTCGCCGAGACGCTGGCGGCCCTGCGCAAGGGGGACGTCGATCTCGTCGTCGGCACGCACCGCCTTCTCTCGGACGACGTGAAGTTCCGCGATCTCGGCCTGCTCCTCCTCGACGAAGAGCAGCGCTTCGGCGTGGAGCACAAGGAGAAGATCAAGAACGTCAAGCGGGACGTGGACTGCCTCACCATGACGGCCACGCCCATTCCGCGGACGCTGCATCTCTCCCTCTCGGGCATCCGCGACATCTCCACCATCCAGACGCCTCCCGTCACCCGCCTGCCCGTGCAGACGTATGTCGCGGAGGAATCCGAGACCCTCATCCGCGACGCCTGCATGCGGGAGATCGCGAGAAAGGGGCAGGTATTTCTTCTGTATAACCGCGTGGAGAGCATCTTCGCCTTTGCGGCGCGCGTCCGCGAGATCCTGCCCGAGGCCCGCGTTGCGGTGGCGCACGGCAGAATGGACCGCGTCACCCTCGAAAAGAACGTTTTCGATTTTTACCGCGGGGAATATGACGTGCTCGTCACGACGACCATCATCGAGAACGGCGTGGATCTTCCCAACGCGAACACCCTCATCGTCGTGGACGCAGACAGGCTGGGCATCTCCCAGCTCTATCAGCTCCGCGGAAGGGTGGGCAGGGGCTCCCGTCTGGCGCACGCCTACTTCACCTATAAGCCCGAACGCGTCATGACGGAGAACGCGGCCGAGCGCCTGAAAGCCATCATGCAGTTCACCGAACTCGGCTCGGGCTTCAAGATCGCCATGCGCGATTTGGAGATCCGCGGCGCGGGCAACGTGCTCGGCGCGGAGCAGCACGGGCACATGGACAGGGTTGGCTACGAGCTCTACGCCAAGATCTTGAAGGAGGAGCTCACGGGGCAGCGGCAGGAGACCGTCGATCTCGACATCAAGGCGACGGCCTTCATCCCAGAGAGCTACGTCGAATCCAACGCGGGCCGCATGGATTGCTACAAGCAGATCGCCGAGATCCGCGGCGTCGAGGACTACCGACGGGTGTGCCTCTCCATGGAGGAGAGCTACGGCCCGCTTCCGCAGTCCACCCTCAATCTTCTCGTCATCGCCCTGATGAAGAGCTATGCCTCCGAACTTCGGGTCAACAAGATCTCCGTCTCCGCCAAGGGAGGCGCGCTCCGCTTCTGCGAACTCGGCGCGCTGTCGGGCGCGGGGATCGCCGCGGCAATGGAAAAATTCGCCCCGCTGTTGAGCCTCGATATGACGACGGCGCCCGTGGTTCGCTTCAAAAATATGGGCGACGGGGGCAAAACCATGGTCTATATGACGAGATTTCTGAAATTTGCTTCAACTTTTCACTGATTTTCACCGAAAAAGATTTGCACCTTTCGGAGAAATCGGTTATAATAGAGAAGTTATAAGGGCGCGCATGCCGTAATACGTGCGCGCACGAAAGACACACGAAAAGCGGACAACCGAAGGAGCGTTTATGAAGAATAAGAAGAAAGCGGCAGCAATTGCAGTGGCGGCGGTCCTCGCCTGTGGTACCCTCGCGGGATGCGACGCCCTCACGACGGTGGACTCCATCAAGGACTATCGGCAGGTCATCGCCGAGGTGGATATTTCGGCGAGCGCCGAATTTGAGGCGGACGGCGAATTTGCGGGATTGAAGGAGTTCATCGAGCCCTCTCAGGTCACCAAGCAGGAACTCATCATGAGCTTCCTCTCCAATTACAGCTATTTGCAGCAGATGGGCGGCAGTATCGACATCGGCTACTATCTCGACATGATCGCGAAGTCTCTGGCCTCCTATCAGATCCGCGTGCAGTATGCCAAGGCCTATGTGGCCAAAGAGGAAAACCTCAAAGTTTCCGACTATCAGCTCAAAGTCGCGGGCATTGCGGACGAGACGGCGAGAGAGGTGGCCGCCCTCTCCTTCTTCCTCTCCGAGGATGAGATCGCCAAGGCGGAATACGATCTCCGCGTCTCCGTCAACGACACGCTCGACAGCATCGAAGAGAGCTATATCAAGGCGACCGAAACGCACGACCACACGGCGGATTCCGACGTGAGAACGCTTCCCACGGGTGCGGAGACGGAGAACGAGGACTACTTCGCCCCGCAGTCGGAGTACAAGATCTACACGGGCGCGGCGAGTTCCAGATCCTCCGGCTATGAGGAGTTGGAGAATTCCACCTCCACCACGCGCAAGAAGGCGTACAACCAATACCTCGCGAACCTCCGCGCCAATAACTTCCTCAAAGAGGGGGAAAAGACGGGCGACTATGAGGCGACCTCGTATTTCATGACGCAAAAGAAGTCCGCGCTCGAAAGCGCGCTCATCGAAAAGGTCAACGACATCACCGAGACCGAGTATGTGAAGAAGCTCAATCAGGACTGGGCGGAAAAGACGTTCAACGAGACCGTCAATGCGCAGAAGGAGAAGTTCAGCAGCGACAAGGACGAGTTCGAGAGCGCGTTCGGGGAGATCTCCGAGAGCTCCTTCGTATTCAGCCCTTACGACAGCGACTACGGCTATGTCATCAACATCCTGCTTCCCTTCTCCACGGCGCAGTCGGATGAACTCACCAACGCCACGAGCGACCTCAACGATCCCAAGGGCAACAAGTTTGCCCAGCGCGCCGCACTTCTCGACCGCGTCAAGGCGACGGACCAGCGCGGCACGTGGTTTACGGGCCATGAGGACTACTCCTACGTCAGCGAGAGCGGCTACGGCTACGAGAACGGCCGCGAATACCTGTTCTTCGAGGACAGCTTCGGCGGCAGCGGCAAGTCGGATATCATCAAGAACTATTACGGCAACTACACCTACAACGGCACGGTCGTCAAGCCGGAAGAGGGCTCGGACGAGGGGTACACCATCACGCCCAATGAGATCGGGATCGACGGCTTCCTCGAAGAGATGGACGGATACCTGAACAGCGTGGACGGGCTCAAGTCCACATACAGCAAGAATGCGAACTACAATACGGGCAGCTACTATGATGACGACGGCAACGTGGACTATGCGAAGTTCATCTATGCCGAAGGGCAGGTAACGGGCGACCGCGCTTTCAATGCGGATGAAATGTTTGTGGCAGGCACGTGGGAAAACAAGGCGTTCTCCGTCATAAACGAGCTCTCCTTCGCGTACAATACGGATACGGCGGGCCTCAACACCTATCTCGGCTACATGATCTCCCCGTATCAGACCAATTTCATGAAGGAGTTCGAGTACGCGGCACAGGATGTCGTCAGCAAGGGCGCGGGGCACTTCAACGTCGTTCCCACCGACTACGGCTGGCATATCATCTACTGCACCTTCTCGTTCGCGGACTTCAAGGGCAGCGATGCGTTCCACTTCGACTACGCGCTCACAAAGGGCGGCGCGAACGAATCGGAGGACAGCTTCTCCTATCTCTACTTCGAACAGCTCAAATCGGCGGCGGTGAGCGCCTACACCTCGAACAGGGATACGGAGGTCCTGAACACCTACTACGACGCATGCGCGACGATCCACGAGGATCGTTACAGCGATCTCCACTGACGCAGGAGAGGGGATAGGCAAAAGGATTCGGCCCCCGCGGGGGTTGGAATGAGTTTTTGGGAAACCATCTGGAAATCCATCTTACTTGGCACGGTGCAGGGGCTCACAGAGTTCCTGCCCGTTTCTTCAAGCGGGCATCTCGCCCTCTTGCAGCGGCTGTTGGGATTTTCCATGGAGGACGGCAGCATGACGTTCGTGAGCCTGATGCTCCACGCGGGAACGCTGTTTGCCGTCCTTTTTGCGTTCCGAAGAGAGGTTTTCGCGCTCTTCGGGAAGCCGCGGCGCCTCCTCATGCTCGCCGCAGCCACCGTCCCCGCGGCGGCAGTGGGGCTGCTCTTCGAGGAGCGCATCGACGCCCTGTTCGCGGGCGCGCGCGGGCCGCTCCTCCTCGCGGTGTGCTTCGGCGTGACGGCCGTCCTGCTGCTCGTGTGCGAACTTACCGTTACGCGGCGCAGGCGCGTGCGGCCGTTCGGCTGGAAAAATGCGGCGGCGATGGGGCTCGTGCAGGCCGTCGCGATCCTGCCGGGGATCTCCCGCAGCGGCTCGACGATCGCCGTCGGAACGCTCGTCGGCGCAAGGGGCGAGGAGGCCTCCAAATTCTCCTTTCTCATGAGCATCCCCATCATCTTGGGCGGGGTCGTCCTCGGGATCAAAGACGCGGTATGCGAGGGCGCTCCCTCGGGCATGGGTGCCGCAAATATCGTCGGGCTCCTCCTCGGCGTTGCGGCGGCGGCCGCCTTCGGGCTGCTTGCGATCAAGCTCATGCTTCGGCTCATGGGGAAGGCAAACTACAAGTGGTTCGCCCTGTACCTGCTCCTGCTCTCCCTCGCCACCCTCTGGCTGGACGTCCTCGGGCTTCTCTGAGCCGCCCGCCGTTTTTTCTGCATAATTTTTTCGCATCCTCCCATACTGCGGTTATCGGAGGTGAAAACATGAGATTGAATTCCGGTGACGTCTGCCCCAAGACGGGCGCGTACAAGGTAGTCAACAAGGATGGCAAGGTCGTCAATACCGTCTATGTCGGCGAGGGCGAAACGATGCCTCCCACACAGTATTCCGACTGCCATTACGAATTCGAGTCCTGAAACCGAGCGTTGCGGGATGCGGATCGAGCGGAGTACGACCGAAGATGAAAAGAGAGCGCTGCGGCATTGCCGCAGCGCTCTCTTTTCCGTGCCCGCGGGGCACGGTTCACCAAAACACGCCTTGCGGCATAGCATGGAAAAGCGGCCGCCGAACGCGCCGTGGGCCGCCCAAAAAAACCGCGGAGGTGAATATGAACGAAATGTACACATGCGCAAGGGAGGAGATCAAAAAGGATGCGAGAGCGCTCCGCACGGTCTCGCCCGCCTATGCGGGGCGGGGCGGCGTGCTCACAGCCTGCCTGCAATATGTCTACCAGACGATCGCGATCGGCGAAACGCATCCCGAGGCGGCAAAACAGTTCGAGCGGATCGGTGCGGAGAAGCTCCGCCATCTCCAAATTTTGGGAGATCTCATCGTCCGCCTCGGCGCGAGCCCCATGTTCACGGCTTGCCCGCCCTTCCCCGTCTCCTATTACTCGGCCTCCTGCGTGGAATATTCCAAGACGTTTTCCTCCATGCTCGACGCCGATCTCCGCCTCGAACGGGGGCTCATCGAGCGCTATTTGCAGATGACGGAGGAGCTGGAAAACCCCGCCGTCTACGACATCGTCTCCCGCCTCTTGGAGGAGACGCGCGGCCACCTCGCCGCCTTGGAGCGGATGTGCGCGGTCTCGTGACCCCACCCTCCGTCATGACCCGTCGGAGAACTTTTCCGGCATGAATTTCCAGTACCGCACGGGCATGTAGCCCCGCATCTGTTTCAGGCGCTCCCGCGAGGGAATGTTTACGCTCTGATAGTATTTTCTCCATAACTTCTGCCAATCGTCCTCGCTCGCGGAGAGGACGATTTCCGCGCGTTCCAAAGGCGCGAGAAAGGCATGGTCTCCGTCGTACACGGCCGCCTTTTTGCGCTTGACGTCGTGGATGACAAAGGGATATTGCGGCAGGCGGGCGCGGAAGTGGGGCACGAGCAGGTCGCAGATGTCGTTGTCGGGCGAGATGGGGGCGTACAGTGCGCCGCTCGCGCTTTCGAGAAAGCGCACGAAGCCGTGGAAGCGGTGCACCTCGAAGCTCACCCGCCGCATGCACTCCTGCGCGGCGATCACGGCGTCCTCGGCGAGCATCTTGCGCACGGGGCCGCCGCGCGCGGCGATCAGCTTGAAGTACGCGAGGGCCACCGCGTCACGGTCGGGCATGCCGCTGCGGAGGAGCAGGTCGAGGTCGTGCATGCAGTCCTTGTCGAGGGCGAGAAGGCGCGCCTCCGCCCGCGCCGCCCGCTCCCGGTCCGTGCGGACGAACACGGTCTCCGCGCCGAGCGTGAGCTGGCGGTTGCCCGAGGAGAGCACCGCCTCCTCATCGGGAAAGGCCAAGAGCAGGGCCGTGAGAAAGGCCTCCTTTGTGCCGTCATAAAAATAGATCATAGTTCCCCCGTGAGCGCAGAGCGTGCCGCGTCCGAAAACATACTGAGCTGTTCGGCGCGTCCCTGCCGGTCGTCCGCCGCAAGCAGTCCGCGCACCGCCGAGACGTTCTCCGTCCCCTGAAATTTCCCGCCCGCGGTGATAAAGTGCCGCGCCCGCTTCAAGACGACGCGCATCTTTTTCAGATCCTCAAAGGTCAGCCGGGTGAATTTTCTTGCCTCGACGATCTTGTACGCGCTCCGCACGCCGATGCCGGGCACGCGCAGGAGCGCCTCCAAGGGCGCGCGGTTGACCTCGACGGGAAAGAGGTGCAAGTTCCTCAGCGCCCATGCGCACTTGGGATCGAAGTCGGAGGAGAGATTGCCGTCGTCCTCCACGATCTCCTCCGCCGAAAATCCGTAGAAGCGCAGCAGCCAATCCGCCTGATAGAGGCGGTGCTCCCGCAGTTCCTCCGCCGCTTTCTCGGGGAGGAGGGAATCGTGCACCACGGGCACATAGGAGGAGAAGTACACGCGTTTGAGCCCGTTCACGCGGTAGAGATCTTGCGCGAGCCGCAAGATCTGCCCGTCCGGTTCGGGAGAGGCGCCGACGATCATCTGCGTCGTCTGCCCCGCGGGGAGGAAGTGCTCTCTGCGCTTTTCCGCACGGAAGAGCAGCCGCTCTCTCTGCAACTGCCGCATAGGGGAGAGCAGGCTCTCCTTGCTCTTTTGCGGCGCAAGGAGTTTGAGGCTTTGTTCGGACGGCAGTTCGAGATTGAAGCTCATGCGGTCCGCGTAGAGGGCGGCCTCATGCACGAGCCCCGCGTCCGCATGCGGGATCCCTTTCACATGGATATAGCCGTGGAAGTTGTATTCCGTGCGCAGCTTCTTCACCGTGACGAGGAGCTGTTCCATCGCATAGTTCGGGGAGCGATGCACGGCGGAGGAGAGGAAGAGCCCCTCGATATAGTTGCGCTTGTAGAAGTCGATCACAAGCTCGCAGATCTCCTCGGGCGTCGCCGTCACGCGGGGGACGTCCGAATCCGCGCGGGACGGGCAGTATCTGCATCCGAACACGCAGTCGTTGGAGAGCAGGATTTTGAGCAGCGAGACGCACCGCCCGTCCGGCGTGAACGAATGGCAGCACCCCGAAACGTATCCGTTCCCCATGCCGCCCGCGTTCTTTCGGGCGCTCCCCGAGGAAGAGCAGGAAACATCGTATTTCGCGCTCTCGGTCAAAATTTTCAATTTTTCTTCCGAAATCATCGTCTCGGCGCGCCTCCTTATTCCTATTATACTCCTGCGGCGGCCATACGTCAAACGTTTGTTTCCATTTTTACAAAACTTTTGTTTGGAAAAATTTTCCCTTGCGGAGGAGGGCCGTTTGTGCTATAATGGGGTTGGAATTTCATGCGCTTTTCACGCGCTTTTGAAACAGATATCAATCTTTTCCTTTAAGATAATAGAGATACTGAGGAGATTTTCATGAAGATACTGATCGTAGACGACGAAGAGAGGATCCGCACGGTGCTCAAAGAGTACATCGAGTTCGAGGGCGGCGAGGCAGATGAGGCGCAGGACGGCATGGAGGCCGTAACCATGTGCCGCGAGAACGGTTACGACGCCGTTCTCATGGACATCATGATGCCGAAGCTCGACGGGTTTTCCGCCGTCAAGGAGATCCGCAAGTTCTCCTCCGTCCCCGTCATCATGCTCTCGGCGCGGGGAGAGGAATACGATAAACTCTTCGGCTTCGAGATCGGGTCGGACGATTATGTGACCAAGCCCTTCTCTCCCAAGGAGGTCATGGCGCGCCTGCACGCCGTGATCCGCCGCGGCAATTCGGCGCGCAGGGCAGACGGCGTGTACGAGTTCGAGGGCCTCAAAGTGGATATCGGCGGGCGCAATGTGTTTGTAGACGGCGAGAAGGCCGAGCTCACGCCCAAGGAATACGAACTGCTCTTCTACTTCGTGAAGAACGCGGGCGTCGCCCTCACGCGGGAGCGCCTGTTGAGCCAGGTGTGGGGGTACGATTTCTTCGGGGACGACCGCACCGTGGATACCCATGTCAAGATGCTGCGCGGCAACCTCAAACAGTACCGCAAATTCATCGTGACCCTCCGCGGCCTCGGCTACAAATTCGAGGTCTGAGCGGCTCGGAAGCGCGCATGGGGGGAAGCATGGGGCATACGGCAAAAAAACGCAGAGCGGTGGGGATGAACTTCATCCTCTGGTTCGCCTTTGTGGTGTTTGCGCTCGTCTTGCTGCTCGTCTTTTTAGCGGTGCAGAGCCTGCTCGTCGGCCAGCAGTATCGCAGCCAGACGGTCGCCTCCATCCGGGAGGCCTCCGCGCGCATGACGGCGGCTCTCGAAACCGCGGGCGGCGGGAGCGCAGATATACGGCGCGAGCTCCACAGCGTCGAGACGGAGTTCGGCGTCATCGTCCGCTTTCTCGATACGGACGGCAACGTGCTGAACGCGGAGGAGGGGGAGACCTTCCTTGAAATCGCGCGGGCCATGGAGGAGCGGCTTGCGGAGGGGGAGGACGAAGCGTTCCTCTTCCGCGAGAACGCGGTCGAATATGCGACGGTGGTCACATGGGAGGGGCAGACGGGCTATCTCTACATCGTGGGGTCCATCGCCCGCATCCACTCCCTCGAAGAGGGGCTGTGGATCATCTCGCTCATGTCGGCGCTGTTTGCCGTCGTGCTCGCCTTTGTGGTGAGCGGGTTCGTCGCCATGGTGATCGCAGGGCCCGTCACCGAAGTGACCGACCGCGCCAAGGCGCTTGCGCGCGGGGACTTCACGCCCGGGTTCAAACGCGGCTATTTTTGCTCCGAGATCGACGCGCTCTCCGAGGCGCTCGACTACGCGCGTACGGAGATCTCCAAGGCAGACTCCATGCAGAAAGAACTCATCGCCAACGTCTCGCACGACTTCCGCACGCCGCTTACGATGATCAAGGCCTACGCCTCCATGATCCTCGAAATCTCGGGGGACGACAAGGAAAAACGGGATACCCATGCCCGCGTTATCATTGATGAAACCGATCGGCTGGCCGCGCTCGTCGAGGATGTTCTCGATCTCTCCCGCCTGCGTGCGGGCGTGGGGGAACAGGCTCCCGCCGTGTTCAATCTCTCCGATCTCGTCTACGGGATCGCGGAGCGGTTCGACTATCTTCGGCAGACGCAGGGCTATGTCTTTGCGCTCGCGGTCGAGGAGGAGATCTATGCGTATGCGGAAAAGAGCCGCATCGAGCAGGTCGTCTACAACCTCATCGGCAACGCCGTCAATTATACGGGTGCGGATAAGCTGGTGGATGTGCGCCTCTTCCGTACGGAGGGGGGCGCGCGCCTCGAAATCCGCGATACGGGGAAGGGGATCCCTCCCGAGGAACTCGCGGGCATTTGGGACCGGTACTACCGTCTGCGCGAGACGCACAAGCGCCCCGTCAAGGGCTCGGGACTGGGGCTCTCCATCGTAAAGAACATTCTCGTGACGCAGGGCTGCCCCTACGGCGTGGAATCCGAGGTCGGCAAGGGGAGCCTTTTCTGGGTGGAGTTTCCGCTTCCGCCCGAAGAACAAAATAAAGACAGTGAGGCGTCCGCAGAGGGGCGCGGGGAGGAACAGGCATGAACAAACGGTGGGGGGCATTTCTTCTTACCATCCCCATTTCCGCCGTCGGGCTTTCGGGCGCCTTGGTCGAGGCGCATGCAGACAGCTACTACGAGGGCGCCGACAGCTGCGGCGTCGTCGTAAAGGAGAAGAGCCCCATCGAGATCGAGCGGGAGAAGATCACCCTGCATATTTCGGATTTTCCCGACCCGACCTCAGACATGGTATGCCCGTCTTTTGTCAGTGTTGCATATACGTTCTATAATCCGACGGAGGAGGACGAGACGCTCAGGCTCTATCTTCCCGAGGGGGATCCCTGCTACTTCGGCTCGTATGCAGGCGGGGCGCAGCTCGCGCCCATTGAGGCGGACTGCGAGGGGGAGATGACGGTCTCCCTCCGTCACACCTTCCGCAGCGGGAGCAGCTTCGATGCGGAGGAAGAGGTCGGGCGCATCGAGGACGGCAAGCGCAGCGACGCATTTTTTACCCCCGAAATGTCCGTGGAGAAGCGGGTGTATTCGATCGCGCGCCCCAAGACGCGCGACCGCGACTATGCCAACCTCATCTTAAAATACAATCCCGCCCGCACGCGCATCTTCTTCGACAACCGCTGCGGCGGGGCAAAGACGGCCGTCGAGGACGGCTTTGTCCGCCTCACGTGGGAGACGACGCTGACGAACTGTTCCATCGAAGTCTGCGTTCTGGGCGAGCCCGCCGAGACGGTGGACGCCTTCATGAGCTCCGATCCCGAGGGGAAAAAGCGCGTCGGCGACGCTGCCTTTTCGCTTGCAGACGGGGAGCGGCTTCCCTTTGCGGCCTACGCCTCCTCCCTGCTTCCCGCGGAGGGGGTCGGGGAGGACGATTGGTATAACGCCCTCGTCGATCTCCTCAACGAACGCTGCAACAAGTTCGGCGCGATCTATGTGCCCTGTGCGTGGTTTACGAAGAGCCTTCTTCGGACATGGTATGCCTATGAACTGTGCGTCCCCTCGAAAACGCGCGTGACGAACACCGTTTGTTCCCCGCTTCTTCCCACCGTCGATATGAGCGGTCCCCTGTACCGCTACGGCTTCCTGCTCTCTCCCGCGCACAAGTTTGCGGCGATCAAAGCGCTCGAAATTCACATCGAGACGCCCTACTATCTCGGTTACAGCAATCTCGCCTTCGAGAAAGAGGAGGGGGGATACTATTTTTCGCGGGAAGAGCTCCCCATCGGCGAGCTCACGTTCACGCTCGCCCAATCGGAGGAGACCTATAAGAGCGTCGGGAGCGGGAGCGGCGGAAAACTCTCGCCGAGCACGCGCCTTGCGATCATCCTCCTGAGCGTTCTGGGAACGGGCGCGGCCGTCGCGCTCGCCGCGGCCTCCATCGCCGTCATCCGCAGAAAAAAACATCGCACGCAGCGTTAAAACGCTTGCAATTTCCCGCGCCGCGTGATAGAATAAAGGCACCTGAACGGAAAGAGAGGTCTGACCGCAAAGGGGCAATCAAACAGGACGCAGGCGCACTCGGTGCGTCGATCCCCCTTGCCCCATGCGGCGAGGGGGTATTTTTTATGGAAGAAACGCGCATTGCCGTGCTCTCGGTGATCGTGGAAAAACGCGAACAGGCCGCGGAAAAGGTCAACGCGCTGCTGTCCGAATACGGCGTATACGTTGTCGGCAGAATGGGCATTCCTTATCATGAGAAGAGCGTCTCCGTCATCTGCGTGGTGCTCGACGCGCCCGTTCCCGTCGTGAATGCACTCACGGGCAAGCTCGGAAGCATAGAGGGCGTCACGGCCAAAACGCTTTTCAGTAAATTTTGAAAACGTGCCCGAAAGGGCGTCGTAAAAAAGATAAAATCAGGAGAGATCAAGATGAAAAAGTTGCTGTCTGTTTTGTTCGGAACCATCGTTTTCGGGGCTCTTACCTTGGGCATGGGTGCCTGCGGAAACGTCAACGGCGGGGATGAGCTCAAAGTGTACGCGCCCGACGGCGCACCCGCGCTCGCCCTCCTCAACGCGATTGAAAAGGAGGATGCGAAGGAGGACGAGACCTTTGATTTCGATATCGTGGACGCCTCCTCGATCCAGACATATGTCACGGGCGCGAACCCTGCCGCCGACCTCGCGGTGCTTCCCGTCAACCTCGCGGCGAAGCTCCTCGGCACGGGCGAGACCTACCAAATGCTCGGCACCGTCACCAACGGCAACCTCTACTTCCTTACGGCGGGGGAAAACCCCGTGCTCACCGCGGAGAACGCTTCCGCCGCGCTCACGGGCAAGAAGATCGGGGTCGTCCGGCTCACGGATGTGCCCGGTTTGACCTTGCAGGCCGTTCTCACCGACCTCGGCGTGGATTACGCCATCCTCGAAAGCGCGCAGGAGGCGGGCGCTGCGGATCGTGCCAACCTCGTCGCGTTCGCGCCCGAGAACGTTACGCCGAACGGCGGCTGCGACTACTATCTCTGCCCCGAGCCCGCCGCGAGCACCAAGATCAAGGGCACTGCCTCCGCGGCAACGCCGTTCCGGAAGGCGGGCGATCTGCAAGAGCTCTACGGCGGCTCCGAGGGATATCCGCAGGCCGTCGTCGTTGCGAAAAACAGCGTGATCCAAAACCGCAAGGCGGACGTGGAGACCTTCATCGGCTATTTGCAGGGCAGCGCGGCGTACCTCGAAACGGTCTCCGTCGCAAACGTGCTTGAACTTTTAGAGGAGGCGCGTGAAAGCGGCCTTGCTCCCTCCTTCAACGCCAACAACCTGACGGCGGAGGTCATCGCGAACTGCTCCGTCCGCTACACGCCAGCCGCCCAAAACAAGGACGTCGTGCTCGGCTTCCTGCAAAAGCTCATTGCCGTGAACAGCGCCTCGGCGGCGATCCCGCAAGACCGCTTCTTCTATCTCGGTTAAGCGGCGCCGCGCACCCTTGCGAAAAGGGGGCATCTCCATGAAAAAAGAGCGTCTCATCAACTTCATATTTTCCGTTTCGGCGCTCCTTTTTCTCTGGATCGTATGGATGGTTGCGGCGCTTGCCGTGCGGAACGAGTACATTCTGCCCTCCTTTCAGGACGCCTTCTCCGCCATGGGGAAGCTGCTCGCGGACGGCGCATTCTGGCGCGCCTTCGGGAACACGCTGCTTCGCACCGTCCTCTCCTTTCTCGTCTCCCTCGTCCTCGGAGTCGGCCTCGCGCTCATGGCCTCTCTCTGGACATGGGTGCGGGCTTTTCTCTCTCCCATCATCTCCGTGCTGCGCACGGTGCCGACGATGGCGATCATTCTGATACTGCTCATCTGGACGAATCCGCGCGTTGCGCCCTCCGTCGTGACCCTGCTCGTCCTCATGCCCGCCGTGTATGCCGCCGCGCTCTCCGCGCTGGACGACGTGCGCGCGGGCTACGGCGAACTCGTGCGCGCCTTTCGGGTGCCCGCGGGCAGGAAGATCTTCAAGCTGTATCTGCCTCTCGTCTGCCCCAACCTTTTGGGTCAGGCGGGCGCGATCCTCTCCATGGGGTTGAAGATCACCGTCTCGGGCGAAGTGCTCGCCAACACCTTCCGCAGCCTCGGCGGGATGATGCAGGAGGCCAAAATGTTCGTGCAGATGCCCGAGCTCATGGCCCTGACCCTTCTGACGGTGGCGGCAGGCTTCCTCTTGGAGGGGCTGTGCCTGCTCGCAAGATATCTTCTCGTGAGGTGGCGGAGATGAAACTTGTCGGCGTAAGCAAGCGCTACGGCGCGCGGGTCGCGCTCGAAAAGATCGACCTCGAACTCGAAGAGGGGAAGATCACCGCCGTGCTCGGCGAGAGCGGAGCGGGAAAGACGACCCTCCTCAACGTTCTCGCGGGGCTCATCCCGCACGAGGGGACCGCGGAGGGCAGGCTGCCCTGTTCCTACCTCTTTCAAGACGCCAAACTCCTCCCGCACCTCTCCGTGGTGGGGAATCTGAAATTTGTCCTTCCCAAGGAAAAATGGAATGAGATCTCGGACATGGTATGCCGTGTTGGGCTCAAAGGGCGCGAAAAGTGCCTCCCCAAAGAGCTCTCGGGGGGAGAGCGCCAACGCGTTGCGATCGCCCGCGCCTTTCTCTATCCCCACGAGCTCCTCCTGCTCGACGAGCCGTTTTCCTCCCTCGATCTCTCCCTGAAACGCAGCCTGATCGGCCTAGTCGCCTCGCTCTGGCGGGAGCGGCGGGAGACCGTCGTCTTTGTCACGCACGATGTGCACGAAGCGGCCGTCCTTGCCCACCGCGCCATCGTCTTGGAGAGCGGCAGGATCGCGGCCGATTTTCCCGTGGAGGGAGATCCCCCGCGCGACTTCCTCATCGCGCCGCCCGTCGAGGAAAAGCTCGTCCGCGCCCTTCTCCGCGACCCCGAATAAATCGGCAGCCGAATTTTCACCCCGTAAGGGGTGTTTTTTTATTTTTCTCCGCTTTTTATAAAAAAATTTTCTCAATTTCATTGACAAGTTGTCATAATTTAGATAGAATATTGTCATAAGGTTGGATTACAGCTGTCATTTTCCATACCGCGGAAGCGGAAAAAACGCAAGGAAGGTGTACTTATGAGTCAAAGATCGAGACGCAGGAATCGGCACGGTGACGCAAATCCGAGGAGCGTGAGGCAGAACGTGAGCCTGCCCAATCCGGGCGTGCACAGCGGGACGCTCAGCACCGTCATGAAAACGGTCGCCATTCTCTCGGCCGTCATCATTTTCCTCGTTTTGGGCATCAGCCTGCTTGCCGCCTTTACGGGGGAGGCCGAGCGCAACAACGTTGACCTCAGCTACGGCTCCGTCGCCGAGGAGGTGCGCCCGGGAGAGACGTTCTCCGAGAGCGCGGGTTACAGCCCCGTAGACGTGTTCGCCCGTCTGAACTGGAAGTTCCGCACGGAGGACGAGTGGTACGGCGAATACCACGGCTTTGTGGATACCGTCGTCTCGCAGGACGTGCAGACCTATAAATATTACCGCGACGGGATGCTCCTCTCGGCCGACCTCACCAAGAGTTCCCTCGTCAATGCCGCGCGGCAGTTCTGCTATGTGCGGGACGAGGACCGCGTGATCTGGCGGGAAGCCCGCGGCGGCGCTTCTACATATAACGGCATGGATACGCCGTGGTCCACAGACCGCCCGAAGGACAGCGCGATCAAGTCCATCTCGGGTCCCGGGGGCTTCAAAGCCGAAAACGGTCTGCCCGCATACGAGCTCAGCGTGTACGTCATCGAGCCGGATACCATCCTCGAATCCTCGATCGAGCCGATCGGAGACGGGCTTTGGCGCGTCAATTTCGTCATGAACACGGAGAATTGGGAGGATACGGACGAAAACGGCGACACGGTGACCAAGGGCGCAACGGCCTATTATATCAATCAGATGATCTTTACGGGCGGCCTTCCCGAGGCGCCCGTATTCACCTCGCTCTCCGTCTCTTTCACGTTCGACGAGAATTGGAGAACGTATAAATCCGAAGTGCTGGAAAAGTACAGCGCGGCTTACGGTCCCATCAACGCCCCCTGCAACGCAGGCGGGACCACCGAATATGAATACTATCATTATGATGCGGCCAACCCGTATCCCACGGCATACGAGGACTACTTCCGCTACTATATGGATGAAGAGGTGCACGACGGTCCCTCCGAGCGCGAGCTCACCGCGATCGATTGCCTCGCCTCCGCCTTCGGCGGACTTCTCACCGAGCCGAGCGCGCTCGATCTCTCGCTTGACCTCGGCGGGGCGCAGGTTCCGGGGCGGCTCTTCGTCGATCTGAGCGGCGTGGATCTCGACAACTTTGCGCTCTCCGCACTCGACGTGCGCGCAAAGATCGGCGCCCTCGGCGTCTGGCTGAAAGAGGGGAGGATCTACCTCTCCTACGGCGGCGTGAAGCTCTCTTTGGATCTGAACGACATCGCCTCCCTGCTGCCTTCGGGTGCGGAAACGCGTGCCGAAGGGGGCGGCGGCGCAGACGACATTCTGGCCGCGCTCGGCAACGGAGAATTCCACGAGGGCGACGGCACGGCGGAACTGCACGTTCTGCTGCCGCTCTCCGGCATCGAGATCCCGCTCGATTTCTACTTCTTCGTGGATGCGGAGAAGAACGTCACCTTCGACAGGGCGGAGCTCGCCCTTGCGCTCTCGGAGGACTTCTCGCTCGCCGCAGAGATCACGTTCGGCGAAGGGGAACTTCCCGCCCTTCCCGAGGCGGAGGAGGCCTATCCGGATGCCTCTGCGTCCCTTGCCTCCCTCGTCGAACTCTTCTCCTCGCAGGGGCTGCGTCTGGATGCGTCCTATGCGGGCGACGGCTTCACGGTCGCGGCGAGCGCAGACGTCACGCTCAGCCCGCTTTCGGCCATGGGTACCGTCTCCGTCACGGCGGGCGGCTCGGAAAAGACCGCGGAGGTCGCCTATCTCGGCGGCATGCTCTACCTCACGCTGGACGGGCTCAGGCTCTCGGCCGATCTCGAAGAGGGAATGGCTCTTCTCGAAGAATACTTGGGTCTTTCGGCCGACGTTGCGGCGCCCGATCTCTCCTCGCTCATCGCGACCCTCTTCACCGAGGAGTTCGCCTCCGGCTTCGCGAGCGCGGAGGGCGAGGGGCTTGAAGTCTCGCTGGACGGCACGGCGCTTGCCGAACTTTTCGGCATCGAGCTCGAACTCGGGCGGGTGACCCTCGCTGTGGGCGACGGCTCCCTCACGCTGACGGCGGAGGCCCTCGGCTGCGAGGCGACCGTGACAAAGGGCGAGCCTTTTGACTTCGAACCCGAGGGTTACGTTCCCGTCGTCGAATATCTCGGGACCGTCCTCGACCTCGTGCAGAGCGACTATCTCCGCGTGGACGTCTCCCTCTCCGAGGGCGGGCTCACCGTCTCGGGGGAGATCGACATCGATCCCGCAAAGGTCGCCGTGCGCGCACTTCTCACGCTCTCCTACGGCGAGAGCTCCAAACTCGTCTCCATTTACTATGGGGAGGACGCGCTCTACCTCGCGGTGGACGGCATTCGGCTCAAAGTCGATCTCGAACAGGCCGAGGGCTTGCTCGCCGCCCTGACGGGAAGCGAAGGCGCCGAGGAGCGCGATCTTCTGGAACGCATCCTCTTCCTTGACTTCTCCAAGATCGTTCCCGCGATCTTCGAATCGGACGGCGCGCTCCATCTCATCCTCGCGAGCAGAGAGCTCTTCGGGCTCTTCGAGCTCGATCTCGATCTCGGCGATATCCGTCTCTCCGTCTCGGACGAGGGTGTCTCTGCCGTCTTTGTGGGCGGCGGGCTCACGCTCGGGAAGGGCGAGGCATTCACGGCAGATACGGAAAATTATATCGAACTCAACCCGTACGCGGAGGCGATCTCGAAACTCATCGAGGCGAACTATCTCACCGCGGAGATCGCCTATGAGGGCGGAAACCTTTGCGTGAGCGGAACGATCTCGCTCTCTCTGGATCCCCTTGCGGCAAAGGGCGAGTTCACGATCGTCTATCGCGACGGCGAAGAGGTGACGGAGAATCACATCGGCGTCGTCTACTCCGCGGAGGGCGACCTCGGCCTCTGCATCGGCGACTTGAAGATCAGGGCGGATCTCAATGAGGCCATTGCCCTGATCGAGGCTCTGATCGCCCGCACTTCGGCAGAGCCCGCCGCGGCGGCGCTCACCGAGGAGGAGCTCTCCGTGCTCGAACGTCTCCTCTCCATCGACCTCTCCGAACTGCTCACGGTCTCCGAATCGGAGGGCGTACTCTCGGTCATGGTGGCGGGTACGCGCCTCATGCAGCTCTTCGGTTCCGACTTCGATCTCGGCGACGTCAACGTCACGCTCTCCGAGGAAGGCGGCGTTACGCTCGTGCTCGACGGCGTCGGCGTCCGCGCTTCGCTCTCCGAAGGGACGCAGTTCGATACCCAGTGGGATCCCGAAACATACATCGACGTCGTCAAGTACGCCGAGATGCTGAAAGAGCTGTTTGAAGGCGAAGCGTTCGGCGTGGATGTGTACCTGCATACGGGCGAACTCGAAGTTGCGGGTACGGTGCGCTTCGCGGCCGAAGGCGGCGTCGTCGAGGGCGTGTTGCAGCTCACCTACGGTACGGCGCAGAAAGAGGTCGGGTTCTTCTATCAGGATGGAATGTTCTACCTCGATCTCGGCGGTTTGAAGCTCAAAGCGGGCGGCGCGGAAGCGGCGGCGCTGGCGCTTGCATACATCGGCCTCTCGGGCACGGACGGCGTGGAACTGAACGCGTTGGAGAACCTCTTCGGCGTGGAGTTCGAGGGCCTGATCCATCTCTCCGAGAGCGGAGACGTGCTCACGATCCTCATCGACGGCACGCGCCTCTTGAAAGAACTCGGCGTGGACTACGAACTCGGCGATCTCGCGCTGTCCGTCGAGGCGGGGAGCCTCACGGTCGCGGCGGAGAAGCTCGGCCTCACGGCGAAGCTCAACGCGGCAGAGGCGCCCGCGGCGCACGCGCCCGAGGAGCTCGAAGGATACATCGACGTATCCGCCTATGCGGAGACGGCGTCGGAGATCTTGGGAAGCAAGTATCTCGCCATCACGATCGCCTATGACGATGAAAAGGGTCTGCACATTGGCGGCACGGTCTCCATCGACACGGAGAAAGGGCAGATGCGCGCCGACCTCACGATCGAAAGAGGGGAGACGCAGGTCTCGCTCGGTGCGGTATACGCCGAGGGCGGGATGCTGTACCTCGATCTCGACGGTGCGAAGATCAAGGCGAACGTAGAGGATGCGGCCGCATTCATCCGCGGGCTCTCCTCTGGCGCCGCAGGTGCGGCCATGACGTATGCGCTCGCGGGCAATGAGGTACAGGCGATCGCGCTGACGGAGGAGCAGCTCTCGGTCATCGAGCGCATCCTCTCCCTCAACCTCGACGATTACTTCACCCTTGCGGAAGATGAAGAGCACAATGTGCTGACGCTGACAGTCGCTGGGACCGAACTCATCGAGGCGGTGCTCGGCAGGCGCGTGGAGCTGGGCGAGGTGGAAGTGACGGTGACGCGCGCGGCGGAGAACGGCGCGGGCAAGATCGCGCTGAACGTGCGCGGCATGGACATCGCGCTGCAACCCGGGGAGGCCTTCGAGCTGTTCCCCGCAGGCGACAGCGAGGAGACGTACATCGACATCCTGCAATATGTGGAGTGGGCGGCGCAGATCCTGCGTTCGGAGTACTTTACGGCAGACGTGACGTTTGCGGCAGAGGAACTCACCCTTGCGGCGGATCTCGACATCGCGGTGGATGGGTCCTTTGTCCGCGGAACGATTTATTTGAGTTACAGAACGGTGGAGCGCAAGCCGATCGGATTTATCTACACGGCAACGGACGGGATGATCTATCTCGACGTGGACGGGGTGAAGATCAAGGCGGAGGCGGCGCGGTTGGCGTCTCTTCTCGGCGATATCTTGAAGCGCGAGACGGGCACGGCTCCCGAGGGCGCGGAGATCGCGGTGCTGCGCAGCGCGGCGAAGAGCGTGGAGGCCTTTGGGCTGTTCTCGCTCGACGAAGCGGAAGGCACGCTCGGTCTGAGCATCAACGGCGCGAAACTGCTCGAACTGCTCGGCCTTGACGGCATCGCACTCGACGAAGTGCGCGTCGGGATCAGCGAGACGACGCTCACGCTCGCCATCTCCGGCGACATCACGGCTTCGGTCGCGCTCACGGGCAGCGAGGAGTTCCACCTCGGCGAGGGCGAGACGGACGGCTACATCGATGTCGTGAAGTACGCGGACATGGTGGGCAGGATCTTTGAAAATCCCACCCTGCTCGTGGAACTTGAAACCAAGATCGGCAACACCGACCTCGACGTCAACTTCAAATTCAACAGAGATTTCAGCTATGCGCAGGGCGCCGTCCGCATCGGCAATTTCGCGTTCGACGTCATCTATGTGCCCACTGAGGCGGGGGAGACCGAACTCTACCTCACCATTCAGGATCTCAAATTAAAGGCGAATGTGGATGAAGCCATCCGCCTCATCGAGAACATGAGAAATCCCGCGGCGGGCATCAGCGAAGAGACCAAGACCGCGCTCGAAAAAGTTCTCGGGCTCAAATTCGGCGAACTCATCCAACTCTCCGAAGAGATCACGGAAGCGGGCGGCGACGCGCTCTCCGTCACGGTGGCGGCGGGACGCCTGTTCGAGGCGCTCGGCGTCGGGCTCAATGTAGAGACGATCTCCGTCACCCTCGAAGAGGGCGTGATCACCCTCCGCGCAGACGAGAACACGACCGTCGTCTTGGCGGGGACGACCGCCTTGCTCAAACTCGAAACGCCCGAGGATTACAAGGACGTCACGCACATCATCGATAGACTGTGCAACCTCATCACCGCCCGGGCGATCGAGTTCCGCGGCGCCTTCTACCTCGACGAGCCCTTCGTCGAGATCGAGCGCGGCATCGTCTCGTGGGCCGAGGAGGGCAACGTGCGCGTCTACCTCAAAGGCGCGATCGACGGCGCGCTCCGCTTCGAATTCACCATGAACGGCGGCCTCTGCAAGCTCGGGATCGCCTTCGGCGAGACCTCTTTCGGCATCGAATTTGTTGCGGAAGACTTCGGCAAGCTGGCAGATTCCGTGCGCGGGCTCATCGGCCGCATCCGCAGCGTTGTCGAGAAGGTGCAGACCTCCGTCCATGTGGAGCTTGCCTCCCTCGTCTCCACGCTGCAAGGCCTCATCGGCGCCTTGCAGGGCGGGCTCGACATTCTCACGCCCGTCGCGGCGAACCTTGCCGCGCCCGCGGCCCTCACCCTCGACAATGCGGGGGCGAACGTACTCGCCAAGCTCACGGTGGGTTCCTTCTCGCTCACCCTGCTCGACGAGACCGCGGACGAGCGCTATGACGGCGAGGAATTCACGCAGTACCTCGGCCTGCTCGGCCTCGAACTGAGCGCGCAGGATGCGTTCCGCGTCGAACTTCACGCGGGCGTGTTCTACGAACAGGATTCCAACCCGTTCCCCGTGCTCGACGCGGAGAACACCTTCCGCAACATCGGCGAGATCGCCGATCAGATCGACGCCTTCGGCGCGGCGATCGGGCTTCTCGCGGAAGACGAGTTGCAGTATCGGATCACGGGAACGGATAAAGTAAACTACAACTTTGCCGTCGATCTCGACTATCGCTCGGGCGAGGCCTTCCCCGTGCATCTCGAAATGACAGACAGCGGAGAGGGGGGGCATGTCCGCAACTTCTGGATCGATACCGAGTTGTTTGCGCACATTACGCTCACCTTGGAGGCGCTCACGGATCAGGGGACCGACCTGTGGCTCGACCTCTATGTGCTCGACGCAGACGCGAACGGCGAGCTCGACTTCTACGTCTCCGTCTCCACCGCGGGCAAGGTTGATCCTGATACAGGAGTGGATACGCCCTTCGAGGAAGGGGGAGCCGCATTCGCGCCGCTCAGGCTGTATGCGCCCGCGGGCGAGATCTCGCAGCTGCTCTCCTCCGCCGCCGTCATGTTGGGGCTCGACGATCTCGAAATCGCCTACGACTTCCTCATCGCGCCCTTCCTCGAAACGAACGGCGACGTCGCGGGTCAGCTCCGCGGCATCGGAGACTTCCTGCTGCCTCTGCTTTCCAACCTGATGGCAAACGCGGGCAGCGGCAGTGCGGCGGAAACGCCCGCTCCCGAGCCCGAGGTCCCCGCGCTCCTCGCAGCCCTCGGCAGCGTCACGGGCACGGGGGATACGTCCGTGTTCTTCGGCGACGTTGAGGTCACCTTCAAGCGCGAGTTCCGCGAGACGACGGGCGAAGACGGTAAGCCGATCACAACCTCCTATCTGACCGGCCTTACCGTGGGCGACTATGCAGAGGTCACGATCGCGCGCGAGACGGTCGAGGCCGCCGTCCCCGGTGCGGATTCCTACCTCAACCTCAACGGGATCGATCAGCTGCTCTTCTCCCTTGCCAAGTCCGCAACGCATGAGAACGCGAACGCGGGCGAGGTCATCTCGGGCGAGGAGACGGCGCACACCTATTCCCTCAACAACAACTTCTACATTGACGGCGACGCGAACGTAACGCTCAACATCGACGTTCCGCGTATCGGTACGCTCGCCGATGTGTCCGTGGCAGTCAAACTCATCGCAGTCTCCGTCACGATCGACGAAAACGGCGACCTCGGCTTGAATGTCCGCCTCGGGCTCGATGCAATGAAAGTATTGCTAGTGATACCTGTAATCAACGGGGATACGACCGTCGATCTCACCTTGAAGAACGGCATGGTCTATATCAAGCGGGTTCTAACGTCGAAGTATGATCGGCTCGGCAGAGAACAGGACTGCAATGAAACGCTCTACCGCGCAATGCCGTCGGCGACTTTCATGGCGAACATTCTCGATCAGATCCCGTTCCTGTTCAATTTGAATGACACCATTTGGGGCGCCATCAATGGGATCATTCAGAGGACGGATGGCGGCGATAAGACGGCCGTGTACGATATCGGGGCATACCTCTCGGGCTATACCTTTACCGAGGCCGCAGGCGGCGCGGGCCCGCAATGGAAGGTCGTGTTAAACGGCGACACCCTCATCAAGAACGATTCCTTCGGCGCCATCACCCTCACGCTCGGCGCGGACGAAAGCGGCTACATTCGGAATATCACCGCAAATATGAAGATTACGGATGCGGTGACCATCACGGCGAATCTCCATTGGCGCAATCCCGGCGGCGTGATGGAGGAGAACGTCACCGAACAGACGGACAGCAACCTTGCCGCGCTGTTCGAGAGCCGCACGGCCGGCATGGGCGCGATGATCGAAAAATACAACGCCGAGGGCTGGGGTGACGTCGTCCTCGAAGCCGTGCCGCGGACCGTGGAGTACCGCTATCGCCTCTACGGCGGCGAGACCCGCACGCTCGGCACGCAGGATGTGATGGTCTCCTCTTCCTCTTCGGGCGCGATCCTGTACAGCGAACTTGTCTATCCCGATCTCTCCTCGCTGGACGACGGGCGCGAGTTCTATGTCAGCTGGCCCGATCAAAAGATCCTTCCCGGAGACGCCGCACCCACAGCCGTCGAGGCACAGCAGTACAAATACCGTTACGATGTCACTTTCCTGAGCGATCACGCCTTTGAGGGCTGGGCTATGGACGACGCAACGGGGCTGTACAAATTCGTTCAAAGCATGGAATACGGCTCGCAGATCCGCTTTGTGGCGGGCGGCGCCGATTTCTCCGCACCGCAATATGCGAGCAACGATCCGCAGTACCGCACGATCCGTCTGCCCTCGATCGAGAAGATCGGCTATAAGTCGCAGTGGCTCGGCTGCACGATCGACGAAAGAGGCGCCACTTTCACCGCCCAATTCGATCCCATCTTGCGTCCTGTCCAATTTACGGGAGAGGGCAGCGAGACGCCCGATCTCTTCCCTACGGAGTTGCCGTACGACACCCTCATCGAATTTGTGGATGAGAGCGGGGAAACCGTCCTCACCTGCAAAGTCGGGCCTTTCGAGAATGTCTTCGAACTTCCCGCAAGAGAGGGCTACGATGCGTCTTACGAATTGGTAAGCAAGGGCGATCAGTCCATCGTCTACCGCGTGACGTACACCCCCAGGCTCTATGACGTGACGATCAACGACGCGGACGGCGCGCAGGTCTATACGGGGCAGATGTATTACGATTCCACGGTGGAGGCGCTGGATTCCAATGGGACGGTGCTCAAAACGTACACCGTGGGGTTGGTGAATGAGTTCACCCTGCCTCAACTGCCCGTCTATCGCGATGAAAGCGGAGATCACGCAGATGTGCGGAGCCGTTGGGAGGTAAATCTCGATGAAACCGGCGGCACGTTGACGGCGGCCTATATTCTTCCGACCATTGTCTACCACAGCGATTATGAGGTCAACGAATGGGGCGGCAAGGAGTACACCGAGCAGAAGCTCACCTTTAAGGAATTCGATCTCTCGACGGAGATTACGAGCGCGGATTACCTGTTCCGCGGATGGTATCGAACCAGTTCCACCTCGGGAATTCCCGTCGGGGATCTCACCGCAGAGGACTTTGCTTCCGACGAACTTCATCTCTATGCCCACTGGGAGGAGAAGCCCATCCTCAGCGTGACCGTCACGAGCGGAAACGGCACCGCCGCAGTCTCACTGACTTATGACGGGAATACAGTCACCGGCTCCGGGACGTACCATTTGAACCCCAGGACGGAGGTGAAATATACGATCACGTTCGAGCCGCCGAAGGGATTGTTCGGGGTAGCGCAGGCTTATAAGTGGTCTTGGAGCATAAGCGGCGCGGCAACGGGAGACGCAAGCGGCAGCGAATTGAATACCAGAAACGCGCCATCTCCTATAAGCGGCAGCTTTTGGATGCCCGAGAGCGGTACCGTCAAGGTAGAGGCAATAACGGCCGAGCCCGAGGAGAGCGGCGGTGGCGGCGGCGGCGAAACCTGTATCGCCGAGGGCACGCTCATCACCCTTGCGGACGGCACGCAGAAGCCCATCGAGGATTTGAATCCGGGCGACGCAGTGCTTGTGTTCAATCATGAGACGGGAATGTATGAAGCAGGGAAAATGTGGTTTATCGACGATATAGACGAACCTGCAAATATGCACCGTATCCTCAACCTGCGGTTCTCGGATGGAACGCTCCTGCGGATCTCCTATCAGCACGCGCTGTTCGATCTCGATCTCAACAAGTACGTCTTTGTTAACGAGGATAACATGAACGAGTATCTCGGACACAGGTTTGTCAAGGTTGAGAACGAGAGCGGGACATTTGTAAATCGTGAAACAGTCCTCACCGAAGCATATGTGACGGAAGAGTTCATCAGAGTATTCGGGCCGATTACGGAATACCACTTCAATCTCGTGACGGAAGATCTCCTCACGATGCCGTCTTTCAACTACAACGTACAGGGGATGATCAATATCTTCGAATACGGCGAAGGCTTGAAGTACGACGAGGAAAAGATGCAGGCGGATATCGAGAAATATGGATTGTTTACCTATGAAGAGTTTGCTGATTTAATTCCCTATGATGTATGGCAGAAAGCGCCGATTGCATACTTCAAGGTCGCAATCGGTAAGGGCAACCTTACATGGGAGGAAATCGAGCTTACGATTGACTATCTCTTCGGGAAAGGATACGCGTAACAGAAAACATAAGGAACAGGGCGGCGCTTTTGCGCCGCCCTTTCCAATTCCACCTGCCCCCTTTGAAGGGGGCGGGTGGCGCGGCGTAGCCGCGTCAGGTGGGGGTTGCCCCTGTCGCCGCAACCGGGTGGCGCGGCGTAGCCGCGTCAGGTGGGGGTTGGTGCTGGCTGTCTAAAAGATAAAGGGGGAAGACTGCTTCCTTGGCGCCCCCTTGAGGGGGAGCTGTCGAGGCGAAGCCGAGACTGAGGGGGTGTCATTCCAATCACCACACTTTTTGTTATTTTCCCAATCAAAAATGCCAAAAAATGATTATTTCGATAAATTTCAAAATAACATTCATGCCTCTTTTTTGCCCCTTGCGGCCCGCGGGCGCGCCGTCTGCTTCTTGGCCGTTCCCGCACTCTTCACGCTTGCTTTGAGCGCCTCCATGAGGTCGATGATCATGCCGGGCTTTTCCTCTTTTGCCTTGACGACGGTTTTTCCCGCGATCTTGTCCGCAATGAGGGCTTTGAGTTTTTCCTGAAATTCATCCTTGTATTGTTCCGGCCGAAAGGGCTCCTCCATTCCTCGGATGAGCTGTTCGGCCATTTGGAGTTCCGCCTCCGTCACGCTCGGCTTCTCGTATTCCACGGGGATATCCTTGATGTCGTCCTGATACAGCAGGGTCTGTATGAGCATGCCGTCCTCGCGCGGCAGAATGACGAGCAGCTTTTCTGCATTGCCGAACACTGTCTTGCCGAGCGCCGCCCGATGCGTTTGGATCATAGCGCGCCGCAGCAGTTCGAGCGCCTTTCCGCCTCCCTTTTGCGGAACGACATGATAGGCCTTGTCGTAGTAGACGGGGCTGATCTCGTCCAATTCCGTAAAGCTGAGGATGGTGATCGTGCGGTCTTTCTCCGTCTTGATGCGATCGATCTCCTCGTCTGTGATTACAACATATTGATCCTTTGCATACTCAAATCCGCGCACGATATCCTCGGGCTTCACTTCCTTTCCGCAGTGCGCGCATACTTTCTTATAGCGGATGCGGGAATGATCCGCCTTGTGAAGTTGGTTGAAACTGATGTCGCTGTCCTGCGTCGCCGTATACAGGTTTACGGGGATATACACGAGCCCGAACGAGATCGCTCCCTTGACTGCGATTGCCATACGATCGCCTCCCGCCGATTTATTGCCGTTTTCGCCCTGAATCATTCGCACGGATTAAAAATTCGTCGGCTTCCCATCCTGTGAGTATGGCAAACGACAACTTGACCGAATACCGCGCGAAGCGGAATTTCGGCATTACGAATGAACCCGCAGGCAGGGAGAGCCGCCCTCTTGACGGCGCGCTGAAATTCTGCGTGCAGCATCACTTGGCGCGCGCGGACCACTATGACCTGCGCTTGGAGTGGAATGGCGTCGCGCTCAGTTGGGCGCTGCCCAAGGGGCCCTCTTTCCGCACGGCCGATAAGCGCCTCGCCATGCACGTCGAGGACCACCCGGTCGATTATATGGACTTTGAGGGGATCATCCCGAAAGGGGAGTACGGCGGGGGCACGGTGATGCTCTGGGATGAGGGGGAATGGGTCCCGCGCACCGACCCGAAGAAAGGGCTCGCGGAGGGTTCGCTCAAATTCTCGCTGAAAGGGCGCCGCCTCAAAGGGGATTGGGCGCTCGTGCGGATGGAACGAGGCGAAAAGGACGCATGGCTGCTCATCAAGGAGCGCGATTCGTTCGCAAAGAGCACCGCGGGGATCGCGCGTTACACGCTCGGCGTGCGCTCTGGGAGGAGCATGAAAGAGATCGAAAGGGCCGCGGCGCAAAACCCGTTCTCCCGCGTTTCCGTCATGCTTCCGCAGCTCTGTGAAGCCTTACCCTCGGGCATGGGGTGGCTCTATGAGCTCAAATACGACGGATATCGCATGCTTGCCTTTGCCGAAAGAGGGCAGGTAAAACTCTATACGAGAAACGGGCGCGAATGCAGTACGGCATTTTCCGCGGCCGCCGAGGCGGTCGAGAAAATGCTCGGCGGCCGTGCGGCAGTTCTGGATGGAGAGATGGTCGCGGCGGGAGAGGGCGGCGTTCCCGACTTCGGCGCCCTGCAAGCCCACATGAAGAACGGGCGGGAGGGGCGCCTCAACTATGTGCTGTTCGACCTGCTCGCACTCGACGGCGAGGACCTGCGCGGACGTCCCCTGTCCGAGCGGAAGGAGAAGCTGCGCTTTCTGATGAAAGACGCGCCGCCCATGCTCTCATTCAGCGAGCACACCGAGCGAATGACGAAGGCGGGGATCGAGGCGATCAAGAGCCGCGGCGTGGAGGGGATCGTTGCCAAACGCGCGGACTCGGCGTATTCCGCGGGGAAGAACGGCGATTGGCGCAAGCTCAAATTCCGCAATGCGCGCGAATTTGTCATCGGCGGCTATTCCCTCTCGGATGAAGGCAAACTTCGCTCCCTTGCCCTCGGCTTCTATCGGGAGGGCACGCTCGAATATGCGGGCAGTGTGGGCACGGGATTTACCGAGGAGGGTCGCCGCGAGATCTTGTCCGAGCTCAAAGATCTTGTGCGCAAGACGCCCCCGTTCCAACGCGTTCCGAAAGGCATCCATGCGGACATGGTATGGGTAAAGCCCGTCTTGTCCGTTCAAGTCGAGTATGCGGAACTCACTTCATCGGGGCTTGTCAGGCAGGCGAGTTTTAAGGGGATCCGCCGCGATAAGTCGGCGCGGGAAATTGATGAGGAGCGCCCGACGCCCTCGCGGAAAGTTGCCGCCCGTCCGCTTTGGGGCGTGGAGATCACGCATCCAGAAAAGATCATGTTTCCCCGCCCGCCCATCACAAAGCTGGCGGTTGCGGAGTACTACGCCGCCGTCGCGCCCCGCATGCTTCCGTATTTGAAGGATCGGCTGCTCAGCCTTGTCTGCTGTCCCTCCGGTATCGAGGGGGAGTCGTTCTTCCGCCGCCATCTCGAAGGCGACTTCGCGGGGGTCAGTCGCACGTCTCCCGCGGACGGCGAAGCGTACTTTTATGTGACGGGCGAAAGGGGGATCCTCGCCTTGGCGCAGTACAACGCCGTGGAGTTTCACGTTTGGGGCAGTAAACGCTCTGCGGCGGAGCGGCCAGACGTCATGGTGTTCGATCTCGATCCGGACGAAGGCCTTCCGCTCGCCGAAGTCAGGCGGGGTGCACGGGAGCTGAAAGGCGTTCTCGAAGATCTCGGCCTGCGTTCCTTTCTCAAAACGAGCGGCGGAAAGGGGTACCATGTCGTCGTGCCCCTGCGCATGGGAGTGGAGCGGGAAATCTTTCGCGATTTTGCGAAGCAGGTCGCCGAACTCATGGAGCGCGCGCACCCCGATCGCTATACGGCGAATATGTCCAAACAGGCGCGCAGGGGAAAGATCTTTCTCGATTGGCAGCGCAACAGCCCCGGTTCCACGAGCGTTGCGCCTTACAGCTTGCGCGCCCGCGACAGCGCTCCCGTCTCCATGCCCATCGCATGGGAGGAGCTCGCAAGGGTTGCGCCGAACGGCGTGACGCTCTCCTCCGCGCTGCGCCGCCTTGAAAAGTCGGATCCGTGGGAGGATTTCTTCCACGTCAAGAGGGAACAGCGTCTGAAAATCAAAAAATAATGAGGCCGAAAAAACAAATATAAAAGTGGTTTCACCCATGTGTTTTGGGTGTATATAAGGAGTGAGATGTAGGTATTATAACTTTTATCGAACAACGGTACTGTACGACAAAGAGAATCGAGGTTAAAAATGGAGGAGAAAGACATTCTTGCGCCGTTTGCGCCGCAAGACTCGAAACGGCTCATAGAAGATAAGCAGTTGCGGGAAATCATAGACAGGCAAGCGAAAAGGGCGATCCTTTCAATGGCGCAATTCCACGATCTTGAAATGATGTACACTTGCGCCATCAAAGAGATCAAAACAAAATTCGAGGTTTTAAGCACCGAATTTAATTGTCAGTACAAACGCAATCCCATCAGCTATATCACAACGCGGCTCAAAAGCAGAGACAGCATTTTCAACAAACTTGCGCGAAGAAATCTTCCCCTGTCGGTTGAAAGCATTGAGCAAAATCTCAACGATATGGCGGGGATCCGCGTTGTTTGTAGCTACATAGACGATATTTATAAGCTGGCGGAATCTTTTTTGGCGCAGGACGACATAACCCTTTTGGAGCGGAAGGACTATATCGAAAATCCAAAACCGAACGGCTACCGCAGCTTGCATCTCATCGTCAGCGTTCCCGTGTTCTTCTCCGAAGAAAAGCGGGACATGAAAGTTGAAGTCCAGATACGAACGATCGCGATGGATTTTTGGGCAAGCCTTGAACATCAGATGAAATACAAAAAGGCTATCCCCGACCAAGACCAGATCATTGCTAAGCTCAAACATTGCGCTGATGTGATAAGTAGTACGGATCAGGACATGCTTGCTCTCCGCAAACACATTGAAGCCGTGCAGGACGAACCGACCGAGGAGGAAATTCTATTTGAAAAACTTCGTCAAATCAACAAGCCGATATGAGAGGAAA
>CANQOY010000008.1 GCA_947625605.1 uncultured Clostridia bacterium | reverse complement strand
CACCCGCCGCGTCCTCATCGTCGCGCTGGATCTCGAACTTCTTCGCGACGCAGGGCATGACGGAGACGGAGACGATGTTCTCCGGATCGATGCCTTCCTTCTCGGCGTACCAGGTCTTGATGAGCGCGCCCGCCATGTTCTGCGGGGACTTGCAGGAAGACAGGTTCTCGATGAGGTTCGGATGATAGTGCTCGCAGAACTTGACCCAGCCGGGCGAGCAGGAGGTGATGATCGGCAACTTGCCGCCGTTCTGCACACGGTCGATGAATTCGTGGGCCTCCTCCATGATCGTCATGTCGGCGCCGAAGTCGGTGTCGAAGACCTTGTCGAAGCCGAGACGGCGGAGCGCCGCGACCATTCTGCCCTCGACGTTCGTGCCGATGGGCTCGCCGAACTCTTCGCCGAGCGCTGCACGGACCGCCGGAGCCGTCTGCACGATGACGACCTTCTCCGGGTCGTTGATCGCGTCGAAGACCTTCTGGGTGTCGTCCTTCTCGGTGAGCGCGCCGGTCGGGCAGGCGACGATGCACTGGCCGCAGGAAACGCAGGAGACATTCCCCAGCGGCTGCTCGAACGCGCAGCCGATCTCGGTGTCAAAGCCGCGGTTGTTGGCGCCGATGACGCCGACATACTGCTGCTGGCACGCTGCCACGCAGCGGCGGCACAGGATGCACTTCGCGTTGTCGCGCACGAGGTGCAGCGTGGAATAATCCTTCTTGCCGGCGGGGATGGAGCCGGAATAGCGGTTCACGTCCTCAATGCCCATCTCGTTGCAGAGGCGCTGCAGCTCGCAGTTGCCGCTGCGCTTGCAGGACAGGCAGGACTTATCGTGGACGGAAAGGAGCATCTCCAGCGTCATTTTTCTGGCTTTCTGCACCTTCGGCGTGTTGGTGAAGACCTCCATGCCCTCGTTGACGGGGTACACGCAGGCGGCCACCAGCGAACGCGCGCCCTTCACCTCGACCATGCACATACGGCAGGCGCCGATCTCGTTCAAGTCCTTGAGGAAGCAAAGGGTGGGGATATCAATGCCAGCCTCGCGGGCGGCTTCGAGAACGTGCGCGACAAGGCGGAGCGCAAGAAACTCCTCGCCGAACGCGCGCTTTCGGAGATCGAGCGTTTCAAAACGCTTGCGCTTGGGTAAATAAATAGAAGAAGTGCGCGCCCGCGTCTTCCCGCAGCGGGAGAGGGGCGGCGGCTCTGAACATAAGGAGATCAACTATGGAATTTCGCGGAACGACGATCTGCGCGGTCAAGCGCGGCGGGGTCACGGCCATCGCGGGGGACGGACAGGTCACCATGGGCGAGAGCGTCGTGTTCAAAAATACGGCCGTCAAGGTGCGGCGGATCTACGGCGGCAAGGTCATTCTCGGCTTTGCGGGCTCGGTGACGGACGCGTTTTCGCTCTCGGAGCGCTTCGAGGCCATGCTCAACAAGTTTGCGGGCAACCTGATGCGCTCGGCGGTGGAACTTGCCGACCTGTGGCGCTCGGACAAGATCGGCAGGAAGCTCGATGCCATGATGATCACGGCGGATAAGGACACCCTCCTCATCCTTTCGGGCACGGGGGAGGTCATCGAGCCGGACGAGGGCATCTGCGCCATCGGGAGCGGCGGGAACTACGCCTTGGCCGCGGCCCGCGCGCTCGCGCAGAACACGGATTACGGCGCCGAGGAGATCGCGAGGAAGTCCCTCAAAATCGCTTCGGAGATCTGCGTGTACACCAACGATCATATCATCTGCGAAGTGGTCTGAGCGCGGTAACGCATTCTGCGGGGAACGCGCGTTAGCCCGCTTCCCGCACGCATCTGGGCACTCGAAAAGAGTGGAAGGAGGAGCTATGGACTTATCACCCAAACAAATCGTAAACGAACTCAATAGGCATATCATCGGGCAGGACGAGGCGAAAAAGGCCGTTGCCATCGCGCTCCGCAACCGTTACAGGAGGGCGCAGCTCTCCGCGGAACTGCGCGAGGAGATCACGCCCAAGAATATCATCATGAAGGGCCCCACGGGGGTGGGCAAGACGGAGATCGCCCGCAGGCTGGCCAAGCTCGTCAAGGCTCCCTTCATCAAGGTGGAGGCGACGAAGTACACTGAGGTCGGCTATGTCGGCAAGGACGTCGAGGGCATGGTGCGCGACCTTGTGGAGTGCGCGATCCGTCTCGTCAAGGACGAAAAGACGGCGGAGGTCTCCGTCAAGGCGACCGAGGCAGCCGAGCTGCGCATGGTCAAGATCCTTGCCGAGGTCAAGAAAGGGGAGCGCGGCGAGCTGGACCGGAAGATCTTCGAGGACAACCTGCTGCAATCGCTGCGGCAGGGCGCGTTCGACAATCTCGCCATCGAGGCGGAGGTGCGGGACGATCCCAAGTCCATGGAACTCGTGCCCGGTGGCGCCGCCATCAACCTCGGCTCCATTTTCGGCGAAATGCTTCCTCCGCGGAAAAAGAAGCGCAAATTCACCGTCAAGGAGGCCATGAAGCTCTTCATCGCCGAGGAGGCGGAGAAACTCATCGACGACGACGCCGTCAAAGACGAGGCCCTGCGCAGGGCGGAAAACGACGGGATCATCTTCATTGACGAGATCGACAAGATCGCCGGGAAGAACAACACCTCGGGGGCGGACGTCTCGCGCGAAGGCGTGCAGAGGGACATCCTCCCCATCGTCGAGGGCAGCACGGTCATGACAAAATACGGCCCCGTCAAGACGGACTATATGCTTTTCATCGCCGCGGGCGCCTTCCATGTGGCGCGGGTGGAGGATCTCATCCCCGAGCTTCAAGGGCGGTTCCCCGTCTCTGTGGAGCTCAAATCCCTCACTAAGGAGGACTTCGTCAACATCCTCACGAACACGGAGCACTCCCTCACCCAACAGTACGCAGTGCTCCTCGCGGTGGACAATATCGACCTCAGATTCACGCCGGACGCCATCGAGGCCATCGCAGAGATCTCGGAAGAGATCAACCTCACCAGCGAGGACATCGGCGCGCGCAGACTGCACACCGTGATGGAGTACCTCCTCGAAGACATCTCGTACAATGCGGGCGGCGACTATCCCATGACGCAGGTCGAGATCAACCGCGCCTATGTTGAGGAGCACCTCAGGAGCATGACGCGCGACCGCGATTTGAAGAAATACGTGCTGTGAGGGGGTTTCGCCCGATTTCTTGTTGACACAACAAATCGTGCGAGGGGTAAAAATTTTCATCTCTCAACCGTATCGCCTGCAAGCGGTGCCGTTCTCAAAGACAAGAAGCGCATGAATGCGCAAATTGAGGCGCGCAGCGCAAAAGCGTGGTTTTGCTCGCGCAATGAGGGGAATGCAAATTAAGGGGTACTACCTTGTCATCCCGAGGGGCAACGCCCCGAGAGGATCCCCTGATACGAAGTCCACGAGAAGTTTTTCGCCCGATTTCTTGTTGACCCAAGAAATCGGGCGAGGGGTAAAGAATTTTCATCTCTCAAATGTATCGCCCGCTGGACTGTTCTGTTCTCAAAGACAAGAAGCGCATGAATGCGCAAATTGAGGCGCGCAGCGCAAAAGCGTGGTTTTGCTCGCGCAATTGTTTCAAAAGCGCAGTGCGAAAGCGAGACGTAAAACGACCCACCCATGTCCGAGGGTGAGGGTGTCCAAACCATATCAAAGAAGAAATTTCCCCGCCGAGGATCGCATCGTCGGCGGCAAAGGAGAATGTTATGATCCAGATCCCCAAGGGTACGAAAGACATGCTTCCTTCGGAGGCATGCCTTTGGCATACCGTGGAAAATGCCGCCCGCGAGACGGCCGAGCTCTACGGCTTCAAGGAGATCCGCACGCCCACCTTCGAGCACACCGAACTCTTTGCACGCGGCGTGGGCGACGCCTCGGATATCGTGACGAAGGAGATGTACACCTTCCTCGATAAGGGCGGCCGCTCCGTCACGCTCCGTCCCGAGGGGACGGCCGGGGTCGCGCGGGCCTTTGTGGAAAACGGCCTTCAAGGCGGCGCGCTTCCCTTCAAGGCGTATTACCTCATCTCGGCCTTCCGCTATGAACGGCCGCAGGCGGGGAGACTGCGCGAGTTCCACCAATTCGGGGCCGAACTCTACGGGGCGGCCTCGCCCGCGGCGGACGCCGAGGCCATCCTCCTCGCCTCCCGCTTTTTGAACGAGTTGCAGATCGGCGACCGCGTGGAACTGCGCCTCAACTCCATCGGCTGCAAGACGTGCCGCGCCCGCTACGGGGAGGCGCTCCGCGCGTACTTCAAACCCCACCTCTCCGAGATGTGCGAGGACTGCCGTACCCGCTATGAGAAGAATCCGCTCCGCATTCTCGACTGCAAAAACGAGGGCTGTAAGCGGTTCACCGAGGGGGCGCCGCGCATGCTCGACTACCTCTGCGACGACTGCCGCGCGCACTTTGAGACGCTCAAAGGGATCCTCGACGGTGCGGGCGTCGCCTACACCGTGGATCCGCGCATCGTGCGCGGGCTCGACTATTACAGCCGCACCGTGTTCGAGTTCACCACCGACCTCATCGGCGCGCAATCCACCGTGCTCGGCGGCGGCAGATACGATACCCTCCTCGAACAGATGGACGCGAAGCCCACCCCTGCCGTGGGGTTTGCGGCGGGCCTCGAACGGCTCATTCTCGTGATGGACGCAAAGGGCGTTCCGCTTGCGGAGCGGACCTCCGATGTCTACCTCGCGGGGCTCGACGCGGCCTCGCGCGGGCGTGCGCTCCTCCTTGCCGAACAGCTGCGCGGAGAGGGCCTCATCGCGGAGTGCGACCTCATGGACCGCTCCCTGAAAGCGCAGTTCAAGTATGCGGATAAGCTCGGGGCGGCGTTCGTCGCCGTCATCGGCGAAAGCGAGCTTGAAGAGGGCGCGGCCGAGGTGCGCGATATGAGCGGATCGAGCTCGGAACGCGTAAAATTCGAAGCGCTTGCGCAATATATCAAGGGACGTCTCGGCAGGAGGGAGGAAAAATGATCAAGGAAATGACGGGCAAGGAGCTCGATGAACTTGTGGAGAAAGGGGGACTCGTCGTGTGCGACTTTTGGGCGAGTTGGTGCGGCCCGTGCCGCATGCTCGGCCCCGTGATGGAAAAGCTCTCCGAGGAATTCGGAGACAGGGCGGAATTTGTAAAGGTCAACGTTGACGAGAACGGCGACCTGGCGGCGTCGCTCGGCGTCTTTTCCATCCCCGACGTGTATATCTTTGCGGAGGGGCGGGTCAAGACGCACAATCTCGGGTATGTCCCAGAGGCCATGATGCGCGAATTTCTCGAACAGAACCTGTAAGCGGCATTGCCATAAAAAACAGCGATTTTTGTCGGATTTATCGGATTTTTTCGGTAAATCCTTTCTTTTTCGCTTTATTTCGATAATCTTCGAAATAATGTTTTCCGAGCTCGTTCCGCCGCCGTATCGGGCCGGGAAAAAATTTTCTCCTCAAAACGCTTGCATTTCGCGCGGCGCCGCGCTATAATTGATGCAGTCGATCTTCTTTGGGGCGGAGTGAAAGTCTCCACCGGCAGTATAGTCTGCGAAGCCCGATGGGCCCGAACGGGTGCGATTCCCGTACCGACGGTTATAGTCCGGATGAGAAAAGAGCTTTTTTCGCGCCCCATTTGGAGCGCGTTTATTTTTTGCGCTCCTCCGCTCTTCGCCCGCGGGGCGCACGGAGGAACGCGGGAGGAAAGCCCATGAAAGAAAAAACGAGATCTATTTTACGCGCGCACTTTGCGCCCGTCAATATCGCCTACATGGCGCTCTTTACGGCGCTTGCGTTCGCCGTCACCTTCCTCGAATTTCCCATTTTTCCCGCCGCGTCGTTCTTGAAGCTCGATTTCGCGAACGTGTTCTTCATGATCGAGGGCTTCATCTTCGGGCCGGTCGAGGCGGTGGTGTCCATCCTCGCGAAGGAACTTCTGTGCCTTACCAAGTCCTCCACGGGCGGCGTGGGAGAGCTCGCGAACTTCCTCATGTCCTCGGCGTACATCGTCATCCCCTCCGTCGTCTACCGCTTCAAGAAGGGCAGATGGTGGGTCGCACTCTACCTTTTCTTTGCCTGCATCATGCAGGTCGGCGTGGGCGTCGTCGTCAACCGCTACATCAACTTCCCCGTCTACGGCGCGCTGTTCGGCTTCGACGGCGCCGCGCTCTTTCAGACCCTCTGGCCCTTTGTCATCTATTTCAACCTCATCAAGGGCGCCGCGGTGAGCGTCATCGTCTTTCTCATCTACAAGCCGCTCTCAAAGGTCATCCGCAAGACGGCGGAGAAGATCGCCGCCCGCCGAAAACATGCAAAACCCAACGGATCGGATACATAACCGATTGCGTTTTTCCGCAACATGTGGTAAAATACATTCAGTTACGTTCGGAGATGAAGTATGAACAGAAGAGCAGGGGTGCTGATGCCCGTCTCCTCGCTGCCCTCCCGCTATGGGATCGGCACGCTGGGGAGGGAGGCGTACCGCTTTGTGGACTTTTTGCAGGGTGCAGGGTGCAGGATCTGGCAGGTCCTTCCGTTGCAGCCCACCTCTTACGGGGACAGCCCGTATTCCTCCTGCGCGGCGGACGCGCTGAACTATTATTTTATCGATCTCGATCTGCTCGCGGAGCAGGGGCTCTTGCGGCGCAGCGAGTATGCCGCGTCGGACTGGGGGAGCGATAAGCGCCGCGTGGACTACGGCAAGCTCTATGAGCGGCGGATCCCCGTGCTCCATTTGGCGTTTTCCCGCTTCGACCGCACCGCGCCCGAATGGCGGGCCTTTCTCGAAGAGGGGCGCTTCCGCGACTTTGCGCTGTTCATGGCCATCAAGCAGCACTTCTGCGGCGCACCCCATGAAGCGTGGAAATCGCTGTCCTCTTACGGACATGGTGCCGAGCAATTCGCTCGGGAGCATCGCGACGAGGTGGAATTCTGGCAGTTCACGCAGTACCTCTTTTTCGCGCAGTGGAGGGCGCTCAAAGCGTATGCCAACGCCCGCGGCGTGGAGATCATGGGGGATATGCCCATCTATGTCGCCCGCGACAGTGTGGAGATGTGGAAGTACGGCAAAGAGCTCTTTCTTCCGCGGGGGCAGGCGGGCGTCCCGCCCGACGACTTCTCCGCCACGGGGCAGCTCTGGGGCAACCCGCTCTACGATTGGGAACGGATGAAGCGGGACGGATACAGCTGGTGGCACAGGCGCATTGCGCGGGCCTTTGAGCTGTACGACATCCTCAGGATCGATCACTTCATCGGCTTTGTGCGCTGTTACTGCATTCCGGACGGTGCGCGGGACGCGACCGAGGGCGTCATGCGGAGCGGCCCCGGCGCAGCGCTCTTCAAGGGCTTCGAGTCCGCGCAGATCGTTGCGGAAGATCTCGGCATCGTTACGGATGAAGTGCGCGCCGCGATCCGCGAGACGGGGTATCCCGGCATGAAGATCTTACAGCACGCATTCAACGAAGATCCCTACAACGAACACAAGCCGAGCAACTATGAGACGCACATCGTCGCCTACACGGGAACGCACGACAACGAGACGCTCCTTGAACGCGTCAGTGCCACCCATGGCCGAGAGCGCACCGTCATGGAGCGCTCCTTGCGGGAGGAAGCGAAGCGTGCAGGCGTGCGCTGCGACACGCGCTCGGACCGGGCGATCTGCAATACCATGCTGCGCCTCTTGTACGCAAGCAGAGCGGAGACCGTCATCTTTCCGTTGCAGGACGCGCTCCCCGTGGCAAAGGAGGGACGGATCAACAAGCCGTCTACCGTCTCCCCCGAAAATTGGACGTACCGCTTTGTCTCGCGCGACTTTTCCGCATCCTTGCAGGCGAAGCTCCGCGCCCTCGCCGAACGGAGCGGACGGCTCGAATAGAAATTCCGCGCCTCCGCCGCAAACGACGGAGGCGTATTTCCTGATTTCTTACACAAAAAATTTAGAAATTTCCTCAAAAAGATTTGTATTTTCCAATAAAGTATGTTAGAATATAGATAAAATCCGATCATGCGGGAAATTTTGCCCCCGGGGGCAGTTTGTTATTTCCATAACAAACTGCCCCCGGGGGCAGTTTGTTATTTCCATAACAAACTAAAAAAATTCCTAATTGATTCGCAAAAACCGGAAACATTGGCGTTGATGAGCCCCGCGGCTCAAAATCCCACAGCGCCAGATAGAGGAAATACAATGAAGAAAGTTAGGTATTTTTTCCTCGCGCTCGGAGCGGCTGTCCTCGGCGTCTTGGTTGCGTTCGGAGCGGCCGCCTGCGGCAACGGCAAGAGGGAGATCTCCCTCCCCGCGCCCTCTACGGGTGAAGTGCTCGTCATCGTAGACGGCATGCCCGAGGCCGCCTTGGGCAAGGTAGGCGATATCTGCCTCACCCGCGATGGCGGCACGCTATGGCGGAAGGCGACGGAGACGTCGTGGGAACGCGTCTCATACAGGGAGTACAGGTTCGAGGGCGATGCGCTCGTCGTCACCTTCTCGGACGACACGGTCGGCAGATACGTCATGGCCGCCGCGTCGGAGGAGGGCGGGTGCGATCATGCGAACCTCGGCGAACTGTATACCGTGTATCCCGCGTATTGCGTCGTGCCGGGCATCGGCGTGAGAACGTGCACGGATTGCGGCGAGTCCTTTGCGGAGGTCATCCCCGCCAATGGCACCGATCACCTCTATTCGCATGCGCAGTGCGCGTTCTGCGGGGCGGAATCCGCCGAGCCCTATACCGTTTCCTATGAACTCGGCGACCATGCCGCGGGAAGCGAAGCTCCCGCCGCAGAGAGGTATGACGTGAGCGAGACGTTGGCGCTTGCCGAAGCTCCCGCCGCGGAATCGGGCTACGCCTTCTCTTCGTGGAAGGTCTTGGGCGAACGCTTCAAGGCGGGCAGCGACGTCGCCATCAAGGATCTGGTGCAGTATGCGGCAGGCGAGGCGATCACTTTCACCGCCACATGGACGGAGACGCTTGACCCCGACGCGGAAGTCCTCCACGTTGCTGGCGACGAGGTCGATCTCAACGAGGATCCCTATTGGGGAGAGGCATTCAAGCAAGAGCTGCAAGCCAATCTCGAATTTGAGAATGTCGAGAACGAGACGGTGAAGGTCGATCCGAGCGCCTATGCGTTCACGCTCAGCTATATCGAGAACGGCACGATCTACTATGGCGATGCCGACGAGGGTGAAGTCGGCGGTCTCGAAAAGGGCGACACGACGCAGCCCGTCGTCGGGAGCACATACATTGCGCACGGCACGCTCAGCCTTGCGACGTCTGCGCGCGGGCGCTATGCGCTCAGGGCGGCGGATACGGGCGAGTATGCCTTCGAGGCGGAAGTCGAGCTCCTCGTCCGGGTGAGAACGGTGCAGATCGGCGTCCGTGACCCCAATAATAATAATGTATGGCACAGCACCTCGGATTGGACGAAGTGGTACACGATCGAAGAGGCGCTGCATGAGGCAAATGCGATCGGCGGAAGCTATGAGACGGTGATCTACCTCAACGGAGGCGAAAATACGGTGAGAACGGAGTTTTCGCGGCTCGATCCCGCGGTCACGGGCTATACCGATTCGAGCTACTTCACGGTAAAGGACGGCGTGACGTTGCTTCTTCCCGTCGCGGCGGTGGATGCCGAGTATGCGTACACTTCGGGCACCAACCAAACCTACAAGGGTGCCGTCACGGGCTTTAATGCAACGCCTGCGCAGGGTACCAGAGCCGCGCTTCCCGAAGCATATAACAAGGCGGCGAATCCCTTCTCCGAACTCGTGATCCCCGCGGGCGTTACGCTGACCGTCGCAGAGGGCGGCACGCTCACGGTGGGCGCCGTCACGGGTGCGGCAGTGGAGACGAGCTCCGATCAGGCGCGCTGCGTGCGTCTCAACGAGATCTCCGCGAATTGGTCGCACCTCATTCTCGAAGGGACGATCGAGAGCTACGGCACGGTCGAGGCCTATGGCGACATCACGGGCAACGGCACCATTGAAGCATACAAGGATAGCACGGTGCTCGAACGCTTCGAAGCACTCGATTGGCCAAACACCAAGTCTGCGATCGGCAGATATGTCGGAAATCAAAATGTTTCCCCGGGTCAAGTTATCGGGGACGGCAATGGTCTGACGACGCTTGGGGTCGATAATCCCAATGAATTCCCGCTCGAAAACTATCGGCTTGTGGCGATCTCCGCCGTGCTCCGCGTTCACAGCGGCGCGACCTATATGGGGGATGTCCGCGTCGATACAGCCAGTGAGAGATTTAACAACACCGGAACTTCGTTTTTTGCCAACCAACAGTTCATCGTCTCGCAGATCACGATTGCGGGTCCCTACAAGGGCGGCGCGGAGGACGAAGGCATCTTCCTCCTCAAAGACGGCACGGTGCTCACAAAGACGGCCGATCCCGAGGCGGGCAGGTTCTCGATCGAGATCGACGGCGACGCGGTCGGCGGAGTTGTCAACCTCGCCCTGCAAATCTATTTCGCAACTTTCGTGGCGACCTCCAAGACGGTCAAACTTCCCGTCTCTGCGTGCCTCGACATCGTCGTCAAGAACGGCACCTTTGAATCGGAGCACGGCTATGAGTTCATGGGAACGACCGAGCTTGACAACTATGTCGGAAGGCCGACCGGCACGACGACTCTGCTTTCGGGTTCGACCCTGACCCTGAAAGAGGGCGCGAACGTCATTTTGGAGAACGCGGACGACGGCATCATCTTCTACGAGGGCGCAAAGCTCACCGTGGGAGCGGGCTGCTCTCTCGAAGTCGGCGGCAAGTTCGGCGGCGAAATTTCGGGCGAGCGCGGCGCAAAGATCACCCTCCGCGAGGGAACGACTTCCGCGAGCGGTTACATCGGCGGCACAGGAAACGTTTGGGCCAACCGCTCTTCGCTTCAAGTCGAGGTTTCCTTTGAGGGGGATCTGATCACGCGTGCCGCAACGGGTGCGCTTGCAGGCGGCAGCGAACTTACGGCGGGCATGTCCTACTATCACGACGGAACCAAGTGGATCGCGGGCGATACGCAGTTCAGCGTCACCTACAAATATTACTATCGCGGCGAGGACGGCGCACTGCACGAGGCAGAGGCGACGGACGGGAGCGGCAACCCGACATTTGTCACGCCTGACCAAGCGTTTATGCTCTCCTCTCAGGGGCTTACCTATGCGGATGGCTACAAGTTCACGGGCTGGTATGCGGACGAAGCGTGCACCGAGAGCATCTACGCCATCGACGGGTTGGATCTTACCGACCACACCGCGTACGGGCTCTTCGAGCAGGTCAACGTCTATAACTTCGAGTTCAATACCAATTATAATACGCTCAGCGGCAACGCGGTCGAGACGAGCGATTCTTCGAGCGGCATTGAGATCAATCCCGTGCCCGTCTCCGAGAGCAAGCTCAACGCCTTTTCCTACGACGGCGGCATCCGCGCACAGGACGGCGACGCCCAAAAGCCGCTCTACTTCCTCGGCTGGTACTTTGAGCACGACGGCGCGTGGACGGCGTACAGCGCCGAGGCGCTCCAAAATGCTTACGGGTCGCTCTCGGAGGACGTCACGGTGACCCTCTACGCGGTCTGGGCGCAAAAGGTGCATGTCACCTTTGCGGACGCCGCCGTGGAATACACCTACGACGCCGGCTACTACATGGCGGGCAGCTCCGTCTCGCCCGTGGGATACGACAACAAGAACAGCGACGTCACCGTCTTCACCTACTTTGTCGGCTGGACGGCGGGGGACGAGGCGCTCTCCGCGGGTTCCTACACGGTCCCCGAGACAGCCGAAAACGGCACGACGATCGCCCTCACCGCTTCCCGCAACGCCAAGGTGCACGTCACCTTTACGGATGGGGATTACAGCTTCGACGGCTACTACATGGCGGGCACCATCGCCAAGCCCGATGGCTACGAAAACGGAAACAACGATTCCGCAATTCTTACCTACTTTGCGGAATGGGTGATCGGAGGAGACGATTCCACCGAATATGTCGAGGGCTATCCCATCCCCGCGAGAACGGCAGACGGCGCGGAAGTTTCGCTCACGGCGCTCCGCAAGAATAAGATCCGCGCCACGTTTACGGATACAGTGGCCAAATTCAATGCGGAGGGCTACTATGTGCCCGGCAACATCATCCAATTCGACAACTATGTAAGCGGCAACGACGATCTCAATGTTTCAACCTATTTTGTTGGTTGGATGATGAATGGAGATACAGAGAACCTGCTCGAATTCATTCCCTCCGACTACGAGGGCGATACGCTCGAAATCACCGCGTACCGTAAAAACAAGGTCGCCGTTACGATCGAAAGAGACAGCAGTGCGAAAGAGTATTGGGGAAACAGTAAGTCTATATATTCTATTGCAGCGGAAGGTGTAAAAAGCAATGGGGAAGCTTTCTCGTGGATCAAAACCGATGAAGCCTCACAGGCGAAGACCGTTGACAAAATGGTCGCCTATTTTATGGAGGGTACGTCAGTCACAATTACGATAGAGTACATACTCGTAGATAACAGTGGCTTGGCAAATGATGGTTATAAGGATGTATGGTACGAAGTCACCATAGGCGGCGTCGCAGAGGGACGTGTCAACCTTCCTACATCGCAGACGAAAGCATCCAGAGAATTCGTTCTTGAAGAAGGGAAAGATGTTGAATTTAAGTGTGGAGGAACGCTTGATAAGGCCACAGGCGGTATTGTCTGCCTTGTCGAGGGCACGCTTGTCACCCTTGCCGACGGCACACAGAAGAAAGTGGAAGACCTTGCACAGGGCGATATGCTCCTTGCGTTCAACCACTTCACGGGCAAGTATGAGGCGAGCCCGCTCGCGGTGAATATCCATGCGGCGGATCCCGCCATGAACTGCCGCGTCATCTACCTCACCTTCTCGGACGGCACCAAGATCGGCGTCATCACCGAGCACGCCTTCTTCGATCTCGACGAAAATGAGTATGTATTCATCGGCGAGGAGAATGCGGCCAACTATATCGGGCACAGGTTCGTCAAGGTGCAGAGCGTCGGCGGAGAATTCGTCAACGGCGAGGTCACGCTCACGGGCTTCGAGGTGAAAGAAGAATTCGTGAGAAGATATTCTCCGGTCAGTGGCCTCTTCAATGTGGTGACGGAAGGCCTTTTGAGCTTCACCGAAGTCATCAACGGCGAGGAGTTCGTACACGGCGCGGCGAATATCTTCGAGTACGGCGAAGGCTTGAAGTACAACGAGGAAAAGATGCAGGCGGATATCGAGACGTACGGGCTCTACACCTATGAGGACTTTGCCGATTACATGACGGAAGAGGAATTCGAGGCAGGGCCTTGGAAGTACTACAAGGTTGCCGTAGGGAAAGGCTTGGTCACATGGTACGATATCATCTGGAATATCCAATTCTTCCACTCCGAATGGGAGGCACAGGGTTGGAATTAAAGACGGAATGAGAACAGGGCGGCGCTTTCGCGCCGCCCTTTCCAATTCTACCCGCTTCGTCCCTCGCTGTCATTCCGAGGGGCTTTTGCCCCGAGAGAATCCCCATATACGAAGTCCCTTACCGCCCAAGGGGATACACTCGCCCGCTTCGCGTGCTCGGTATGACAGGGTACCGCACTCCCTCCGCCGTTCCCGAATGATTTCTTTGAGAAAACCCTTGCCAAAAGGCGCGGAAAGCGGTATAATATTTGATATGGAAACGTTTATTTCTCATTCCGAAGAGGAGACGCTCGCCTTTGCCGCGCGCTACGGCGCGGCGCTCAAACCGGGCGATATCGTGCTCCTCGATGGGGAGATGGGGATGGGCAAAACCGTGCTTGCAAAGGGTATGATCGCGGGCATGGGTATCACGGAACCCGTCACAAGCCCTACTTATGCCTATGTAAACGAATACGAGGGCCGCGTGTTTCACTTCGACTGCTACCGCATCGAGAGCGAGGCGCAGGCGCTCGGGCTCGGGCTTGCCGATCTCCTCGAACGGGGCGGGATCTGCCTCATCGAATGGAGCGAGAATATCAAGGGACTTCTTCCCGCCGGGGTAAAGCGCGTTTCGATCGCGGGCAGCGGGGAGAGAAGGGAGATCGTGTTTTGAAGTTTCTTGCGATCGACACAAGCGGGAAGCGCCTCACCGTCGTCTGTGAAAACGACGGAGTTTTTGTCGCGTCCGACTGCGACTGCGCGATGCAGCACTCCGTCCGCCTCTTTCCCGAGATCGACGGCGTGCTCTCGCGGGCGGGCGTTGCGCTCGCCGATCTGGATTTCATCGCTTGCGTCGTGGGACCGGGCTCCTTTACGGGCATCCGCATCGGGATCTCGGCCGTCAAGGGGCTGTGCTTCGGCGCGGGGAAGAGGGCGGTCGCCGTCACCTCTTTCGACGCGCTCGCATACGCTGAAAAGAGCGCGGATAAAATCGCCGTCGTCGACGCGGGGCACGGCTATCTGTACGCCGAAGGCTTCGGCGCGGCCGCGCTTGCACGCGGTTACTATCCCGCGGAGGAGGTCCTCGCGCTCTCAGAGAGGACTTCCGCACCCCTGTTGAGCGCGCAGGAGCTCGCCTTTCCCGCCAAAGTCGTGGACGTTGCCGTCGGGCTTCGGAACGCGGCGCGGGCGCGCGCGGAGGTGGAAGATGGTGAGGAGCTTGCCGCGCTCTACCTCAGAAAATCCAATGCGGAGGAAGGCCGATGAGTTTGCGAAGTTGGACGATGGAGGATATCGACGCGATCGCCGCGCTCGAAGCGGAGTGCTTTTCCGATCCGTGGTCGCGCCGTCTGCTCGCCCAGACCTTTCTCTCCGAGCGCTTTTACGGGGTCCTCATGGAGGAAAACGCGGCCATCGTCGCATACGGGGGGATCGCCATGGGGTTTGAAGAGGCGGAGCTCGAACTCGTCGCCGTGAGCGAGATGTATCGGCGCTGCGGGCGGGGCAGAGCGATCGTCGAGGCCCTCTTGGAGCACGCGGAGAAGATGGGGGCGAAGCGCGTGTTTTTGGAGGTGCGCGTCTCCAATGCGAGCGCGCAGATGCTGTATCTCGGATGCGGGTTCGTCGGCCTGTACTGCCGCACCCGCTACTATCCGGACGGGGAGGACGCCATCGTCATGGTGAAGGAGTTCGCTTGAAACTTTCTTACCTGCAAAGGGGGACGGGGAAGGACCTTGTGATGCTGCACGGCTACCTCGCCTCCAAGGAAAGTTTTTACCCGCAGATCGAATATTTTTCCCGATTTTATCGTGTAACTGCACTTGACTTCCCGGGCATGGGTGGGGCGGAAGCGCTCACAGAGCCATTTTCCGTGGGAGATTATGCCGCGTGGACGCACCGCGCGCTCGCGGAGCTGGGGATCACGTTTCCCCACATTCTTGCCCATTCTTTCGGGGGACGGGTGGCCCTCAAACTCCTCTCCCGCGGGGAAGCGATCGACCGCGCCGTCCTCACCGGGTGTGCGGGCGTCGTCCCGCGGCGCGGGGTGAAATACCGTCTCCGCGTGGGGAGCTATCGCCTCGTAAAGAGGATCGCGCCCGCCCTTGCGGAGCGCAAATTCGGCAGCCCGGAGTACCGCACGCTCTCCCCCGTCATGCGGGAGAGCTACAAGAAGATCGTCAACGAGGATCTCAGGGAGGACGCCAAGCGCATCACCCGCCCCGTTCTCTTTGTGTACGGGGAGCGGGACCGCGAGACGCCCGTCTCGACCGCGAAGATCCTGCATGCGTGCGTGGAGGGCTCCCGCCTTCTCATATTGGAACACTGCGGCCACTTTGCCCATCTCGACGACCCGCTTGCCTTTCAGCTTGCGGCGGAGGAGTTTTACAATGCCGGACTCTGAATTTTTTCTCATCATCGCCGCCTATTCGGTCGCGCTCGGCGCGCTGCTCTTCTTCACGGCGCAGCCCCTGTTCGGGATCCTTCAACAGGAGGGGTACAGCAGCCGCTCGCTTTTCAAGTGGTTCTTCAAGAGGGGGAATATCCTGCGGAAGCGCTACTCCATCCTCGTGCTGTGCCTCATCCTTGTGACGGCGCTGCTCGCACTCTGCTTTTCCTTTGCGGGGACGGAGATCGCACTCCTGTGCGCCGCGCTGGGGTACGCGGGCATATGCGTGCTGTTCGCCTACTCCTTCCGCGAGGCGCTCAAAGTGCCTTTCCGCTTTACGACCCGTGCGATCCGCCTCTCCGTCTGTTTCCTCCTGTTGCAGATCGCCCTCCTCTTCGGTATGGAAACGGCGCTCCGCTATGCGGCGGAGGCGATCGGCACGCCGCTTGCGAATGTTCTGCTGCGCTCCGTTCCGCTCTCGCTCGCGCCCTTCCTTTTCAGCTTCCTGCTCGCCGCGTCCAACGGCCTCATGAAGCTGTACGAAAACCCGCACAACCGCCGCTTTCTGGTGCGCGCAAAACGCATGCTCGCGGAGAGCCCCTGCATCAAAGTGGGCATCACGGGCTCGTTTGCCAAGACGAGCGTCAAGCACTTTGCCGCGGAGATCCTCTCGCAAAAATTCAAGGTCATCGCGACGCCCGCCTCGTACAATACGCCCATCGGGATCGCGCGCTGCGTCTCCAAGGGCGGGTTGGACTGCGAGATCTTTCTCGCCGAGATGGGGGCGCGCCAGACGGGAGATATCGCCGAACTCTGCGACATGGTATGCCCCGAATACGCCGTCGTCACGGGGATTTGCGCGCAACACCTCGAAACGTTCGGCACGCTCGGCGCCATCGTGAAGGAGAAAGGCGTCCTCGCAAAGCGCGCAAAGCACACGGTGCTCGGCGAGACGGCGGCCATGCTTCAAGAGGACGGCATGCTCATTGAGGGGAGAGAATTCGGAGCGGAGAACGTCGAGCTGAGCGGGGAGGGGACGCGTTTCGATCTCCGCTTGGGGAAAGAGCGCGTCGCGGTGCGCACGTCCGTGCTGGGCCGTCACGCCGCGGAGGACATCGCGCTCGCCGCCGCGCTCGCGCACCTTTTAGGCATGTCTTTGCAGGAGATCGCCTCGGCCGTTTCCGGGCTGAGGCCCGTGCCGCACCGCCTCGAAAAGATCGAGGCAAACGGCCTCGTCATCCTCGACGATTCCTACAATTCCAACGTGGTCGGCGCAAGAAACGCGGTGGAGACGCTCCGCCTCTTCGAGGGGAAAAAGTACGCCGTGACGCCCGGGCTCGTGGAGCTCGGTGAGTTGGAGGAAAAGGAAAATGCCGCCCTCGGCGCGGCCATGGTAGGCCTTGACGGCGTCATCTTAGTCGGAGAGACCCTTGTCCTCGCCGTGCGCAGCGGCTATCTTGCGGCGGGCGGGGAGGAGGAAAAGCTGCGCATCGTGCCCACGCTCAAAAAGGCGCAGGAGCTGCTCGCAGGCGAGCTCGGCCCCGGCGACGCGGTCTTGTTCTTGAACGATCTGCCCGACAAATATCTGTAACCGCAGGGGCGGGCGGATCGCAAAGCACCAAAGAGGAAAAATTCTTCGGAGGTGTTTTTTTATGCCCAAAACGATCGCCGTATTCTTCGGGGGAAGGTCGAATGAGCGCGAGATCTCCGTCATCACGGGGATGCTCGCGGTCAACCTGCTGCGGAGTGCCTTCCGCGTGATCCCCGTCTATCTTTCGCCCGAGGGCGGGATGACGACGGGGGAATATCGGAGCCCCGCCGATTTCAGAAAGCAGTCGAAAACCGTACATATTCCTATTCGCTTGGAGGGGAAAAAGGTGGTGCGGATCAAGCGGAACAAGCCGCTCTGCACGCTGGACTGCGCGCTCAACTGCTGCCACGGCGGCGCGGGCGAGGACGGTACCATGTCCGCGATCCTAAGTTACAATGGGATCCCCTCCGCCTCACCGGGGATACCCATGTCCGCGATCTTTATGGATAAGATCCTCACGAAGCTCGCCGCGCGCGGCCTCGGGGTCCCCACCGTGCGCAGCTTTTTCGTGCGGGAAAGGGCGTGGGAAGAGGGGCGTGCGGACGTCCTTGCCGAGGCGGAGCGGTTCGGGTACCCCCTCGTCGTGAAGCCCGCGAGGCTGGGTTCGAGCATCGGCATAAAGGTTGCGAAAGACGCCGAAGAGCTCGCCGCGGCGCTCGATCTCGCCTTTCGGTTGGATACCGCCGCGCTCATCGAGGCGTATCTCGCGCACAAGCGGGATATCAACTGCGCCGCATACCGCAGAGGGGGAGAGATCGTGCTCTCCCCGACGGAAGAGGTGTTTTCGGACGAGGAGATCCTCACCTTTTCGGAAAAGTACGAGCGGACGCAGGGGAGGACGTCCCGCCTACCCGCCGAGATCCCCGAGGAGACCGCCGCGCGCATCCGCGGCTATACGGAGCGTATCTATGAGGCTTTCGAGGGCAACGGCGTAGTGCGGGCGGACTTTCTCATTTCCGAGGGCGAGGTGTTCTTCAACGAGCTGAACACGGTGCCGGGTTCCCTCTCGTGCTACCTCTTCGGCGGGAGCCTCTCCGAGAGCCGCGAGTTTCTCATCTCCCTCATCCATGAAGCGCTTTCCGCCCCTCTTGCCGAAAAGGAGGTGCTCGAAACGGGGGTCCTCGAACAGAATTTATTTTTGGGAAAACGCAGAAAATGAGCCGTTCATCTCGGACATGGTCGCCTCAAAATACGTGAAAAGATCTCCGCGATGTGCGGAGATCTTACTGCTTTTTATATTCCTTTGCGCCCGAGCGGAAAACTACCTGTTCCTCGAAAAGGAGAATACGATGAGGAAGAACCGCAGGAAGTAGATGAGGGAGATGAGCATGGAGGCGACATATGTCATCGCGGCGGCGGAGAGCACTTTGCTCGCTCCCGCAACTTCGTCGCTGCGCAGGATCCCATCTTCCACGAGCATCTTCTTTGCCCTGCGTGAGGCGTTGAATTCCACGGGCAGGGTCACGAGCATAAAGAGCACCGAGGCGCCGTACAGCGCGATCCCGATATACATGAGCACCTGCCCCGCGACGGAGCCCGTCGAAAAGAGGATGATATCGAGGATGATCCCGACGAGGATGAGGGGAAGGGCGAGCCGCGAGCCGATGTTGGCGATGGGCACGAGCACGTTGCGGATCTTGTACGGGACATAGCCCTTCTTGCTCTGCATGACGTGGCCGACCTCGTGCGCGGCCACGGCGACCGCGGCCACGGAGGCCGAACCGTAGGTGCTCTCGGAGAGGTTGACGATCTTCTTCGAGGGATGGAAGTGATCGGAGAGCCTCCCCTGTACACGCCCCACTCCGATATCGCGCACGCCGCGGTTTTGCATGAGGCGGACCGCCGTATCGTACCCCGTCATGCGCGAGGAATTGGGCACCTTATCGTAGGCGGAGAACGTCGAGTTGACCTTCATGCTCGCCCATGCCGAGAGCGCAAGAAAGGGGATGAGAATGAGAAGAAACAAAAAGTAATCGTACATATTTTACCTCATATCTATTTTACCACAAAACGGGAGAGTTTTAACACAAAATTTTTTGGGGAACAGATCTTCTTCCGATCCCATCGTCGGCGCGAAAACTCTTGCAAACTCGGGAAAAACCTGCTATAATTCGGGTATGGCAACGAACGGCTTTACCGATAAGGTGAAAATTACCATCAAGGCGGGCAACGGGGGAGACGGGATGAACTCCTTCAAGGCGTACAAGGGCAAGCCCGCATGCGGTCCCGACGGCGGCGACGGCGGCGACGGCGGCAGCATCTTTTTTGTGGGCGATAAGGACATGCACGACCTGCTCGCCTTCCGCTACAAGGCCAAATATCTCGCGGGAGATGGCGCGCGCGGAGGGAGCAATCAGTGCACGGGAAAGGACGGGGAGGACCTCTTCATCAAAGTCCCCTGCGGCACCCTGATCCGCGACATGGATACGGGAAAGATCCTCGCCGACGTCTATGAGGACGGGGAGACCGTCAAGATCCTCACGGGCGGACGGGGCGGCAAGGGCAACGTGCGCTTCACAACGGCGCGCCGCCATGCCCCCAACTTTGCGCAGAAGGGCGTCGTCACTCAGCCCCATACCATCGTGCTCGAAATGCGGGTGATCGCGGACGTCGGATTCGTCGGGTTTCCCAATGTGGGCAAGAGCACCCTTCTTTCCAAGGTCTCTGCGGCCAAGCCGAAGATCGCGGACTACCACTTCACGACGCTTTCGCCCAATCTCGGGGTGGTGCGCTTCTATGAAGAGAGCTTCATCGCGGCCGACATTCCCGGGCTCATCGAGGGCGCGGCGGAGGGCGCGGGCCTCGGGCACGACTTTTTGCGCCACATCGAACGCACTCGAATGATCCTCCATGTCGTGGATATTTCGGGCGTCGAGGGGCGCGACCCGATCGAGGACTTCGAGACGATCAACGCCGAACTCAAAAAGTATTCGGAGAAGCTCGCCTCCCTCCCTCAGATCGTCGCCCTCAATAAGTGCGACGTGTACGGCGCGGAGGAAAATCTCAAACGGTTTCGGCGGAAATACGGCAAGAAATACGAGATCCACGAGCTCGCCGCCCTGAAAGGGGAGGGCACGGAGGAACTCGTGAAGGCGCTCGCGGAAAAGCTGAAAACGCTGCCTCCCGCCGAGCGGATCCCCGCAGATGAGTTCGTACTCGAAGAGGCGGACAACACGCAGTTCGAGATCTTCGTGGATGAGAACGGCGCATACGTCGTTGTGGGGGGGCTCGTGGACACGCTATGCCGCAACGTCGTCTTGAATAACCCGGACAGCATGAATTATTTCCAGCGCGTGCTCAAACTGCGCGGCGTGTTCAAGGAGCTCGAAAAGGCGGGTTGCAGAGCGGGCGATACCGTCGTGGTCGGCGAAGTCGAATTTGAATACGTTTAAGGCAAAGGGGTCGCACCGCCGCGCGCGGGCGATCCCGCAAGAGGAATTTTAAGGAGGGATCAACATGTTTACATCCAAACAAAGGGCAAATCTGCGGTCGCTGGCCTCTACCGTGAAGCCGGTGGGGCAGGTGGGAAAGGAGGGGATCGGCGAAAATCTGATCGGGAGCCTCTCCGACGCGCTCGAAGCCCGCGAGCTCATCAAGGTGACCCTTCTCCCCGCGGCGGGGGAGGACGGCGGCGCGCTGGCGGAAGAGCTCGCACAGCGTCTGCATGCCGAGGTGGTCGCCGTCATCGGCAGGAAGGCGATCTTTTACAGGCGCTCGTCCCGCAAGGACGTCGAGCACATCAACTTCTGAATTTGACCATTTGCCTTCGGACATGGTATGGCCATTTTCGTTGTATCTTCTTTGGAACAGCCATTTTTTCCTTGGCTGTTTCATTTTATAACGATCGGGAAGGATCGTGGGATTTATGGAAGCAAATGGCATTTTTGCCGAAAAGCACGTTTCTGTTTTTATGGGCCGAAATTTTGTTTGACAGGTTGACTTGGGACGTTTTCCCTTGGTAAGCAAAAGAAAATTTGACAAATCCCTTGAAAATACCTGAAAAGATTTGTGTTTTTTCATAAAATATGTTAAAATGTAGATAGAACCAAATAATTCGGGAATTTTTGCCCCCATGGGGGCAGTTTGTTATTCCATAACAAACTAAAATTTCTATTTGTTTCCTGAAATGGAACAAGAGATGCGCGCGATGAGCGCGCCGCGGCGAGGCCATGAGAGCAGATTTCCAGACGCACAAATGTACATTTCTACTGTATCCGTCCCGCCGAGATGTCTGGCGCAAAGGGGCGATCCCCGCACGCAGATGCGTTGCGGAACTCTGTAAGATCATTTCGCGCTTTGAGCCCGTATTTTTGGGCACGGACGTTCCCATGTCGGAGCGTTTCGGCGCAAACGTGCACGTTTTCCCCGCACGATATAACGATATCTGGGCGCGCGATACGGGCGTCATCCCCACGGAGCGCGGCGGAGTACGGTTCGGGTTCAACGCATGGGGCGGCGACGAAGGGCTCTATAACGATTGGTCGGACGATCTGACGGTGCCCGTTCAAATGGCGGAGATCGCGGGGATCCCGCTTGCCGGGAGCCCGCTCGTCGCGGAGGGCGGAAATCTCACATCTGACGGGGCGGGAACGCTGATCGCCGTCCGCCCTTGCATCGTCAACAAGAACCGCAATCCGGGCATCGGTGCGGAGGAAGCCGAGGCGGAACTCGGCAGAGCGCTCGGCGCCCGCAAGGTCATCTGGTTGGATGAAGGGCTCGTATACGACGAAACGGGTGGGCATGTCGATAACCTCTGCGCCTTTGTCGCGAGGAAAACGGTCATGCTTGCATGGACGGACGACGAAAAGAATGTACAGTATGGTCCCGTGCACCGTGCGGCGGAGGTCCTCGGGGCGGCGAGGGATGCAGACGGCGATCCGCTCACCATCATCAAAGTTCCCTTGCCTGCCGTCTCTTACAGAACGGAAGAAGATTGCGAGGATCTCGAAACGACCCATGCGAGCAAGAACCGCCTTTTGGGCGAACCCATGCAGGCGAGTTATATCAATTTTGTGTTTGTCAACGGCGGCGTGATCGTTCCGGTATTCGGCGATGCCTGCGACGCCGCGGCGTTGGAGATCTTCCGACGTTTCTTCAAAGACAGGGAAGTCGTTCCGTTTGCCGCGCGGGAGATCATTCTCGGCGGCGGCGGACTGCATTGCATCACGAAAAATTTATGACAGGGAGATAAAGATGAAAAAAATTGCGGAAGAATTCAAAGACCTGCTCGAAGAGGAGAGTTTCGTCGAAACAGATGCGGAAAACGGAGAGGGGGAAGCTTCGGGCGAAACGTTTCGCATCTATAAAGACCGCTCCTATCTCGGGCTGAAGATCCTCGAAGATCTCAATGCCAAACGCGACGGCGTTTACCATAAGGGCGGGCATGATTATCAGGGCTTCTATCTCAACGACAGAAGCAAAGAAGTCGGGCTTATGAGCCAGCTCTACGGCGCAACGGGGCTTTTTGCGCTCGTCAACCGTTACAATGTCATGTCGGCGATCGACGACAACAACAGCAAGAAAGCGTTTGCCCTCAGAACGAGCATCAAGAGCGCTGTTCTCGACGTTCTCGACTATGTAGAGAACAACGGCTACGATCTCAACCCCTATATCGACGAGCAGACCAACGCCCATCTTTTCCACAACGAGAACAGAGCAAACCAATACATCGGCGCTATGACATGGGCGCTTTCATTGTTTGTTTCTACGGTGAAAGCAATGCGTACAGGGACCATTGATTTCCGCAAGCTCATTTCGGAGAGCAGCGTTGCCGAGGCCAACCGCGAACTTGCCGAGCTCAAAGGACGGCTCTACTTCCAGATCAAACAGATCATCACGTTTTTCCTCGAAAACGTCATAGATGATGAAAACGGATTCGGATGGGGCTATGCGAACGACTGCGTGGAGCCCTCTCTCTTCTTCACCTACTCCGTCATCGAGGCATATTCCGACTTTGAAGATAATGTCGTGATCGACCGCGACGACGAACTCCTCGACTATCTCAACGCAGGCATTTCAAACGAAGAGGACCACTTGGAGATCCGTTACCGCAACCTTTGCTACCGCATCGGAGACAAGACGTGGAACGCCTATAAGGATTATCTCAAAACGAGCTTTTTCAGTGATAAGTTCGACGGCAATGTCGTTCCCGTCACGCCGTCCGAGATCCGCAATACGAGCCGCTCGTCCGTTCTGTTCAATACTATTTACGTCATCTTTATCCTGCTCTATTCCTATACCAATATCCGCGAGAAGCGCTACGACGAAGAGGGGGCGACGAGGAGCGAGGCGGAGCGCCAGACGATCGTCAATGCGGTCACGCGCGGCCTGCAACTTGTGCAGAATTTCTACGACGACCTCAAGACGGAAGGCAACGAGAGCATCGTCGATAAGCACATCATTTCCTTCAACCAGCACAACAGAAGGACCCCCGAGTTTTCCAAAATGCTCAACGAGGAATCCATCCAGGCGTCGTCCCTCCTTCCCATGCTCGTGAAGGCGAACAACCTGGTTGCACTCTGGATCCTGAAATTCCCGCAACAGTCGATGACCGAACTCTTCGACGAGGCGCTCTCCGTCAAGATGGAGGGCAAGTGGCTTTGGGAAAACCGCAAGTTCGATCTTCTTTCCACGGAGCGCTATCTCGAAGCCATCGCGGATTACTTTGATTATTACGACGAGCACGAGAAGAATTACGCCGCCAAGCGGTTCGACAACAAGACTGTCCGCGAGGAAGAACGCGCCAAGCTCAAAAAGCAGTACGATAAGCAGTATGAGAAGCGCATGGAAGAAGAGCTGAAACGGCGCGCCGAAGCGGAAGCCATCCGCCGGGAAGAGGACAGGCGGGCCATCCGCGCCGAGATCGAGGGGAGCATCCGCGGCGAGTACATCATCGAGCCCCAGATCGAAAAGAAGATCGGGGAGATCCTCGCGGCGAAATCGGAAGAGATGATGAGGAACTATCTCATCGGCGGGCTGGAACGTATTGCGGCGGGCGGAGCGACCGGCGAGTTTGACCGTGCGCTCTCAGACGCCGTGGACGCCTATATCCGCAGCAAATTTGCCGCAAAGATGACGGCCATCGCCGATGACCGCGAGATCAAACTCCCGAAGTTCGAGGGCAAGATCGCCGAAGATATTGCGGACTTCATCAAAAATTATTTTGAATTTATTGCAGACAATTCCAACCAGCGCGTGCCCAAGCGGCTTTCCGATCTCGTCTTCGGGCACGAAGAGAAATAAACAGGAGAAAAAGAGGCAACGAAATGGCTATTCCGACGAAAGTGATCACATTTTATTCCTATAAGGGCGGCGCGGGCAGAAGTTCGACGACCCTGAACACCCTTCCTTTTCTTGTCAAGACGCTCGGCGCTTCCGAAAAACGCCCTCTTCTGCTCCTTGACATGGATCTCGACAGCGCGGGCATGACGTATCTGCTCGGCTGCGACAGCTGGTTCCAGAGCAATTACGATGTAAAGCAATTTCTCTTGGGCGAAGAGAAGTGGTCGGAAAATCCGACGAACGACCTTGCAGGCCATGCGCTTTTGAGGCATTTCCTGCCCGTCGGCGATCTGTTGGGCGTGGAAAAGGGCGCCGTGCTGTTTCTCGGCGACAACGACGAAATGCCCATCGACAACAACCAGATGGACGGCACCAAGGAGGTCGCGCTCAAAAAGCTCAAACTCTTCTGCCGCAAGAACAATCTTCCCGGCTTTGTCATCGACAGTGCCGCCGGCGACCAATATTCCGCCGTTCTCGCAACGGCATGTTCGACAGAGATCGTCTGTTGCATGCGCCCCACGATGCAGTTCCGCCTCGGTACGTTCAACTATCTGAATCGTCTTGCCAACAACAACGCGGAAAACAATCTCATTTTGCTGCCCACCGTCGTACCCGAGCGGGATGTCATCATCGACGGCGAGTACCAAAAGAAGAACGCCATCTCCAATATCCTGAAACGCACCGAAAAATTGTTGGCCCGCGGGCTCTCCGTCTATACGGATTTTATCTCCGAGGAGATGTTCGGCATCAACGAAGTGCAGCGGTTCATGTGGAAAGAGGGCGTGCTCTATAAGATCGCGCAGGAACAAGAACTCATAGAGGATGAAAAGAAGGCATGCGAACGCTACCGCAAACTTGCGGAACTCATCGCAAGCCTCGGAGACTGATATGGCAATGAAATTTTCCGAAGTCGCGGGGAGAGTAGACCGTGAGATCAAGGACGCCAACTTGAAGAGGATCCTTTTCAGGAGCGACTGCCTTGAAGGTGACGATATCAAAGGCATCGACGTGTTATACCGGATGCTCACGTTCGGGTTTATCTTTTCCTATGCAAAATACAAACACGACATGCAGACAGACGGCATCAGAACGGAGTTGCCCAATGCCAAGCGCGTCTTTGATTCCTACGACTGCATTTTCAACGGGGAGGACGTAGGGCTCGACCTCATCATCTATATCATGACGGAGATCCAGCTCGACGTCCTGAATTACGACAGAAAGTCTTACTTCTACGGGATTTGCAGCAACAGGGAGAATGCGCTCCAAATCCCCATTCTCCGCGGGGTCATCAAAACGTGGCTTCACAGCGCAAAGTTTGCGGAAAAGGACAATGCAAAACTTCTGAACTATTTCGTTGGGCTGTATGAAGCGCTCGACGTTCTCCGCAATGTGGAAGTCGTGCAGGGAGGGGAGGAACTCATGTTCCGCTTCCTGCCCACGGGGGAACTCATCCCCGGCTACGGGCTCTTCATGGTGGATGAGGAAAACAACTTCTACTATCTCGGCTCTTACGAGGCTACGGAGAACAACAACGCCAAGCTGGCGTACTATCTTCTCGACGGCAGCGAAGTGATGAGAAAGGAGATGCCTCTCCGCGAGTTCAAAAAAAAATCCTACATAACCAATAACGAAAATATCCCGAAGTCGATTTTTGCGAAATCGCTCTTCTCCATCGGATTCAAGTATATCAAGAATCTTTCTCTTGCGGTGTCCGATACCATCACCAAGGCGACCAAGCAAAAATTCTATGAGCACTATTCCCGTCTGCACAGCGAGGTATTCGACCAGCTCGGTTACCGCTCTTTCGAAGAGGTCAACTGGGACAATGTGCTCACCATCCTCATGTTCGAGGAGGGACCTTCCGAGCTTTTGGAGTTCATTCTCGATTCGGACGGATTTTATTTCGAGCTGATCCTGAAAAACCTCGAAATCCGTTACAATGAGGCGGGTTTCGTAAGAAAGATCAAGCTGGCGTACGAGGCGGCGCAGACCGAGCAGATGGAACTCTTGCGCAAATATCTCGACGACAACTCTTCCATCGTCAAGAATATCATTTCCATCAACAAAACGCTCATGGCAAAGTGCATCATCGACGGCCTTGCCGAGCTCGAAAACAACAAGAAGCATTCCAACACGCAGTTCGTCGAGAGCCTTCCCATGCGCATCCGCAGCATCGATAAGGTCATCATGTCCAACGAGTCGATGGAGAGCAAGGTCATCAAGATCAACAAGGCGTTGGAAAAGACGTTCCGCTACATTATCCCGTTCTACTACGGCATCATCGCCTATGAGGGATACAAGGAGCGGGCGCTCGCCAATATCGATATCCGCAGTATCCAGAATGGGGAAGCGGAGTTCGATAAGCAGACGATCTACGAAAAGTGCGAGGAGCAGTTCTATGCGGCGGCGCGCGAGAAGAGCCATGCGATCTCCCGCCTCGCGATAGGCCCGCTCATTGAGGAGTTCCGTGCGTTCGCCAAATCGCTTACGCAGACCAAGGGGCACAAGACGGTCATCTCTTCCGAAGGCAGGCTCCTGAAAGCGGCCATCGGGCGCCTGTATTTTTGCTCTTTGAAAACATTTAACGAGATCCTGAACCTCCGCGACTATGATGAGGAAGAGCTCGACGTAAGCAAGAAGAAGCCGCCGACGATCGTCAGTTTCATCAACGGCACCAAGCATTCCAGACAACAGAATTCCGGCTTCAAGGCGGCCGTGTTCAACCGGTTCCTCCTCAATGTAAAGAAACTCATGTACTTCTTGATCTACAACGAGGACTACCAACGCGAGATGTTGCTCGGCCAACAGATCTCATACGATCCCATTTATCCCTATGTCGTCCGCTACACGGAACGCAGCGAGAACAGGGACGGCTACGATATCAACAGCTTCTCGGTGTTCTATGCGGAAGATACGGGGGAGCGCGAGATCAAGATCCTCTCCGAACGGGAATACGAGATCAACGAAAAATACTACTGCATTCCCAATGTCTCCACGTCCAACAGCCGCTGGTGGATCGAGCCTTTCCTCATCAGTTGCCGGAAATACGACGAGATTGTCAGCGGCAGCGAATCGGAAAACGAAAATACCAATCCCTAAGGAGGATCTCGGATGCTTCATGTCATGTTGGATGTCTACGGATCGGATACAGAGAGGCTGGACGATCTGCGGGCAGTTTACGAGACCATTTACAAAGTGACCAACGAGCTCGGCGTGAAAACGGTCATGCCGCCCATTCTTGTCCCTTATTACTACGGGAGTGTCAAGGAGGACGACGGAATCAGCGCCTTTGTGTTCTTGAAAGGGGGGCATTTTACCATCCACACATTCCCCGAGCGCGAGTGTTATTTCGTCGATCTGCTGTATGACGGATTTGTCAAGGAGGACAAGCTCCTCGAAACTTTGTCCCGCGAGCTTCCCTTCGAGCTCCGTAGGATCCATACCGTCGACAGACGTTTCGACATCCAGGAGCAGCTCAACAAGATGGAGTCCATCGACGAGAACGCCGACTTTGGGCCGCATTATCTCATCAAGACGTTGGAACCGTGCGAGCTGGATATCGGGAAGATCTACCGTTTTCTCGATACTCTCCCTGCAAAGATCCACATGGATTCCATTCTGCGCCCCATTGTCGCCACGGATAAGATCGAGAACTTTACGATCATTTCGGGCATCAACGTGATTGCGCAGAGCCATCTGGCGCTTCACTATAACATCGAAACCAAACTCGCTTACATCGACGTCTTTTCGTGCAGTTTCATCGATTGCGACGATCTGCCCCGCCGCGTGGAGCAGGAGCTGGGCGTCCCCTGCGAGTGCGTCCTCATCGGCCGCGGCAGTAAGCATGCCAGCAAAGTCGCGCAACGCGAAGAGATCGTTGACCGCTATAATAAATGGCAGAAAAATATCTTGTAACGTATGGAAGAAAAGATCATCTATCAATTTACCGACTTTGTTTTTCCGTTCCGCTATCAAATCGGATCGGATCCCGGGGATGCGGCGTTCACCTCGGCAAAGGGCGCATCAGTCAAGCTCTTCGAACGGTTCAGCCAAGAGAGCCGTGAACTGCGCCAAGGCATCTCCGATCTTCTTTCCGAAGACGGCGGATCCGCAAAAATCGCAGATTGCTTCCGTCTCTCCAACAATGCCCGCGCACACTTCGGGCTCCCGCGTCGGCTCTCCGATCCGCTTGTCTTTCTCAGCAGAGAGGGGAAAGAGTACGGCGTTGCGATCGAGGGGATCAAACTCTATCTCTTCGAATCGGGCGTGGGCTTTGTCGACGTAGAATGCAGATACAAGAGCGATTCGGCGGAGGACTATATCAACTGCAATTATTTCCTCTGTGAAATGAAATCGGAGGCGAACCGTTTCGAAGGGAAGCGTCAAATCTGGAACGATACCATCAAGCAAAAACAGGACGAACCGTATCGATTTTCCATGCTGGAACTCATCCATGCCGTCCTCGGATACGTCGAGGGCGTCAGAGACATGAAGCACGACGGGCCGCCTGCGTATAAGGAAGAAAAGGGGATCATATATTCTTATCTCTTGCTCGACCGGAAGCCGCAGGATTTCGAGGATTTTTTGTTCCACGCACGCAAAAATTATAAGGAATCGTACCGATTTCCCCGCCCCGCGGAGGGTAAGCCGGATCCCTACGTCCGTCAACAGTTTGAAAACTCTTATTGGGCGGCATCCTTCAACGGCGCGGTCAACGTCAGTTGGCTTACGGGGGAGGAGACAACGGATTCGTTTTTCCGCGATAGCTTTCCGCCCAAACTGCATGCGACGTATTTCTCTCTCTTTCTGCACATCCTGCACCAACGCCATGCCCTGTTGAAGTTTATCGGCGAAATGGGCACGCTGGATAAACTTGCGCTCGATTACGGCGTGATGAAACAACAGCTGAAAAAGGCCAACGCTTACCGTGCGGCGGCCGCAAATCTCAAATTTCGTGCGTTCTTTCTGATGCCTTCGGGGATCGAACACGTCAACGATTATTTCAACCTGCTCTACCGCACCTTTCAGATCAAGGCGATCTACGACAGCTTCTCCAACGATTTGCAGGCGGTGAGGGAGATCTGCGACAGTTATGTCGTCCGCATCAAGGCGCGCGAAGAAAAGCTCCGTGCCCGCAGGAAAGCGCGCATCGGCGTATTTGTCTCCGTTTTCGGCACGGTGGTCTCGGTCGCAGCGCTTCTCAATTCGTATTGGGGGATCATCGAGAAGATCTCCGGGCATGCGGTGAGTTTTTTCTCGGTGGAAGTGCTGGCCGCCGTCGTCGCGATCCTCTTGCCCGTGATCACCGTCGCGGTCGATGTTTTCATCCAGGCGCGGGAGATCCATTTAATGTCTCTCGATCTGAAAGACGAGGTCAAGGACGAACTCGTGGAGACAGACCGTCTCCGCAGGAAACGCAAACGTATGAGAAGAAAGGCTTCGAAATAAGATGAATAACCTCTCCGCCCGCGGCGCTATGCCGCGGGCGGAGAGGTTATTTTATACTATTGATGCGGATTGAGATCATGACAAATACGGGCGCAGACTCGGGCATTTCCTATGTGGGCGGCATCATTGAAAATTTTTCAAAACGGAAAAAATCGGTTGCCTTTTCACGCAGACAAATTTATTTGGCTCCCAGTTGCAAGAAAGACAAACCCATGCTATAATACCATTACCATGCAAATCGGGAGGAACAGAAGTGGCGGAAGGGGAAGAGCGCGATCCCGTATTGGATCAAGCTGTGGAAATTTTCAAGGGAAAGGGAGAAATAACCATCGCGAGCATTATGCAGAAGTGCTGCATTTCGTTTTTCCGTGCCCAAAATGTTTATCAACAGATGAAAGATTTGGGGTATCCGGTCGACGGGACGAAACGGGAGGATGCGGCACGCGCCCAAATTTTGAGGGAGCTGATGGACCAAATGTTCGGGCGCAATGGCGGCGGGGAGAAAAGCCGTTTTCAGGTCAGCGCTCCCGCGCGGAAGTGTTCGCAGGAGGAGATCGATCGGATTTTGGCCGATGCTCCGCAGAAGCGGGAGGATATGACTGTTTCACTTGGAGAATATGCCGCGTTCGGCTATGGGATAAGGGTCTTTATCGACTACGGAAAAGATATCGCGTACAAGCGCGTGAACTCGGAAAACGGCGTTTCCTATTCTCTCCTCTCGATGGATATTCCCAATTTCGTACGGCGGCTGAAAGAAATCGTCTCATCGTGGGAGCATGAGATGGTCGATCATAGGATTTTGGACGGGATGTGCTATCACGTCTCCATTCAAAAGAAGGGCGAGGACGCGATCGAATATCGCGGGCAAAATAAGTTCCCCGAAAATTATCGCGAGTTCAGCGTACTTTTGAGAGCGCTGGATGAAACAACGGCAGATCTATCATAAAAATGGCTTCAAATCCTTGTGTTTTCCAAATGTTTATGCTAAAATAGTACAGAAAAAGTTTCCCATAGGGAAAAGGTAATCGGAGGGTTTCAAATGCAATATTCACGCGAAGTGGAAAACATGATCTGCGTGGCAAAGGGGCCGAAGCACGACCCCGCGCCCATCCCCGAAGAGGGCAAGTGGGTATGCGCGAAGCAGATCACGGACATCAACGGCTTTACGCACGGCATTGGCTGGTGCGCGCCGCAGCAGGGCGCCTGCAAGCTCACGCTCAACGTCAAGGGCGGCGTCATCCAGGAGGCGCTCATCGAGACGATCGGCTGCTCGGGCATGACGCATTCCGCTGCCATGGCGGCGGAGATCCTGCCCCACAAGACCATTCTCGAAGCGCTCAATACCGACCTCGTATGCGACGCGATCAACACCGCGATGCGCGAGCTCTTCTTGCAGATCGTGTACGGCAGAACGCAGTCCGCATTCTCGGACGACGGGCTCGTCATCGGCGCGGGGCTTGAAGATCTCGGCAAGGGTTTGAGGTCGCAGGTGGGTACCATGTACGGGACTGCGGCTAAGGGCGTGCGCTATCTCGAAATGGCGGAGGGCTATGTCACCCGTCTTGCGCTCGACAAGGACAATCAGGTCATCGGCTATGAATTTGTCTCTCTCGGTAAAATGACGGACTTCGTCAAGAAGGGGCTTACCCCCAACGAGGCGTGGGAGAAGGCGACGGGCCGCTACGGCAGATTCGGCGAAGAACAGGGCGCGGTGAAGTACATCGACCCCCGCAAGGAATAAAGGAGGCGCGAAATGGCACTGTTTGAAGGTTATGAAAGAAGGATCGACAAGATCAATGCGACATTGAAAGAATACGGCATCGGCTCCGTGGAGGAGTGCAGGGACATCTGCCTCGCCAAGGGCGTGGACTGCGACAAGATCGTGCGCGGCACCCAGCCCATCTGCTTCGAGAATGCCGTTTGGGCATACACCGTGGGCGCGGCGATCGCCATCAAGAAGGGCTGCACCCGCGCGGCGGACGCTGCGGAGGCGATCGGGATCGGTCTCCAATCGTTCTGCATCCCCGGTTCGGTTGCCGAGAACAGGCAGGTCGGCCGCGGGCACGGGAATCTCGGCATGATGCTCCTCTCCGAGGATACGGAGTGCTTCTGCTTCCTCGCGGGGCATGAGTCCTTCGCCGCGGCGGAGGGGGCGATCTCCATTGCCATGAACGCCAACAAGGTCCGCAAGAATCCCTTGCGCGTCATCCTCAACGGGCTCGGCAAGGACGCGGCCATGATCATTTCCCGCATCAACGGGTTCACGTTCTGCGAGACGGAGTTCGACCCGTACACCGAGACGGTGAAGGTGACGAACCGCATCGCGTACTCGGACGGGCCCCGCGCGAAGGTCAACTGCTACGGCGCGGACAACGTTCCCGAGGGCGTGGCCATCATGAAGCTCGAAAAGGTGGGCGTGTCCATCACGGGCAACTCCACCAATCCCACGCGCTTCCAGCACCCCGTCGCGGGGACGTACAAGAAGTGGTGCGTGGAGAACGGCGTGAAGTACTTCTCCGTTGCCTCCGGCGGCGGCACGGGCAGGACGCTCCACCCCGACAACATGGCGGCGGGTCCTTCGAGCTACGGCATGACGGATACCATGGGCCGCATGCACTCGGACGCGCAGTTCGCGGGCTCCTCTTCCGTGCCCGCGCACGTCGAGATGATGGGCCTCATCGGCATGGGCAACAACCCCATGGTCGGCGCGACGGTCGCGGTGGCCGTGGCCGTACAGGAAGGCATGAACAAGTAAGATAAGATCGCGGCGGGCCCTTCCCTCGGGTTGAGGAGAAGGGCCCTTAAACGGTCAAAGGAGGGAGAAATGGAAGGGATCACTCGGTCCCGCGCGGCGAGTTTCGCCGTGGTTGCGGCGGTCTATCTCCTCGCGGCGGCCGTGGGGGCGGGGATCTTCCTCGCGCTCCCGCTTCCCGTCTGGTCTGCGCTCCTGATCGCGGACATGGGTGCCACGGTTTTCGTCTTTCTGTTCAGCGTGGCCTTTTCCAACGCCTCCGTATACGACCCCTATTGGAGCGTCCAGCCCATCGTGATCATGGTCGCCTTCTGCATCGGAAGGCCGCTCGGCGCGGTGCAGATCTTGCCCCTCGTCGCCATCCTCGTGTGGGGCGTGCGGCTCACCGCGAATTGGGCGTACACCTTCCGCGGCCTCGACAGGCAGGACTGGCGGTACACCATGCTCGCGGAAAAGACGGGCAAGCTCTATCCCATCGTCAATTTCGTAGGTATCCATATGGTGCCCACCCTCGTCGTCTACGGGTGTGTGCTCCCCGCCGTGTACACCGTGATCGAGGCGCCCGCGTTCAATGCTGGCAGCGCGGTGTTCTTCGGCCTCTCCGTTCTTGCGGTCATCCTGCAAGGCGCGGCGGACATCGAGATGCACAAGTTCCGCAGAGAGGGGAGGGGCGGCTTCATCCGCCGGGGGCTGTGGAAGTTCGCGCGGCACCCGAACTACCTCGGGGAGATCCTCATGTGGTGGGGCGTCGGGCTCGCCGCCGTCTGCGTGATGCCGTCGCGCTGGTATCTTCTCGCGGGCGCGGCCGCAAACACGCTCCTCTTCCTCTTCGTCAGCATTCCGCTTGCGGACGGGCATCAGGCAAGGAAGGAGGGCTTCGCGGCGTATCGGGCAAACACCCGCATGCTGCTCCCCCTGTACAAGAGGCAGAAATAGCGCGCGGCCGTGCGGCGTTTGCGAAAAACCGCCGCGATTCGGAAAAAATCGACGGAAAAATTGCTTCGGCAGGGGAAAAATTTGTAAAAACCGCCGTCAAATCGTTGACACGGGGTTGACAATGTGATATAGTGATAGAAGCTGCGCGTCTATGCGGCAGAGTTTGCCGCGCCTTCGCTGCGTGTTGGGTTGAGGCGGGAAGTTACTGAAAAATCGAGGCGAGAAGCCCCTCGGCAGATAATTTCCGCTGACAAGTGTGGGACGAGATTCCTGCGACGAACCGAGGCTTTTGCGAAAAACACCGCAAAACGAGTGTTTTTTTGATGGAGAGACCTCGACACGCACGGACACGTTGACGCGATAAATCAGTTCGGAAAAAAAGGAGTGTAAGAAAAATGGCAAGTCAGAGAATCAGGATCAAGTTGTCCGCATACGACCACGAACTCGTGGACCAGGCCGCAAGCCGCATCGTGGAGACGATGCAGAAGGGCGGCGCAAAGATTTCGGGCCCCATCCCCCTGCCCACGGAGCGGGAGATCGTCACCATCCTGAGGAGCCCCCATAAAGATAAGGATTCGCGCGAGCAGTTCGAGCTCCGCACCTACAAGAGGATCATCGACATCTATTCGCCCAACGCGAAACTGCTCGACAGCATCCATCTTCCCGCCGGCGTAGACATCAAAGTCAAACTTTGACGCCGCGCGGCAGACAAAACAAGTCAATGTAATACTGCGGGGTCGCGGTATTCACAAATAAAAATAAGGAGTGAACTTTATCGATGAGTAAAGCAATCATTGGCCGCAAGGTGGGTATGACCCAGATCTTTGCGGAGGACGGGAAGGTCATTCCCGTCACGGTCGTCGAGGCAGGGCCCTGCCCCGTCGTGCAGGTCAAGACGGTGGAGACCGACGGCTATGCGGCGCTCAAACTCGGCTTCGGCACTGTCAAGGAAAAGGCGCTGAACAAGCCCGATCTCGGGCAGTTCAAGAAGGCGGGGGTCAAGCCCTGCAAGGTGCTCAGGGAAGTCAAGGGCATGGACGGCTACAAGGTCGGCGACGAGGTCAAGGCGGACGTATTTGCCGCGGGCGACAGAGTGGACGTCTGCGGCGTCACGAAGGGCCACGGCTACACGGGCGTCATCAAGCGCTGGAACCAGCACCGCCTCAAAGAGACGCACGGCGTCGGCCCCGTACACCGCGAGCCCGGCTCCATGGGCGCGAATTCGAGCCCGTCCCGTGTCTTTAAGCGCAAGAAGCTGGCCGGACAGTACGGCGTTGAGAACGTCACCATCCAGAATCTCGAAGTCGTCCGCGTGGATACGGCGAGAAACGCCATCCTCGTGAAGGGTGCGATCCCCGGCCCGCGCGGGAGCGTCGTCACGCTCAAAACGAGCGTGAAGCATAGCAAATAAGGAGCGAGAGAAAAATGGCTAACGTGAAAGTGTATAATATGAAAGGCGCGGAGGTCGGGTCTCTCGAACTTTCCGACGAGATCTTCGGCGCCGAATACAACGAACCGCTCATTCATCAGGCGGTCGTCACCTATCTTGCCAACCAGCGTCAGGGTACGAAATCCACCCTGACGAGAACGGAAGTCCGCGGCGGCGGCGTAAAGCCGTGGCGCCAGAAGGGCACGGGCAGAGCGCGCCAGGGTTCCACGCGCGCACCCCAGTGGACCAAGGGCGGCGTCGTGTTCGCGCCGAAATCCCGTGACTTCTCCAAGAAGATGAACAAGGAGGCCAAGCGCGGTGCGCTGCTCTCCGCCCTCTCCAAGAAAGTCGCGGACGGCGAGCTGTTCGTCGTGGACGAACTCACCGTGTCCGAGCCCAAGACGAGGGAGATGGAGGCGTTCCGGAAGGCGTTGAAGCTGGATAAGCGGACCGTCGTCGTGATGGACGAGCCGAATACGGACGTCATCCTTGCGGCGCGCAACCTTCCCACGTTAAAGACGATCTCCGTCTCCGAGATCAACACGTACGAGATCGTTGCGAACGCAGCCGTCGTTCTCACGAAGGGCTCGGTGAAAAAGATTGAGGAGGTCTATTTGGCATGACACCCGAAGATATCGTATTGAGGCCCGTTCTCACCGAGAAGGCGATGGACGGCGTTGCGGACAAGAGATACACGTTCACCGTTTTGAGGACGGCGAACAAGACGCAGATCAAGATCGCCGTCGAGAAGATGTTCGGCGTCAAGGTCAAGAGCGTCAACACGGTCACACAGCGTGGAAAGCTCAAAAGGATGGGGCGGAACGAAGGGTACACGCCTACCACCAAGAAGGCCATCGTCACCCTTGACGAGAGCAGCAAGGCCATCGAGCATTTCAGCGCGTTGCAGTAACGGAGGGAAACAGACATGGCAGTCAAGAGATATAAACCGACTTCCGCCGCGCGCCGTCTGATGACGGTCCCGCAGTACGGAGACATTTCCAAGGCAAAGCCCGAGCGCGCCCTTCTCGAAGACCAGCGCAAGTCGGGCGGCAGAAACAATGCGGGCCGCATCACCGTGCGCCACATCGGCGGCGGCAACAAGCGCAAGTACCGCATCATCGACTTCAAGCGCGATAAAGACGGCATTCCCGCAACGGTGAAGTCCATCCAATACGACCCCAACCGCAGCGCGAACATCGCCCTCCTCGCCTATGCGGACGGCGAAAAGCGCTATATCCTCGCTCCCGTCGGCCTCAACGTCGGCGACAAGGTGACGAGCGGCACGGGCAGCGACATCAAGGTCGGCAACGCGCTGCCTCTCTCCGAGATCCCCGTCGGCACGATGATCCACAACATCGAGATGAAGCCGGGCAAGGGCGGTCAGGTGGCCAGAAGCGCCGGCATCTCCGCGCAGATCATGGCGCGCGAGGGCAGCTACGCCACCATCCGGATGCCCTCCGGGGAAATGAGGCTCATTCCCGTGGTGTGCAGGGCGACGATCGGGCAGGTCGGCAACGTCGAGCACGAGATCATCCGCATCGGGAAGGCGGGCAAGACGAGGCACCTCGGCACCCGTCCCACCGTGCGCGGTTCGGTCATGAACCCCAACGATCACCCTCACGGCGGCGGCGAAGGCAAATCTCCCGTCGGCCATGCGGGGCCCGAGACTCCTTGGGGCAAGCCCGCTCTCGGCTATAAGACGAGAAAGAAGAAGAATCCGACGAGCAAGTTCATCTTGAAGCGGATCAACTAAAAGGAGGGAACAGGAAATGTCGAGAAGTGTTAAGAAAGGGCCTTACGTCGAAGCCAAGCTCCTTGCGAGGATCGAGGCGTTGAACGAAGCAAACGAGAAGAAAGTCTTAAAGACCTGGTCGAGAGCATCGACGATCTTCCCTCAGATGGTTGGCCACACGATCGCAGTTTACGACGGCCGCAAGCACGTGCCCGTGTACATTACCGAGGACATGGTAGGCTGCAAACTCGGCGAGTTCGCGCCCACGAGAACCTTCAAAGGGCACACGGCGAAGAGCACGTCGCCCGGGAAATAAGGAGAAAAATCATGGCAGGTAATATGAAGAAAAAGGCCGAAAGAGTGGAGGAGCGCAGGGAAAAGCGCCCCTATGCGGTCGCAAAGTATATCAGAGTTTCTCCCTACAAGGTGAGAACGGTGCTGGACGTCATCCGCGGCAAGGACGTGGAGGAGGCCGAAGCCATCCTCGAAAACATGACGAACGGCGGCGCCGCTCCCACCCTCAAAGTGCTCATGAGCGCGGTCGCGAACGCAGAGCACAACCGGGGCATGGACAGGCACGACTTGTTCGTTGCCGAGTGCTTCGCCAACGGCGGCACCCATCTCAAACGCATGCAGCCCGTATCCAAGGGCAGAGGGCACGCCATTCTCAAAAGAACGAGCCATATCACCGTCATTCTTGACGTGAAGAAAGCGGAGGGAGAACTGTAATGGGACAGAAAGTAAATCCTCACGGCCTCAGAGTCGGGATCAATAAGAGCTGGGATACGCAGTGGTACGCCGATAAGAAGGACTTCGCCGTGTATCTCAAAGAGGACCACACCATCCGCACCTTCATCAAGAAGAAGTACTTCGCGGCGGCCATCTCCCGCATCCTCATCGAGAGAGCGGCGGGCAAGATCGTCGTCACCATCCACACGGGCCGCCCCGGCGTGCTCATCGGGAAGGCGGGCTCGGAGATTGAGGTCATCAAGAAGGATCTTGCCAAGCTCACCAAGGGCAAGCAGACCATCATCAACGTCATCGAAGTGAGAAAGCCCGACGCAGACGCCCAGCTCGTGGCGGAGAGCGTTGCGGCCCAGCTCGAAAAGCGCACTTCTTTCAGACGGGCGATGAAGCAGGCCATCGGCAAGACGATGCGCGCGGGCGTCAAGGGCGTCAAGATGCAGGTCTCGGGCCGTCTCGACGGACGCGAGATCGCGGGCACCGAACACTACAACGAGGGGTCCATCCCCCTGCAAACGCTGCGCGCGGATATCGACTACGGCTTCGCGGAAGCGCATACGACGTTCGGCATGATCGGCGTCAAGTGCTGGATCTATAAGGGCGACGTCCTCACCGCGAAGAAGGAAGGAGGCAGATAATGTTAATTCCCAAGAGAGTCAAGAGAAGAAAGCAGCACCGCGGTTCCTTAAAGGGCGCTGCGCATAAGGGAAATGTGATCGCGTACGGCGAGTACGGCCTCGTCGCCGAAGAGGCGGGCTGGATCAAGTCCAACCAGATCGAGGCGGCCCGTATCGCCATGACGCGTTTCATCAAGCGCGGCGGGAAAGTCTGGATCGACATCTTCCCCCACAAGCCCATCACCCGTCACCCCGCCGAAGCCCGTATGGGTTCCGGGAAGGGCGCCGTCGAGTTCTGGGTCGCCGTGGTGAAGCCGGGGCGGGTCATGTTCGAGATGGCGGGCGTTCCGGAGGAGGTTGCGCGCGAGGCAATGCGGCTTGCGTCGCACAAGTTGCCCATCAAGTGCAAATTTATCAAGAAAGAGGCGGCGGAACCCGCCCAAAATACAGAGACAGGCGGTGAAGACTGATGAAAGGAAATGAATTCCACGCAATGTCCGACGTCGAGCTCACGAAGAAATTGCAGGACTTAAAGAGCGAGCTCTTCAATCTCCGCTTCCGCCATGCGAGCGGCCAGCTTGAAAATCCCCTCTCCATCCGTACGTGCAAACGGGATATCGCGAGAGTGAACACCGAGATCCGCGCACGCCGTGCGAAGGCATAAGGAGGCAGGCAGATGGAAAGAAATTTGAGAAAAGAGAGAGTCGGAGTGGTAGTCTCCGACAAGATGGATAAGACGGTCGTCGTCGCGGTGACGGACAAGCGCAAGCACCCCGTCTACAAGAAGACGATCACCCGCACGAAGAAGTTCAAGGCGCACGACGAGCTCAACGAATGCGGCGTAGGCGACAAGGTACGCATCGTCGAGACGAGGAAGCTCTCCAAGGACAAGAATTGGCGCGTCGCCGAGATCGTCGAAAAGGCGAAGTAAGGGGAGGCATAGAAGAATATGATTCAACCTCAAACGAGACTCAAAGTAGCCGACAATTCGGGCGCGAAGGAGATCATGTGCATCCGCGTGCTCGGCGGCAGTTTCAGAAGGAGCGGCAACATCGGCGACGTGATCGTGGCAAGCGTCAAGACGGCAAACCCCGGCGGCGCAGTGAAGAAGGGCGAAGTCGTGAAGGCCGTCATCGTGAGGACCTCGAAAGGGATCCGCCGCCAGGACGGGACGTACATCCGGTTCGACGATAACGCCGCGGTCATCATCGACTCCCAGAAACAACCCAAGGGCACCCGTATTTTCGGGCCCATCGCGAGAGAACTGAGAGAGAAGGACTACATGAGGATCATCTCCCTCGCTCCGGAGGTGCTGTAAGCCATGGATATCAAGGTCAACGATAACGTGCTCGTCATCACGGGCAAGTACAAAGGCAAGCAGGGCAAGGTCTTAAAGACCGACCCCAAGAACAACAAGGTCATCGTCGAGGGCGTGGCGATCGTGCACAAGCACGAGAAGGCGCGCAAGGCGAACGAGACCTCGCGCATCGTCACCGAAGAGAGCCCCATCGACGTATCCAACGTGGAGCTCGTATGCCCCGAATGCGGCAAGCCGACCCGCGTCTATCACGCGGTCATCGACGGGAAGAAGGTGAGGATCCACGGCGGCGTAAAGGGCTGCGGGGCTTCGCTCGACAAGGGCGCAGCCAAGAAGCGCGGCAAGGCCGAGGCGGCTCCCGCCGCAGCGGAAGAAGCGCCCAAGAAGCGCACGAGAAAGCGCAGCCAGAAGGCTGAGGAATAATCGGGAGGAAATAGGTCATGGCAAAGAAAAATGAAGCAAAAGCCGCACCCGCTCCCGCGAAGCCTGCGGAACCGAGCAGAGTGAGGGTGCTGTACGAGACAGAGGTCGTGCCCGCGCTCATGAAGAAGTTCGGCTACAAGTCGATCATGCAGGTACCCAAGCTCGAAAAGATCGTCGTCAACACGGGCCTCGGCGATATCAAGGACAACCAGAAGTCCATGCAGACGGTGGAAAAGGAGCTCGCGCTCATCACCGGCCAGAAGCCCATTTACAGGAAGGCGACGAAGTCGGTCGCGAACTTCAAGCTCCGCGAGGGCATGAACATCGGCCTCAAAGTGACGTTGCGCGGCAGAAGAATGTACGACTTCTTCGATAAGCTCGTCTCCATCGCGCTTCCCCGCGTCCGCGACTTCCGCGGCGTGTCGGATAAGTCGTTCGACGGCAGAGGCAACTATGCCCTCGGTCTCAAAGAGCAGCTCATCTTCCCCGAGATCACGTACGATCAGGTGGAGAAGATCAGGGGCATGGATGTTGCGATCGTCACCACGGCGCAGACGGATGAAGAGGCCAGAGAGCTGTTGAGAGCGCTCGGGATGCCCTTCAAAAAGTAAGGAGAGACGGACATGGCAAAGAAATCAATGATCAATAAACAGCAGAAGAAGCCGAAGTTTTCGACCAGAGCTTACACGCGCTGCTCGATCTGCGGCAGACCTCACGCGGTGCTGAGAAAGTACGGCATCTGCCGTATCTGTTTCAGGGAACTTGCCTATAAGGGCCAGATCCCCGGCGTGAAGAAGGCGAGCTGGTAAGGAGGCGAGAGATGACAGATCCCATTGCAGATATGCTCACAAGAATCAGGAACGCGCTCACGGTCCGCAAGGAGACGGTGGAGATCCCCGCTTCGAACATGAAGAAGGCGATCGCAGGCATCCTCCTCGAAGAGGGGTATGTCTCCGGCGTGGAATTCGTTGAGGACGGTTATGAGGGCAAGATCGTGATCACGCTCAAATATACCGAGAACGGCAAGTCGGTCATCGGCGGGCTCAGGAGGGTATCCAAGCCCGGCCTCAGAACGTATACCGGCGCCAAGACCATGCCCAAAGTGCTCGGCGGCTATGGCATCGCCATCGTCTCCACGAACAAGGGCATCATGACGGATCGGCAGGCAAAGGCGGCCAATGTGGGCGGCGAAGTGCTCTGCTACGTCTATTAAGAGGAGGGGAAATATGTCGAGAATCGGTAAAAAGGTGATCGCAGTCCCCGCAGGCGTCACGGTCGGGTTTGAAAACCGCGTCGTCACCGTCAAGGGCCCCAAGGGCACGCTCACGCGTGAGATCAAGGGGAATATCGACGTAAAGAACGAAGGCGCCGAAGTGCACGTCGTCGCGCTCGACGAGGGCAAGGAGACGAACGCATTCCACGGCCTCTACCGCGCCTTGATCGCGGACATGGTCAAGGGCGTTTCCGAGGGATTCGTCCGCGGCCTCGAAATCAAGGGCGTCGGCTGGAAGGCGCAGATGCAGGGCAATAAGCTCGTGCTCAACGTCGGATTTTCCCATCCCGTCGAATTTATCCAGCCCGAGGGCATCAAGATCGAGTGCCCTTCCGCCACGGAGATCTCCGTCTCGGGGATCGACAAGATCCTCGTCGGGCAGGTCGCCGCGGACCTTCGGTCCATCCGCACCCCCGAGCCCTACCATGGCTACGGCATCCGCTACAAGGGCGAGCATGTCGAGCACAAGGAAGGCAAGACTTCGGGCAAAGGCAAGAAGTAAAGGAGCGTGAATCATGATAACAAGAATTGATAAAAACGCGGTCAGGCAGCGCCGCCATCTGCGCGTCCGGAAGCTCATCTCGGGCACGCCCGAACGGCCCCGCCTGAACGTTTACAGAAGCTCGAAGAATATCTACGTTCAGTTCATCGACGACGTCAACGGCGTGACGCTCGCCTCCGCTTCCACGTTGGAGAGCGGCGTGAAGAGCGAAGTCGCCGGAAAGACGAAGAAGGAAGCCGCCAAGATCGTCGGCAAGATCGCGGCGGAGCGCGCCCGGGAGAAGGGGATCGAGACCGTCGTGTTCGACAGAGGCGGTTACAACTACACCGGGCGGGTCCAATCGCTTGCGGACGGCGCACGGGAAGCCGGACTGAAATTCTGACAGGAGTAGACTTATGGCAAGAGAAAACAGACCTCAGAGAAGGCAGGAAGAAAACGACGGCCTCATCAAAAAGACCATTCAGATCAACCGCGTCAGCAAGACGGTCAAGGGCGGCAAGAACATGCGCTTTGCGGCGCTGGTCGTCGTCGGCGACGGAAACGGCAGAGTCGGCTACGGCACGGGGAAATCCAAGGAAGTTCCCGAGGCCATCGAAAAGGCGACGCAGGCCGCAAAGAAGAACATGATCCGCGTGGCCATCGTCGATACGACGATCCCGCACGGGGTGCTCGGCAAGTTCGGCAAGGGCGCGGTGCTCATGCTCCCCGCCGCCGAAGGTACGGGCGTCATCGCGGGCGGTCCCGTCCGTGCGGTCATGGAGGCCGCAGGCATCAAGAACATCAGAACGAAGTCGCACGGCACGCAGAACCCCGGCAACTGCATCAAGGCAACGGTCGCGGGGCTTGCCGAGCTCAAAACGGCGGAAGAGATCGCCGCCCTTCGCGGGAAGACCGTCGAAGAGATCGTGGGCTGAGGAGGGATCGAACATGGTGAAAGTAACGCTTGTCAAGAGCACCATCGGCGAGGTGAAGTCCGTCAAGGATACCGTCGCCGCGCTGGGTCTCAGGAAGATCCGCTCCGCAAACACCTTTGAGGACAGCCCCGCGCTCCGCGGGCAGATTAAAAAGGTCGCGCACCTCGTGAAGGTTGAGGAGATTTGAAAATGAGAGTAGATACGTTATCTCCCGCAGAGGGAGCAAGAACCAAGGAAAAGCGTTTGGGCAGAGGCATCGGTTCGGGCCTCGGCAAGACGAGCGGCAAGGGCCATAAGGGCCAGTGGGCGCGTTCGGGCGGCGGGGTAAGACCCGGCTTCGAAGGCGGCCAGATGCCGCTTGCGCGCAGGATCCCCAAGCGCGGCTTCCACAACAAGTGGGGCAAGGACTATGTGATCGTCAACATTTCCCTGCTCAACAACCTTCCCGCAGGGACGGTCGTGGATTACGAATTTGTCCTCGGAAACGGTCTCGCCAAGGAAGTGAAGAACAACGCCGGGCTGAAAGTGCTTGGAAGCGGCGAACTCACGGTGGCGCTCACCGTGAAGGCGAACAAGTTCTCCGCGGCGGCCAAGTCCGCGATCGAGGGTGCGGGCGGTACGGCGGAAGTCGTAGAATGATTCCGCCTGCGGCTCGGGATTGAAAGGAGTACATCATGATTGAAACGTTGAAAAACGCCTTCCGGAACAAGGAAATCCGGAAGAAGATCTTAATGACGCTTCTCATCCTGCTTATTTTCCGTTTGGGGTGCTATATTCCGGTCCCCGGTTTGGACAGAGGGCAGTTTCTGAACGCCATCAACGGAACGAACGGAAGCGGTGGGAACGCCTTCCTGCAACTCATGAGCGGCATCACGGGCAATGCGCTCGCAAACGGCACGCTCTTTGCGCTCGGTATCGGGCCGTACATCAACTCGTCCATTATCATCCAGCTGCTCACCGTGGGCATTCCCGCGCTTGAACGTTGGAGCAAGGAAGGGGAAGAGGGAAGAAAGAAGATCACCTTCCTCACCCGTCTGCTCACCATCGTACTCGCGATCGTGCAGTCCGTCGGTATCATCGTCAACTTTGCGAATTCGAGCGGCGCGCTCAAAACCGATCTCTTCTTCGGTTCCGCGTGGTTTGCGGGCATCTACATGACCATCGTCTACACGGCGGGCGCCATGCTCGTCATGTGGCTGGGCGAACGCATTACGGACTACGGGATCGGCAACGGCATTTCGCTCATCATCTTCATCGGTATCCTCTCCACGGCGGGTATCTCCATTGTCGGTGAGTTCGGCAACCTGTTCGGCGGCAACCTCAACAGCCTCCTCAACATCGCCCTCTTCATCGTGCTTACGGTCATCCTGTTCTTCTGCATCGTCTATGTTGACCTTGCGGAGAGAAAGATCCCGGTGCAGTATGCGAAGCAGGTGCGCGGCACGAAGATGTACGGCGGCCAGAGCTCCGTGATCCCCATGAAGATCACGGGAAGCGGCGTCATGCCCCTCATCTTTGCGTTCGCCATCCTCTCCTTCCCGTCCATGATCATCAGCCTCTTCGTCCCCGCGGACAATCCCGCGCACCAGAATCTGGCGAATTGGTTCTCGGGTTCCTCGCCGTATTGGTACGGCCAGCTCATTTACTCCGTGGCGCTCGCCTTGCTCATCTTCCTGTTTGCGTTCTTCTATGCGCAGATCGAGTTCAATCCGGACGATGTGGCAAAGCAGATCCAGGGGAACGGCGGCTTCATTCAGGGCATCCGTCCCGGGAAGCCTACGGCGCAGTATCTCAGGAAGATCAACCGCCGCATCACGCTCTTCGGCGCCATCTTCCTCACCCTTGTTGCGTTCATCCCGTCCGCGGGTTTCAGCTGGGTGAGCCAGATCTCGGGAGCGAACTCGGCGAGCCTCGTGAACGTGTTCTCCACGACGGGGATCCTCATCGTCGTCTCGGTCGCGCTGGAATTCGATAAGGAATTGCAGTCGCAGATCATGATGAAGAACTACAAGGGATTTTTGAAGTAAAGAGGTTCACACGATTTCTTTGCTGCGCAAACAAATCGTCGTGAGGGGTGAAGAGAGTACATCTCAAAGCCTCGTCGCCCGCACCCATGTCCGATCTCAAAGACAAGAAGCCGAAAGGGTTCGGCAAATGGGGTCGCCCACGGCGGAAGTGAATTCCGCCTAAGGCACGAGGTTTACACGATTTCTTGTGTCAAGAAATCGTCGTGAGGGGTAAAGAGAGTGCATCTCAAAGCCCCGTCGCCCGCACCCATGTCCGATCTCAAAGGCAAGAAGCCGAAAGGGTTCGGCAAATGGGGTCGCCCACGGCGGAAGTGAATTTCGCCTAAGGCAAGGGGTTCACACGATTTCTTTGCTACGCAAACAAATCGTCGTGAGGGGAAAAGAGAGTACATCTCAAAGCCTCGTCGCCCGCACCCATGTCCGATCTCAAAGACAAGGCACGGGTTCACACGATTTCTTTTGTCAAGAAATCGTCGTAAAGGTCAGAAACTTGCTTTTGCAAGCTCTATAAGAGACGCCAACCGCACGCAAACGTGCGAAGAGAGGTTGTATATGAAATTGATCCTGCTCGGGGCGCCCGGCGCGGGCAAGGGAACGCAGGCTACCAAGATCTCGGAGCGGTACGGAATCGTCCATATCTCCACCGGGGATATCTTCCGCGCCAATCTCAAAAACGGAACGCGGATCGGCCTTCTCGCGAAGTCCTATATGGACCGCGGCGAGCTCGTCCCCGATGAGGTCACATGCGACATCGTCAAGGATCGGCTGACATGGGAGGACGCCGCGAAGGGCTACCTTCTCGACGGCTTCCCCCGCAATCTCTTTCAGGCGGAAGCGCTCGATACGTTTGCCGAGATCGACGGCGTCGTAAACATCAATATCGACCAGAGCCTTCTCCTCGACCGTCTCTGCGGCAGAAGGGTGTGCAGGGAATGCGGAGAGAGCTACCATGTCTCCATGCTGGGCGGCGCGACGGTCTGCGCCCGCTGCGGCGGTGAGCTCTACCAGAGAAAGGACGACAATCCCGAAACGGTCGCCAGCCGCCTGAGCGTCTACAACGAGCAGACCGCACCGCTCATCGACTACTATACGAAGAAGGGCGTCATTCTCAACTTCACGAGCACCGAGGCTCCGCCCGAAGTGCTCTTCGAGGAGATCAGAGAGACGCTCGACAGACGGTTCCGCTGATATGCTTCAAATCAAGAGCGAACAAGACATCGCGCTGATGCGGGAGCCGAACGCCATCGTCCGCGATTGCTTGAAGTTTGTGGGAGACCGCATTCATGCGGGCATGACGACGAAGGAGGTGGACGCGCTCGTCTACGACTTCATCAAGGCGAGCGGCGCGGAGCCGAGCTGCCTCGGCTACTGCGGCTACCCCGCCTCGGCGTGCGTCTCCGTCAACGAGGTCGTCGTCCACGGCATTCCGGACGATCGGGTCATCTGCGAGGGCGATATCGTGAGCGTCGATCTCTGCGCCTATAAGAACGGATTCCACGGCGACGGCGCGAGGACGTTCTGCGTCGGGGAAGTGAGCCCCGAGAAGCGCAAACTCGTGCGTGTCACGGAGGAATGTTTCTTCCGGGGCATCGAGGGCCTCAAAGCCGGCGCTCCGCTCTACGATATCGGCTATCGCGTGCAGAAGCATGCGGAGGCGAACGGCTTTTCCGTCATCCGCGCCTATACGGGGCACGGCATCGGGCGGGAAATGCACGAGGATCCCTCCGTACCCAACTACGGCAAGAGGGGAACGGGCATGCGTCTGCCTGCGGGCGCCGTCATCTGCATCGAGCCGATGATCGCCGCGGGGACCTGGCGCGTGCGCGTCGCGGAGGACGGCTGGACGGCCGTCACCACGGACGGGCGGCCCGCCGCACACTACGAAAACACGGTTGTCATCCGTGAGGATGGCGTAGAGATCCTGACACTCTAAATCGGAGGAATTATGTCGAAAGACGACGTCATCGAAGCGGAAGGCAGAGTGATCGAAGCGCTTCCCAACGCAACATTCAAAGTGAGGCTTTCCAACGGGCATGTGATCACCGCCTATATCTCGGGGAAGCTGAGAATGAACTATATCCGCATCATCGAGGGGGACAACGTCAAGCTCGAAATGAGCCCCTACGACCTCACGAAGGGAAGGATCACTTGGAGAAGCAAGAACTGAATTTCGGCAGGGGCGCCGCCCGCAGAAAGGCGCAACCCCGCCAAGCGCGGACGGCAGTTCCGCCCGCACCACCGACATCAACAAAAAGAGGTAACATCTATGAAAGTCAGACCTTCCGTAAAACCCATGTGCGATAAGTGCAAGGTCATCAAGAGGAACGGAAAAGTCATGGTCATCTGTTCGAAAAACAAGAGCCACAAGCAGAGACAGGGCTGAAAACAGTTGACTTTTGTTCCAAGACATGATAAAATGATACTTGCGGCTTTTGATAAAACCGCGAAATCAGCGTAAAAGAGACTGAATTTCCGCAAAAAAACGGTGCGGGGAGTCGGTTTCCTTTGCGCTTTCATGGCGTAATTACGCCAAATCCGAAAATAACCCACCCGAGGGCGAGCCGCATTTTCCACTGCGCCGCCGCGGGAGCGGACGAAATAGAAAAAATCATTACCGAATACACGGAGGTTACAAAGTACATGGCACGTATTGCCGGTGTGGATTTACCGAGAGAAAAGCGGGTGGAGATCGGCCTCACCTACATCTACGGGATCGGTCTTGCAACGTCCAAGCAGATTCTTGCGGCAACGGGGATCAACCCCGACACGCGCGTGAAGGATCTCGACGAGACCGACGTATCCAAACTCAGAGAGTACATCGACCACAATCTCACGGTCGAGGGCGAACTCAGAGGACAAGTTTCCCTGAACATCAAGCGTCTGATGGAGATCGGATGCTATCGCGGCGTGCGCCACAGAAAGGGGCTTCCCGTCCGCGGGCAGAGCACCAAGCGCAACGCAAGGACCCGCAAGGGCCCGCGCCGCACGGTCGCAAACAAGAAGAAGTAAGGAGAGCGGAATATGGCAGGTCAGAAAAGAACGAATGTTTCGCGTAAGCGCAGAGAACTCAAAAAGGTAGATAAGGGGCAGGTGCATATCCAGTCTACCTTCAACAATACCCTCGTCACGATCACGGATATGAGCGGCAACGCGATCTCGTGGTCGAGCGCGGGCTCCCTCGGGTTCAAGGGTTCGAGGAAGGGCACGCCGTTCGCGGCGCAGATGGCAACGGAAACCGCCGCAAAGGCAGCGAAGGAGCACGGTCTCCGCTCGGTCGAGGTCTACGTCAAGGGCCCCGGCGCAGGCAGAGAGTCCGCGATCCGCGCGCTCGCGGGCTGCGATCTCGAAGTTACGCTGATCTCCGACGTATCCCCGATCGCGCACAACGGGTGCCGTCCGCCCAAGCGCAGAAGAGTTTAAGGAGGGTAAGATAAATGGCAGTTTACAGAGAAGCGAAATGCAAACTTTGCAGAAGAGAGGGCACCAAGCTCTTTTTGAAGGGCGACAAGTGCTACCTCGATAAGTGCCCCTTCAACAAGCGGCCTCTCCCTCCCGGCCAGCACGGCGCGGGCAGGAAGAAGGTCTCCGAATACGGACAGCAGCTTCGCGAGAAGCAAAAGACCAAGCGCATCTACGGCGTGCAGGAGGGGCAGTTCCGCCACTACTACGAGGTCGCCGCGCGCCAGAAGGGCGTCGCGGGCGAGAACATGCTCTCCCTCTTGGAGCGCAGGCTGGATAACGTCGTGTTCCGCATGGGGCTGGGCGTTTCCCGCACGCAGGCAAGGCAGATCGTCAATCACGCGCACCTCTCCGTCAACGGGAGGACGGTCACCGTTCCCTCCTATATCGTGAAGGTGGGGGATGTGATCGCCGTCAAGGAGAGCAGGAGGAACAATAAGTTCTTCGAACAGGTCAAGACGTCGAAAGTTTCCAACTTGCCCAAGTGGCTGGAATTCGATCCCGAAAAGCTTGAAGGGAAGATTTTGGCGCTTCCGACCAGAGAGGATGTCGACAGCCAGATCGCGGAGCACATGATCGTCGAGTTGTACTCCAAGTAATCATTCAAAAAAGGAGGTCGCGAAATGATCGAAATGGATATGCCCAAAATCGACGTAGTGGAAAACGAGGACAAGAGCTATGCGAAGGTCGTCGTCGAACCGCTCGAAAAGGGCTTCGGTCTTACGATAGGCAACTGTCTGAGAAGAATTCTGCTTTCGGCGCTGCCCGGCGCCGCCGCGCAGGGGATCAGATTTATGGACGGAACTGTCAAGCATGAGTTCTGCGCCATTCCGGGAGTAAAAGAAGACGTTACCGAAATCATCCTCAACCTCAAACTCCTCGCCGTCAAGACGAGGGTGACCGATAAGGATTATACCAAGACGCTGCGCCTCACCAAGGAGGGGCCCGCGCGCGTCACCGCGGCGGACATCTCGCAGGATGCAGAAGTGGAGATCATCAATTCGGATCAGTATATCTGCACGATCGACGCGGGCGGCAAGATAGATATGGAGATCACTTTCGGCCGTGGCCGCGGCTATCATCCCGCCAAGGACAATAAGCAGCCCACCATCGACTATATCCCCATCGACTCCATCTACACCCCCGTCAAAAAGGTCAATTACAATGTCGAGCCCGCACGCGTCGGGCAGAACATCGACTACGACCGCCTCACCATCGAGGTATGGACGGACGGGACGTTCTCGGGCAAGGAGATCGTGTCTTTGGCCGCAAAGATCATGCAGGATCACATCAACCTGTTCGTCAACCTCTCGGATTCCATCAAGGATATGGACATTCTGGTCAAGACGGACGACGACAAGCAGCAGCAGATTCTCTCCATGAAGATTGAGGATATGGACTTTTCCGTCCGTTCCTACAACTGCTTGAAGAGAGCGAACATTCATACCGTGGAGGACCTCATCAGAAAGACGGAGGAGGACATGCTCAAGGTGCGCAACCTCGGGAAGAAGTCCCTCGACGAAGTCATTCAGAAGTTGGAAGGATACGGGCTTTCACTCGAAAAAAAGGAGGATTAAATCATGCCGGGTAAATTGGGCAGACCCACAAAGGAAAGGCTTGCGATTCTCAGGAATCAGGCTTCGCAGCTCCTGTGGTACGGAAAAATCGAAACAACGGCGGCTCGCGCGAAGGAACTTCAACCTTACGTCGAAAAGCTGATCACGAAGGCGATCAACACCTATGAAGACGTGGTGGAGATCGAGGTCATCGCGAAAGACAAGAAGGGCAAGGAGATCAAGACGACCTCCTACAAAGACGGCCCCAAGAAGCTCGCCGCACGCCGCGCCATCATGGCTAAGACGTACGATTTGCAGGAGATCAAGCCGTTTGCCGAAAAGAAGAGCGATTTCAAGAAGCGCACGGGCAAGATCCAGCACCCCCTCATGGAAAAGCTCTTCAATGAGATCGCGCCCAAGTATGCCGAGAGGAAGGAAGAGCTCGGTCAGGGCGGCGGCTACACCCGCATCTATTTGCTCGGGCAGCGCCGCGGCGACGCTTCCGAGACGGCGATCATCGAACTGATTTAAGGGAGATCCCCAAGAAGGGAACGCTTCAAGCGTTCCTTTCCTTTTTCTGCTCCGAGGCATGTCTTTCCGGCGCTGTGAAAGCGCGCAAAACCCCTCAATGCGGATAACCTTCCCGCCCC
>CANQOY010000007.1 GCA_947625605.1 uncultured Clostridia bacterium | reverse complement strand
CTCGGCATGCGCGACGACGTCACTTTCCGCTTCTCCAAGCGCAGAAAGGGGTCGGATAAGTATATCGACGACGACGAGGCGTGGGACAACACCGAGGCCATGATGAAATTCATTTTGGACGACCTCGGGCTCGACTATACGGAGGCCGAGGACGAAGCCGCCTTCTACGGACCCAAGCTCGACGTGCAGATCAAGAACGTTTTCGGGAAAGAAGATACCCTCATCACCATTCAGATCGACTTTGCGGCGGGGCACTCCTTCAACATGGAATATGTTGACGCAGACGGCGTCAAAAAGACGCCTTACGTCATCCACAGGAGCTCCATCGGGTGCTATGAGCGCACGCTCGCCTTCCTCATCGAGAAGTATGCGGGGGCGTTCCCGCTCTGGTTCGCGCCCACGCAGGTGAAAGTTCTGCCCATTACGGACAGGGCCGCCGACTACGCCAACTCCCTCGTGGAGGGGCTCGCCATGCTCGGCATCCGCGCAGAGGCGGACTTCCGCAACGAGAAGATCGGCCGCAAGATCCTCGACGCAGAGAACGAGAAAGTTCCCTACAAACTTGTCGTGGGAGACAAGGAAGTGGAGGAGGGCACAGTCTCCGTCAGGAAGCGCAGTGCGGGCGATATCGGCGCAATGGCGAAAGAGGACTTCTTCGCCCTCGTGAAAAAGGAGAACGACGAAAAGGTCATCTTCTGATGCGTACGTTCGGTGCGTTCCTCGAAAGGGGAGAAAGATTCTACACGGATCTGTCCCATGTCTTTCGCGGGATCGGCGGCTTTCCCGCGGGCTACCATTGGCTGATCACGGATTTTGAATGGAATATAGACATTCCGAGCCTTGACCGTGATTATCTTTGGTGGGACAGCGAGGAATTATCAGAGTTTCAGAAAAAGTACGGGCCGCAGTGGATCTGGGGCATGATTTGCGGATTCCCTTCGGGTGTTTCGCTTGATGAAGTGTTGCGTTCCCCTTTGCCGAGATGTTCCAATGAGGGGGACGCGGAGATGTATTTTCACAATCCGATTTCCATGCAGCATCCACTGTCCGAGATCGAGATCTTTGCCTACGATAGCTCTGCCGTCTATCTTTTGAGCCGCAGGAAAGAGATCGTTCAACGGTTCAGAGAGTCCTTCCCGCTCTCCGAGGATCTTGAAGCGCGGAATGCAGAGCTCTGACAGCCCGTCGCTCGTCCGGCGGTATTCGGGGGAATCCGCCCAAAGAGGCTTCGAGTGCGCCTTCAAAGACAAAAACGGGGGCTATTTATAAATGCCTCACCCATATCCCGCCGCTCATCTTTTTGTTGTATTCTCTGATGATGTTCGGGTTTATGGGCGCCTCTTTGTTCGGCGGCATTTATGACGGAATCCGCGACGGCTATCTGATCATCAATACCGATTCCTATTTGCGCAATTACTTTATCGCGATCGCGGCGCTAATGACGGCGGGCTTTTTGGCCGCGGTCGGGTACGTCGTCGCCCATTTCAGTAAGAACAGCGAGTCGGAAAACTATAACACCGTCGCGGCGGTGCTCTTGCTGCTTGGTCAGATCATGCCCACCTCTTTGAGTCGGATCGGGGAATATGCGTTTTATGGTTGCGGCGATTTGCACGATATTGTCTATGCGGGAACTTCTTCCGATTGGAATACCGTCGATAAGGGTTGCGGGTGGTGTCTTGCGACGCACGGGTTGGTCGTGCACTGTCTCGACAAAAAAATCACCCCGTAATTTTTGAAAAACTACCTCAAAACAGGTTGACAAGTTTGTTACGGTGTGATATAGTTATCATCGTCAAGCAGAGGTAAACCCTTCTCTCCGCGATCGCAAGGGCGGTGCGGGTCAATGAATTTTCCGCGAATGTCACGGGATCTCCGTGCGCAACAAAATTCAACGGGTTTGTCTATGCAAACCCGTTTATTTTTTTGAGAGGAATATGGCAGTTAAAAATCAAACGCAGTTGAACGGCGATATCCGGGACCGCGAGGTCCGCGTCATCTCCGCCACGGGGGAAATGCTCGGCATCATGCCGTCGCGCGAGGCTCTGCGCCTCGCCGAGGAGGCGGAACTCGATCTCGTCAAGATCTCTCCGAATGCCGTGCCGCCCGTGTGCAAGATCATGGACTACGGCAAATTCAAGTTCGAACAGGCCAAGAAAGAGAAGGAGAACCGCCGCAACCAGAAGATCGTCGAGCTCAAAGAGGTCCAGCTCTCCATGACCATCGACGTAGGCGATCTCAACGTCAAGGCCAAGCAGGCGACGAAGTTCCTCGAACAGGGCAATAAGGTGAAAGTCACCATCCGTCTCCGCGGGCGCCAGATGGCGCATGCGAACCTCGGAAAGGACGTCATCATGAACTTTGCCGAATCCCTCAAAGAGATCTCCGTCATCGAGAAACCTCTCAACATGGAGGGCCGCAACCTCATTCTCATCCTCGGCCCCGTCAAAAAGGCGTGAGGTTCTCACCGCGGGCGGCGGCCGCAAGGGCGCGCTCCGCGTTCACCCCCACGGGGGATCAAACAGCAAACATATAAATGGAGGATAAACAGTATGCCGAAACAAAAATCGCACAGCAGTTCCAAGAAGCGTTTCTGGCTCACGGGCTCCGGGAAAGTAAACAGGGCCCACGGCGGTAAGAATCACAAGGCGGAAACCAAGAACAGAAAGAGAAAGAGAAATCTTCGCAAGGTCACCCTCGTCTCCGTGACGCAGGAGAACACCGTCAAGAAGATGATTCCTTACAAGGATTAACGGGAGGGACAGGCAATGAGAGTCAAGAGAGCAGTCAACGCAGTCAAGAAGCGCAGAAAAATTTTCAGGCTCGCGAAGGGTTACTTCGGTTGCAAGAGCAAGAACTACCGCATCGCCCGTCAGGCGGTGATGAAGTCGCTGCAATACGCCTATGTCGGCAGAAAGCGCCGCAAGCGCGATATGCGCAGTTTGTGGATCGCGAGGATCAACGCGGGCGCCCGCGAGAACGGGCTTTCCTATTCCAAGCTCATGCACGGGCTCAAAGTGGCCGGCGTAGAGCTCAACCGCAAGGTGCTCGCCGATCTCGCCGTCTCCGACGCAGCCGCCTTTGCCGCGGTCTGCGAGAAGGCGAAAGCCGCGCTTTAACGGGATAAAAAGCCTTTCCGAGAAAGGCTTTTTTGTCATGACGGTCATCACTTCCAAACACAATCCCGCAGTCAAAGAGCTCGCCTCCCTCAAAGAAAAGAAAGGGCGGCGGGAGCGGGGGACCTTTCTCGTCGAAGGCGGCAAGATGCTCCGCGAGTGCATGGACAGCGGCATGGAGATCGTGCGGATCGCCCTGCTCGCAGGCAATGAACGCCCTGCGCCTACCGAAGCCTCCCTTTTTGAGGACAGGCTCGGCTCCGCCGTCTTATTGCTCGGCGAGGACGCGTTCCGTTCGGTCTCCGACGAAAAGACGCCGCAGGGCGTCGTCGCCGAAGTGAAGATCCCGCAGCCCGCGCTCGAACCCCCGCAAGGGAGCTGTCTGCTCCTCGACGGGCTCGCCGATCCCGCCAACGTGGGCGCCGTCATACGGACGGCCGCTGCGGCGGGCTATAAGGAGATCTATCTCGCAGGTTGCGCGGATCCGTACTCTCCCAAGAGCGTGCGGGCCAGCATGAGCGGCGTGTTTTATACCAAGCTCATGTTCGGGAGCGAAGAGGAGATCCTGCGCGCGCTCGGGGGCGTGCCCCTGATCGCGGCGGATATGGGCGGGGAGAACGTCTTTTCCGTCGTCCCGCCCGAAAAATTCTGCATCGCGATCGGCAACGAGGGGAACGGCCTCTCGGAAATCGTGCGCGGCAGGGCGGATCTGACCGTCGGGATCCCGATGGAGCGGATGGAGAGCCTCAACGCCGCGGTCTCGGCGGGAATTCTGATGTATTTGTTGAAAAAATGACCATGTCGATCGGGCCGGACGCCGTCATGGCGTGCGGACCTCAAAACCAATTCAAACGGAGGTAATCATATGTCAGGTCACAGCAAATGGCATAACATACAGGCAAAGAAGGGCAAGGCGGACGCCGCGCGCGGACGTCTCTTCACCAAGATCGGCAGGGAGATCGCCGTCGCGGCAAAGGGCAACCCCAATCCCTCCACCAATTCCAAGCTCGCCGACGTCATCGCCAAGGCCAAGGCGGCGAACATGCCCAACGACAATATCGAGCGCTCCATCAAGAAGGCCGCGGGCGAACTCGGCGACAGAGACTTCAAGGAGCTCACCTACGAGGGGTATGGCGCGGGCGGCGCGGCGGTCATCGTCACGACGCTCACGGATAACAACAACCGCACCGCGGGCGATGTGCGCGCGATCATGTCGAAGTGCGGCGGCTCGCTGGGCATGACGGGCAGCGTCTCGTACATGTTCGATACGAAGGGCTACATCGTCGTGGAACGCACGCCCGGGCTCGATGAGGACACCGTCACCGAGTATGCCATCGAGGCGGGTGCGGACGACGTCGTGGCCGCCGAGGACGCCTTCGAGATCTATACCGCTCCCGCCGCGTTTTCTGCGGTGAGAGGGTATCTTGAAGCGAAAGGGCTCACCTTCCTGCAAGCCGAGATCTCCATGATCCCGCAGAACAAGATCACCCTCGAAGGTGAAAAGCTCGAACTCTTCCGCAAGATGCTCGAAAAGCTCGAAGAGAACGACGACGTACAGGACGTCTACCACAACGTCGATCTTCCCGAAGAGGACGAAGAAGATTAAAAGCGATCCATCCCAAAAGGGCTCCCCGCATCCAAGCGGAGAGCCCTTTCAAATTACCTCTTTCTTCCGAGTTCCGCGATCGCGGAATTCAGGAAAAGTTCTGCGACCGAATGCTTCCGGATGATCTCCTTCGCCTCTTCGGCGTTGCACCAACGGGCCTCCTCGACCTCTTCGTTGAGGGTGATCTGCCCGTCCTCGGCAACGACCAAAAATCCGAGCATGAGAATATCCTTCGCCTCGTGATAGCGCGAGCCGAGGTATTTCCACTTGACGGCGGCGAGGCTCGTCTCCTCTTTCAATTCGCGGGGGATCGCCTTCTCCGCGCTTTCGCCCTTCTTGATGTAGCCCGCAAACAGCTTGAAGTCCTCGTCGCCCACATGTTTGGCGAGAAGAATGCGGTTTTCTTCTCGGTTCACGACGACCATCGAAACGGCCACAGGGAAGAAGGGGAACTTGAATTTGCCGCATCCGTCGCAGTAGGGGACCAGCCCCTCATTTGCAAGAAACCGGAGCCCAAGTTTCTTGCCGCAATCTCTGCAATACATCCTGTTCTCCTCCCTTATCGGTTTTCATATTATTGTATACCTTAAATTCCCGTTTGTCAACCCCAACCGAAAGATTTTATGGAAATGCGGCGCAAAAAATGCACGTTCTTCCCTTTTTTTCGGCGCGGGCGGCGGTCCTCTCTCCCCGCGGGGGAGGAAAATCTTTTTTTCACGCTTACAAGGCTTGACAAGCCCGCCCGTATCATAGTATAATAGAACGTAATTATCTTGGGCGTTTTTCGGGAAAAACCGGAGACGCTCGGGTAGGAGAACGGAATGCTGACATCGGTTTGCGGGATCAATTGGGGAGATGAAGGAAAGGGCAAGATGGTGGATCTTCTCTCCGAGGAGTACGACGTCGTCTGCCGCTATCAGGGCGGCAACAATGCGGGCCACACCGTCATCAACGAGCGGGGGAAGTTCATTCTCAATTTGCTTCCCTCGGGGATCCTGCGGGAAAACGTCGTCAATGTGCTCGGCGCGGGAATGGTCGTTGACATCAGGCACCTCAGCGGAGAGATGGCGCGCCTGCGCGCGGCGGGGGTGAAGATCACGCCCGAAAATCTCAAAATCAGCGACAGAGCCGTCATCACGATGCCGTACCATGTCCTTCTCGACTGTCTCGAAGAAGAGCGCCTTGCCGAGAAAAAGTTCGGCTCCACGCGCAGGGGCATCGCTCCCGTGTATGCCGATAAATACATGAAGAAGGCGTTCCGCATGGGGGATCTGCTCCACTGCGCGCGCCTCCGTGAACGGGTGGAGGAGATCGTCGAATGGAAGAACCTCACCGTTTGCGGCGGGTACGGCGGCGCGCCGATCACGGCGGAGGAGACGTTTGCCTATCTCAAAGAATACGGCGATCCGCTCCGCGAATATATTTGCGATGTCGGGCGCTACCTGCACGAGGCGGCGGCCGCGGGCAAGAAGATCATGTTCGAGGCGCAGCTCGGCGCACTCCGCGACATCGATTACGGCATCTATCCCTACACTTCGAGCTCCTCGACGATCGCGGCCTATGCACCCATCGGCGCGGGCGTTCCCGACTTGAAGCTCGATCGCTCCATCGGCGTCATGAAGGCGTACTCCACCTGCGTGGGGGAAGGCCCGTTCACGGCGGAATATTTTGGCGAAAAGGCGGAAAAATTGCGCGCCGCGGGCGGCGAATACGGCGCGGCGACGGGCAGACCGCGCAGGGTCGGGCCATTCGACGCGGTCGCCTCCTCCTACGGCATCCGCTGTCAGGGCGCGGACGAAGTCGTCCTGACCAAGCTCGACATTCTCTCCATCTACGACGAGATCGAGGTCTGCGTCGCGTATGAATGCGAGGGCGAGATCCTCCGCGAATTTCCCTATCCGGACCTGCTGGAAAAGTGCAAGCCCGTGCTCCGCACCCTGAAAGGCTGGGGCTGCGATATCTCCAAGTGCCGCAGGCGGGAGGATCTGCCCCGCGAGGCGCTCGATTACATCGCCTTCATCGAAGAGGCGTGCGGATGCAATATCACCTATGTCGCCGTCGGCGCGGAACGGGACGCCGTCATCAAACTCAAATAATATGGAACGCACCATCCGCTCTTTCGTCAAAATGCACGGCATCGGCAACGATTATCTGTATTTTGACTGTTTCGATACCACTCTGCCCAATCCGTCCGCCGCGGCGCGGAAACTTTCCGAACGCCGTTTTTCCGTCGGCGGGGATGGGATCGTGCTCATCCTGCGGAGCGGGAAGGCAGATGCGCGAATGCGGATGTTCAACGCGGACGGCAGCGAGGGGAAGATGTGCGGGAACGCCATCCGCTGCGTGGGGAAATATCTCTATGACGTGCGCGGGCTCCGCAAAAAGAATTTGACCATCGAGACCAAAGCGGGGATCAAGGCAGTCGAGGTCGTAAAGACGAATCGGCGCAGAACGGAGGCCCTCGCCCTTCGCGTAGACATGGGCAGGCCCGTCTTTGCGCCCGCGCGGATCCCCGCCCTCTTTGACGGAAGGCGCGTCGTCTCCCGTCCGCTCACCGTGGGAGGCGCCGAATACCGCGTGACCTGCCTCTCCATGGGCAACCCGCACTGCGTCGTCCTCGGCGGCGATCCCGACGCGCTCGATCTCGGGACGCTCGGGCCGCAGTTCGAGTCGCATCCCGCCTTTCCCGACCGCGTCAACACGGAGTTCGTGCAGGCGCTTTGCCGCAACGTTCTCAAAATGCGCGTATGGGAGCGCGGCAGCGGGGAGACGTGGGCATGCGGAACGGGTGCGTGCGCCGCGGCGGTCGCGGCCGTTCTCAACGGCGACTGCGATCGGGACGCAGAGATCACCGTCCGCCTTCGCGGCGGAGAGCTCGGGATCGTCTACACGGGAAAGACCGTGCTCATGACGGGTCCCGCCGAAATCGCCTTTGCGGGCTTTGTGAAGTTCTGAAAAGGGCATGGGTAAGGAGTTATGACGAAGTATATTTTTGTGACGGGCGGCGTCGTCTCGGGCCTCGGAAAGGGGATCACGGCGGCCTCCCTCGGCAGGCTTCTCAAAATGCGCGGCTACAAGGTCGCCTCGCAGAAGCTCGATCCCTATATCAATATCGACCCCGGCACGATGAGCCCGTACCAGCACGGGGAAGTGTTCGTCACGGAGGACGGCGCGGAGACCGATCTCGATCTCGGCCACTACGAGCGCTTCATCGACGAAAACCTCAATCAATTTTCCAACCTCACGACGGGCAAAGTCTATTGGAACGTGCTCACCAAGGAGCGCGCGGGGGAATATCTCGGCCAAACGGTGCAGGTCATCCCGCATATCACGAACGAGATCAAGTCCTTCATCTATCAGGTCGGCCGCAGCGCGGGCGCCGAGATCGTCATCACGGAGATCGGCGGCACGACGGGCGACATCGAGAGCCAACCCTTTTTGGAGGCGATCCGTCAGGTCGCACGCGAGGTGGGGCGGGAAAACTGCTGTTTCATCCACGTCACGCTGGTGCCCTACATTTCGGGCTCGTGCGAATTCAAGAGCAAGCCGACCCAGCACTCCGTGAAGGAATTGCAGGGGATGGGCATCTCCCCGGATATCATCGTGGCCCGCGTGGACGAACCCATGCCCGAGTCCATCCGCGAGAAGATCGCCATGTTCTGCAACGTCAAACCCGAGTGCTGCATCGAGAATCTCACGGTGCCCGTGCTGTACGAGGCGCCCATGATGCTCGAACGGAGCGGCCTCTCTTCCACGGTGTGCAATATCCTGCGGCTCGACCCGAGGCAGATCGACACGGCGGAGTGGGAAGAGATGCTTGCCCGTATCCATGCCCGCAGTAAGACGGTCAAAATCGCACTTTGCGGGAAATACGTGCAGCTTCACGACGCCTATCTCTCCGTCGCCGAAGCGCTTGCGCACGCAGGCTATGAGACGGATACCAAGGTGGAGATCGAGTGGGTGGATACGGAGAAACTCACCGAGCACAACGCGGAGCAGCTGCTCGGCGGTGCGGACGGGATCCTCGTTCCGGGAGGATTCGGGTCGCGCGGCGTCGAGGGCAAGATCGCGGCGTGCAGATACGCGCGCGAGCGCAACATTCCCTACCTCGGGCTCTGCCTCGGCATGCACGTTGCGGTCATCGAATTTGCGCGCAACGTGCTCGGCATTGCGGACGCGAACTCTTCCGAGTTCTGCCCGGAGGGGAAGCACTCCGTCATCGATCTCATGCCCGATCAGTACGGCGTCAAGATGGGCGGCACGATGCGGCTCGGGGCGTATCCCTGCGCCGTGATCGGAGAGCGGATGAAGGCGGCGTACGGCTGCGATCTCATCCGCGAGCGTCACCGCCACCGCTTCGAATTCAACAACGAATACCGCGAGGCCATTGAAAAGCACGGCATGACCATCGCGGGAACTTCTCCGGACGGAGCTCTGGTGGAGGCCGTGGAGATCGACTCCAACGACTTTTTCGTCGCCGTGCAGTTCCACCCCGAGTTCAAATCGCGCCCCAACAGCGCGCACCCGCTCTTCCGCGAGTTTATCCGCGCATCGCTGCACTACGCCGGGAAGGACTGATCCGTCTTTCATCGGCTTGAACAACGGCTCCGCAAGGGCCGAAAAAGAGGAAAGGAGTATCAGACTCATGAAGATCAACGAAAATCATCTCAACCTCAAAGAGAGCTATCTCTTCCCGCTCGTCGCCTCCAAGGTGGCCGCCTATCAGGAAAGGCATCCCGGGGAGAAGATCATCAAACTCTCCATCGGGGACGTCACGCTTCCCCTGGCGCCCGTCATCATCGAAGCGATGCACCGCGCCGTGGACGATATGTCGAAAGGGGCCTCCTTTAAGGGATACGGCCCCGACGCAACGCGCTACGGATACCCCAACCTGATCGACTCCGTCGCGGCCGCGTATGCCCGCAAGGGCGTATCGCTCGGGCGGGAGGAGATCTTCATTTCGGACGGCGCGAAATGCGACCTCGGGAACATTCTCGATATCTTCTCGGAGGACAACGTCGTCCTCATTCCCGACCCTGTCTATCCCGCCTATGTGGACGCAAACATCATGGCGGGGCGGAAGATCCTCTTCTCCTGCGCGACGGAGGAGAACGGGTTTCTGCCCATGCCGAATGATGAGATCAAGGCGGATATCATCTATATCTGTTCTCCCAACAACCCCACGGGCGCAGTGTATACGAAGGAGCAACTTCGGGCATGGGTGGCCTATGCGAGGTCTAACGACGCCGTGATCCTCTTCGACGCGGCGTACGAACACTTCGTCTCCGATCCCGCTCTGCCCCGCAGCATCTTCGAGGTGGAGGGCGCAAAGGAGTGCGCGATCGAGATCTCTTCCTATTCCAAGACGGCGGGCTTCACGGGCGTGCGCTGCGGTTACACCGTCGTACCCAAGGAGCTCGAACGCGGCGGCGTTTCCCTCAACCGCCTTTGGGCGCGCAGGCAGACGACGAAATTCAACGGCGTCTCCTATATCACGCAGATGGGCGCCGCGGCCGTGTTTACCGAGGAGGGGGAACGGCAGATCGCCGCAAACATCGCCTATTACCGCGAGAACGCAAAAATGATCGCGGGCTGCCTCGACGCGCTCGGCATATGGTACACGGGCGGGAAAAATTCGCCCTATCTCTGGATGAAGTGCCCCGAGGGCATGACGAGCTGGCAATTCTTCGATTATCTTCTCGAAAACGCAAAGGTGGTCGGTACTCCGGGGAGCGGATTCGGAAGGAGCGGCGAGGGCTTCTTCCGCCTCACCGCCTTCGGGACGCATGAAAACACGGCCGAAGCCTGCCGCAGGATCACGGAGCTCTTGGGCAATGCGAAGAGCTGAACGAAGCGCGGGCATCCTGTGCCACATTTCCGCCCTGCCGGGCAAGTACGGGATCGGCTCGCTCAAAGAGGCGCGCCGCTTTGCGGTCCTCCTCGCAAAGAACGGCGTAAAGGTGTGGCAGATCCTGCCTCTCGCGCAGACGGGATACGGCGATTCTCCCTATTTGTCGGTTTCCTCCCATTCCGGCAATCCCTATTTCATCGATCTCGATGCGCTGGGGAAGAGGGGGCTTCTCGCACGGAAGGAGATCAAGGAGCTCCGCAAGCGCTACCGCGGGGCGCAAAAGGTGGACTACGCCGCGCTCTATGAGGAGCGCTATGCCACGCTTCGGCTGGCGTTTTCCCGTTTCGCCTTCGACGACGGGGATTTCCGCGCCTTCGTGAATGCGGGCAGATTCGAGGACTACGCGCTCTTCATGACGGCAAAGACGGTGTACGGCGGCTGCTTCCGCGATTGGGAAGAGGGGCTCAGAACGCACGATGCCGCGGCGCTCGAAGCGCTCCGCACCGAACACCATGAGGAGTATCTCTTCTGGCAGTTTTTGCAATATCTCTTCTGGGGACAGTGGGAGGAATTTCGGGAGGTCTGCCGCTCGCACGGCTTGAAGATCGTCGGCGATGTGCCGCTCTATTGCGCGTACGACAGCGCGGACGTATGGGCGCATCCCGAACTCTTCAACCTCGACGAAGAACTCCGCCCCACGGGGATCTCCGCCGCTCCGCCCGACGAATATTCGCAGGCGGGCCAGCTTTGGGGCACCCCGACGTATCGTTGGCCGGCGCACGAAAAGGAGAACTTTGCATGGTGGCACGCGCGGCTCGGGGAGGCGCTCTCCGTCTACGACCTCGTTCGGATCGGCCACTTCCGCGGACTCGATCATTACTACGAGCTTCCCGCAGACTCCACGACCACGGAGGGCGGCGAATGGAAGGAGGGCCCCGGCAAAGTGCTCTTCAAGGGGCTGAGCGGGCGGGACCGCATCATCGCCGAGGACCTCGGCGGTTCGGACGATGGGGTGCGCGACCTGCTCGAAAAGACGGGCTTCCCCGGCATGAAGGTGCTGCTCTTCGCCTTCGACGGCGCGGAGGACAACGCCAATCTTCCCCACAACTTTGCGGATCGCTGCGTCGTCTATACGGGCACGCACGATAACGACACGGTCACGGGGTATCTCGAAACGCTCTCGGCGGAAGAATTTTATCTCTTCCGCTCCCGCGTGGCGGCCGAACTTGAAAAAATGGACGTCCGCGTCAAACTCGGCGCGAAAGGGGAGGGGCTCCCCATGGCCATGATCCGCCTCGCGCTCGCTTCGGAAGCCGAACTCGCGATCTTCCCCATTCAGGATATCCTGCGCCTTCCGAGCGCGTCCCGCATGAACTGCCCGGGTACGACGGCGGGGAATTGGCAGTTCCGCTTACTTCGTCAGCCTTCCGCCCGCGAGATGGGCAGGTTGAAAAAATGGATAAAATTTTATCGGAGGTAACATTATGGCAAAAGACAAAACAGAGAAGAAGGGCTTCTTCAAGGAATTCAAGGAATTCATCGCCCGCGGCAACGTGCTCGACATGGCGGTCGGCATCATCGTCGGCGGTGCGTTTACGGCGATCATCACCGCGCTCGTAAACGGCATTCTGACGCCCCTGCTGCAAATGATCGGGGTCGGTTCCGACGGCTTCGGCGCGCTGCAAGTCGTGCTCAATCAGGCGGCCTATAACGCGAATCCCGAGACGGTCACGCCCATCGTTCTCGACTTCGGCATCGTGATCTCGTCCATCGTCACCTTCCTCCTCACCGCGCTCATGCTGTTCACGATCGTGTACACGGTCAACCACATCCATGCGCGCGCCGAGAAGATCAAGGCGAAGAGAGCCGCGCAAGAGGCCGAGGAAGCGCCCGCAGAGCCCCAGCCCGAACCCGAGCCCGTTCCCCCCGCACCCACAACGGAAGAACTGCTCACCGAGATCCGCGACTTGCTCAAAGCGGGAAAAGAATAAGCGCAAGACGATGACCGCTTCGGCGGTCATTGTTTTCAAATGGACAGGATGCGCGCCGTTTTGCGCTTCGATGTGCGAAACCGCGCAAAAAAAACAGAGAAGGGGTGATCGTTTATGGTACAAGAATTGAAGTTGACGCAGGAGTGGGACAAAGTTTTCCCGAAAGACGAGAGGGTGGATCACGAAAAGGCGACGTTCCACAACCGCTACGGGATCGCGCTCGCCTGCGATGTGTACCGCCCGAAACATGCGGAAGGCAGCCTCCCCGCGATCGCGGTGTGCGGCCCGTTCGGCGCGGTCAAGGAACAGTCGTCCGGCCTCTATGCGCAGGAGATGGCAGCGCGGGGATTTCTCGCGATCGCCTTCGACCCCTCGTTTACGGGCGAGAGCGGCGGGCTTCCGCGCTACGTCGCCTCTCCCGACATCAACACCGAGGACTTCTCGGCGGCGGTGGACTATCTCTCCTGCCGCGAGGACGTCGATCCCGAGAGGATCGCGATCATCGGCATCTGCGGTTGGGGCGGGATGGCGCTCAACGCCGCGGCGATGGACACGCGCATTCGGGCGACCGTCGCTTCCACCATGTACGACATGACGCGGGTGAACGCCAAGGGCTATTTCGACGCGCAGGACAGCGAGGAGGCGCGCTATGAAATCAAGAAGGCGCTCAATGCGCAGCGCACGGCCGATTACAGAGAGGGCAGGTACGAACTCGGCGGTGGGGTCGTCGATCCGCTCCCCGACGATGCGCCCTTCTTCGTCAAGGACTATTACGACTACTACAAGACAAAACGGGGGTACCATGTCCGCAGTCTGAACTCCAATGGCGGCTGGAATAAGACTTCCGCGCTGTCGTTCATCAACATGCCCATCCTCTCGTACAGCAAGGAGATCCGCAGCGCGGTCCTCCTCGTGCATGGGGAGAAGGCGCACTCCTGCTATTTCAGCCGCGACGCCTTTGCCGCGATGACAGAGGGGAGCAAATACAGCGACAACAAGGAGCTTTTGATTATTCCGGGCGCCGTGCATACCGACCTGTACGACCGGCTCGATGTCATTCCGTTCGACCGCATCTGCGCATTTTTCCGCCGCGCGTTCGCAAAGGCGTAAGGAGCTGTCACAAAATTTCCCCGCGCGCGATACAATAAAATATATGCACATCTGTTTTGTGACGAACGGGAGCCTCGACGACTACGCCAAAAAATATGCGGGGAGCCGCGCCGATATCGTCTGCCTTTCCTTTCAGGCCCTCGGCGAAGTCAGTTACGAGCGGGAGCTCAAAGGGGAGACGAGCCTCTTCGAGGACGTTGCGCTCCTCTCCAAAGAGGGGCAGAATCTCATTGTCGCGGGGTGCTTTACGGACGCCCGCGGCATCAAACGCAAGTCCGTCGTCGTTGCGGAAAAGGGGCGGATCCTCGGCGTTTCCGACATGGTAAACCGCATCGATCAGGCCGAGTACCGCTGCGGCGCGGGGGTCAAGATCTTCGATACGGGCGTGGGGAAGGTGGGGATCATCGTTGCGGAAGATCTGTATTTTCCCCGCGTCGCCGAGACGCTTTCCGTCTGCGGAGCCGAGCTCGCGCTCTGCATCTTCGAACAGCAGGAGGGCAGTCTCGAACAGATCCTCATGCGCTCGTACGCGTTTTTGTACGGCGTGCCCGTGTGCGTCTGCGCGTACGGCTTTGCGCAGGCCGCGGACATCGGCGGAAAACTGCGCTTTGCCTCTCCGATGAGCCCCTGCGTCTACGATTTCGAGCGCGAACAGGAATATCATCTCATTGAGACCCGTCAGCGCGGCCTCTATCGACGGAAAAAGAGCGGATTTTGAGCTTTTGCGCTCCCTCGAAGAGGGCGCAGAGAACGGTTTCGCACATAAAAAAAGGAAGCTTCCCCGCAGGGAAGCTTCCGCCGTTTTTGAAAGAGTTCGTTAGTTTACGATGCGTTCGCAGGCGATGGCGAGGGCGCCGGGGCCGATATGGCAGGAGACGGAGAGGGAGAGGGGATCCACGAAGGTGACGGGAACGTTCGGGAACCATACCGCCAGTTCCTCTTTCAGCTGGGCCGCCTCGGCGGCGTTCTCGGTATGCGCGATTTGGAGATTCATCTCGCCCGCATCGACGAAAGGCTTGAAACGGGTGGTGAAATCGCGGCGGATGGCTTCGAGCATGACGTTTTTGGCCTGGCGGAGCGTCTGCACTTTTTTGAAGGCGTCCAGCTTCTCTCCTTGGATCTGTAAGACGGGTTTGATTTTGAGTATCGTGCCGATCAGCGCGGCGGCGGGGGTGAGCCTCCCGCCTTTTTTGAGGTATTTGAGCGTGCCGAGCGTGATGTAGATGCTGCTGTCCAGCTTGGTTCTTTCCAGATACTCCTTGATCTCGGCGGCAGACGATTCGCGCTCGGCGAGTTTGATGGCGTCGAATACGCTCTGCTTCTGCGTGACGGAGATGCGCTGGTTATCCACGACGAACACTTTTCCCGCATAGGGAGGGTCCTGCGCAAGCCTTTGCGCGGTGTGGCAGGATTCCGAGAGCCCGCTGGACATGGGGATATGTACGATCTCACTGTCGCCGTCGAGCAGGCTGTCCCACAGATCGGCCACGCTGCCGACCGCGGGCTGCGAGGTGGAGACGGAGGCGTTTGCTTCGAGATGTTTGTAGAAAGCCTCCTGCGTGAGCGAGAGATCTTCAAAGTACTCTTCTCCGTCGATGAGGAAGGGCATCGGAATGACCGAGATCCCGAGCTCCTTCGCTTCGGCTTGCGTAATGCCGCTATTCGAATCGGTTACGATTTTTACCATATTCTTCTCCGAAAATTCATAAAATCAACAATTAGATTATACGCAAAGATGGGGGTCATGTCAAGGAAAATCAACGAAAAATCGGCAAAATGTTCGGACCCGTATTGACAAATTTCTTCCATCTGTTGTATAATACAAGACAAATCGTACGGGAGCGGAAAAGATGTATCGGATCGTACAAAGAGAGAGTTTGAATGCCTCTGTCACGCGCATCACGGTGGAGGCGCCACTCGTTGCCCGCAGGGCGGAAGCGGGGCAGTTCGTCATTCTGCGCGCGGATGAACGCGGAGAACGCATTCCGCTCACGATCGCAGACCACGATCGGGCGCGGGGAACGGTCACGCTCATCTTTCAGGTCGTCGGCGGGGCGACGATGTCGCTCGACGCAAAGCGGGAGGGGGATCGCCTCGCCGATCTCGTCGGTCCGCTCGGCAGACCCACCGATCTCGATGGCATGCAGAAGGCGGTCGTCATCGGCGGCGGCGTGGGCTGCGCCATCGCGCTGCCCGTTGCGAAGAAGCTGCGCGCGCAGGGGGCGGACGTCACCGCGATCATCGGCTTCCGCAGCCGCGATCAGGTCATCCTCGAAGAGGAATTCCGCGCCGCGTCAACCCGCCTGATCCTGATGACGGACGACGGCAGCTGCGGGGAAAGGGGCAACGTCTGCGTGCCGCTGCGCCGTCTGCTCGCCGCGGTGGAGCGCTATGACGCCGTGCTCGCGATCGGGCCGCTCGTCATGATGAAATTTGTCGCGGCCGAGACGCGGCCGTACAAGGTCAAGACGGTCGCAAGCATGAATCCCATCATGATCGACGGCACGGGGATGTGCGGCTGTTGCCGCGTCAGCGTGGGCGGCGAGATGAAATTTGCCTGCGTGGACGGCCCCGACTTTGACGCGCACCTTGTCGATTTCGACGAAGCGATCCGCCGCAGTCGCACCTATTCCGCCTTTGAAGCGGCCGCCAGAGAGCGGCACTGCAACCTTTATAAGCGGGAGGTAAAATGAGATGCCGAATTTCAATATGACGTTAAACAAGCATACCATGCCCGCGCAGAGCCCCTCGGAAAGAGCGAAAAACTTCCGCGAGGTCGCCTTGGGATACGATGAAAATACGGCCGTGGAGGAGGCGCGGCGGTGCGTCCGCTGCAAGACGCGCCCGTGCGTTACTGGCTGCCCCGTCGGCATAGACATTCCCGCGTTTGTCGGGCTGGTCGCCGAGGGAAAATTCGAGGAGGCGTACGAGGTCATCCGCGCCGCGTCCTCGCTGCCCGCCGTGTGCGGCAGGGTGTGCGCGCAGGAGACGCAGTGCGAGGGCAAGTGCACGCGCGGCATCAAGGGAGAGCCCGTCGCCATCGGCAGGCTCGAACGGTTTGTGGCGGATCGGCACATGCAGAACGCGTCCGCTTCCGCCGCGGCGCCCGCGGTCGGGGGACGCAAGGTCGCCGTCGTGGGGTCGGGCCCTGCGGGGCTTGCCTGTGCGGGCGATCTTGCAAAACTGGGGTACGACGTCACCGTCTTTGAGGCGCTGCACCTTGCGGGCGGCGTCCTCATGTACGGCATTCCGGAGTTCCGTCTGCCCAAGGAGATCGTGCGCCGCGAGATCGCGGGGTTGGAGGCGCTCGGCGTGAAGTTCGTCACGAACGCGGTCATCGGTCAGGCGTTCCTCCTCGAAGAGCTCTTCGAGGAGGAGGGATTCGAGGCCGTCTTTCTCGGTACGGGCGCGGGCCTTCCGCGCTTCATGAACATCCCCGGCGAGAACGCAAAGGGCGTGTTTTCCGCGAATGAATTTTTGACCCGCATCAACCTGATGAAGGCGTATGAGCCCGACGCGGAGACGCCCGTTTTCCGCGCGGCGAGAACCGTGGTCGTCGGGGGCGGAAACGTCGCCATGGATGCGGCGCGCTGCGCGAGGCGGCTGGGCTCCGAAGTCACCGTCGTCTACCGCCGCTCGGAGGCGGAGCTTCCAGCAAGGCGCGAGGAAGTGCTGCACGCCAAGGAGGAGGGAATCGGGTTTGCGTTCCTCACCAATCCCGTGGAGATCGTGTGTGACGGCGAGGACAACGTCGTCGGGGTGCGGTGCGTGGGCATGACGCTCGGCGAGGCGGATGAGAGCGGACGGCGCCGCCCGATCGCGTTGGAGGGGAGCGAGCGCGTCATTCCCGCCGCGTGCGTCATCATGGCGCTCGGCACGTCTCCCAATCCCCTGATCGCGAGAACTTCCGTCGGCCTTGCGACGGGCCCGCGAGGGGAGATCTTGACGGACGCCGAAGGCAGGACTTCTCTTCCCGGCGTGTTTGCGGGCGGCGACGCCGTCACGGGAGCTGCAACCGTCATTCTCGCCATGGGCGCGGGCAAGACGGCAGCGCGGTCGATCGACGCATATCTGAAAGAAAAACCGTCCCGGAATTGATATTTTGATTTTCATCGAAATAACGCTTTTTCTTCTATTTATCCCCTATAATTCATACGATAATGTATGAATTTTTTTTATAAGCACCGTGTGACGGTAGGGCTTCTCTGCCTGACGCTCGCGGTATTTATTACATTCGGATTTTGTTTTTTTGCGCTCTCCCGCACGACGGCGGAGTCCCTTCGCCTCACCGTTGTCATCGACGCGGGGCACGGCGGTGTGGACGCGGGCGTCGTCGGCAGAACGACGAATACCAAGGAGAGCGACATCAATCTCTCCGTCTCCCGCCTCTTGCAGCAGAGGTTCGAGGAGGCGGGATTTCTCGTGGTCCAGACGCGCCCGACCGAGGCGGGTCTTTACGGGATCGCGACGGCGGGCTACAAGCGCAGGGACATGGAGAAGCGCGCGGAGATCATCCGCAAGACGGCGCCCGCGGCAGTCATTTCCGTGCACCAGAACTTCTTTTCGCAGACGTCGCGGCGGGGCGCGCAGGTGTTCTTCCGCGAGAGCTTGAAGTCCTCCCAAACGCTCGCGGCCTCCGTCCAGCTTGCCCTCAACGCGATGCCCGAATGCGTGAGGAGATCTTCCGCGCTCGCAGGCGACTACTTCGTCCTCAACTGTTCGGAGGTCCCCTCCGTCATCGTGGAGTGCGGATTTCTCTCCAACCCCGAGGATGAAGCGCTTCTCGTCACCAAGAGCTATCAGGAGAAGATCGCGCGCGCCATTGCGGAGGGGGTGATCGCCTTCCTGTCCACGGGTGCAAATTTGGTCTGAATCGTTGACAATATCTCTGCAATGTGGTATAATCGGTCGGATATGAGCGGGTATGCCAACATCAGAAGTTACGAACTTCGCTATTCCGATTTTGATTTCAAAGACGAGCTGAAACTCTCCTCGCTTTTAGCGCTGACGCAGGAGTCCGCAGGGGCGAGCGCAGACGAGTTGGGCTTTGGCTATTCCGATTTGAAGCCGAGAGACCTCGGCTTTCTTGTTGTGCACACATACGGAGAGCTCTTCCGTCCCGTGCGGCTGGGGGAGAGCGTCACGGTGGAGACGTGGCCGCTTCCGCCTCGCCATGTCATCTTCGAGCGCGATTACCGCGTCACGGACAGAGACGGGGAAGTCGTGGCGGCCCTTTCTTCCCGCTGGTGTCTGGTCGATCTCAAAAACTTCACCATGCTCACACCGGACAAGCTGGGAGAGGCCCATGCGAAGTGTCCCTATCGGGCGGAAAAGGCGGTCGAGGTCCCTCTTTGGAAGATCCCCAAGTGCGAAAACGGCCGCGAGGCCGGCAGGATGCGCGTTGCGAACAGCCACTGCGACCATTATCTCCATGCCAACAACGCGCAGTACGCGGACTTCTTCCTCAACTGTTTTACCATGGAAGAGCTTGCGGCCCGTCCCGTAAAGGCCTTTCAGATCGGCTACGGGAGGCAGATCAAGGAGGGCGCGGAGGTTGCCTTCTTCCGCGAGGACCGCGAGGACGGCGCGATCCTCGAAGCGCGTTCGGGCGGGGAGACCGCCACGCAGTTCAGGCTCTTTTTCGGCGCGCGAACATGAATCAGGTGTGCGAAGATGGGGTAGGAGCGACATGATGATCTACTTGGACAATGCGGCGACGACGCGCCCCGACGGCTCTGCGTTTGCGCGGGCGGCTTCGTTTGCCAACGAGTGTTTTTACAATCCCTCTGCGCGCTACGGCGGGGGATTTTCCGCGGCGGCCGCCCTGAACGAGGCGCGCGGGAGCCTGCTCTCCCGCATTGCGGACGCGGCGAAATACGAGCTCGTCTTTACGTCGGGCGGGACGGAGAGCGACAACTTCGCGATTTTTTCCGCGGCGAGACGGGGGAACGCCGTGACGACGGCGGGCGAGCATGCGGCCGTGGAGCGTCCCTTTTCCGAACTCAAAAACCGCGGGGTCGAAGTGAGGATCGCTCCCGTGAACCGCGACGGCAGCGCAGACGCGGCGGCGCTCCTCTCTTTGGTGGACGAAAAGACGGCGCTCGTCTCCGTCATGCACGTCAACAACGAGACGGGCGCGGTCAACGATATCTCTGCGATCGCGCGGGCGGTCAAAGCGAAAAATCCCCGCTGCGTCGTGCACAGCGACGGCGTGCAGGCGTTCGGGAAGCTCCCGTTCCGCATGACGAACGAGATCGACCTCTACTCCCTCAGCGCGCACAAGATCGGCGGGATCAAGGGCGTCGGCGCGCTCGTAAAGCGCAGGACGCTCGCGCTTTCGCCCCTTCTCTGCGGCGGAGGGCAGGAGGGAACGCTGCGCAGCGGCACGGAAAACCTGCTCGGCGCCCTCGACTTCGCATACGCCGCGGAAGGCGTGTTCGCTTCGCTCTCTTCCCGCTTCGAACGCGTGCGCGCGCTCCAAGCGAGGCTTTGGGGAGAGCTTGACGCAAATCTCTTTACCCGCATCTCTCCCGAAAACGGTTCGCCGTACATTCTCACCGTCGCTGCGGCGGGAACGCGCGGTGAGGTGATCCAGCGCATGCTCTGGGAAATGGGCGTCGCCGTCGGCACGGGGAGCGCATGCTCTTCGAAGAAGCCGTACAGCCGCGTCCTTGAAGCGTGCGGTTACGGAAAAGAACTGCTCGGCGGCGTGCTTCGGTTCAGCTTTTCCGCCAAAAATACAGAGGAAGAGATCGTCGAGGCCGCGCGCCTTGCAAACGAGGCCGTGCGGGAATTTCAACAAAAAGTGTAGAGTGGGATCGTATGGAAAAGGTCATCATCATCCGATATTCGGAAATTCATCTGAAAGGCAAAAACCGCGGCTACTTCGAGCGCGTGTTCCATGTCAATCTCGAAAAGAGCCTGAAAGGGCTTCGGCACGAGTTGCACCGCCTGAGCGGCAGGTGGCTCGTCGAGAAATTCGAGGCGGGGATGGAGGAGGAGATCGCGGAGAGGATCTCCCGCGTGTTCGGCGTGCATTCGTATTCCGTGGGCCTGCTCGTGGGGAGCGGCATGGATGACATCTTCGAGGGCGTTCGCCGCGTCGCTCCGAGTGCGGGCACCTTCAAGGTGGAGACGCACCGCGCCTATAAAAATTATCCGCTCACTTCGATGGAAGTGAGCGCGCAGATCGGCGGACGGCTGCTCTCCGAACGGCCCGCGCTGCAAGTGGATGTGCACGAGCCGCAGAGCACCGTGTACATCGACATTCGCGAAAACGGCAGAGCGCTCGTATTCGGGAGCTTCGAAGCGGGCGTCGGCGGCATGCCCGTCGGGACGTCCGGAAAGGGGCTGCTCATGATCTCGGGCGGGATCGATTCCCCCGTGGCGGGATACATGATGGCAAAGCGGGGGATGCAGGTGGAACTGCTCCATTTCCACAGCTATCCCTACACGAACGAGGGCGCGAAGCAGAAAGTGATCGCGCTCGCGGAGCAGCTCTCGCGGTATACCCTCGTGACGCGGCTGACGACGGTCTCCGTCACGCACATTCAGGAGGAGATCCACGCAAAATGCGCGGCCGAACTCAACGTCACGCTGCTCAGGAGATTCATGTTCCGCATCGCCGAACGCTTTGCGCGGCAAAACGAGATGAAGTGCCTCGTCACGGGGGAGAGCCTCGGGCAGGTTGCCAGCCAGACGATCGAAGGGCTGACCTCCTCCAACGCCGTCGTCACACTCCCCGTTCTTCGGCCGCTCATCGGATTTGATAAGGACGAGATCATTGAGCGCGCAAAAAAGATCGGCACCTACGAGACGTCGGTGCTACCCTTTGAAGATTGCTGTACGGTGTTCCTTCCCGAGTTTCCCGCAACGCGCCCCAAGCTCGCCTTTATCGAGGAGGAGGAGCGCAAGCTCGATGTGGAGGCGCTCGTCGAAGAGGCGATGGGGACTGCGGAGACGATCGAATTTTAATCCTCCCACCAATCATCGGGAGGGGAGGCCGCTTCGAGGCGGACGCGGGGGAGCGTGACAGGCGCGCCCTCGTTTCCTTTATAATACGGGATCACGGTGTAGAGGTAACTCTCGCCGTTTTTTACCGAACTGTCGCAGATCGTTTCCGAATATTTCCCGCTGTAAATCGTTGTCGTATTGCCGCGATTTTCTCTTTTTACGACGTAATCATAGTACTCTGCCTGACATAGTACTATACAAACCGTCCCATTTTTGAGGTAAACGGAGGGACATTGGATGGTCGGACGAGAAAATTTCGTACACGTTTCTTTCGGAAGCGCGTCGCGCTTGAAGTACTCTTCCCGAATGTTCCCCACGGGGGAGAGCGGATCGGCGAGTATGAGCTTGTGATTTTTTTCGTACTCCTCGCCGTCATACCGCGCCCGCGTCACCCCTGCGGGAGGCGCGAAGGGGGCGGGGGCGGACTTTTCATAGAGCGCTTCGAGCACGCGCTTTGCGAAGTTTGCGGGGAGGCCGCCTCCCGTCGCCGCGACGGGCGAGTTGTCGCGGTTGCCCAGCCACACGGCCACCACGTCCTCGGAGGTATAGGCGACGGTGTATGCGTCGAGATTGCCCGTTTTTCCCTCCGCCGTCCCCGTCTTTGCGGAGACGGAAAAGGGCAGGGAATGCAGCTTTTTCGCCGTGCCCTCCCTTGCGGCGGTCGCGAGCATGTCGTTGACGAGGAAGCTCGTTTCCTCGGAAAAGACCCGTTTTTTCGCCGTTTTCCGCTCGTAGACCGTCCGTCCGTTGCCGTTTTCCACTCTGAGGACGGCGCCGCAGGGGGCGTATGTCCCCCCGTTCGCGAGGGTGGCATAGCCGTCGGAGAGGGCGGGGAGGGAAAAACCCTCCTTCATGCCGCCGAGGGCGAGGGCGAGAGAATAGTCCTCCCGCTCCACGCCGAGCCCCATTTTTTCCAGATAGGAGACGCCCTTTTCCACGCCGAGAGAGTGGAGGATGCGCACGGCGGGGATGTTGACGCTGTGCGAGAGGGCGTACCGCACGCTCATGTACATTCCCGAGGCGCCGCCCGCGTCGTTCGGGCAGTAGCCGCCGAAGTCCGTCCTTTGGTCGAGGACGGGCGTTGCGGGCGCGATGAGGTTTTCCTCGATGGCGGGGGCGTACACGAGGAGCGGCTTTACGGTGGAGGCGGGAAGGCGCTTCAAATTCCCCGCAGTGGCGCGGTATGCCTTCAAGACGTCCCTTTGGTTGTCGCGCACGAGCAGGGCGAGGTCGGAGTCCGCCTCGAAACTTTCGAGCACTTCTTGAAGGGCGGGGTCGTAGGCGGTGTAGACGCGGAGCGCGCCCAACTCGCCCGAGCGCGCATTCGGGAAGAGCGCGGAGACCTCCTCGCAGACGAGGGACAAAAAGGCGTTTCCGCTTCGGTCTGCCGCGGGGGAGACGGGGAGGGGCTCTTCGAGCGCCTCGGCGTACTGCGCATCGCTCAGATAGCCCTGATCTTTCATGAGAGTGAGCACGAAATTGCGCCTTTGAAGGCACTTTTGCGGGTCTCGGAAGGGAGAATAGCGGTTGGGAGAGCGCACGAGCGCCGCAAGAAGCGCGCTCTCGGCGGGGGTGAGCGATTCGGGCGCCTTGCCGAAGTAGAAGGCGCTCGCGCTTCCGATCCCGAACGCGCTGTGCCCGAAGTAAATGGAATTCAGATAGAGCTCCAAGATCTCCTCTTTCGTGTAATTTTTTTCGAGGATGCGGGTGAGTTTCAGCTCTTTGAGCTTTCTGCTGAGCGTCTTTTCGCTCGTTAAATGCGTATTTTTGATGAGCTGTTGGGAGATGGTGGAAGCGCCCTCGCGAAAGGAAAAGGAGGCGAGATTTTTGGCTGCCGCTTTCAGGATGCGGCGGACGTCGAATCCGCCGTGCGAATAAAACCGCTTGTCCTCCACGGCGACGAAGGCATTCGGCAGGTAGTCGGGAAAGTCGCCGAACGGCACGTCCGCACGGGCTGCCGCCGTCTCGATCTCATGCCCGTCCTTATCGTAGATGTGCAGGTAATTCGTTTCGAGGACAAGTTTTTCGGGGTCGAGGGAGACGCCCGCCGTGACGCCGAGGTAGTAAAAGACCGACGCCGCGAAGAGGACGGCCGCGATCCCGAAGAGGATCCCAAAAACTTTGAGCGCTCGCTTCATCGGTTATAGTATTCGTCGCTTTCCGAAAAAATTTCACGCCGCCGCGCGCGTTTTGTTGAAATCACATAAAAATTATGATATAATGGAGAAGATTGGGGGCCGATCCGCGGGATGCGCTTCGGCCAACGGAGGAGTTTATGCAATTGCAGGAATTGGTGGACGCGAGCCGCCGCATCGTGTTCTTCGGGGGAGCGGGGGTCTCCACGGAGAGCGGGATCCCGGACTTCCGCTCCGAGGACGGGCTGTACCGCACGAAATACGCCTATCCGCCCGAGACCATACTCAGCGCGGACTTTTTCCGCCTGCACACGGCCGAATTTTACAAATTCTACCGCGAAAAAATGCTTCCGCTTTGGGCCAAACCCAATGCGGCGCACATCAAACTCGCCGAAATGGAGGCCCGCGGAAAGCTCCTCGCCGTCGTCACGCAGAATATCGACGGTCTCCATCAGGCGGCGGGAAGCAAAAACGTCTATGAACTCCACGGCAGCATTCACAGAAATCACTGCATGAAGTGCGGCAGGGGATATTCTGCGGCGGACATCGCGGCCTCCGAGGGCGTGCCGCGGTGCGCGTGCGGGGGGACCGTCAAGCCGGACGTCGTGCTCTACGGCGAACCGCTCGACGAGAGGACGGTGCGGGGCGCCGTGAAGGCGATCTCCGAGGCCGATCTGCTCATCGTGGCGGGGACGTCTCTCACCGTCTGGCCCGCCGCGGGCTTTCTCGACTATTTCGAGGGAGATCATCTCGTCCTCATCAATCGGGACGCAACGCCGCTCGACGGCCGCTGCGAGCTCGTCCTCCGCAGGAACGTCGGGGAGGTCTTTTCGGAGATCGTGTTATGAAATATCATATCGTCACATACGGATGTCAAATGAATCTCCACGAATCGGAGAAGATCGCGGGGATCCTCAAAGAAAAGGGATACGACGCACCCTCGTCTCTCGAAGAGGCGGATATCATCGTATTCAATACCTGCTGTATCCGCGAGAATGCGGAAAATCACGCCTTCGGCAACATCGGCGCGCTCAAAAAGCTTAAACGCGAGAAGAAGGGCCTGCTCATCGCCGTGGGCGGATGTATGGTGCAGGAGGAGGGGAAGGCGAAACTGCTCAAAGCGAAATTTCCCTTTATCGACATCCTCTTCGGCACCCACAACTTGCCCGAGCTCGGCGCGCTCATCGAGAAAAAGCGGACGCAGAAGAAGGCCGTCGTCGCCCTTTCCGAGGAGCGGGGAGAGACGGAGGACGGCATCTTTCCCGTCCGCACGAGCTACCCCAACGCATGGGTGAATATCATGTACGGCTGCAACAACTTCTGCTCGTACTGCATCGTGCCCTATGTGAGGGGGCGGGAACGGTCGAGAGACCGCGAGGAGATCCTCGCCGAGGTCCGTTCCCTCGTGCGCGACGGGTACAGGGAGATCACCCTCCTCGGGCAGAATGTGGATTCCTACCGCGGCGGAGACGGGACGACGTTTCCGCAGCTTCTCGACGCAGTCGCCTCCATCGAGGGGAATTTCCGCGTCCGGTTCATGACGTCGCACCCCAAGGACTTCTCCGAGGAGCTGGTTGCCGTCATGAAGAGGCACGCCAAGATTTGCAGGCATCTCCATCTCCCCGTGCAGGCGGGCAACAACCGCATTCTCCGCCTGATGAACCGCCGCTACACGCGGGAAAAATACCTCGAAGATCTGGCGATTCTGAGGCGGGAGATCCCCGATTGCGAGGTGACGACGGATCTCATCGTGGCCTTTCCCACCGAGACGGAGGAGGAATTTCAAGAGACGCTCTCCCTTGTGGAGGAGGCAGATTTCGCCTCGGCCTTCACCTTTATCTTTTCACCGCGAACGGGCACAAAGGCCGCACAGATGGAAGGGAGGATCTCGGAGGACGTCGCCAAAGACCGCATCACCCGCCTCGTCGCCCTCGTCAATTCCAAGACGCGCGAGAAGAGCGCGAGATATTTAGGCAAGCGGACGGAGATCCTCTGCGAGGACTACGACGAAAAGAAAGGCATGTATCTGGGGCGCGATCAGTACGGCCGTATGGGATATTTCAGGTGCGAGCGCAACCCCATCGGCGAGTTCGTCACCTTGAAGATCACGGACGCCAACGGCATTTCGCTCTACGGGGAAGAGGCAGACGGACCCGCATGATCCCGCAGAGGGGAAACGAGGAACAAACGCGCCCCGTCCCGCGCCCTCGCGGCGCGCAGCAGAGAGATTCCGATCCGCGGGCGGCGGACGGAAAGGAAAACGCAAGAGGAAAAATTATGGCACTTTCACCGATGATGGTCCATTGGCAGGAGGTCAAGGACAAATATCCGGACTGTATCGTCTTTTACCGTCTCGGAGACTTCTATGAGATGTTTTTCGACGACGCCGTAAAGGGGAGTTCCATCCTCGATCTCACGCTCACGGGCAGAGATTGCGGCCTCGGCGAACGCGCGCCGATGTGCGGCGTGCCCTTCCATGCGGCCAACGCATACATTCAAAAACTTGTGGACGCGGGGGAGCGCGTGGCGATCTGTGAACAGCTCTCCGATCCCAAGGCGGGAAAGGGAATGGTGGATCGGGACGTCATCCGCGTGGTGACGGCGGGCACCGTCATCGAGGACGACCTTCTCGACGAGAAGAAGAGCAATTACGTTGCATGCGCCGCCAAATTCGGGGACGCGTTCGCCCTCGCATGGGCGGATATCACGACGGGGGAATTTGCGGTCTGCGGGGAGGAGAGCTGCGAGAAAACGCTCTCCGACCTCATCAACCTCTCCGTGGCGGAGATCATCTGCAACGACGAATTTCTCCTGGCCGCAAAGCGCTATCCCGAGGCGGAGCGGTCCCTCCCGCACCTATCCTGCTATCTGCCGTGGGCGTTCAAGGCCCCGCAGGCGGAGAAAAACCTCAGGGAGCAATTCTCCGTTTCCTCCGTGGAAGTTCTGGGGCTGGGCGGCCGCGAGGAAGCGGCGCTCACCGCAGGCGCCCTCATCGAATACCTCCGCGAAACGCAGAAGCGCGCGCTCAAAAACATCAACGCGCTCCGCTTCGTGGAGGAAGAGAAATACATGACGCTGGACGCCTCCGCGCTCCGCAACCTCGAAATCCTCAAAAACAATGCGGAGGGGAAGAAGTACGGCTCCCTGCTGTGGCTCCTCGACCGCACAAAGACGAACATGGGGGCACGCAAGCTCGCCTCCCTCCTCACGAGCCCGCTTGCCGAGCGGGAGGAGATCGAAAAGAGGCTCGACGGCGTGGACGAGCTCTTCCGCGCGACCGTGATCCGCATGGGATTGGAAGAGACCCTCGGGGGCGTCAGGGATATCGAGCGCCTCACGGGCAGGATCTCGAACGGCAATTTGCAGCCGGGGGACTGCCTTGCGCTCTCCGCGTCGCTTGCGGCGCTGCCCAATCTCAAATTCCGCCTCACGGGCTTTTCTTCCGCCATCCTGCGGGATCGCGGAAGATCTCGTCGATACCAAGGAGATCTGCGACCTGCTCGACAGAGCGATCGACCCCCGTGCGACCACCCTCAAAGAGGGGAACTACATCAAGGCGGGATACAACGAGCGGATGGACGAGCTTCGCAGCGTGAAGGAGCGCGGGACCACGCTCCTCGCGCAGCTCGAAGCGAGAGAGCGCGAGCGCACGGGGATCCGCACCTTGAAGATCGGCTACAACCGTGTGTTCGGCTACTATATCGAAGTCAGCAACTCCTTCAAGGACCGCGTTCCGTACACCTACACGCGCAAGCAGACGCTGGCGAACGGCGAGCGCTATACGAGCGAGGAGCTCAAAGCGCTCGAAAACAAGATCCTCGGCAGCGACGACGAGGCCGCGCGGCTGCAAGAGCATCTCTATGCCGAGCTCATGGAGATCCTCTGCAAGAATATTCCCGTATTCCAGAGAGTCGCGGCGGCGGTCGCATGGCTGGATTGCCTCGTCTCTCTCGCCACGGTCGCAAAGGAGAGAAAGTACTGCCGTCCCGTCCTCAAAGAGGAGGGAGAACTCAAAATCACGGAGGGGCGGCATCCCGTCGTCGAAGCGATCTCCAAGGAGCGCTTCGTGCCCAACGACTGCCTGTTGGACGGCGGCGAAAACCGCACCATGATCATTACGGGGCCGAACATGGCGGGCAAATCCACCTATCTCCGTCAGGTCGCGCTCATCGTCCTCATGGCGCAGATCGGCTCCTTTGTGCCGGCGAAGCAGGCCGAGATCCCCATCTGCGACAGGATCTTCACCCGCATCGGCGCGAGCGACAACCTGATCCTCGACCGCTCCACTTTCATGGTGGAGATGACGGAGGTCGCCAACATTCTCAGGAATGCGACGAAAAACAGCCTGCTCATCCTCGACGAAGTGGGGCGGGGAACGAGCACCTATGACGGCCTCTCCATCGCATGGTCGGTCATCGAGCACCTCACGGAAAAGGTGCGCGCAAAGACGCTGTTCGCCACGCATTACCACGAGCTCACCGAACTCGAAGGGAAACTCGACGGCGTGAAGAACTACAAGATCGGCGTGCGCGAGATCGGCGGGACCATCGTGTTCCTCCGCAAGATCGTGCGCGGCGGCGCTTCCCGCTCTTTCGGCGTGGAGGTCGCCTCCCTCGCGGGCGTTCCCGCAGAGGTCACGGACCGCGCGAAGCAGATTTTGAGAACGCTGGAAAAGACGCAGGGCCGCCGCACGGCCATCGTGGAGCAGGAGCCCGAAGAGGAAAGGCCAGACGTTCAGGCCGAGCTTGCGGAGCTGGACGTCAACGCGCTCACGCCCTTGCAGGCGCTCGCCATCCTCTCGGAGTGGAAGGAGAAGTGGAAATGAAGATCAATATTTTGGAACCCGACGTCTATAACAAGATCGCGGCGGGGGAGGTCGTGGACCGCCCCTATTCCGTCGTAAAGGAACTCGTCGAGAACGCGGTGGACGCGGGCGCGACGGAGATTTCCGTGGAGATCGCAGACGGCGGGAAGACGCTCATCCGCGTCACGGATAACGGCGGCGGGATCGCAAAGGACGACCTCGTTGCCGCCTACAAGCCGCATGCGACGAGCAAACTCAGGACGGCGGACGATCTCTTCGGCGTGACGACGCTCGGCTTCCGCGGCGAGGCGCTTGCCTCCATCGCGGCTGTCTCCAAGATGAAGATCGTCTCCCGCACGGAGGGAGCGGAGGCCTATTCGCTCGCTTCGGAGGGAGGACGGCTCGGCAACATCCTTCCCGCGGCAGGCGCGGTGGGCACGGAGGTCACGGTGGAGGAACTCTTCCGCAACATTCCCGCCCGCCTGAAATTTTTGAAGTCGGACGCACAGGAAGAGGGGGACATCACGGGCACGGTGGGGCGCTTTATCCTTTCCCGCCCCGATATCGCCTTTACCTATTCCGCAAACGGAAAGGTCAAATACCGCTCCTACGGCGACGGGCTTGCCTCCGCGTTGGCCGCCGTCTACGGCGCGGGAATTTTGGATAATCTCTATGAGATCGACGCGGAGAAACACGGGATCAAGCTCCGCGGCTATATCGGCGACCAGAACTTTTCCAAGCCGAACAGGACGTATCAGAGCCTCTTCGTCAACGGGAGATACGTCGTCAACCAGACGGTCTCGGCCGCGCTGACGAACGCCTATGCGAGCTACCTCATGAAGCGGCAGTATCCCTTCTATGTGCTCTTTTTGGACGTCCCTCCCGAGATCGTAGACGTCAACGTGCACCCGAACAAGGCGGATGTGCGTTTTGCGGACAACCAGATCATCTACGGCACCGTGTACTCCGTGGTCTCCGCTGTTTTGGACGGAAACTCCCGCGCGCTCGAATACCTCACGGGGACTTTTTCGGACGGGGAAACGGCGCGAAGAAGAAGTGCGGATCCCCCCGCGGGAAAGCCTGCGGAGGCCGCTCCCGCGATGACGTATGCGCAGGCGAAGAAGGAATTGCAGTTCGAGATCCCGCTCACGGCGGGCAAGGGGAGCGTTCCGCGGCGCGACTTCGGCGCGGGCGGCGGCGCGCTCGAAGTGCATTCGCCCGTTGCCGAAGAGCGTCGGGAGGACTACTTCGAGGAGAACAAGCGCCTCCTGCTTCGGGAGGAGAAAAAGGGGCAGCAGCGCGTGGAAGTGGGGGCGCTCGTCTACAAGGGCGAGCTCTTCCGCACCTATCTCTTCTATGAATGCGGAGACGACGCCTATATCATCGACCAGCATGCCGCGCACGAACGGCTCAACTACGATCGGCTCCGCGCCAAAATGGAGGCCCGCAGCATCGTGTCCCAGCCCATGCTCATGCCCTATACGCTCTCCCTGAATGCGCAGGAGTATGCTTTTCTGGAAAAGAATTTCCCGCTGCTCCGCGAGATCGGGTTCGAGATCGAGCCCTTCGGCGCGGGCTCCGTGAAAGTTTCCGCTGTTCCGGGCGATCTGACGGAGATCGACCTCGAAGCTTTCTTCGGCGACGTTCTGCGCTCCATGGAATCCCTGCGCGCCATCAAACTCTCCGAGATCCTCAAAGATAAACTTGCCTCGGCGGCGTGCAAGGCGGCTGTCAAGGGAGGGGAACCCCTCACCGACGAGGAGGCCCGCTCGCTCATCGAGAGGATGGACGGGAACATGGGGCTCAAATGCCCGCACGGCCGTCCCGTCGCGGTCCACGTGGGAAAGAGCGAGATGGAAAAGCTCTTCAAACGCATCGTATGAAAAAATTGCTTGTCATCTGCGGGCCGACGGCCTCGGGAAAGACGGCGCTCGCCGTGGAATGCGCGAAGAGGTTGGGGGGCGAGATCGTCTCCTGCGACGCTTTCCTGATCTATCGCGGCCTCGATATCGGCACGGCGAAGCCGACCGAGGAAGAGCGGGGCGGGATCCCGCACCATCTCATCGACGTGGCGGACCCCGCGGAGGACTTTTCCGTGAGCGACTTCGAACGCCTCGCCCTTCCCGTGGTAGACGGCCTTCTCGCACGGGGAAAGGTCCCCGTCCTGTGCGGAGGCACGGGATTTTACCTGAACGCCATCCTCTATCCGCACACGTTCGGCGCGGCGCCTGCGGACAGGCAGATCCGCGAAAAATACGAGAAACTCGCGGCGGCTGAGGGGAGAGAGGCGCTTCACGCCCGCCTCGCCGAGGCGGATCCCGAGAGTGCGGCGAAGCTCCATCCGAACGACGTGAAGCGCGTCATCCGCGCCCTTGAAATCCTCGAACTCACGGGGAGGAAGAAGTCCGAACAGGCAGACGGGGACACGCCGCGCTATGCCTATGAGGCGTTTGCCTACGATTACCCCCGCGGCGAGCTATACGCACGGATCGCGGCGCGCACAAAGGCGATGATGGAGGCAGGGCTCGTGGAGGAGGTGCGTTCGCTGCTGGCGGCCGGCGTCCCCGAGACGGCGCGGAGCATGCAGGGGATCGGCTACAAAGAGGTGGCCGAATGCCTGAAAAACGGCGATAATTTAAGTACTATGTCAGACATAATAGAGAAAAATACCCGCAATTATGCCAAACGGCAGATCACTTTTTTCAAGAGGGTGCCCAATCTGCATTGGATCGCCCCCAAGGAGACGGGAGAGAGTGCGGAGGAGGTTATCGGGATCTATGAACGCGGAAGATAGGATCGCGCGGGCGGAAAAGGCGCTCGAAGCGCAGTTTCGGGCGGTCGATGAAGTTGCGCTCTACAATCAGGAAAAGGTGCTCGCCGCCTTCCGAAAGGAACAGATCGCGCTCCGGCATTTCAATCCCTCCACGGGCTACGGCTACGGGGACGAGGGGCGGGAAGTGCTCGGGCGGGTCTATGCGGACGCCTTCGGGGCCGAGCGGGCCATCGTATCGCCCGCGCTGCTCTCGGGGACGCACACGCTTACCGTCGCGCTCTTCGGCGTGTTGCGCCCGGGAGACAGGATCTTGTTCCTCACGGGAATGCCGTATGATACCATCCGCGGCGTCATCTGGGGAAAGGGCAATGGATCGCTCGCCGACTTCGGCGTGACCTATGATATTTTGCCCCTCACTGCCGCGGGAAAGGTGGACTTTGAGGCAGCAAAGAGAGTACTATGTCAGACAGAATACCGCATGGTCTACATTCAGCGCTCCCGCGGCTACGATCTCCGCGACGCGTTCACCGTCTCCGAGATCGGGGAAATGTGCGCGTTCGTGCGGAAAGAAGGCTTTTCGGGCTGCATCTTCGTGGATAACTGCTACGGGGAATTTGTGGAGACGAAAGAGCCCGCCGAGGCGGGTGCGGACCTCATCGCGGGCAGCCTCATCAAGAATCCCGGGGGCGGGATCGCCCCCACGGGCGGCTATATCGCAGGCAAAGAGCAATATATCCGCATGTGCGAAAACCGCCTCACCGCGCCCTCGGTCGGCGCGGAGATCGGCTCGTATGCTTCCGGTTACCGCCTCCTCTTCGAGGGCTTTTTTCTCGCGCCGCACGTCGTCGCGCAGGCCTTGAAAGGAGGGCTTCTCATCGGGAAGTGCATGGAGGATCTGGGCTTTGAAAACTTTCCCGCAACCAATCGGCCGCTCGCGGACATCACGCGCGCCATCCGCTTCAACACCGAGAGGGAGCTCACGGACTTCATTCAGTCCGTGCAGGACGTCTCTCCCGTCGATAGCTTCGTGCGGCTCGAAGCATGGGATATGCCGGGCTATGACGATAAAGTCATCATGGCGGCCGGGGCCTTCGTCGAGGGCGCGAGCATCGAGCTCTCCGCAGACGCGCCCATCCGGGAGCCCTATACGGCCTATTTTCAGGGCGGGCTCACCTATGAGCACTGCAAGCTCGCCTGCAAGGCCATTCTCCGAAAACTGCTATAAAGGGATACCAAACGGAAAAGCGGCGGATGTGCCGCTTTTTTTCATGGAAATTTTTGGAAAACTCCTTGACAGCGCGGTGGTTTTGTGATAGCATTATGATATCAAAATGATATCAGAAATCGGAGGAATATCATGGAAGTTAAGGATTTCGACAAGATCACGGAGAGGCCCGCGCACGAGAAAAGCGGCTGGATGATGCTTGCGGTCGTGCTCGCGGTCATTTTGGGCGGGATCGCGCTGTTTGCGGTGGGCGCAGTGCTTCTCGACGAGAACGCGGCGTTTGCGGCGCTCATGGTGCTCGGCGTGTTTGTGACCGTCGCGGGTCTCTTTCTTTGCGGCGGCTTCAAGCTCTTGCAGCCCAACGAAGCATTCGTGCTCACGCTCTTCGGCAAATATCACGGTACGATAAAGCGGGACGGTTTCTTCTGGGTGAACCCGTTCTGCACGGCGGTCAATCCCGCAAGGGGCATGACGGCGGGGTTTGCGCGGAAGCTCTCCTTAAAGGCGATGACGCTCAACAACGACAAGCAGAAAGTCAACGACGAAGAGGGGAACCCGATCGAGATCTCCGTCGTCGTCATCTGGCGCATCACGAATACGGCGAAGGCGGTCTTTAACGTGGAAAATTACATGGCGTACCTCTCCACGCAGTGCGACGCCGCCATCCGCCAAGTTGCGCGGCAGTACCCGTACGACGTCTCCACGAACGGCGACGAGACCTCGCTCCGCGGCAGTGCGCAGGAGATCGCGGAGGTACTTCGCGGGGAACTGCAACAACGCACGGACATGGCGGGCATTGAAATTTTGGAAGCGCGCATTTCCCACCTTGCGTATGCGCCCGAGATCGCGGCGGCCATGCTCCAACGGCAACAGGCTTCCGCCATCATCGCAGCAAGGCAGAAGATCGTGGAAGGCGCCGTCTCCATGGTGCAGATGGCGCTCAACAAGCTCTCCGAGGAGGAGATCGTGGAACTCGACGACGAGCGCAAGGCACAAATGGTCTCCAATCTTCTCGTCGTGCTCTGCGGCAACCGCGACGCCCAGCCCGTCGTCGGCACGGGAAGCATATACTAAGTTCACGAATTTTCTTTTCAAAATAGAAAAGAAAATTCCGTGAGACGAATGGGCCGTTGCTCTTTCATAAGCAGTTCGCGGTCGGCCGTTTCATCGGGCAACGAGCCGAAAGGGTTCGGCAAATTGAGTCGCGCACGGCGGAAGTGAATTCCGCCTGACGCAAGCGAGTTCACGAATTTTCTTTTCAAAGAGGAAAAGAAAATTCCGTGAGGCGAATGGGCTGTTGCTCTTTCATATGGTGATTGCGGTCAGTCGTTTCATCGGGCAATGAGCCGAAAGGGTTCGGCAAATTGAGTCGCGCACGGCGGAAATGAATTCCGCCTGACGCAAGCGAGTTCACGAATCTTCTCTGCATGGAAAAGAAAATTCCATGAGGCGAATAGGCGGTTGCTCTTTCATAGGCAGATCGCGGTCAGTCGTTTCATCAAGCAGCAAGCCGAAAGAGTTCGGCAAATTGAGGCGCGCACGGCGGAAGTGAATTCCGCCTGACGCAAGCGAGTTTATGAATTTCTTTTCAAAATGGAAAAGAAAATTCCGTGAGGCGAATGGGCCGTTGCTCTTTCATAAGCAGTTCGCGGTCGGCCGTTTCATCGGGCAACGAGCCGAAAGGGTTCGGCAAATTGAGTCGCGCACGGCGGAAGTGAATTCCGCCTGACGCAAGCGAGTTTACGAATTTTCTTTTCAAAATGGAAAAGAAAATTCCGTGAGACGAATAGGCTGTTACTCTTTCATAGGCAGATCGCGGTCAGTCGTTTCATCGGGCAGTTATTGTCTACGAGAAGATTGGGGAGTAAAGGAGTTTTATGCAAGAGATCGTAAGGGCGGAGGGGCTGAGAAAGACCTTCACGCTCTCCAAAAAACAACAGCGCATCGAAAAGACGGGGGAGACGCGCAAAATTGCGGTGGACGGGCTCTCGTTTTCGGCGTACCGCGGGGAGATCTACGGCCTTCTCGGGCCCAACGGCGCGGGCAAGACGACGACGCTCCGCATGCTCTCCACGCTGATAAGACCCGACGCGGGCGACGCCGTCATCGCGGGGCATTCCGTCGTCAAAGAGCCCGACAAGGTGCGGGATAAGATCGGCTTCATGACGAGCGAACTCAAACTCGAAAAGTTCTTCACGCCCGATTATCTCTTCGACTTCTTCGGGGCAATGCACGGCGTTCCCAAAGAAAAGCTCGCCGCGCGCAAGCGGGAACTCTTCTCGCGCTTCGGCATCGACCGCTTTCGGGGCGTGCGGGTGGGGGACCTCTCGACGGGCATGCTCCAAAAGGTCTCGCTCGTCGTCGCCATCGTGCACGACCCCGCAGTCGTCATCTTCGACGAGCCCACGAACGGGCTCGACGTGCTCACGGCCAAAGTCGTCACCGACTTTCTTCTCGAACTCAAAGCGATGGGCAAGAGCATTCTCCTCTCCACGCATATCTTTTCCCTCGTCGAAAAGCTGTGCGACCGCGTCGGCGTCATCATCGACGGCAGGCTCATCGCCGAGGGAACGCTCCAAGAGCTCTGCGGCGAAATGCAGCTCGAAGATAAATTTTTTGAGATCTACCGCGCGGTGAAGGGGGAGATCGTATGAAACTGATTGCCCTCATGAAGAAAGAATTTCACCGTTTCTTCCACGATCCTCGGCTGATCGTCACCATGCTTCTCCCCGGCATTCTGCTCTATGTCATCTACTCCATCATGGGCACGGCGATGTACGCAGAGAAAGAGCCGCAGGCCTACAAAGTATATGTGGGAGGGAGCTCTGCCGCGGTCTCCGTCATCGAGACGGCGATCGCCGCGACGGGGGACACGGTGGAATGGCTTCCCCTCGAAGACGAGGAGGCCGCGCGGGCGGAAGTCGAGCGCGGTGAGGCGGCCGCCGTACTCCTCTTTTCGGAGAACTTCGATGAATTTCCGCAGGACAGCAGCGTGCGTATCGTCTATAACGGCGCAGAGGAAAAAAGCAGCAACTTCTACGCCATCGCGGGTGCGGCGCTCGAAAGCTACGGCATGCGGTTTTCCGTGATCCCCGAGAGCGTGAAGAGCGATGAGGAGATCGGCAGGACGCTCTTTGCGGGCTTCCTTCCCTTCCTCATCGTCACCCTGATCTTCTCGACATGCATGGGAGTTACCATTGAATCGGTGGCGGGGGAGAAGGAGCGCGGCACGCTCTCCACCATCCTCGCAACGTCCGCGCCCCGCTTCCAGATCGCCCTCGGAAAGGTCATTCCGCTCTCCTGCATCGCGTCCATCGGCGCGGCATCGAGCTTTCTCGGCGTCGCACTCTCCATGCCGAAACTCATGGGAGTCTCCCTCGGAGCGTTCGGCGGGTATCCCGTATGGAGCTATCTGCTCATTTTCCTGCTCATCCTCAGCCTCGTTCCGCTCATCGTCGCCTCAATCACGACGGTCTCCACGCTCTCGCGTTCGGTGAAGGAGGCTTCGGCGTACACGAGCGTCATCATGATCCTCTTTATGCTCCTGTCCATCGTCTCCGCCTTTGTGCCGACGATGGGGGATTGGGTCGTGTGCATTCCCATTCTGAACGCCGTGGGCGCGATGGGTTCGCTCTTTGCGGGGCAGATCCCCGTGTGGCAGTCGCTTGTGAGCGTGGGGCTCAATTTCGTATACAGCGCGCTTCTCGTGCTCCTCATGACGAAATTTCTTTCGAGCGAGCGCGTCATGTTCGGGAAATGATCCATAGACTATGAAAAATCTCTTTTCCTATTCTGTAAAACCGTCGGACGGGAATGCCCGCCTCGACAGCGAAGAATTTGTGGTAGGCCGTATCGACGGCGAACTTGCCGCGCGGCGGAACCGTCTCTCGGAAGACGCCGCGAAGATGCAGAAGGCCGCGTCCTTTCCCATCTGGTTTTCGTTCATCAAGATGATCGTCTTTATCGCGGCGGCAGCCCTTCTCATGGGCGGGCTCAGGGCGATTATGGACGGCGAGTCCTCCCTCGAAGAGATGGGGCGGCGCGGACTTTGGTGGATCCTCGGCGCAGGGGGCGTCGGCATTCTCATCTTCGTGGCGATGGCTCTTCTCGAACGCAAGAGGAAGAAGGACGTTCTCTCCGCTCCCGCCTTTTCCGCCCTTTCGGAGGAGACGGAGCGCGTCATGCGCGATTCGCTTTCCGCGCTTCACGTGCCCGAGACGGCCGTGCGCGTGGACATCCTGACTTTCCCCTATAAGATGCGTTTCGGGAAGCCGGCCTCCGTAGGGCCCGCGCCCTATGCGAATGTGCCCGCCTATGCCTACCGTGACGGCGATGCGCTCTATCTCACCGACGCGGAGATCGTGATCCGCATTCCGCACGATCGCATCGAGGGGGTCTCCCGCGTGTGCAGATGGGTGTGGTTCAGCGGATGGAATAAGCAACTGCCTCCCAACCGGGAACCGTATAAACAGTATAAAATACGCATCAACGCGCAACTCGGCACCTTTGGCGTCAAGCCCTATTATGCCGTCCGCATCCGCGGGAACGAGCCCCTCGTGTTTCTCTTTCCCGCCTATGAATTTGAGGCGTTTGCGGCCATTTTGGGCGCCAAAGCGCTCTCTGCGGCCGATGTGAAGAAATTGGATTGAGATGAGCTTGTACAGTGCGCTGCTCGTGCCTTGCACGGCGAAACTTCTCTCGGGCGAGCGCATTCCGTTCGGGAAGAACCGTAAAAGGGAATGATATGAAAGATACCGAAAAAACAAAAAAACAGGTGCCGCTACGGCTTTCTCCCTCGCTCTATGCGGAGCTCATGCGATGGGCAGACGAGGACTTCCGCTCGCTCAACGGGCAGATCGAATTTTTGTTGACGGAATGCGTGAAAAAGAGAAAGGGGGAGAAAGGAGATGCCTGACGATCTGATCGTTTCTCTCATCGTGGGAGCGGTTGCGCTTGCCGCGTTCGGCGGGATCCTGATCTTTCAAATCGTGTGGATCAAAAAGGTGCAGAAGAAGTACATCTACCGTTGGCGGGCGCACGAGATTGTCTTTGAGATCGCCGCGCGGAGCGTAAAGCTCTATGTGGACGGCAACGTCGAGGACGAATTCGGCGCGCAGAACATGCGCATCTGCACCCTCCGCGCCTTTGTAGAGGGGGAGGAGATCAAGGCCCGCATGCAGATAAAAAGCATGCGGGTGCAGCTCGAAGTGACGGCGGGAAATACGCCGCTCCAACTCATGGGAATGGGAAAATGAAAAGAGGGCCTCGCCGCACGGCGAGGCCCCGATGTTTATTGCATCCGATCCTGTTTGACGAGTTCATAGCCTTTCTTCGGCTTTGCGCGGAAGAGGTCGATCTTTGCGCCGAACTTCGCGTAGACGATGAAGAGGATGACGGCCGCGACGGCGATGCAGAGTACCGCGATCGCCCATGCGTCGAGCGTCTCCGCCTTGACGTGCGACCAAAGTTCGTTGATGCGCTCGCTCGTGTCGGCGTCGAAGTAGTTCATGACGGCGCAGCGCTCCATGACGTCGGCGGGAGGGAACTGCGCGAAGAGCTGGCGGCTCGTGCGCTGCTCCTCGTCGGCATAGAGATGCGCATCCGTCCCGAAGAACCACGAGAGGTCGTAGAAGTCCTCGTCGTCGCCCTCTGCCTCACCGTATTCGAGGTCGTCGCGCAGAAATTCGAGCATTTCGGCGTTTTCGCCCGCGATGACGGAGGTATAGCCGATGAAATAGCTGTTCCGTTTGGCGCTCTCGGGCATGGACATATAGTTGACGAACGCCTGCGCCGCGTGCTTTGTGCCGCGCTCCTCGACGCCCTTTGTGAGCACCCAGCCGTCGAACCACAGGTTGGAGCCCGCCTCAGGGACGAAGTATTCGAGCGAGAGTCCGTCCTCCTCGGCTTCGTTGAGGGCATAGACGGCGTCGCCGCTCCACGCATAGTTGAGCCAGATCTTTCCGCTCACCATGTCCGCCTTGCCCGTGTCCGTTTCGAAGCCGTAGATGTTCTTCTTCATGGCGAGGAGGGTGTCTCCGACGTCCTCCGTGTACTCCTCCGAGGTGCGGTTGAAGATCTCGGTGAGCGTGTGATTGTATTCGCCGCTTGTCCTGTCGAGGGCGAGCAGTTCGTCCTGATAGGTGAGCCCGAGCGCGGCAAAGTAGGTATCGCGCACGTTATCTTTTGCCGTGATCTTGTTGGTGTACTTCTCGCTCGTGAACGCATTCCAGCCGAGATCTTCGAGATCGGCTCTGTCCACGTGTTCGGGATTGTACACAAAGCCCGTCGTGCCCCACATGTAGCCCGCGGCGTACTCGCTCCATGTGTGCGTCTCTTCCTGCTCGTCCCGCGTGACGGTGACGGTGCCGTTTTCAAAGACGTCGGCAATATAGGGGGAGACGTTGCGGATGTAGTAATTTTCTTCGATAGACGGGTCGAAGAAGCTCTCGTCGTAGGGGACGATGCGGTCCTCCGCGGCGAGCTTCATGATCATGTAGTCGGAGGGGCAGAGGAGGTCGTATTCGTTGCCGAGCACGATCTCGTTGTACATGTCCTCGTTGGTGCCGAAAGTGGCGTAGTCCACGCGGACGGAGATGCCGTACGTCTCCTCGTACCACGCCTCAAAGTCGTCGAGGATGGGAGGAGCCTCTTCGTCTCCCTCTATGTCATACAGATAGGAGCCCTCGTCGCCCTCGTCGATGTATTCCGCCCAGCTGTACACTTTGAGGATGACGTCTGCCTTTTCGCTCCCGCAGGCCGCGAGCGCCGTGAGGGAGGGGAGCAGGAGGACGGCGGCTGCCGCAATGCTTGCAATGCGTTTCTTCTTCATTTCTTGGCCTCCTTCTTGCGCAGTGAGGAAAGATTGGCGACGGCCACAAAGATCACGATGAGCAGGAAAATGACGGTCGTGAGCGCCCAGAAGGAGGAGAGCGTCTCCGCCGTGTGGGCGTTCCCGCGCATGGTTGCGTTATAGACGTACGTCGAGATCGTCTCGAATCCGTTCGGGCGGGTGTACATCGTCACAATGTAGTCGTCGAGCGAGAGCGTGACGGCGAGCATGAAACCCGAGATGACGCCGGGGAGGATCTGCGGAAGCACGATGCGGAAGAGCGCCTTTGCGGGGCTTGCGCCGAGGTCGAGCGCGGCTTCGTAGAGGGAGTTATCCATCTGTTTGAGCTTCGGCATGACGGAGAGCACCACAAAGGGGGTGCATATGACCATGTGTCCGATGAGAAGCGTAAAGTAGGACTTGCCCAGCCCCACGGCCACAAAGGTGATGGCGAGCGCGAGCGCGGTGACGATCTCCGCATTGATGACGGGGATCTGCGAGACGCCGTGCAGCACGGTTTTCACGCGCTTTTTGCTGTAAAACATGCCGAGCGCGCCGAGCGTCCCCAAAACGGTGGAAAGAAGCGCCGCGAGGAAGGCGAGCAGGAGGGTGTTTCCGATCATCCCGAGGATGACGGGATCGCCGAAGAGTTTGCGGTAGTGTTCCCAGGAGAACGCGCCCGCCGTGCCGATGATGTCCGTCCCGATAAAGGAGTACACCGCAAGGAGCAGGATGGGGGCGTAGAGCAGCAGGAGAACGAGCCCGATGAACGCCGCTTTGAGGCACTTGACGGCAAGCTGTTTGTTCATAGATTTGCCCCCCTCACATTTTCTTCGGATTTGAATCCGCCCGTCAAAAGCGTCGAGACAAACACGACGATGAGCAGGACGAGCGCGACCATGGACCCCATGTGCCAATCGCTGGCAAAGTATTCGGAGATGAATTTGCCGATGATCGTCACCATGGAGTTGCCGAGCATATCGGAGACGACATAGTTGGTCATCGAGGGGAGAAATACCATCGTCACGCCGCTCACCACGCCGGGGACGGACAGGGGGAGGGTGACGCGGAAGAACGTCGTAAAGGCGCCCGCCCCGAGATCCGCGCTCGCCTCATACAGGCTCTCCTCGATCTTCATGAGCGTCGTGTAGATGGGCAAGATCATGAAGGGGAGGAAGTCGTACACCATGCCGAACACGGTGTTGAAGTAGTTCGCTTCCCCCAACAGCCCGATCCAGTTGAAGAGCTCGCGGATGGCGTTGATGCGGAGAACGAAGTTGATCCACATCGGCAGCACGAAGAGCATGAGGATGACGTACTTCTTCTTCATCTTGCTGCGCGCGAGGATATAGGCGACGGGGAATGCGATGAGGAGGCACACGGCCGTCGTGATGAGCGCGATGACGATGGAGTACGCGATCGTGGAGAGCTTTGTCGGGTCGGAAAAGAACTTCACGAAATTCGCGAACGAGAAGTGCATGTTTCGGTCCGTGAAGGCATAGACGAGGATGACGAGCATGGGCGCGATCACGAAGAAGATCAGGAATACCGCATAGGGGATGCCGAGCGCCTTGCGCGTGAAGTGCGGCATGTGCCCGCGCACCAGCCTGTATGCGAGCAGGGCGCCCGCGCCGAGGAGCAAGGCGGCGCCAAAGATGATGAGGATCAGGACGGTCGTGCTCATGCCTCGTTCCCTCCCAATCTCTTCTTCTCTTCCGTTTGTTTGAGCGAGAGCTTGATCTTATCCTTGGGGATGATGACGGAGACGAGGTCGTTCTCGTTCCAGAGGTCGTCCGTCGCAAAGACAAAGTCCTCCTCTTCTTTCTCGGTGCGCACGATCAGGCGGTAGTGGTCGCCCTTGTAGATGATGGAGATGATGTGGCCCGTCGTTCCGCCCGCCTCGGCGTCGTCCGAAATGGTAATGTCGTACAGGCCGACTTCCACCCTGACTTCGACGCCCGTGAGGTCGATCTTCTCGCCCGAAGCGGTGATGAGGTACTCCTCCTCGTCGATGTGACTGCCGGGATAGAGCTGGGTGACGTCGCACTCGAACTCTCCGTCCGCAAATTCCACCGTGTTGTGCTTGGTGATGACGCCGTCGAACACGTTGGTCGTGTACTTCGGCTTCATGAGGTGGATGCCGTCCGGCGCGATCTTCATGCCGATGATGTCGCCGACCTTGCGGCTCTCGGTGGAGTTGATGACGAGCTCGTATTTGCCGAGCTGCGCCGTGATCTCGTAGTGGATGCCCTTGAACACGACGGAGATGACCCGTCCCACGAGCGTGCCCTGCTCGGGTGCGCACATGGCGATATCTTCGGGGCGGACGACGACGTCCACCTGCTCGCCCGTTTCGAACTCGTCGAGGCAGACGAAATTCTTGCCGCAAAAGCGCACGAGCTTCTCCGAGACCATCGTCCCGTTGATGATATTGCTCTCTCCGATGAAGTCGGCGACGAAGGTGTTTGCGGGTTCGTTGTAGATCTTGGTAGGGGTGCCGATCTGCTGGACGACGCCGTCCGACATGACCACGATGGTATCCGACATGGTGAGCGCCTCTTCCTGATCGTGGGTCACATAGATGAACGTGATGCCGAGGCGGCGGTGCATCTCTTTGAGCTCGATCTGCATCTCCTTCCTCATTTTGAGATCGAGGGCGCCGAGGGGCTCGTCGAGCAGGAGGATCTCTGGCTCGTTGACGATGGCGCGCGCGATGGCGACGCGCTGCTGTTGCCCGCCCGAGAGCGTGGAGATCGAGCGCTTCTCAAAGCCTTCGAGGTCCACGACTTCGAGCGCCTTGCGCACTTTCTCCGCGATCTCTTTCTTGCTGAGCCGTTCCTTTTTGGTGTACTCCTCGCCCTGCGCGTTGCGGTAGGTGTTGAGGACGCGTTTGCATTTGAGGCCGAAGGCGATGTTCTCGAACACGTTGAAGTGGGGGAAGAGGGCGTAGCGCTGGAATACCGTGTTGACGGGGCGCTTGTTGGGCGGAAGACGGGAGATGTCCTCTCCGTGCAGGAGGATCTTTCCGCTCGTGGGGAGGTCGAAACCCGCGATCATGCGCAGGGTCGTCGTCTTGCCGCAGCCCGACGGGCCGAGGAAGGTGATGAATTCTCCCTTGTTTACATAGAAACTCACATTGTCGATGACAAGATTGTCGTCGTAATACTTGGTGACATTTTGCAGTTCGATGATGTGTTCCGCCATAGCGTCCTCCGTATGAAAGTTTTATCTTCGCGCCGGCAGGCGGTCCCGCCGGCATGTTTTTCGCGCGTATCAGAAATTGGGCGGCGTGGAGATCCAGAGGAATCTCGCCTTGCCCTTGCCCTTGTTGGCAATATAATGTTCGCGGTCGGACGTAAAGTAAAAACTCTCGCCCTTTTTGGCGATCCAGCATTTTCCCGCGCAGATGATGCCGATCCTGCCCTGCAAGACATAGCCGAATTCCTCGCCCTCGTGCGGAAAGTCCACCTGCGTCGAAGCGCCCGCTTCGAGCTCCACGAGCACGGGCTCCATCATGTTTTTCTGCGCGTTGGGGATGACCCAATTCCAGATCATGCCCTCGGACTGTTTTTCGATGTATTCCGCCTCCGAAAAGACGATCTTCTCGTCCGTCTCCTCGCGGAAAAAGTCGGAAAGGCTGCTGCCGAGCGCGTTGAGCAGGTCGCACAGCGTCGCGATAGAGGGGCTCGTGAGGTCGTTTTCGAGCTGGGAAATGTATCCCTTTGTGAGCTCGCAGCGATCCGCAAGCTCTTCCTGCGTGAGATCTTTCCGCTGACGCATATCCCTGAGTTTTGCACCGAGTTCCATCTTCCGCCCCCGATCCCGTTTAGTATTTATAAACTTTTCGCCTTTTTTTATCAAACTCTCGTAAAACTAAACCAAAAGTTTAATAATCATAAACAGACGACGCGGAAAGTATAATACAATTTATATACGATGTCAAACGATTTCAAGGGGAAATCATAAAAATATAAAAAAATCCGCGCGGCCCGGAAAGAGAGGGGAGAGGGGCGCGGCGGAGCGGAAAAATGCAACGAAAAAAGCGCCCCGAAAGGGGCGCCGAAGCATACGGCTTTTTATGCGACGAGAGAGGCGTACTTCTTCGCGAGCTTTGCCTTCTTGTTCGCGGCGTTGTTCTTGTGGATGATCCCCTTGCCGGCGGCGGCATCGATGGCCGAAACCGTTTCGGGATAGAGGCGATCGGCAAGCGCCTTGTCGCCGCTCTGGACGGCCGCAAGGAACTTTTTGATGCTCGTTTTGAGGGCGGATTTGATCGCCTTGTTTTCCATGGTCTTTTTCTCGGTGACAAGAACGCGCTTTTTTGCGGATTTGATATTGGGCACGGTGATAACTCCTTATGATGTCTTTCTCGAATAACCTTAGTCATTTTAGCATAAAATAAACCCCTTGTAAACTGTTTTTCAAGGCCGAGCGACAAAAAATTTCATAAATTTTTCCGAAAAAGGGGAGAGGGGATTGGAAGAGAGCGAAAAAAACTTGCGGGTAGGGGTGTTTGACAGCGGCGTCGGCGGCCTCACCGTGCTGGCCGAATGCGTGCGCCTCGCGCCGCATATCCGTTACTTTTATATAGGGGACAACGCGCACGCGCCCTACGGGAGCCGCCCCGAAGAGGAGATCGTCTCCTTCGTCCGCGCCGCCATGGAGCGCTTCCGGGCGCTCGGCGTCTCCGCCGCAGTGCTTGCGTGCAATACCGCGACGGCCGTCTGTGCGGAGCGCATGCGGGAGGAATTTCCCTTTCCCATCGTCGGCACGGAACCCGCCGTCCGTTCGGCGGCCGCGGTCTGCGGCAACGTCCTCGTCCTCGCCACGCCGCGGACTGCGGAGAGCGGCCGTCTGAACGCGCTCCTTGCGCGCTTTCCGCGCTGCCGCTTTACCGTTGCGGGACTTCCGGATCTCGCGGGGGCCGTGGAGCGCTTCCTCACGCAGGGCATCCGCTTCGATCTCGCCGACCACCTGCCGCGGGGAACGTTCGACGGCGTCGTGCTTGGCTGCACGCACTATGTGTTCCTCCGCGAGGCGATCGCCGCCTTCTACGGCGCGCCCGTATTCGACGGGAACGCAGGCGTCGCGCGGCGCCTTCTCGGGGTCTTGGACGCGGGCCTCGGGGAGGCCGAGTGGAGCGCGTCCCCAAAAATAAACAAAAGTTTGCCATTCAAGTGGAGCGAAGCGTCCCGAAAATCCGTGGTTTTTCTCGGAAAATCGGCGCAGATCAACGCAAAAATATTCGAACAAACGTTCAGCCTGTCAGATTTCTTCCGATTTCCTCCCAAAGAAGGGTAGGTTTGGAAAAAAATTCCCCGAAAGTGGAACAAAATGGAAAAAAGTGGTTGACAAAACCGGAAAGGCGTGATAGAATGGACTCATCACGATAAGGAGGGGATCTTGTGGAGTATCTCGGCACAGTTTTTCATCAGATCGACAACAAGGGCCGCGTCCGCATTCCCTCCAAATTTCTCTCCGATGAAGAACGGGACGTTCCCGTCAAATATTGTTTTATGTCCGGTTCGCAGGGGTGCATCTCGGTCTATCGGGAGCAGGCCCTGAGTGCCCGCTTACAGGGGCTCAAAGAGACGCCGGACAACAGCGCCGCGATCGTAATGGCCAAGAGAAAGATCTCCGGCTCCGTCGAACTGGTGGAGACGGATCGTCAGAGCCGCGTCGTCATCCCGCCCGCACTGCGCAAATACGCAAAGATCGACCGGGATATCGTGACCATCGGCCTTTTCGACCACTTCGAGATCTGGGCGAAGGAAGTGTACGACCGCATGAACGAAGAGATGAGCTTCGAGTCCGCGTACGCACAGGTCGGCTTCTTCTGATATGGAGCGCTATCACCTGCCCATCATGGTGCGCGAAGTCATCGACGGTCTGGCGATCAAGCCGTGCGGCGTCTATTTCGACGGCACCGTCGGGGGCGGGGGGCATTCCTTCGCGATCCTGAGCGCCGATCCCTCCGTCCGCGTCATTGCGACGGATAAGGACGCAGACGCCATCGCCGAGGCGGAAAGGCGGCTCGCTCCCTTCGGGGAAAGGGTCTCTCTCCACAGAACGGACTTCAAGGATTTCGAACGGGTACTGCGGGAAGAGGATACACCCGCGCTGGACGGATTTTTATTGGATCTCGGCATAAGTTCGCATCAGATCGACGACGAAGCGAGGGGGTTCGCCTACCGTCTGAAAGACGCGCCCCTCGACATGCGGATGGACCAAAGAAGCGCCCTCACCGCGGAGGAAGTCGTCAATACGTATTCCGAAGAGAGCTTGCGGCGCATCTTTCGGGAGTACGGCGAGGAGGAATTCGCCGCCCCCATTGCGAGAAAGATCGTTGCGGCGCGGCGGGAAGGCCGCATTGCGACGGCGGGGAGACTCGGGGAACTCGTCGAAGAGGGGATCCCGCCCCGTTTCCGCTCCGCGGCATGCGCCAGAAAGGTGTTTCAGGCCGTGCGCATCGAGGTGAACGGGGAACTGAACGGCCTGAGCGAATGCGTGACGGGCCTCATCCGAAAACTCAAAAGCGGCGGGCGGGCGTGCATTCTCACGTTCCACTCGCTGGAAGACAGGATCGTCAAACAGGTATTCCGCGATCTCTCGGCGGATTGCACCTGTCCCAAGAGCTTCCCCGTCTGCGTATGCGGGAAGAAGAGAGAGATCGAACCCCTCACGAGGAAGCCGATCACGGCAAGTGAGGAAGAAATCGCAACCAACACGCGCAGTAAGAGCGCAAAACTGCGGATCGCCCGAAAAGTGTAAGCATGACGGCGGGGCCGGCAGAATATGATAAAAGGAGCAGCTTCATGGATCGTTTGATCGATAGAGATATAGCCGAACTCGAACACAACCGCTCGATAGCCGACAATTACAGAAAGTTGCTCGACAGCGCCTCTCCCGCCGCCGAAAGGACGCGCGAGGAGGAGAGGGCGGCCACAAGATACGAGGAACGCCCCGCCGAACGGGTCGCCGAGGCGCCCGCAAGGCCCGAGCGGCAGCTCTCCGCGAACAGCGCCGCCCGCATTGCGGACTACAACGTGCACCGCGCGCCCAAGACCAAGCGCGTGCTCTTCGAGGACGTGACCTATAACGGACAGGAAGTGGTGATGACCATGCCCGTCGCCGCGCCTGTCGCGGCGCCCGTGCAGGACCGCGAGGCCTGCGAGGACGCCATGCCCACCCGCCGCACGATGCAGATGCTGGGCGGTTCCGCGGCGGCGCAGCAGAGCGCAGCCGAGACGGAAGAGGAGGGAGTGGGGTTCTTTGCATCCCTCTCCACCCGCATGAAGGTCGCCCTCGTGACGTTTGCGGTCGTCATTTTCGCCGCGCTCATTCTCATCTGCGTGAACACGAGCATCATTGATTCGCTCGACGGGACCATCGCCGCGCGCGAGACCAAGCTCAACGGCCTTGCGGAGCAGCAGAGGGTTCTGGATGAGCGCATCGCGGAACTCAACGACCCCGATGAGATCGCGAGGTGGGCCATGGAGCACGGCATGGTCAAGGATTAAATTCCGGAGGACAGACCAATTAAACAGAAAAAGACGGACCTTTCGTTATCTGTCTTACAAAAGAGGTTATTTGCCATCGTTTTGGCGATAGCCTTTTTATTTTTCGTTTTTCTTGCCAGATTCTTCTATATACAGGTCATCTGGGAGGACGAGCTCCACTATCTTGCCCTCGACCAGTGGACGCGCGAGATCCCCGTCAATGCGGGCCGCGGCAAGATCTACGACCGCAACGGGGAGCTTCTCGCAGGCAATGTGGCGCAGTACAGCGTCTACGCCCGCGCCAATGCCGTGGAGGACGCGGAAGGCAGTGCGGCTATCCTCTCGGAGGTGCTCGGCGATCCCTATGAGAGCATCCTCAAAAAGCTCTCGGATAAGTCCAAGTCGGAGATCGTCATCTCGCGCAGAACGGACAAGGCCACGGTCGAACGCATCGCCCGCACCGAGATGAAAGGGGTCTACTACGCCCGGAACGACGCCCGCTTCTATCCCTACGGTGCGCTCGCGAGTCAGGTCTTGGGCTTTACGGCGTACGACCGCACGGGCACGACGGGCGTGGAGAGCTTTTACAATGCCTATCTTGCGGGGGAAAACGGCGAGATCCTCTTCGAGACCGATCTCGTCGGCGTGGACATCGGGGGCGCGGCGGCCGCCTATCTCCCCGCGAGGGACGGGCTCAACGTCCGCCTCACCCTCGACTATCGGATCCAGGCGCTCGCCGAGGATGTCATGGGGCGGGCGCTGGAAGAGAACAACGCCGTCGCCGCGCGGGCGATCGTGCTCGATCCGAGCGATTTTTCCATCCTCTCCATGGTCAATTTGCCCTCTTACGATCTCAACGACGTTCCGAGAGAGGACATGGAAACCCTGAACGCACTCTCTCGCAACAGCCTCATTTCGGACATCTATGAGCCGGGCTCCACGTTCAAGATCATCACGGCCGCGGCGGACATCGAGGAATATCTCAGGGGAAACCCCGCCGCGCTCTCGCCCACGCACGTCTTTCCGAGCTCGCGCACCCGTACGGTGGACGGCACGACCATCCGCTGTTGGAGCGACCACAAGAGCGGCAAGCACGCCAACCAGACGCTCGCAGAAGCGCTGAACAACAGCTGCAATCCCTGCTTCGTGGACCTTGCGCTCGCCCTCGGAAAGGAGACGTTCTACGACTATCTCTCTGCCTTCCGCTTCGGGCGGGCCACGGGAGTGGACTTTTCGGGCGAGGCGATCGGCATGCTCCTGCCCGAGAGCACCCTGCGGGACGCCGACTTTGCGCGGATCGGGTTCGGGCAGTCTGTTGCGGTGACGCCGCTCCAACTTGCCTGCGCCGCCGCATCCGCCGTCAACGGCGGCCGCTACTATGCGCCGCGGCTCGTCTCCGAGATCTTTTCGGACGACGGGTCCGTGCGGGAGAAGATCCCCGCGTCCCTCATTTCGAGAACGGTGAGCGCCGAGGCCTCCGCCATGCTCTCGGGCATGCTCGAAGGGGTCGTGCGCGAGGGGAGCGGCAAACACGCCTACATCGAGGGATACCGCGTTGCGGGCAAGACGGGCACCGCGCAGAAGTATGAAAACGGCGTCATCGCGCAGGGGAAGTACGTCTCTTCCTTTCTCGGATACTTCCCCGCGAACAACCCGCGCTATCTCGCCCTCGTCATCATCGACGAGCCGCAGGGGGTCTACTACGGCTCCACGGTGGCCGCACCCTGCGCGCGGGAGATCTTCGAGGGCATCATCCGCATCATGAACATTGCACCACAGGGGGAAGGACTATGAAACTTTCACTGCTTGCCAAAGAAACGGAGGGCGCAAGCCTTCTCGGAGAGGACGCAGACGTGCGTTCGCTGTGCACGGACAGCCGCGTCGCGGGAGAGGGGGATCTCTTCTTCTGCTTTCGCGGCACCCACTGCGATTCGCATGCGTTTGCACAGGACGCCGAGAGCAGGGGCGCGGCCGCGATCGTGTGCGAGCGGCAGGCGGAGGTATCCGTCCCGCAGCTCATCGTCCCGGACGCGCGCATTGCCATGGCCCGGCTTGCCGCAGCGTTTTACGGCCATCCCGAGCGGAAGCTCAAACTCATAGGCGTGACCGGGACCAACGGCAAGACGACGGTCACCCACATGCTCTACTCGATCTTGGAGGCCGCAGGGAAGAAGGCGGGGCTGATCGGCACGCTGGGCGCGCGGTACCCGGGCGCCTCCGTAGCGCCCGCGCTCACCACGCCCGATCCCATCGCGCTCTATTCCCTGCTCGCGGACATGCTCGCGGCGGGGGTGGAAACGGTGGCAATGGAGGTCTCGGCGCACGCGCTTGCCCTCTGCAAGACCGAACCCGCCGTGTTTGAGCTCGGCGTGTTCACCAACCTCACGCAGGACCATCTCGACTTTTTCGGGGACATGCAGGCGTACGGCGGCGCGAAAAAGAAGCTGTTTCTCGGCGGAAAGAGCAGGGAAGCCGTGCTCAACAGCGACGATCCCTTTACGCGCGAACTCGCTCCGCTCTGCCCGCACACGACGTACGGCCTCGAAACGCCCGCCGATTGCTTCGCCCTCATCGAGAGCGAGAACCTCAAAGGGATGCGCCTCCTGCTCAATTTGGAGGACGACCTCGTCGAGGCCGATCTGCCCATGACGGGCCGCCACAACGTGTACAACGCCCTCGCGGCGGCGACGGCCGCCCGCAAACTCGGCGTATCCAACGAGCACATTGCGCGCGGGCTTGCGCGGACGCGGGTGGAGGGAAGGCTGGAACGGGTGGCGACGCACAAGAAGGCGGAGATCTTTGTGGACTTCGCGCACACGCCGGACGGCCTCATGAAGTCGCTCACCGCGCTCAGGCCGCACTGCGCCGGAAGGCTCATCGTGCTCTTCGGCTGCGGCGGAAACCGCGACCGCACCAAGCGCCCCCGCATGGGGGAAGTCGCGGCCCGCTTTTCCGACTTCGCCGTGCTCACTTCGGACAACCCGCGCTACGAGGACCCCGCGGCCATCATTTCCGAGATCGAGGCGGGCATGCGTCCGCTCTCGCACAGCTATGTCGTCGTCGAGGACCGCGAAGAGGCCACGCGGTACGCCCTCTCCATGCTCGAAGCGGGAGACGTGCTCCTGATCGCGGGCAAGGGGGGAGAGCGGGAGCAGGAGATCATGGGAATAAAGTATTCCTACAACGACAAAGATGTAGTGGAAAGCATTTTGGAGAAGCCATGCGGGAAATTCTGATCTGTCTGCTCCTCTCCTTTGCGCTCTCGCTCGCGCTGTGCGCGGCGGCGATCCCGCTGCTTCGGCGGCTGCATGCGGGGCAGAATATCCTCTCCTACGTCAAGGAACATAAGGATAAGGGCGGGACGCCGACGATGGGCGGCCTGGCCTTTGTGTTGGCCGCCTCCGTCTCCGCGCTCCTGCTTTGCAGAGGGGACAAGCCCTTCTATGTCGCGCTCGCGGTGGGAGTGGGCTATCTCCTCGTGGGCTTTTTGGACGACCTGCTCAAAAAACTGCGCGGGAGCAACCTCGGGCTTCGGCCGTACCAAAAGATCGTCTTTCAGCTCGCCGTCGCCGTGATTGCGAGCGTCTACTGCTGTCTCGAAGGGCTCACCGTGCTCTCCGTGCCCTATACGCGCCTCTCCTTTGATATCGGATGGTGGATGCTTCCATTCGGCGTGCTCGTGTTTTTGGCGACGGTCAACTCCGTCAATCTCACGGACGGGCTCGACGGGCTCGCGGGCTCCGTCTCGGCCTTCTTTTTTCTCGCGCTCGGCGCGCTCGTGTTCTTGCAGGACGGAGGGGCCTCCTCCGTGCTCTGCTTCTGCCTGACGGGAGCGCTCGGCGCATACCTCGTGTTCAACACCAACCGCGCGAGCGTGTTTATGGGGGATACGGGGTCGCTCTCGCTCGGCGGGTTTGCGGCGAGCATCGCGCTCTTTTCGGGGAACGCCCTCGTGATCCCGATCGCGGGCGCCGCATTTGTACTTTCAAGCATATCCGTCATTCTTCAAGTAATATACTATAAAAAAACGGGCAAACGGATCTTTCTCATGGCGCCCGTCCATCACCACTTTCAGGAGAAGGGATATTCGGAAGCGAAGATCTCCTACACCTATGCCATCCTGACGGCGGTCCTCGGGGCGACCCTGCTTCTTCCGTTTGTCTGATCTCCCGCCCGCGATCGGGACGGGAGGAGGAGGGAGTATGTTATTTGAACGGCAGACCTTTCTTGTGGCGGGGCTTTCCCGCTCGGGCATTTCGGCGGCGGAGTATCTCATCTCCAAGGGAGCGCAAGTCTATCTCTATGACGACCTTGACGACGAAGCCGTGCGGTCCGCGCAGAGCAGGTTGGAGGCGATCGGCTGCAAGAGCGTTCCGAAGAGCGAACTCGACGAAAAGACGGAAAAGTGCGACGTGCTCGTATTGAGCCCGGGCATTCCCGTCGATCATCCGCTTCCCATCTCTTTCAAGCGGGCGGGAAAGCGCATCATCGGCGAATGCGAGCTGGGCGCGCTCGCCGTGCGGTGTCCCGTCGCGGCGGTCACGGGGACAAACGGAAAGACGACGACGGTGAGCATGCTCGAAGGCATGTTCAAGGCTGCGGGCAAGCGGGCGATCGCCTGCGGCAACGTGGGGCGGCCGCTCACGTCCTGTTTGGAGGAACTCGGGGAGGACGGCGTCGCCGTCGCCGAGATCTCCTCCTTTCAGCTCGAAACGCTCTATTCCCTGCGGCCGCACGTCGCCGTCGTCCTCAACGTGACGGAAGATCATCTCAACCGCCACTATACGCTGGATAACTACATCTATCTCAAATCGCGCATTCTCAAAAACAGCGCGGAGAGCGAATACGCCGTGCTCAATTACGACGATCCCATCGTCCGCGGCTTTGCGGAAAAGACGCGCGCCAAGGTGATCTGGTTTTCCCTCCGTGAGCGCGTGGCGGGCGGATACCTCTCGGACGGATATTTCTGCTATCAGGGGGAGCGCGTCTGCCCGGAACAGGAACTTGCCGTGGAGGGGAACCACAACCGCATGAATGCGCTCGCAGCACTCTGCGCGGCCAAACTCTTCGGGGTCCCCGACGAGGCGATCGCCTCCGCTTTGCGGAATTTCCGCGGCGTCAAGCACCGCCTCCAAAACGTCGGCACCCTGAACGGCGTCACCTTTCTCGACGACTCCAAGGCGACCAATGTGGATTCCGCCGTGCAGGCGATCGGCAGCGTGAAAGGGGAGAGCGTGCTCCTTCTCGGCGGCAAGGATAAGGGCTATTCGTATGAGCCGCTCTTCGACGCCGTAAAAAATTCCGGCGTGGTGCATGCGGTCATCTACGGGGAGAACGCCTTCCGCATCCTCAACGCCGCCCTGAAACGGGGATTTACCGCGGTCACGCTGTGCCGCCCCTTTGACCTTGCGGTCCGTGTGGCCTATCTCACGGCGAAGCGGGGGCAGAACGTACTCCTTTCGCCCGCGTCTGCAAGTTTCGACGCATTCAGGAGCTTCGAGGAGCGCGGGGATCGGTTCGTCGAGATGCTCTCGATCCTGAGGGAGGAATCCGAGCGCTGCCGCCGCGAACCCGTTCCCGCAGAGGAGGATGAAGAAGAGACGCATGAGATCGTTGCGATCGAATAGGGCCGCGCGCGCACCCCTCCCCGCTCCCGGACGGGAGGGGAGGGGAAGGCCGCTCGCTTCCGCGCTTTCGGCGGGGAAAAGGGCGGGCAAGGGCGATCTGCTCTTCCTTGCCGCCGTCATTCTGCTGGCGGCCTACGGCGTGCTCTCCGTGTACTCCGCGAGCTGCTACAACGCCGAGGTGCAGTACGGCGACGGCATGTACTTTTTCAAGAAGCAACTCATCGGCTTTGCGATCGGCCTCGCCGCCATCGTGGGGATCGCCTTCTTCGATTACCGAAAACTCAAAAAGATGGGCCTTCCCGCGCTCATCCTCTCCCTCGTCCTGCTTGCGCTCGTCTTTGTGCCGGGGGTCGGAAAGAGCAACTACGGCGCGACGCGGTGGATCGGGTTCGGCGGGTTCACGATCCAGCCTTCCGAGATCGCAAAGTACGGCTTCATTCTGTTTGCGGCGGGCTATTTTGCCAAGGATCCCGCCCGCATGCGCACGTTGAAAGGGGCGCTTCCCGTGCTCGGCGCGGGACTCGCCGTCTGCGTGCTCATCATGTTGGAGCCCAACATGTCGGTCACCATGTGCGTGGGGGCTATCATGATCGGCATGATCTTTCTCGGCGGGCTCTCCCCGAAGGCGCTCGCGGGGATCTGCATCCCCGCCCTCGTTTTGGTGCCCGTGCTCATCCTCGCCGAGCCGTACCGCTTGCAGAGGCTCTCCGCGTTCGTCGATCCGTGGGCCTCTCCCAGAGAGGAGGGCTATCAGCTCATCCAATCCCTCTATGCCCTCGGCAACGGAAATTTCTTCGGCGTGGGGCTCTTTCATTCGAGGCAGAAATACCGCTTTCTTCCGTTCTCGGAGAGCGACTTCATCCTCTCCGTCATCGCGGAGGAGACGGGATTCGTCGGCGTGCTGCTTCTGTTCCTCGTCATCGGCTTTGTCATCTACCGCGGTTTCCGCATCGCCAACGCCTGCGAGGACTTCTACGGCTACATGCTCGTTTCGGGCATCACGCTCGCCTTTGCGGTGCAGTCCTGCCTCAACGCGCTCGTCGTGAGCGGCTGTATCCCCCCGACGGGCCTGCCGCTTCCGCTCATCTCCGCGGGCAACACCTCGCTCGTGGTGACCATGGCGGGCATGGGGATCGTGTACGCCGTTTCGAGACACAACGAGGGGAGAAAATTCATAGGATATACTACAAAGTAGAAATCGCGGGACCCGAACGTTTCGGGTTTTTCCGTGTTTTCCGATATACAAGAGGAGAGACCTATGGATAAATTTGTAATAGACGGTGGGAGGCGGCTCTTCGGAAGCATTCGCGCGCAGTCCGCGAAAAATTCCGTATTGCCGCTTCTCGCCGCTTCCATTTTGACGGAACAGCGGGTGACGATCCGCGAGACGCCGCCGATCTCCGACGTTGCCTGCATGGCGCAGATCTTGCGGGAACTCGGCGCGGAGGTGCGGTTCGAGGGAGGGGACGTGACGATCGACAGCGCCAATGCCTGCGATCACAGGATCTCCTCCGCGCTCACCAAGGAGCTGCGCTCTTCCGTATTCATGCTCGGCTCCCTGCTCACCCGCTTCGGACGGGCGGTCTGCGCGTACCCGGGCGGCTGCGACATCGGGCTGCGTCCCATCGACCTCCACCTCAACGCGCTCAAACGGCTCGGCGTGGAGATCGAAGAGCGGGAGGGCTACATCCTCTGCTCGTGCAAGCGGCTCAAAGGGGCCGATCTCGTGCTCGATTTCCCCAGCGTCGGCGCGACGGAGAACATTCTGCTCGCCGCCGTCATGGCGGAGGGCAGGACGGTGCTCGAAGGCGCGGCGAAGGAGCCGGAGATCGTGGATCTGCAAAACTTCCTCAACGCGATGGGGGCGAAGATCGCGGGCGCGGGCACGGACACGGTCGTCATCGAGGGCGTCACAAAGCTCAACGGCTGCGACTATCTGCCCATCAAGGACAGGATCGAGGCGGGGACGTACCTCATCGGATGCGCCGTCTGCGGCGGCGAGGTGGAGGTGGAGGGCGTCAATGCAGACAGCCTCGGATTACTTTTACATAAATTGCGCGAAAACGGTTGCAAAATCCATGTGAAAAATGATAAAATAAGAATTGCAAGCGATCGCCGCCTGAAATGCAACCGCAGGATCGAGACGAGGCCCTTTCCGGGCTTTCCTACGGACTTGCAGGCGCAGACGGCCGCGCTCAACAGCATGGCCGAAGGGTGCGCGCTCATTGTGGAAAACCTCTTCGAGACGCGCTTCAAGTACGTGCCCGAGCTCAAAAAGATGGGCGCGGACATCGAGGTCAACGGGCGGAGCGCCTTCGTGCGCGGCGTGGGAAGGCTGCACGGCGCGGCGGTCTCCTGCGGAGATCTGAGAGGGGGAGCCGCGCTCGTTCTGGCGGCGCTCGGCGCGGAGGGGACGAGCGAAGTGCTCGACCTCGCGCATATCGACCGCGGCTATGCGGATATGGAGGGAAAACTCAAAAGTTTGGGGGCGCAGATCAGGCGCGTGCGCGTCTGACCCCCATGGGAGATACCTATGAAAACGCGAACGAGAGCCATTCTTGCGACGGCCGTCGCCTTTCTGCTGCTCGCCGCGGCGGTGGGCGCGGGCCTCAACGCCGTCTTTACGGTGACGCATGTGCAGGCCGAATTTTCCACATGCTCCCCCGCGGGAGACGAGGACGCGCGCCGCCTTCGGACGGAGCTGGACGCCTTCGTTGGGAAGAGCACGACCTTTCTCGACTTGGATGACGTCGCCGAAGCAGTGACCAAGTATCCGCATTTCCGCGTCGAACGGGCGGAAAAACGCTATCCCTCCACGGTCTACGTCTCCGTCGCGGAGAGAAAGGAGACCTTCTCCTACCTGCAAGAGGACGGCATGTACGCCGTTCTCGACGAGGAGGGGGAATTCCTCGAAGCGCGGGAGGACAACGGGAACCGTCTCGCGGGCGAAAACATCCTGCTCGAAGGCCTCTCCCTCACGCGGGAGGGCGGCACGGTGCAGGGGAAATACTTCGCGGAGCTCTTGGAGATCGCGCGGGCGTTTGCCTCCGCGCTCGGGGAATTCCGCGCGAACGTCGTCTCCGTCTCGCTCATCGGAAATACGTCGGACGAGCGGAACGACTTCCTGCGCTTCCGCATGCGGGAGGGCGTCGTCATCGACCTCGGCAATCCCGCCCTTCTCCCCGCGTTGAAGGCGGAGGCCGCCATCGTGCGCTACCTCTCCCTCGGGGACGAAGCGCGCGTCTTTGGGTTCATCACCGTGGTGGACGGCCGCGAGGAGGGGGAAGTCTCGGCGGACTACTCCCGCGACGCAAGACTGGATTGAGCGGGCGATCGCGCAAAACGCACCAAGCATAGGACGGGGAAGGGAGCGATCCCTTCCCTTTTGTACACCCTGCCGCCCGTCCGCGTTCAAGCGCGCGGAGAAATGGGCGGTTTTTTCACCCGATTCTTGCAAAATGTTCGGCCAACCCCTTGACATGGTGCCCCGATTCTGTTACAATATTATATACATACACGCGCATGCGAGCCACGCAAGAGGAGTGATATGGGAAGCAAAAGCGTAGCGGTGCTGGATATCCGATCGTTCGAGGTCACGGTCGTCGTCGGAGAGCGGGGGGTCAACAACACCATCGTATTCAAAGCGAGCAAAACGGTCCCGTACGACGGGTACGAGAACGGCGCCTTTTACGATGTCGGCAAGCTGGGCGAGGCGATCTTTTCCGCAGTGACCGCCGTCGAAAAAATTTGCAACGAACGCCTGAAAAAGATCTACGTCGGCGTGCCGGGGGAATTTTGCGCCGTCTTTCCCAAGGAACAGTTTGCGGGGTTCCCGAAGAAGATCCGCATCGGGAGAAAGGAAGTGGACGCGCTCTTTGCGGGAGGACGGGAAGAGCATGAGGGCCTGCGCGCCATCCATGCGACGAGCATGATCTACGTCACGGCGGATAACCGCAGGGTCGTCGATCCCATCGGCCTGAAATCCACCTCTCTGAGCGCGCTGATCTCGTACTTCTACTGTACCGACTATTTTGCCGAGACGGTGGAGCGCATCTTCGAGGGCATGAAGATCGAACTGCGCTTTCTTCCCACCGATCTCGCCATGGCGGCGTACCTCATTCCGAGCGAGACGCGCGACGAGTACAGCCTCTTTCTCGACGCGGGCTACCTCTCCTCGACGGTCTGCGTCATATTGGGGAACGGCGTCCTCTCCCAGCGCACTTTCTGGGCGGGGCGCGGGCAGATCGCCGCGCTCATCATGGAGGAGTTCGGCCTTCCCTTCGACGCCGCGGGCGCGCTGCTCGACCGCGTCAACCTCTACCAGAGGGGCGGGGGAAAGCGGGAATTTTCCTTTCGGGATGAGACGTACGAGATCGACGCAGACAAGCTCTCCGATCTCGTCAAGCAGGGGCTGGACGTGCTCTGCGAACAGGCGGGCGCCTTCCTCGAAGAGTGTACGGGCAGAGAACTCGAATACAAGCCCCTCTATGTCACGGGGGAGGGCATCGCCGAGATCCGCGGGGCTCTCGAACACGTTTCAAGGCGGGTGAGCCGCATCTGCGAGCTGCTCTCGCCCGATCTTCCTTACTACAACAAGCCTTCCATGAGTTCGCGCATCGCGCTCATCGACATGGCATACGAAGAAAACCGCGCAAACGGATTTCTTCATCGCATTTTTAACGGATTCGGAGGTTAAGATATGTTTTACGAGAATTCCCCCTACGGGCCGGACGACGCGCCCGAGAACAACGGCGAGATCGTATCCAGCGGCATCCCCAAGATCAGAGTCATCGGTGTGGGAGGCGCGGGAAACAACGCCGTCAACCGCATGATCGACGCCAACATCACGAGCGCCGAATACATTGCCGTCAATACGGACGCGCAGATCCTGCTCTGCAACAAAGCTCCCGTGAAGATCCAGATCGGCGTGCAGCGCACGAAGGGGCTCGGCGCGGGCGCGGATCCCGAAGTGGGCCGCGAGGCCGCGGAGGAGAGCAAGGACGCTTTGACGCGCGCCATCGAGGGGACGGATCTGCTCTTCATCACCGCAGGGATGGGGGGCGGCACGGGAACGGGCGCCGCGCCCGTCATCGCCAAGATCGCAAAGGACCGCAAGATCCTCACCGTGGCCGTCGTCACCGAGCCGTTCGATTTCGAGGGCAGGCGCAGGATGGAGAATGCCATGAAGGGGATCGACAATCTGAGGAAGTATGTCGATACCCTCGTCATCATCCCCAACGAGCGCATCAACGACGTCATCAACAAGAACACCGCCCTCACGGAGGCCTTTGCCGTGGCGGACGACGTCCTCAAACAGGGGATCCGCGGGATCGCGGACCTCATCGTCACGCCCGCGCTCATCAATCTCGACTTTGCGGACGTCAAGACCGTGCTCAAAGATAAGGGCCTCGCGCATATGGGCGTCGGCGTCGCAAAGGGGGACAACCGCATTGTGGAAGCCGTCCGCCTCGCCGTCAACAGCCCTCTGCTCGAAACGACGATCGAGGGCGCGATGGGCGTCATCATCAACGTTGTCGGCGGGCCCGACCTCACGCTCGACGAGGTGAAAACGGCTGCCAGCCTCGTCCACGGCGTGGTGGATTTCAACGCCATGATCATCGTGGGCGCCTGTATCGACCCGGGCATCCGCGACGAAGTGGAGGTCACCGTCATTGCAACGGGATTCCCTTCCGCCGAGGAGGTCCTCTCCGAGCTCAACGCGCGGCAGGCGCAGTTCATGCAGTATTCCCGTCCGCAGCCCCAGACTCCGCCGCAGCCCGCGAGGCCCGATCTTCCCGCCAACGAGAAGAACGCGCCCGCCCTGCTCTACGGAAAGGACCGCCCGGACGCGGCCTACCGTCCCCGCTTCAACGATCCGTATGTCCCGCCGCAGGAGAACCCCGACATCGCAAAGGATGCGCCCGCACCCGACGCGCATGACGGGAGCGACGAGCCCGGCGGAAAGGGGCTTCCTCCCTTTGTGAAGAGGATGCTCGGCAAGCGGAAGTGAGAAATAGGCCCGCCGCACATGCGGCAGGGCCCGCATACAGCTTATGAAAAAGAAACCCGAATACATGAACATGGAGGAGATCCATGCGGCATTGCTCGGCATCCTCGTCGAGTTCGACAGGGTATGCCGTGCGCACGGTCTCCGCTATACCCTTGCCTACGGCACGCTGCTCGGCGCCGCGCGGCACAAGAGTTTTATCCCGTGGGACGACGATGTGGACGTCTCCATGCCCCGCCCCGATTACGAGAAGTTCTACGCGCTCGTAAAGAGCGGGGAGATCGTTTTTCACGACCACTTTGTCCTCGCGGAGGACAGGGGGAAGAAGGCGCTCTATCCCTTCATGAAGCTGATGGACGACCGTTTTTCCATCAAGAGCCGTTCGCATATCGAGGTCCCGTTCCTCTATATCGACATTTTCCCCATCGACGGCGTGCCCGACCTCCCCGAGAAGAAGTTGAAGGCCATGCACAGGAAGGTGCTCCTCTGGGATTTCACCATCGACATGAACAAGTGGTACGTCATCGACAGCTGGTGGTGCTACCTGCTGCGCGTTCCCATGTTCTGGTTCTATCTCATCTTCATCTGCTACGGCAACGCCCGCGCCATCCGCAAACTCAACGCCTTTTGCATGAAATATCCCTTTGAGGAGAGCAAAATGTGCGATTGCAGAAATTGGGGACTGACGCGCGACGCCGTTCCCACGTCGTATTACGACAGTTTCTGCGAGTTGGAGATCGACGGGCATCTCTTCATGGCGATCTCGGAATGGGACAGCATGCTCACCACGCGATACGGGGATTACATGACGCCGCCCCCCGAGAGCAAGCGGAAAAATCCGCATAGTTACAGAGTTTACAGGAACGATACGCCGGACTGATCGGGAGGAAATGATGAATATAGCGCTCATTCTTGCGGGTGGTTCGGGCCATCGCATGGGGCAGGATATCCCCAAACAGTTTTTGACTGTTCTCGATAAGCCCGTCATCATCTATACGTTGGAGAATTTCCAGAAGAACGAGAATATCGACGGCATCTACGTCGTCTGTATCGATGGTTGGCACGACGTCTTGATGGCCTTTGCGCGGCAGTTCGGGATCACCAAGCTCGAACGCGTCGTCAGCGGCGGCGCAACGGCACAGGAATCCATCTCCAAGGGCGTCGCCGCGATCCGCGAAGCCTATCCCGAGGATACGACCGTCGTCATTCACGACGGGATCCGCCCGCTGGTCGATGAGGAAGTCCTCGACGACGTCATAGAGACATGCCGCCGCTTCGGCAACGCGGTCACCTCCATGCCCTACAACGAGCAGATCTTCGTAAAGAGAGACGAGAGCACCACGGAGCGGTATATCCCGCGGGATACCATCCGCCGCGTCTCCACGCCGCAAGCCTATCCGCTCGGCAAGCTGTGTCGGGCGTACGAACGGGCGTTTCGGGAGGGGATCGGCATCTCGGGCTCCTCATACGTCAATACCATGATGTGCGATCTCGGCGAGACGCTTTACTTCGCAAAGGGGTCGGATAAGAACATCAAACTTACGACGAGGGACGATTTTCTTATCTTCAAGGCGTATGTCACCGCCAAAAAGGATACGGTGCTCAAATGAAGGACGCCTACCGAACGGAGTCGCGGCGCATCGCCGCGCTCGATCTCCCGTGGGAGAAGCTGCGGGGCAAATGTATCCTCATCAGCGGCGGAACGGGCCTGATCGGCAGATGCCTGATCGACGTTGCCCGCTGCCGCAATGAGATGGGGGACGGCATCCGCATCGTGAGCGTTTCCCGCCGTCCGAGGCCCAACGAGGAGGGGATCACCTACCGCTCGCACGACATTACCCGTCCGCTCGAACTCGACGTTCGCCCGGACTTTGTTGTGCACCTCGCCTCCAATACCCATCCCAAACAGTACAGCGAGGATCCCGTCGGGACGATCGCGACCAACATTTTCGGCTGCTATCACCTTTTGGAGGTCGCGCGGAAGTACCATAGCGAGCGGTTTTTGCTCGCTTCCAGCGTGGAGATCTACGGCCAGGGAGACGGCACGCCGATGGCGGAGGACTTCTGCGGAAAGCTCGATTGCAACACCGCGCGCGCGGGGTATAACGAATCCAAGCGCCTCTCGGAGAGCCTCTGCCAATCCTACCGCATGCAGCATGGCGTGGATTGCGTCATCGCGCGGCTGTCGCGCTGCTTCGGGTACGACGAAAAGGCGGATACCAAGGCGCTCGCGCAGTTTCTCGCCAAGGCGGTCGCGGGGGAGGATATCGTGCTCCGCAGCGAGGGAAAGCAGGTCTTTTCCTATTGCTATGTGGCCGACGCGGTCGCCGCGCTCTACACCGTTCTCCTGAAAGGCGCGAGTGGGGAGGCGTACAACGTCGCGGAAGAGGACGAAGGGCTCACGCTCGGAGACTATGCAAGGCTCATCGCGTCTTTCGCGGGGAAGGAGGTCGTCATTGATCTCGATCCCGCAAAGAACCGCGGCGTCTCCACGGCCGACTATGCCGTCTTGAATTTTGAAAAGCTCAAATCGCTCGGATACCGCCCGCTCTACACGGTGAGCGAAGGCCTCCGCGAGACCTATTTGAAGTATCGAAAGGATGCGTCCGAGAAATAGGGATCTTCACGCGGATTTCATACAGGATCGGAAAGCGACACCTTTGGGCGCCGCTTGATTGTTGTAAAAGAAAACCACGCGGTCGTCGCGTGGTTTAGGTTGCCCTTGTTTACGTGAGGAGCGGTTTCGCTTCTTGGCGCACCTTTTAGGGGGAGCTCCGCCGTAGGCGGTGAGGGGGTGGGCAAGGACAAAGACCCGTTCACGGGCGACAATGCTTTGGGATGTTTTACTTAACCCCTCGCGAATTTCTTTGCCCTCAATTTGAGAAAACAGCGCCCCCGAAAGGGCGCCGTTCGTTCTATTAAAA